>NZ_LQPH01000148.1 GCF_002102255.1 Mycobacterium nebraskense
TCCAATTATCCCTTGCAGGACAGGCACTTTCGCGTATCTACACCCCGACACTCACAATAATCCACGAAAAATCCGGGTTAGTTCGCGATCACGCACGGATATCTTTGCGTAACAAGCGGATTGCCCACTCTTGACGGTTGCCTTCGCCGCGGCGTGAGCGGCGCGGCCCGCTTGCATGCGCGAAATCTGCATCGAGCCGCGGGGCTGATGTCCTAGGTTGGCTTAATGACGCAGGTCACATCATTCGCACGGCCCCACGAGGCGGTCGTGGTCAACGGCCAGGCCAACTGCGGTCGGGGGGCCGACATCATCAGGAGCGAAAGCCGATGAATCTTGGTGACATCACGAACTTGGTCGAAAAGCCGCTCGCGAACTTGGTGGAGAAGCCACTCGCGGCGGTGTCCCACATCGTCAACACCCCCAACTCCGCTGGGCGCTACCGGCCCTTCTATCTGAGGAATCTGCTCGACGCGGTGCAGGGCCGCACGCTCGACGAGGCCGTCGGGGGCAAGGTCGTCCTGATCACCGGGGGATCGTCGGGCATCGGCGAGGCCGCCGCGAAGCGGATCGCCGAAGCGGGCGGCACCGTGGTGCTGGTCGCGCGCACCCGGGAGAACCTGGAGAAGGTAGCCTCTGAAATCCGAGAGATCGGCGGCACCGCCCACGTCTACCCGTGCGACCTGTCCGACATGGACGCGATCGCCGCGATGGCCGATCAGGTGCTCAAGGACCTCGGGGGCGTCGACATCCTGATCAACAACGCGGGGCGGTCGATCCGGCGCTCGCTGGAACTGTCCTACGACCGGATCCACGACTATCAGCGGACGATGCAGCTGAACTACCTGGGCGCGGTCCAGCTCATCCTCAAATTCATCCCGGGGATGCGGGAACGCGGGTTCGGGCACATCATCAACGTCTCCTCGGTCGGCGTGCAGACCCGCGCGCCGCGCTTCGGCGCCTACATCGCCAGCAAGGCCGCCCTGGACAGCCTGTGCGATTCCCTGCAGGCCGAAACCGTGAACGACGACGTGAAGTTCACCACCGTCCACATGGCGCTGGTGCGCACCCCGATGATCAGCCCGACCACGCTCTACGACAAGTTCCCGGCGCTGACGCCGGATCAGGCGGCCGGGGTGATCGCGGACGCGATCGTGCACCGGCCCCGGCGGGCCAGCTCGCCGTTCGGGCAATTCGCCGCCGTCGCCGACGCCGTGAACCCGGCGGTGATGGACCGGGTGCGCAACCGCGCGTTCGCCATGTTCGGTGACTCCCACGCCGCCAAGGGCGACGAATCGGCAAGCGAATCACCGCAATTCGACAAACGCAGCGAGACGTTTGTGCGGGCCACTCGCGGGATACATTGGTGACATCATGAGCCTTCCCAAACCCGACATTGAGACCACCGTCGTCATCACCGGCGCCTCGTCCGGCATCGGCGCCGAACTGGCTCGCGGGCTGGCCCGCCGCGGCTTCCCGCTGCTGCTGGTCGCGCGGCGCCGGGAGCGCCTCGACGAACTCGCCAACGAGGTGGGCCAGGAATACTCGGTGGCGGTCGAGGTGCTGCCGCTGGACCTCGGCGATCCCACGGGCCGCGCGACGTTGGCGGACCGGCTGCGCGCCGAGCCGATCGCGGGCCTGTGCAACAGCGCCGGGTTCGGCACCAGCGGGGTCTTCCACGAGCTGCCGCTCGAGCGTGAATGCGAAGAGGTCACCCTCAACGCGCTGGCGCTGATGGAACTCACCCACGCGGTCCTGCCCGGCATGGTCGAGCGCGGTGCCGGAGCGGTGATGAACATCGCGTCGATCGCCGGTTTTCAGCCGGTGCCCTACATGGCGGTCTATTCGGCCACCAAGGCCTTCGTGCAGACCTTCTCCGAAGCCGTGCACGAGGAGCTGCACGGAACCGGGGTGTCCGTCACGTGTCTTTGCCCCGGGCCGGTGCCGACCGAGTGGGCCGAGATCGCCAACGCCGAGCGGTTCAGCATTCCCATCGCGCAAGTGTCGGCGCGCGACGTCGCCGAGGCGGCGATCGGCGGAATGCTGGCCGGCCGGCGCACCGTGGTGCCCGGCGTCGTGCCCAAGGTCGTCAGCACCGGCGGTAGATTCGCCCCGCGCAGCCTGCTGCTGCCGGGGATCCGGATCGGTAACCGCTTCCGCGGGGGACCCAAGCGCTGAGTCTTGCCGAGCGTCACGCCAGCGTGGCATTGAGCGCCGAGCATCACGCCAGCGTGGTGTTCGCGGGGGAGCAAGGAGGAATCGGGTGGCCGCTGTTGACCTGACCGCCGATATGCCGATGAGCCCGAAGGAGATGTGGGAGCACGTCTCCGACCTGTCGGACCTGGGCGACTGGCTGGTGATGCACGAGGGCTGGCGCAGTGATCTGCCCGAGGAGCTCGGCGAGGGCGCCCAGGTCGTGGGCGTGGCCCGGGCCAAGGGCTTCCGCAACCGGGTGACGTGGACGGTGACCACGTGGGACCCGCCGCATCAGGTCGCGCTGTCGGGGTCCGGCAAGGGCGGTGCCAGGTACGCCGTCACGCTCACCGTGCAGGCCGCCGCGGGTGGATCGACCCTCGGTCTGCGCCTTGAGCTGGGCGGGCGCGCGCTGTTCGGCCCGGTGGGTGCGGCGGCGGCCCGCGCCGTCAAAGGGGACGTGCAGAAGTCGCTGCAGCAGTTCGTCGAGCTGTACGGGTAGAAGCGTGGCGATCGCAAGCGCGGCGTAGCCGGGCGCGGCGGGTCGCCACGAATCAATAGCAGACACACTTCGCGACACGCCCGAAAGCCGTCGGTCCTCAGTCATAGACTGGCGTCCCTATGACCGGTTCGATTCCTCCTCACGCGAGCGTTCGTCGCGAGTCGTCGTTCGTGCACCTGCATAACCACACCGAGTACTCGATGCTGGATGGGGCCGCGAAGATCACGCCGATGCTGGCCGAGGTGGAGCGGCTGCAGATGCCCGCGGTCGGGATGACCGACCACGGAAACATGTTCGGCGCCAGCGAGTTCTACAACGCGGCGACGAAGGCCGGGATCAAGCCGATCATCGGGGTCGAGGCGTATATCGCTCCCGCTTCTCGCTTCGATACCCGGCGGATCCTGTGGGGTGATCCCAGCCAGAAGTCCGACGATGTCTCGGGCAGCGGCTCCTACACGCACCTGACGATGGTGGCCGAGAACGCCACCGGCCTGCGCAACCTGTTCAAGCTGTCCTCGCTGGCCTCCTTCGAGGGGCAGCTCGGCAAGTGGTCGCGGATGGACGCCGAGATCATCGCCGAACACGCCGAGGGCGTCATCGCCACCACCGGGTGCCCATCGGGTGAGGTGCAGACCCGTCTTCGGCTGGGGCAGGACCGCGAGGCGCTGGAGTCGGCCGCCAGGTGGCGCGAGATCTTCGGCGCCGACAACTACTTCCTCGAGCTGATGGACCACGGGCTGTCCATCGAGCAGCGGGTTCGCGAGGGCTTGCTCGAGATCGGCCGCAAGCTCGGCATCCCCCCGCTGGCCACCAACGACTGCCACTACGTCACCCGCGACGCCGCCCACAATCACGAGGCGCTGTTGTGCGTGCAGACCGGCAAGACGCTGTCGGATCCCAACCGTTTCAAGTTCGACGGCGACGGCTACTACCTGAAGTCGGCCGCCGAGATGCGCCAGCTGTGGGACGACCAGATTCCCGGCGCGTGCGACTCGACACTGTTGATCGCCGAGCGGGTGCAGTCCTACGACGACGTGTGGGCACCACGCGACCGGATGCCGATCTTCCCGGTGCCCGAGGGGCACGACCAGGCGACCTGGCTGCACCACGAGGTGATGGCGGGACTGCGGCGGCGTTTCCCGTCCGGCGTCGGCCAGGACTACATCGACCGGGCCGAATACGAGATCAAGGTCATCTGCGACAAGGGCTTCCCGTCGTACTTCCTGATCGTCGCCGACCTGATCAACTACGCGCGGTCGGTCGACATCCGGGTGGGGCCCGGGCGTGGCTCGGCGGCGGGCTCGCTGGTGGCCTACGCGCTGGGCATCACCAACATCGACCCCATTCCGCACGGTCTGCTGTTCGAGCGGTTCCTCAACCCCGAGCGTCCGTCGGCGCCCGACATCGATATCGACTTCGACGACCGCCGTCGCGGCGAGATGGTCCGCTACGCCGCCGACAAGTGGGGCCATGACCGCGTCGCCCAGGTCATCACCTTCGGCACCATCAAAACCAAAGCCGCGCTGAAGGATTCGGCGCGCATCCACTACGGCCAGCCCGGCTTCGCCATCGCCGACCGGATCACCAAGGCGTTGCCGCCGCCGATCATGGCCAAGGACATTTCGCTGTCGGGCATCACCGATCCGGCGCACGAGCGGTACAAAGAGGCCGCCGAGGTGCGCGGCCTGATCGAAACCGATCCGGACGTCCGCACCATCTACCAGACCGCGCGCGGCCTGGAGGGTCTGATCCGCAACGCCGGGGTGCACGCGTGCGCGGTGATCATGAGCAGCGAGCCGCTCACCGAGGCCATCCCGCTGTGGAAGCGGCCGCAGGACGGGGCCATCATCACCGGCTGGGACTACCCGTCGTGCGAGGCCATCGGCCTGCTGAAGATGGACTTCCTGGGCCTGCGCAACCTGACGATCATCGGCGACGCACTCGAGAACATCAAGGCCAACAGGGGCATTGACCTCGACCTGGAATCGGTGCCACTGGACGACAAGGCGACCTACGAGCTGCTGGGCCGCGGCGACACGCTGGGGGTGTTCCAGCTCGACGGCGGGCCGATGCGCGACCTGCTGCGCCGCATGCAGCCCACCGAGTTCAACGACATCGTTGCCGTGCTGGCGCTGTACCGTCCCGGCCCGATGGGCATGAACGCCCACAACGACTACGCCGACCGCAAGAACAACCGGCAGGCGATCAAGCCGATTCACCCGGAGCTCGAGGAACCGCTGCGCGAAATCCTTTCCGAGACGCACGGTCTGATCGTCTACCAAGAGCAGATCATGTTGATCGCCCAGAAGGTGGCCTCCTACACGATGGGTAAGGCCGATGCGCTGCGCAAGGCGATGGGCAAGAAGAAGCTCGAGGTGCTGGAGGCTGAGTACAAGGGCTTCTACGAAGGCATGACCGCGAACGGTTTCTCCGAGCGGGCCGTGAAAGCGTTGTGGGACACCATCCTTCCGTTCGCCGGATATGCGTTCAACAAGTCGCACGCCGCGGGCTACGGCCTGGTGTCCTACTGGACAGCCTATCTGAAGGCCAACTACCCGGCCGAGTACATGGCCGGCCTGTTGACCTCGGTGGGCGACGACAAGGACAAGGCCGCGGTCTATCTGGCCGACTGCCGCAAGCTTGGCATCATCGTGTTGCCGCCGGACGTCAACGAGTCCCTGGTGAACTTCGCGTCGGTCGGCCAGGACATCCGCTTCGGGCTGGGCGCGGTGCGCAACGTCGGCGCCAATGTGGTCGGTTCGCTGATCAACACCCGCAACGAGAAAGGGAAGTTCACCGACTTCTCGGACTACCTGAACAAGATCGACATCTCGGCGTGCAACAAGAAGGTCACCGAGTCGCTGATCAAGGCGGGCGCGTTCGACTCCCTGAGCCATGCCCGCAAGGGCCTCTTCCTGGTGCACACCGACGCCGTCGACTCGGTGCTGGGCACCAAAAAGGCCGAGGCGATGGGCCAATTCGATCTGTTCGGCGGCGATGACGGCTGCACCGAAGCGGTGTTCACCATCAAGGTGCCCGAAGACGAGTGGGAGGACAAACACAAGCTGGCGCTGGAGCGCGAGATGCTCGGCTTGTACGTGTCGGGGCACCCGCTCAACGGTGTGGCCCACCTGCTGGCCGCCCAGGTGGACACCCAGATCCCGGCCATCCTGGACGGCGACGTTGCCAATGAGACCCAGGTGCGGGTGGGCGGCATCCTGGCGTCGGTGAACCGGCGGGTCAACAAGAACGGAATGCCCTGGGCATCAGCGCAATTGGAAGACCTCACCGGCGGTATCGAGGTGATGTTCTTCCCGCACGCGTATTCCGCCTACGGCGCCGACATCACCGACGACGCGGTGGTGCTGATCAACGCCAAGGTGGCCATCCGCGACGACCGGATCAGCCTGATCGCCAATGAGCTTGTGGTGCCGGACTTTTCCAACGCCCAGCCGAACCGTCCGATCGCGGTCAGCCTGCCCACCCGGCAGTGCACCATCGACAAGGTCAGCGCGCTCAAGCAGGTGCTGGCGCGCCACCCCGGCACCTCTCAGGTGCATCTGCGGCTCATCAGCGGGGACCGGATCACCACGCTGGAACTCGATGCGTCGCTGCGGGTGACGCCCTCGCCCGCGTTGATGGGGGACCTCAAGGAGCTGCTCGGCCCGGGGTGCCTGGGCAGCTAGCTCGTGCTGATCTCGAAGCCGAGTGTGAAGTTAGTTTCACGCTGGTGCCCGAACGTGAAACTAACTTCACACTCGCGATTAACTACGCGTCGCCGGCCTGCAGCCGCACACGGACCATTTGCATGCGTTCAGCCAGCGCCGCCTCGTCGATGACATTCCTGGCAATGAGGGAGTGCGCCAGCGCGATGAGCTGGCTCTCCGGATACGGCAGGGCTGCGTACACCTCTTCGCCGAGGCGGTCCTCGTCATGTCGACGCGTCAGGAGCTCTAGTGCCGCTCCTTCCCTGTCGAGCGCCTCGCACATCCCGTCCAGGCTGGACTTCCAGGGCGGTACGGGATTGGTCACGCCGTATTTCTCCGCCATCACGGGCCACACCTGCTCTCGTTCAGCAACCTGCTGCAGCGTCGGCACCCGGACGGAAGTGACGTCGATTTCGGTAGACATCGCTTGGCCTTCAGTAGTTTTCGGCCGGACGGACCGCGGGGTGCACGGGGCGCTGTACGTCGGACGTCACCCCGGGCTTGGGAAGCGCGACGCCGATCATGCAGTCTCGCGTCACGATCTCGGCAAGCTGGTCCTCGCTCCAGTCCTCGGTCCCTTGCGGTCGGACCGGCAGCACGAGAAACCTGTGCTTGGAGTTGGAGTCCTCGACGCGGATCTCAACGGTTTCCGGGAGATAAAGGCCGAACTCCGCGAGGACCTGGCGTGGCCAGCGCACGATGCGACGTCGGTAGTTCGGTGTCCGGTACCACTCGGGCGAGTTTCCCAGGAGCGGGCGCGGATAGCACGAACACAGCGTGCACACGATCACGTGGTGCAGTGTTTCAGTGTCCTCGAGTACGTGTAATGCCGTGAAATCGCTGGGAGTTCCGAAGCCGGTGGGGTGGAGCCAGTCGATGCCCACCTCGCGGCTGGCGGCGATGCCATCGTCGAGGGCCAACCGCTTGAAATCCGGGTCCACCCAGGCCTTGGCGACAAACCGCGCACCGGGCGCCGGTCCCAGCTGCTCGACGAACTCGGTGTAGTGGCGGTGGTCTTCGGCGGTGAACAGCCCCTTCTCAATCGCCAGCTCACGCAGCGCGATTTCTAGCACCTCAAAGTCGGTGACCTCGTCGACCATCGGTGCTGCGTGGCGTTCGGGTTGGTCGGCCGCCTCGACGTGCTCTGTCATCTCGCCATCCTGATCATCGGGTGATAGTGCTGATTCGGGCTAGGTAGCCGGCTGCAGCCACCGTTCCGATATCTCCGCTTGGAGTGTGTCGTTCGGGCAACCCGTGTAGGGCTCCCACAGGTCGGTCATCCTGAAGCGGACAATGTAGAACCACTCCGGCTGCTGGTCTTCGCGGTCGAAGGCCTCGTCTTCGGAGGCCAGGCTCTCGTACGACACCTTGACGACCGTGCCCGGCTTGCCCCGCAGGTACTCCTGGGTGCGCGTGTAGAAGATGGTTGGCAGATCCCGCACCAACACCGGGTCGCCGACCGCGAACCGGGCCGCGCCGGCCGTGCCAGCGAAAAACTGCGGATCTCCCTTGCCGAGCGCCTCGATGTGATGGCGGTTCCGGGTCACCGCCCTCGCGTCGCCGGAGGTGCGGGGCAGGGGCTCCAATAACCCGCCGCCCGCGCGCTCGCGAACTTCGCCGGCCCGTTCGATCAGCTCACCGAGCGTGATGTGCCGCTTGTCGACGAGGCAGCGGGCCACGGCCAAAACCCAACGGCCGTAGTAAGGGAAGCCGAGATACTGCATCCTTCCGACATCGACGTTGCCGAGCCGCCTGCGTTCCTCGGATGTCCAGATACCCCGCCAGCCGAGGACCTCGCACGTCACAAACGTGTTGAGTTCCCACTGCTCCTCCTCTTTCTCCTCAAAGACCGCCGGGGCATCCGGCTCGCCGCCTACGTCGTGCGGCGTCTTCATTAAGGCGCGAAAGAGGTTGTGGTCTATCTCGTCCGGATAGGCCCAGTCCCGCAGCTGGTGAAACGCGACCCGCAGTTGGCTGACGAAGTCACCCATCACAGAATTCGCCACGACCGCGCCCCTCAAAGTAGAAGCGAGAGTGCTTGACTCACGACACCGTAACACTGGAGGCGCAAGCGTGCGTGGCTAAGAATTCAGCGGAAAGGTTCGGTCTTCTCCCGGGGTCATGGCACATCCACCCGGACGATGACGCTGTCGGCCCAAACGCCGCGGTCGCGTGCGCGGCTCAGCTTCTCGCGCACGCACAGGCCTTGGTGAACGTTGGTGATGCCCGGGACCTTGATCAACGGCACGATGTTCCATTGCCAGCCATACCGTTTGCGCAGGATGCGGTTGGCCCGCTCGGCGTCGGCACCCGACAGGATGGTGGCCCGGCCCGCCACCGTCATCGCGCCCGGCCGGACCCGCCCGCGATAGTCGCACGCGGTGAGTTCAACGTCGCGGTGCGCGGTCA
Organism: Mycobacterium nebraskense; assembly: GCF_002102255.1. Taxonomy (GTDB): domain Bacteria; phylum Actinomycetota; class Actinomycetes; order Mycobacteriales; family Mycobacteriaceae; genus Mycobacterium; species Mycobacterium nebraskense. The sequence continues at coordinate 8,809 of NZ_LQPH01000148.1, forward strand.
GCCTCCTGGTCTTCGGCCCCACCTTGGTGCGGAACAGCAGCGCGTCGCCGTCCAGCCCGAACCAGATCGGGGTGTCGACGGGCGTGCCGTCGCGGCGGAACGATCGGAGTAGCGCGTAGCGTGCGGTGCTCAAATCGGCGGGTGAACGTGTGTGCATGGTCCCAGTCAACGACTTAGAGTTGGCTCTAAGTCAAGTGCCGAAGGAGGCCCGATGGGTACACGGCTGACGATCGGCGAGGTGGCACGCCAAGCCGGGGTCGCGGCGACCACGCTGCGCTACTACGAACAAATCGGGCTGGTGCCGCCGCCGGGGCGGTTGGGCGGCCAGCGCCGCTATGACGATTCGGTGCTGGCCCGGCTCGAGGTGATCCGGCTCTGCAAATCGGCCGGCTTTGCGCTGGAGGAGATTCAGCTGCTGTTCGCCGACGACGCACCGGGCCGGCCGGCCAGCCGCGCGCTGGCCGAGGCGAAACTCGCCGAGATTGACGCGCAAATGGAGTCGCTGGCCCGGGCGCGAGCCGTCATCGAATGGGGTATGCGGTGCACGTGTCCGTCAATTGACTCGTGTACCTGTGGGATTCACACCGCTGTGCCCGCCTGAGCAAAGGAGCGCCCATGAGCCAGCCGCACCCCATCGCCCTGCAGAACTTCTCGCACGTCTGCATCGGTGTCTCCGACATCGAGGCCTCCCTGGCGTTCTACACGGCGGTGCTCGGCATGGACGTCGTGTTCGACGTCGAGCTCGACGGGGCCGGCCTGGATTCGGTGACCGGCGGGGCCGCGCAGCGGGGCCGCATGGTCGGCGGGCTGATCGGCGCCGCCATGGTCGAGCTGCTGTCGTTGGGCGCCGTCCCCGAGTGCCCGAGCGGGCCGCACCTGGGCTACACCAACATCTCGTTCCGGGTCGATAACCTCGACGCCTGCTACGACGCCCTCCGGAGCGAGCACCCCGGCGTCCGGGCCGAGCCGCCCGTCGATATCGGCGGCGTCCGGATGTTCTTCATCTACGACCCCGACGGCACCCCCATCGAACTCTTGGAACTACCCGCCGGCATATCGAGCACGCTGCAGCTCTGGCGTCCGGATCCGGCGTGATCTGTTCCGCGTCTCCGACCACGGACGTACGCTCACGAAGGCAGAGCTGAGAGGACACAAATGACGACAGCCGAGCGCCCGGTCACCTTGTGCGAGGCTTTCCAGCGCAGCGCGTCGATCGATCCGGATGCCGTCGCGCTCCGGACGCCCGGCGACACGCAGACGATGACGTGGCGCGAGCTCGCGGCGCAGGTGCGGAAGGTAGCCGCCGGCCTGGCCGGCTTGGGGGTCGGGCGGGGCGACACGGTGTCGCTGATGATGGCCAACCGAATCGAGTTCTACCCGTTCGAGATAGGCGCCCAACACCTGGGCGCCACTTCGTTTTCGGTGTACAACACGCTGCCCGCCGAGCAGCTGACCTACCTGTTCGACAACGCCGGCACCCGGGTCGCGATCTGCGAGGAGCAGTACGTGGACCGCATCCGCGCGAGCGGCGCATCCATCGAGCACATCGTCTGCATCGACGGTTCACCGCCCGGCACCATCTCGGTGGACGACGTGTACGCCGCCGCGCAGGACGATTTCGACTTCGAGGCGACCTGGCGGGCGGTGCGGCCCGACGACGTCGTCACGCTCATCTACACCTCCGGGACCACCGGAAATCCCAAGGGTGTGGAGATGACCCACGCCAACCTGCTTTTCGAGGCGTACGCCCTCAACGCGATCCTCCCGTCCCAGTTCGGTGACCGGGTCACGTCGTATCTCCCGACGGCGCACATCGCCGACCGGGTGATGGGTCTGTACGCGTTGGAAGTGTTCGGCGCCCAGGTCACGGTGGTCTCTGATGCCCGAGCCATCGCCGCCGCGCTGCCCGACGTGCGGCCCACGGTGTGGGCCGGGGTTCCGCGCGTGTGGGAAAAGCTCAAGGCCGGAATAGAATTCGCCGTCGGCAACGAGGCGGACGAGGTCAAGCGTCAGGCGCTGCAGTGGGCGATGTCGGTGGCCGGCAAGCGCGCCGCCGCCTTGGTGGCCGGCGAGGCCATGTCGGACGAGTTGGCCGCCGAATGGGCCCAGGCCGACGAGCTTGTGCTGTCCAAGCTGCGCGAACGGCTCGGCTTGAGCGAACTCCGTTGGGCCGTCTCCGGCGCGGCCCCGATCCCCAAGGAGACCCTGGCGTTCTTCGCCGGCATCGGAATCCCGATCGCTGAGGTCTGGGGGATGTCGGAGCTGAGCTGCGCCGCCACCGTCAGCCATCCCCGCGACGCGCGCCTGGGCACCGTCGGCAAGCTGCTGCCCGGGCTCGAGGGCAGGATCGCCGATGACGGCGAGTACCTGGTGCGCGGTCCGCTGGTGATGAAGGGCTACCGCAAGGAACCCGCCAAGACCGCGGAGGCCATCGACGCCGACGGCTGGCTGCACACCGGCGACATCATCGAAGTCGACGACGAGGGCTACCTGAGGATCATCGACCGCAAGAAGGAATTGATCATCAACGCCGCGGGAAAGAACATGTCGCCGGCCAACATTGAGAACACCGTCCTGGCCGCGTGTCCGATGGTCGGCGTGATGATCACGATCGGTGACGGGCGGCCGTACAACTCCGCGCTCATGGTCTTCGACGCCGAATCGGTCGCTCCCTACGCGGCCCAGCACGGCCTGGCCGACGCGTCGCCCGCGGCCCTGGCTGCCCATCCGGACGTGATTGCCCGGATCGCCGCGGGCGTGGCCGAGGGCAACGCCAAACTGTCACGGGTGGAACAGATCAAACGCTTCCGGATACTGCCGTCACTCTGGGAGCCCGGGGGAGACGAGATCACGCTGACCATGAAGCTCAAGCGCAAGCCGATCATGACGAAGTACGCGAGCGAGATCGAGGAACTCTACGCGCCCGAATTACCCCCGGACGTGCACGAGCCTTCGGCGACCGCGACGGTGCAGCCGGCATGAGCGGGGGACCGGGGGCGACCGCGCGCGAGTTCGGACGGGCAGGAGTGCGAAAGCTGCTGCAGCGCACCGGGATTGTCGAGGAGTCGGCGACACCCCTGACGACCGACCCGGAGGAGGTTGTCCAGCTGCTCGCCGCCCCGTGGTATGACGAGCGGCTGAGCGGGCTGGCCGACGAGCTCGGGCGCAACCTGGCCAATGTGCGCGCCGAGGCCGCATGCTACCTACGGGAGATGGCGCCCTCGCTGGACGAGCGGGCCGTCACGGCCTGGCGCAGCTTCAGTCGTTGGCTGATGCGGGCCTACGACGTGCTGGTGGACGAGGACCAGATCGCGCAGCTGCGCAAACTGGATCGTAAAGCGACGCTGGCGTTTGCCTTTTCGCATCGCTCCTATCTGGACGGCCTGCTGCTGCCGGAGGTGATTCAGGCCAATCGGCTCTCGCCCGCCCTCACCTTCGGCGGCGCCAATCTGAACTTCTTCCCGATGGGGACGTGGGCCAAGCGCACCGGCACGATCTTCATCCGGCGCCAGACCAAAGACATTCCCGTATACCGCTTCGTGTTACGCGCCTACGCCGCCCAGCTGGTGCAAAATCACGCGAACCTCACCTGGTCGATCGAAGGCGGCCGCACCCGGACCGGCAAGCTGCGGCCGCCGGTCTACGGGATCCTGCGCTACATCAGTGACGCCGTCGACGAAATCGACGGCCCGGAGGTGTATTTGGTGCCCACCTCGATCGTTTACGACCAGCTGCACGAGGTGGAGGCGATGACCACCGAGGCCTACGGCGCGACGAAGCGGCCCGAGGACTTCCGTTTCCTGATCCGGCTGGCCCGGCAGCAGGGCGAGCGGCTCGGCCGCGCCTACCTGGACTTCGGCGAACCGCTGCCGCTGCGCAAGCGCCTCGAGGAGCTGCGCGCCGAGGAGTCCGGAACGGGCACCGAGATCGAACGCATCGCGCTGGACGTCGAGCACAGGATCAACCGCGCCACCCCGGTCACCCCCACCGCGGTGGTGAGCCTCGCACTCCTGGGTGCCGACCGCTCGTTGTCCATCAGCGAGGTGCTGGCCACCGTACGGCCACTGGCGAGCTACATCGCGGCGCGGAACTGGACGGTGGCGGGCGCCGCCGACCTGACGAACCGCTCGACCATCCGCTGGACGCTGCATCAGCTCGTCGCCTCGGGCGTGGTCAGCGTCTACGACGCCGGCACCGAACCGGTCTGGGGCATCGGCGCGGACCAGCACCTGGTGGCGGCGTTCTACCGCAACACAGCCATTCACATCGTGGTCGACCGCGCGATCGCCGAGACGGCGTTGCTGGCCGCCATCGAAGACGCGGAGGCTTCGGTGGACGGTTTGGTGTTGCCGACGACCGTGCGCGACGAGGCGCTGAGCCTGCGCGAATTGCTGAAATTCGAGTTCCTGTTCTCGGCGCGCGCGCAGTTCGAGAAGGAACTCGCCGACGAAGTGCGCCTGATCGGGCGGGTGGAAGACACCAGCAAGGCGGCCAGCGCAGCCGACATACGCGGCCTGTTAGAGAAGGCCGACCTGCTGCTGGCCCACCTGGTGCTACGGCCGTTCCTGGATGCCTACCACATCGTCGCCGACCGGCTGGGCGCCTACGAGGACGAATCATTCGACGAGAACGCGTTTCTCACCGAATGCCTCGAGGTCGGCAAACAGTGGGAGCTGCAACGCAGGATGGCCAGCGCCGAATCCAGGTCGATGGAGTTGTTCAAGACCGCGCTGCGGTTGGCCCGGCATCGCGAGCTGGTGGACGGCTTTGAGGACCTGGATATCGCCCAGCGACGGCGCGAGTTCGCCGACGAGATCGCCACGGCCGTCCGGCGGGTCAATACCATCGCGAGCCTGGCCGGGACGCGGTAGACCTTTCGCCGACCGGCACACTGGGTAGTGGTTTGGACACCGTCTGCGGCAAGCAGCGAATTGAGGAGTCGATGACTGAGAAGTCCGGCGGGCAGACGCGCCCGTTGATCGCGTTCACCACCCAGGACAACGCGCCGCCGATAGCACCGGCCCCCATCAGCCGGCCGTGGATGTCGGAGATGCGGAACGGTTGGCCGAATCGGTGCTTGCCGATGCTCATCGCCAACCAGAGTGGCTGGGAGCTGCGCAATCCGTGCGCATTCACCGCCACGTGGATGGGCGGGGACGAAAGCATGGGGGTGCTGATCGCACCCGACCGGCGCGACGCCGGTCAGCTGCTGCCCTTCAGCCACTTCGGTCACGGCATCTTGACCTGGCATCTGCCGATGCTGTTTCGCACCCCGCCCGGATATAACCTGTTGGTCCGCGGGCCGGCGAACTACCCGAAGGACGCCGTGTCGCCGTTGGAGGGCATAGTCGAGACCGATTGGGCCACATCGAGTTTCAGCATGAGCTGGCAGATCACCCGCAAGATGATGCCGGTGCGGTTCGACGTCGACGAGCCGATCTGCATGATCGTCCCGCAGCGCCGGGGCGAGCTTGAGGAGTTCGCCCCGGAAACCAGGCCGATCGAGTCCGATGAGGAAGTGCGCCGTAAACACGAGTTCTTCCTTCGTTCGCGCAACGAGCTGGGGCAGGCCCAGGCCGCGACCAACACGGCCCTGGGCGAGCGAGTGCCGTGGCAGGGCGACTACACGCGCGGCAGGCATGCCGACGGCGAGGCCGGGGCGCCCGATCACCAGACGCGCATCCACCTTCGCCCGTTTGTCGAGTCGCAACGCGAGACGCAGCCGTAGCCGATCACCCCGCGCGCGTCGCGGCCGGCTCGACGATTCGCGCCGGTGCATGGGCCGAAGACCCGGCCCAGCCGATGTATCCGTCGGGACGGACCAGCACCGCCGGTCCGCTGTCGGTCCGCTCCGCCTGCAGCATCCCGGGAGCCTCGACCGGCGGGGTGCCGCGTTCCCGCACCAGGACGAACGCTCCGGTGCGCTGCAATTCGGTCAACCGTCCCTCGACGAGCGGGATCTGCGTGGCGCGGGTGCCGACCAGCCCGCGGCGACCGTAGCGCAGCGTCGTGCCCGCGAAACTGCCCGCCACCAGGTCCCGCACCGCCGGAATCCGAAGGAGCCTGGGCGCCAACAGGTTACGCAACCACCGTGCGGGCCGCGGATGCAGTGTCGCGGCGCGGGCCAATAGTCCGGACTGCAACAGCACGCGCTTGCCGATCGGGTGGCGTTCGGCCTGGTAGGTGTCCAGCAGGCCCTCGTCGGCGCCGCCGAGCACCGCGTCGATCTTCCAGGCCAGGTTGGCGGCGTCCTGAATGCCGGTGTTCATGCCCTGGCCGCCCATGGGGGAGTGCACGTGCGCGGCGTCGCCGGCCAGGAACACCCGCCCGTGGCGGTATTGCTCGACTTGCCTTTCGTCGCAATGGAATCGGGACTTCCAGCTGACCTCGATCACGCCGTAGTCGGTGCGCATGCCCCGGGCGAGGACGTCGACGATCTCGGCGTTCTCGACAGGCTCGTTGTCGGGCACCTGGTGACCGCGGTCCCACACCATGGCGCGATACCACGAGCCGTCCGGGTCGTGGCGGCCATAGGGGGCCAGAAAACCCAGGACGTCACCGGGGGCCGCGACCGTCAGGCCCCCGCCGGTAGGTCCGTGGGCCAGCTTGACGTCGGCCAGCATGATCGACGTCAACACCGTCTTGCCGGGAAAGCCGGCGCCCACCAACGTTCGAACGGTGCTGTGCGCACCGTCGGCGCCGATTACGTACCGCGACCGCCACGTCTGGCGGTGGGCGGGATCGTCGTCGTCCTTGGGCCCGGCGGTGACGCTCACGCCATCGGCGTCCTGGTCGAGCGCGATCACCTGGGTACCACGCCGGATGTCCGCGCCCTCGGCGAGCGCATAGCGGCGCAGCGCCGCATCCACGTTCGTCTGCGGGGCGACCAACACGAACGGGTAGGGCGAGTCGAGATGGGTCAGGTCGATCTGCGCCCCGGCGAACAGCCGCACGCGCGGCGCGTGGTACCCGAGCGCCAACACGTCGTCGGCCAGGCCGCGCGCGCCGAGCACTTCCAGCGTGCGCGCCATGGTGGCGAACGCGCGGCTCGACGGGTTCTCGGTCGGCCAGCGTTCCAGCACGGTGACCGACCGCCCGGCGCGAGCCAGGTCACCCGCAGCGGTCAGGCCCGTGGGGCCCGCCCCCACAACCAGCACGTCGACTTCGTGGTCGGTCATCGCGCCGCTCCCTCCGGCTGCGGGTACCAGCGGCGGATGTCGCCGGGCGTGGGCTGCGCCGCGCGATTGAAGACGAAGCGGCAGCCGGGCTGGGTCGCGTGCGCGAGGTTGACGATCGACTCGAACAGCAGGGTGTTGCCGGCGACCAGGCGAACCCCGGCCCCGATCAGCACCGCGTCGTAGCGCTTGGCGTCCAGCCATTGCCGGGCTTTGTCGACGCCCGCCGCGCCGAAGTCGATCAGGCAGTTGTCGACGTCGTAGCCGGCGGCGCGCAACGCCGCGACGTTGTCGTCGTTGGCCGCCCGCAGCGTGTCCTTCGACAGCCCCGGGAACTGCGCGAAATCCGGCGACGAGTAGTCGATGACGTCGGGATCGAGCCCGATCTGGATGACGGTCACGGTCATGGGAGGACCTCCTCGGCAATTGAGTTCAACAACTGTTGAACTCAACGGTAGGTCCGGCCCCTGGCCGTGTCAACAGTTGTTGAATACAATCCGGTGATGCCCGCGAAAGCCCGCGACGGGAAGGTCACCCGCGCCACGATCCTGCGCGCCGCGCGCGCCCAGTTCTCTACCCAAGGCTTCGAGCGGACCACCATTCGCTCGATCGCCTCGGAGGCCGGCGTGGACCCCGCGCTCGTCATGCACTATTTCGGCAGCAAGGCGGACCTGTTCGCCGCCGTGTCGCGGCTCGAGGTCAGTTTTCCCGATCTCTCCGGTGTCGACCCCGAGCGCCTCGCGGACGTGCTGGTGCCGCTGTTCGTCCAGGTATGGGATCCGCACGGCTCGTTCCTGCCGCTGCTGCGGGCGGCCGCGACGAATCGCACGGCCGCCGACACGCTGCTTTCGGTTTTCGTCGAGCAGGTGGCGCCGGCGCTGGCCATCGTCACTCCCGACCGCGCCGTCGAGCGGGCCGCGCTGGTGGGTTCACAGGTGCTGGGAATCGCGATGGCCCGCTACGTCGTCGGGGTGCCGGCGCTGGCCGAGATGGACGACGCGACGCTCACCGAATGGGTGCGTCCGGTGCTCGCGCGCTATCTGACGGGTCCGGCGCCCTCGGGGCCCGCCGCATAGAGTTGGTGGCATGCCACTTTCAGGGGAATACGCGCCGAGCCCATGGGATTGGTCCCGCGAGCAGGCCGAGAAGTACGAGCAGTCGGGCGGGACCGAGGCCACGGACATGAAGGGGAAACCCATCATCCTGCTGACGACGGTCGGGGCCAAGACCGGCAAGCTTCGCAAGACCCCGCTGATGCGGGTCGAGCACGACGGCGAGTACGCGATCGTCGCCTCACTCGGCGGGGCTCCGAAGCACCCCGTCTGGTACCACAACGTCGTCAAGAACCCCCGCGTCGAGCTGCAGGACGGCGGCACCACCCGCGAATACGACGCTCGCGAGGTGTTCGGCGACGAGAAGGCGGCCTGGTGGGAGCGCGCCGTCGAGGCCTGGCCGGACTACGCCGGATACCAGACCAAGACGGACCGGCAGATCCCGGTGTTCGTGCTGACCCCGGTCGGCTGAATTCCGGGGTTGGTCGGCTGGCATGGCACCATTGATCAGTGTCCGCCGAATTGAGCCAGAGCCCGAGCGTCTCGCCGCTGTGCGCGGCTGACATCGACAGCGCGGCCAAGCGGATCGCCGCGGTGGTCACGCCGACCCCGCTGCAGTACAGCGACCGGTTGTCGGCGATCACCGGCGCGCAGGTCTACCTCAAGCGCGAAGACCTGCAGGTCGTGCGCTCCTACAAGCTGCGTGGGGCCTACAACCTGCTGGTGCAGCTGTCCGACGAGGAGCTGGCCGCGGGGGTGGTGTGTTCGTCGGCGGGCAATCACGCGCAGGGTTTCGCCTATGCGTGCCGGACGCTGGGGGTGCACGGCCGCGTCTATGTGCCCGCCAAGACTCCCCAGCAAAAGCGGGACCGAATCCGCTACCACGGCGGTGAGTTCATCGACCTGATCGTGGGCGGAAGGACCTATGACCTGGCCGCCGAGGCCGCGTTGGCCGACGTCGAACGCACCGGCGCCACGCTGGTGCCCCCGTATGACGACCTGCGCACCATCGCCGGTCAGGGCACCATCGCCGTCGAGCTACTGGATCAACTGGACAAGCTTGGCGTTGGGGAACCGGACCTGGTGGTGGTCCCCGTGGGCGGTGGCGGCTGCATCGCCGGCATCACCACCTACCTGGCCGAGCGGACGACGAACACGTCGGTGCTGGGCGTTGAACCGGCCGGGGCCGCGGCGATGATGGCCGCGCTGGCCGCCGGTGAGCCGGTGACGCTCGACCACGTCGACCAGTTCGTCGACGGCGCCGCGGTGCGGCGCGCGGGGACGCTGACGTATGCCGCACTGGCGGCCGCCGGTGACATGGTGTCGATCACCGCGATCGACGAGGGAGCGGTGTGCACCGCGATGCTGGACCTCTATCAGAACGAGGGCATCATCGCCGAGCCCGCGGGCGCGCTGTCGATCGCCGGGCTGCTGGAGGCTGACATCGAGCCCGGCTCCACCGTGGTGTGCCTCATCTCGGGCGGCAACAACGACGTGTCGCGTTACGGCGAGGTGCTGGAGCGCTCGCTGGTCCACCTCGGCCTCAAGCACTACTTCCTGGTGGACTTCCCGCAGGAGCCCGGCGCGTTGCGCCGTTTCCTCGACGAGGTGCTCGGGCCCGACGACGACATCACGTTGTTCGAGTACATCAAGCGCAACAACCGCGAGACCGGCGAGGCGCTGGTGGGCATCCAGTTGGCGTCGTCGGCCGACCTGGACGGCCTGCTGGCGCGGATGCGGGCGACGGAGATGCACGTCGAACGCCTCGAGCCCGGCTCACCGGCCTACCGCTACCTGCTGCTTTAAACCCCGGGCCGCGGTACATGGACCAGCAGTATGGACCCGGTACTGGCGGTTTCGGCCTGGTCAGCGCCGGCCTTATAGGTTCGCTCGTGCTGCTTGCGTGGGCGGCGATTTGGGCTGCTCGGCGCGTACCTCCGTTACGGAGGCTCGGGGAGAGGTTGTCCAACTCCGCCGTGATCGGCAAAACGCTGACATGGGTGAGTGACCGGATCGGCGACAGGGGGCGGTCGCTGGCCCGTCGGTGGGCCGCGAGCGAGGTCGCCGGTGTCGCATTGCTTCTCGGGCTAGCCGTGGTAGTGGCGCTGGCGGTCGGCTTTACCGAAGTGCTCGACGACGTGCTCGAGGGCGACGGCATCGCCGGAATCGACCAACCGGTGACTCGGTGGCTGGCGGCCCACCGTGATCTGTGGCTGACCACCACCCTGCGGGCGGTCACTCTCGCGGGCGGGCCCCTTTTTCTGGCTGCGCTCGCCTTCCCGATCTCCGTTGCTGCCGGTTGCCGGTGCAGGTCATGGCGGCCCGTGGTGCTTGCTCTGGTTGGTGGCGGTGGGGTTTCGTTGATGCTCTTCGCCGCCAAAGCCTTGGTAGGTCGAAAACGCCCGCCGCTGCCGTTCGCCCTCATCGACGCGGACGGGTATTCGTTTCCCTCCGGACACGCAACCGGCACCGTCGCGATCATGGTCGTCGCTGCGTGGATGCTGACCCGCTGGCTGATCCCCTGGTGGACCGGGCGCGTGATGGTATGGACCATCGCGATCGGCTCGGCGTTCCTGATCGGGTTCTCGCGTGTCTATCTGGGAGTCCATTACGTCAGCGATGTGCTCGCCGGCTGGATGCTGGGCATGGCCTGGGCCGGCACCGTCATGCTCGTCGGAACCTGGTGGGACAACACCCGGCGTGCACCCCGCAGCTCAGGGTCGGCGCTTCCTTAGGTACGGCGGCACCGGAGTGCCGGGATCCAGATCGCCGGCCGGAATCGGCGCCCCGGCCGCCACGCTCAGCGGCACCACGCCGGCCCAGTGCGGCAGCGCGCAATCCTCCGGATCGTCCACCGGCCCGCCGGTGCGCACCTTGGCCGACACCTCCACGAGGTCGAGCGCGAGTACCCCGGTCGCAGCCAGCTCGCGCGGGTTCGGGGTTCGGCAGTCAGCGGCGCGCCCGGGCGCGATGTGATCGAGCAGGCCGGCCAGCGCCCGCAGTTTTTCGGCCGCGTCGTCGACGACGCGCGCCGCGCCGAGCACGACCACGGAGCGGAAGTTCACCGAATGGTGCATGGCGGAGCGCGCCAGCACCAGCCCGTCGACCAGGGTGACGGTGACGCACACGGGCAGGCCCGATGACGCCGCGCAGGCCGCGAGCAGGGGACCGCCGCCCGTGGACCCGTGCAGGTACAGAGTCTCGCCGAGGCGGGCGTGCGTGGTCGGCAAAACCACCGGCCGGCCGGCGTTGAGGTAGCCCAGGTGGCAGATCAGCGACTCATCGAGGATCTGGTGGACGGTCTGGCGGTCGTAGTGCGCGCGCTCCCGGTAGCGCGTGGGCGTCGTACGCTGCGTCGGCTCATATCCGGTCTGCATGGCTTTTACCTTTGTGCTAGTACATAATTGTCAGCGTGCCAGTACAAAGCAGCATAACCGGGACGGGCGCGGAGTCCATAGCCGCCAGCATCGAAGAGGCCATTTCGGCCGGTTCCCTGACGCCCGGTGATGCGCTGCCGTCCGTCCGCGAGTTGGCCACCCAGCTCGGCGTGAACGCCAACACCGCCGCCGCGGCCTACCGCCTGCTGCGGCATCGCGGGGCCGTGGAGACCGCAGGCCGGCGCGGCACCCGGGTGCGGCACCGGCCGGCGACCACACCCCGATCCCTCCTCGGGCTCGACGTCCCCGCCGGTGTTCGCGACCTGTCGACCGGCAATCCGGACCCCGCCCTACTGCCCCTCGCGGGCGCCACGCTGCCCGGTCCTGTTGCGGGCCGCCCGGTGTTGTACGGGCAGCCGGCCATGTCGCCGGCATTGGTCGAGTTCGCCCGCGCGGCGCTATCCGCCGACGGCGTCCCCGCCGATCACCTCGCGCTGACGAGCGGTGCGCTCGATGGCATCGAGCGCGTCCTGACCGCGCACCTGCGTCCCGGCGACCGGGTCGCCGTCGAGGACCCGGGGTGGGCCAACCTGCTCGATCTGCTCGCCGCCCTGGGCCTTTCGGCCGAGCCCGTTCAGGTCGACGACGACGGGCCACTGCCCGCCAGCCTGGCGCGGGCACTGGACCGTGGGGCGCGCGGGCTCATCATCACCAATCGCGCCCAAAACCCTATGGGCGCAGCGCTATCCGCTGATCGCGCCGACGAACTACGGCAACTGTTGGCGCACCGGGCCGGCGATCTGCTGCTCGTCGAAGACGATCACTGCGCGGGCATTTCCGGTGCGCCGTTGCACACCTTGGCCGGCGTGACCGAGCATTGGGCGTTCGTGCGGTCTGCGTCCAAGGCTTACGGCCCCGACCTGCGCGTGGCCGTCCTCGCGGGCGACCGTCGCACCATCGAGCGCGTGCATGGCCGCCTGCGGCTCGGGCCGGGCTGGGTGAGCCACCTGCTGCAGGATCTGGCGGTCAGCCTCTGGTCGGACCCGGCGGCTGCGCGCCTTGTCGCCACGGCCGAGCGGCAATACGCCGACACCCGCCGTCGGCTATCCGCCGCCTTGGCCGAGCGCGCGATCGCCGCGCACGCACGTTCCGGGCTCAACGTATGGATCCCCGTGCCCGACGAGACGGTCGCGATCACCCGGCTGCTGCGCGCGGGCTGGGCCGCGGCGCCGGGCACGCGGTACCGGATCCGCACGCCGGCGGGCATCCGCGTCACCATCGCGGACCTGGCCGGCGACGAAATCGACCCCCTGGCCGATGCGATCGCCGAGGCGGTGCACAGCGCGGGCCGCCCCAGCGTCTAGGCGAGCGTCAAAGCCCTTCGCCGCTAAGGCTTCCCAGGCCCGGACCCGTCCACAACAGCTCCACGCTGCGTTCCGGCGGCGTCTCGTTGACCACGACAAGGCGAGCCGGCGCCGGCTGCTTCTTCCTCAGCAAGCCGATGAACCGGCCGAATGCGGATTGATTCATGGCCGAATCATCGGCGGTCGCGCGCCCGGCCGCTCACCGCTATCCACAGCCTCGGCGAGCAGACGCAAAATGCCGTGACACGCCGTGTTGTGGCGTGAGTTTACGGCTGCTCGCGCACCGCCAGGATGGCGAACGACTGGCCTTCCAGCACGGTGCTCGCGGCATCGACCGCGGGATGGCCCCAGGCCAGCACCACGTCACCGGCGACGGGCACCTTCACCGCCTCGGCGCCGAGGTTGCACACGATGCGCAACCGGCCGCGCGACACGCTGATCCAGCGTTGCTCCTCGTCGTAGTCAACCGTGAGGTGCTCCAGCCAGGGGTCGGCCAGGTCCGGGTCGCCGTGCCGCAACGCGATCAGGTCGCGGTAGAGCCGGTGCACTCGGCCGTGCTCGCCGGAATCGACCTCGTCCCAATCGAGTTTCGATCGCTGGAACGTCTGCGGGTCCTGCGGGTCGGGGATATCGCCGGCATCCCAGCCGTGTTCGGCGAACTCGGCCTTGCGCCCTTCGGCGGTCGCCGTGGCCAGCTCCGGCTCAGGATGCGAGCTGAAGAACTGGAACGGAGTCGACGCCGCATACTCCTCACCCATGAAAAGCATTGCGGTGAACGGCGTCGCGAGCGCAAGCGCGGCCTTGATCGCCAGCTGGCCGCCGGACAGGTTTTGCGACGGGCGGTCACCGAGAGCCCGGTTGCCGACCTGGTCATGGGTGCAGGCGTAAGCGACCAGTCGGGTGCCGGGGATCCCGGACTTCTCCGTGGTGTCCAACGGCCGCCCGTGGCGGCGGTGCCGGAACGACGAATAGGTGGCGGCGTGGAAATAGCCGTGGCGCAGCGTCTGAGCCAGGGCGGCCAACGAACCGAAGTCCGCGTAGTAGCCCTGGCGCTCGCCGGACACCGCGCTGTGGATGGCGTGGTGGATGTCGTCGGCCCATTGCGCCGTCAGCCCGTAGCCGCCCCGGTCGCGCGGGGTGATCAGGCGTGGGTCGTTGAGATCGCTCTCGGCGATCAGCGACAACGGACGGCCCAACCGCTCTGACAGCCAATCCGTTTCGGTCGCGAGCTCCTCGAGGATGTGGATGGCGGTGGTGTCCACCAGGGCATGGACGGCGTCCAGGCGCAGGCCGTCGGCGTGGAAGTCGCGCATCCAGCGCAGCGCGCACCCGATGATGTAGCGGCGCACCTCGTCGGAGTCGGCGTCGGCGATGTTGATGCCTTCGCCCCACGGGTTGCTCGCCGACGACAGGTAGGGGCCGAACTTCGGTAGGTAGTTGCCCGACGGGCCGAGGTGGTTGAACACCGCGTCGATCAGCACGCCCAGGCCCCGCGCGTGGCAGGCGTCGACGAACCGGACCAGGCCGTCGGGGCCGCCGTAGGGCTCGTGCACGCTGTACCACAGCACCCCGTCGTATCCCCAGCCGTGTGTTCCGGCAAAGGAATTCACCGGCATCAGCTCGACGAAGTCGACCCCGAGATCCACCAGGTAGTCCAGCTTCTCGATGGCGGAGTCGAAGGTGCCGGCACCGGTGAAGGTGCCCAAGTGCATCTCGTAGATCACCGCGCCCTCGACCGGCCGGCCCTCCCAGTCGCCGTCGGTCCAATCAGCGCCAGCCGGGTCCCACAGCTGCGAGCGGGCGTGCACGCCGTCGGGCTGCCGGGGCGAACGCGGGTCGGGCAGCACGGTGGGATCGTCGTCGAGCAAGAACCCGTAGCGGGCGTCCGGCGCCGCGCCGACGGTCGCGTGCCACCAGCCGTCATCCGAGCGCGTCATCGCGTGCACCTGGCCCTCGACGTCGAGCCGGACCAGCTCCGGTTTGGGTGCCCAGACCCGGAATTCAGTCACGGTGGCGCTCCAGCAGCACGACGGGCAGCTCGGCGAACAGTTGGGCCGCCGAGGTCGGTCCGTCCGCGACGGTACCGGTGAGCGCGTCTTTCCAGGTGCCCTCCGGCAGCGCCAGCACGGTGTTGCCCCAGCCGGTTTCGGTCAGCCGCACGGTCCAGCGGGTCACCGCGACGACGATATCGCCGCCCCGGCGAAACGCCAGCACGTGATCGCCGGCATCGCCGCTGGCGAGCACGGGAACGTAGTCACCACGCAGGAAGCTGTCCGGATGGGAGCGACGCACCCGAAGTGCCGTCGTGACGACCCGAATTTTGGGATGTTCCAACGCCTTCAGCGCGGCGCGCCGGGCGGCGTAGTCGACCGGCCTGCGGTTGTCCGGGTCCACCAGGCTGTCGTCCCACAGTTCGGTGCCCTGGTAGACGTCCGGTATCCCGGGCACGGTCAGCGCGAGCAGCTTCTGGCCCAGCGCGTCGCTGGCGGCGTGCGGGTTGAGCTGGCTGACCAACTTGGTCAGCTGGCCGGCCACCGGGCCATCGAACACGGTATCCAGCCACCGGTGTACCGCGTCCTCGAACCCGGCGTCGGGATCGTTCCACGAGGTATGCCAGGCCGCTTCGCGGATGGCCTTTTCGGCGTAGCCGTGCAGCCGGTCGCGCAGCTCGGCGCTGACCTCGCCACTGACCGGCCAGACCCCGAAGATGTTCTGCCACAGGAACTGTCCGGTCGCCGGGTCGGGGGAGGGTGCGTTGATCTCCCAGCGGGCGACGAACTCGGCCCACAGCGACGGGACCTGCGACAGCACCCCGATCCGGGCCCGCACGTCCTCGCCGCGTTTGGTGTCGTGGGTGGTCAGTGTCGTCATCGTCTGCGGCCACAAGCGGGCGCGGGCGGCGGCGCTGTGATGGAATTCCGCCGCGCCGACACCGAAGCGATGAGGTTCGCCACCCACCTCGTTGAGTGACACCAGCCGGGGGTCGCGGTAGAAGTAGCAGTCCTCAACGGATTTGGCGGTGACCGCGCCGCAAAGCTGCTGCAGCCGGGTGACCGGCTCGCCGCCCCGAGCCAGCGCCGCGGCGATCACCTGCAGGGCGGGGCCCAATTCCGGTGACTGTGACTGTGTTTCGGCCAGTGCGGTGGGCATTATCGCCGAGAGGCCCGGGTAGTCGCAGCGGTAGACGCCGATGTGGGTGAGCAACGCGGCCACCGCTTCGGGCAACTGCGGGTGATCGGCGCCGGCCGCCGCCACGATGCTGCGGCACAGCCGGCACAGTTCACTCGCCAGCGTGTCGGTGGCCGCGCGGATCTTGAGTTCCGCCAGCATCTGCGGCGTTGCCCCGTAGTCGAATCCCGCCGACTCGGCGAGTTCGGTGAGCGTGGGTGCACCATTCGGGTCGACGAAGACCCCGCCGATCTCCCGCAGCACGTCGTAGCCGGTGGTGCCGCCGATGGGCAAAGTGGGTTCCAGCGCCTCGTCGACCGCGAGGATCTTCTCGATCACGATCCAGGTTTGCGGGCCAACCGATTCGCGCAGCCACGCCAAGTAGCCGCAGGGGTCGGACAATCCGTCGGGGTGGTCGATGCGCACGCCGTCGACGAGTCCCTCGGCGGCCCACCGGGCGACCTCGGCGTGGGTGGCGTCGAACACGGCACGATCTTCCTGGCGCAGCCCGGCAAGTGAGGTGATCGAGAAGAAACGCCGGTAGCCGCACACACCGTTGCGCCAGCCCACCAGCCGGTAATGCTGGCGGTCGTGCACCTCCGGCCCGCTGCCCTCGGCGGTACCGGGCGCGATGGGTAGCGCCAGGTCGCCCAACCGCAGCAGCTCCCCGTCGACCTTCAGGTCGGCGGCGTCGTCGTCGGAACCCAAGATGGGCAGCACGATGCGGCCGTCCTCGTCGAGGTCCCAGTCGATGTCGAAATATGTTGCGTAGTCCGAGGAACGGCCGTGCCGCAAGACGTCCCACCACCACGCGTTCTGTTGGGGCTGGTCGATCCCCACGTGGTTGGGCACGATGTCGACGATCAGGCCGATGCCGCGCTCCCGCGCCGCCGCCGACAGCCGCGCCAGCCCGTCGCGGCCGCCGAGCTCGGGGGAGACCGTCGTCGGGTCGGTGACGTCGTAGCCGTGGTTCGACCCGGTGGCCGCTGTCATGATCGGGGACAGGTAGAGGTGCGACACCCCGAGTTCGTCCAGGTAGTCCAGCAGGTTCTCCGCGTCGGCGAAGGTGAAAGCGAACCCGCTGGCCTCACCGCGCAGCTGCAGCCGGTAGGTCGACAGTATGGGAAAAGCCATGCGTCACATGGTCTTACGCAGCACCAGCAGCGAACGTCCGGGCAGCGAGACCTTCTCTTTGGCATTCACCAGCTGGTCGGCGTCACCCGCCGGATGGTTGGTGTCCAGTTCCACGATCCACTCCTGGGCATAGTCGTTGTTCGGCATCACGAACTCGACCGGGTCCTCGCCGGCGTTGAAGCACAACAGGAACGAGTCGTCCACCACCCGCTCACCGCGGCCGTTCGGCGCGGTGATGGCGTCGCCGTTGAGGAACACCGCCACACATTTGTGAATGCTTTCGCCCCAGTCCTCATGCGTCATCTCGCGGCTACTCGGATTCAGCCAGGCGATATCGCGCACTTCGTCGCCGCTGCGGATCGGCTCACCTTCGAAGAACCGGCGCCGGCGGAACACCGAGTGGTTCTTGCGCAGCGACGTGACTTTGCGCACGAATGTCAGCAGGTCCGAATTCTTGTCGACCAATGACCAATCCATCCAGGACAATTCGGAGTCCTGGCAGTAGACGTTGTTGTTCCCGTGCTGGGTGCGGCCCAGCTCGTCCCCATGCGCGATCATCGGCGTGCCCTGGCTGAGCATCAGGGTCGCCCAGAAGTTGCGCATCTGGCGGCCGCGCAGCGTCATGATCTCCGGGTCGTCGGTCGGTCCCTCGACGCCGCAGTTCCACGAGCGGTTGTGGCTTTCGCCGTCCCGGTTGTCTTCGCCGTTGGCCAGGTTGTGTTTTTCGTTGTAGGAGACCAAGTCGTTGAGCGTGAACCCGTCGTGCGCGGTGACGAAGTTGATGCTGGCGCTGGGGCGTCGGCCGGTCGCCTCATACAGGTCCGACGACCCGGTCAGCCGGGACGCGAACTCGCCCAGGGTTGCGGGCTCGCCCCGCCAGTAGTCACGCACAGTATCGCGATACTTCCCGTTCCACTCCGTCCACAAACCCGGGAAATTTCCAACCTGATAGCCACCCTCGCCGACGTCCCATGGCTCGGCGATCAATTTGACCTGGCTGACGATCGGATCCTGCTGCACCAGATCGAAGAACGCGCTCAATCGATCGACGTCGTGCAGCTCGCGGGCGAGCGTGGCGGCCAGGTCGAAGCGGAACCCGTCGACGTGCATCTCGGTCACCCAGTAGCGCAGCGAGTCCATGATCAGCTGCAGCACGTGCGGGTGGCGCGGGTTGAGGCTGTTGCCGGTGCCGGTGTAGTCCTTGTACAACCGCAGGTCCGTGTCGACGAGCCGGTAGTACGCGGCGTTGTCGATGCCACGGAAGTTGATGGTCGGCCCCAGATGATTGCCTTCGGCGGTGTGGTTGTACACCACGTCGAGGATGACCTCGATGTTGGCCTCGTGCAGGCTGCGCACCATGGATTTGAACTCGGCGACGCTGGCGTTGCGATTGGCCGCGTACTGGTTGTGCGGCGCGAAAAAGCCGAAAGTGTTGTAGCCCCAGTAGTTTCGCAAGCCCAGGTCCAGCAGCCGCGAGTCGTGCATGAACTGGTGCACCGGCATCAGCTCCAGGGCGGTGATATTGAGCGACTTGAGGTAATCGATGACCACCGGGTGGGCCAGGCCGGCGTAGGTCCCGCGCAGCTGCTCGGGGATGCCCGGGTGGGTCTGGGTCATCCCCTTCACGTGGGCCTCGTAGATCACCGTCTCGTGGTACGGGGTGAGCGGCGCCCGGTCCGAGCCCCAGTCGAAGAAGGGATTGCTCACCACGCTGGTCATGGTGTGGCCCAGCGAGTCGACCATCGGGGGAGTCCCGGGGTCGGCGTCATCGGCATTGGGGCCGTCGGGGTCGACGGCCTTCATGTCGTAGGAGAACAGCGCCTGGCCGAAGCTGAAGTCGCCGTGGAAGGCCTTCCCGTACGGGTCGAGCAGAAGCTTGCTCGGGTCGCAACGGTGGCCGGCCGCCGGATCGAACGGCCCGTACACCCGGAAGCCGTAGCGCTGGCCCGGGGTGATGTTCGGCAGATAGGCATGCCAGACAAAGCCGTCGACCTCATCGAGGGGAATCCGCGACTCCGCGCCGGCGTCGTCGATCAGACACAACTCGACCCTCTCGGCAATCTCGGAGAACAACGAGAAGTTGGTCCCCGCGCCGTCATAGGAAGCACCCAGCGGATACGGGTTCCCCGGCCACACGGTGGCCAGTTTCGGCTGTTGATTGGCTACGCCTGCTTCTGAAGCGTGATTGTCGGTCGGCACCATCTGACCTTATCCGCGCTCGGCGGCGCGGGGCGCGTCACCACCAACCGGTATTGGCCGCGATCTGGCGGCCCAATTCGCCTGCCATGGTCCGCACGTAAGTGGGGGTGAGGTGATGGGCGCCGTGGTAGATCAGAACGTTTCCCTCGACCGGGCGGCACACGTCGGTACGGCAGATCGCGTCGGACATGTCGAGCACCTTCAGCAGCGGGAACTGTGTGACGAAGTCGAGGGTCTGATTGCGGTCGGACAACGCGTCGGAACGCTTGATCGCGCACGACTGGGGGCTGCCGCCCTTCTTGGCCAGGCAATCCGCCGGGTCGAACGGCTGGCCGTTCTTCACCAACCATGGGGTGTCTCGGATGCCGAGGATCGGAATGTTGTTGTCGGAGAACCTCTGCCAGATTCCGATGTAGGTCGCCGGCATCACGTCGCCGGGCTTGATGTTCCACGGCCGGGTCGTCGTGGTGAACACGTAGTCGGGACGGTCGGCGATGACCTTGGCCATCGTCTGTTCCACCCACTCCCGGCACTGCGGGTAGGTGGCGTTGTTGCCCATGATCAACGGGACTTCCTCGGTGGACAACGGGCAGCCCATCTTGAGATACGTCACCACCTTGAAGTGATGCGTGGTGCCGAGCAGGCTCAGCGCGGGCAGCCAGTGTTCGGCGTGGGAGCCACCCGCCAGCGCGATCGTGCGGTCGGCGGCCACGTCACCGTAGGTGCAAACCACCACCGCCGGATTGACGAAATCGCTGATGCAACCGTCGCGGGTGGAAGCCGGCAGGTCTTCCTTGACCTCCAGCACGTTCGGCCGCATCGGCAACGCCGGCACCCGCACGCGTTCGGTCAGGGCGCGTGCCCCCGGATAGTCCTGCGGGTTGAGCACGCTGAGCTCCTTGCCCGCGGACCGCAGGACCGTGACGTGCTGGCGCCACGTGAACGACGTCGCGGTCAGCGTCACGCCGAGCAGCACGATCGCCGTTCCCAGCGCCATCGTGGGCCTGGGCAGGCGCGCCAGCCACGCCGGTGCCGGCGCCGGTGATCCCCCGGCGGTGCGGTAGCGCAGGGGATCCTCGACGAGCCGGGTGGTCAGGTACGCCAGCAGCCCCGACACCAGCAGCACCGAAGTGCCTTCGACGAAGTTGGCGTGCCGGTGCCCGGTGAAGGACAGCCAGAAGATCAGCAGCGGCCAGTGCCACAGGTAGAGCGAATACGCCATCGCGCCCAACGCGACCAGCGGTCCGGTCGCCAGCAGGCGATTCGGCAGCGGCAGCCGGTCATTGTCGGCGCGGTCGCCCTGCAGGTTGGCGCCCGCCAGGATCATCAGCATGGTGGCCCCGACAGGCACCAAGGCCCACGGGCCGGGGAACTCCGTCACGCCGTCGATCAGGGCACCACAGGACACGATCGCGGCCAGCGCGACCGTGGCCACCACCGTTCGCAACCACATCGGCCAGCGGATGGACGGAACCAGCGCGCCGACCAGCGCGCCGAGCAACAACTCCCAGCCGCGCGCGAAGCTGTTGTAATAGGCGGCCGCCTGATCGCCCTGATGCGCCACGATGGCGTAGACGAAGGAGGCCACCGTCAGCGCCGTCAGCAGCGTCAGGAAGAGGGTGCGCAGGTGGGCGCCCAACGGGCGTCGGAACAGGTAGGCGCATCCGGCGATCAACAGCAGGAAGCCGACGTAGAACTGCCCCTGCACCGACATGGACCAGATGTGCTGCAGCGGGCTGACCGCTTCGCCCGCGCGCAGGTAGTCCGACGCGGTGTTGGCCAGCTCCCAGTTCTGGTAGTAGCCCAGGCTGGCGAGGCTCTGGTCGGCGAAGGTCTCCCAGCGGGTCTCCGGTTGCACCAGGATGGTCAGCACCGCGCATCCGGCCAGCACGACGACCAGAGCGGGGACCAGGCGGCGGACGAGCCGGATCACCTCCGCTACCGGGGACAGGGTGACGGCCGGATTCAGGGCCGCGCGAATGATCTTGCCGCCGAAGAAGAATCCGGACAGCGCCAAGAACACGTCGACTCCGCCGGAGACCCGGCCGAACCAGATGTGGAACACGGCGACCAGCGCGATCGCGATGCCGCGTAGGCCGTCGAGGTCGTAGCGATAGAACCCCGCATTACGCGCTGCCTTCGCGACCGGTTCCGCGGTCGCGACCGGTGGGGAAGGCGGGGACAGGGTCGACATGATTGACCGCTAATTTACCGAAAACCGCCACCCGCTCCCGTTTAGGAGCAGGTGGCGGCGTTCGGAAGTCCCGGAAAGCGCCGGGAAATTACCGGGCGGTGCCGGCGGCCGGCGGCAGGAACGGCGATTGCTGGGGCGGCAGCAGCTGCACCGGAGCCTGTTGCGGCGGTACTTGCTGCGTCGGCAGCTGCACCGGGGCCCGCTGCAGCGGGGCCTGTTGCGCCGGCAGTTGCTGCAGCGGCGCTGGTTGCAACGGCGCCTGCGCGGACTGCTGCTGCAGCGGCGCTTGCTGCAACGGGGCCTGCTGCGTCGGGGCCTGTTGCGCGGGCAGCTGCTGCACCGGAGGCTGCTGCAACGGAGCCTGCTGGGTCGGCGCTTGCTGCGTCGGTGCCTGCGTCGGCACCTGCTGCGGCAGCTGCTGGACCGGCGCCGACTGGACCCCGAGGACTCGGACCAGATAGGGAGCCATTCCGTTGGCGCGCACCGGGGAAACCTGGACGACGTCGCCCACCTCGAGCATCTGGTTGTTACCCAGGTACATCGCGACGCTCTGGGTGCCTTCGGGGCCGTAGAAGATCAGGTCGCCCTTGTGCGCTTGCTGCGGCAGCACCTTCTCGCCGACCTTGTACATCGCCCCGGACGACCGCGGCAGCTTGATGCCCGCGCCCGCGTAGGCGTACTGCATCAGGCCCGAGGCGTCGAATCCGACGGTGTTGATGCCCGTCCCCGTGCCGCGGGTGGGCCCATTGATGCCGCCACCGGCCCAGGAAAAGGGCACGCCGCGCTGCGACAGCCCGCGCGCGATCACCACGTCGGTGGCCTGCTGGTAGTCCATCGGCCGGGTGCCCGGGTCAGCGGACGCGATCCCCGGAGCGACCACCGGGGCCGCAAGCATCGCCAAACCGATCGCGAAGGCGTAGATGCGTTTCATTTTTCTTGGCCTCTCAGGGCTCCGTGGCCTCAGCGCGGTGACTACACGCGTCCGCCGTCGATCCATGCCCTGGACGACGACCTCCACGTTGGGACCGACGCCACTGCATGTCACTTGCGGATGTGAACACCGGGGCAGGCCCCTACTTTTCACATCAGTCACTGCAGCCACTCTGACAACAAATGGTGTTAGCCGCCAGGTCCCGGCGGGATTATTTGTCGTAACGTGACCGGACGGTGACTGGGCGGCCCAATCCCGTATGCGCAGTTGTGATTTCGGTCTCAGTCGGACGCCCGCGGCGCGCGGGGGCCGAAATGCGGCGGCGGCGCGCCTACATCCAATAGCGTTCGCTGAATGTGGTCAGGAGGGCGCCCGCGACGGAGCTGACCATGATCAGGGTGAGGGCCAGCACCGGCCAGAAGGACATGTACCAGCCCTTCAGCATGGAGACGATGGGGCCGAGGAAGGCGGCGGCGATCGCCGCACCGATCCCGCCCCACACCACCGGGCGGATGTAGTAGTCGACCCCGAAGGGGACCGGCCCGCATGTCTCGTCGGCGCAGACGTGCTCGAGGAAGCCGAAGAGGCGGGTCGGCCACGTCGTCGCGGTGGCAAGGACGATGAGCACGGTCAACAGCGCGACGGTGCAGGTGACGTCCCACGCGGCCAGCCGCACCCGGATGATCCGTGGCGCTTCGTCGTCGTAATCGACCAGCGGGGAATTGGTGCCCGCGGTCGGATAGGGGCCCGCGGCGGGGGTACCGGGCGGATGCGGCGTAGCCATCGGGTCCCATGCTCCCCGATGGGCGGCCTTTGTGCGACTCGGCTGCTTTACCCTCGATCACTATGCCTGCGGCGAGGGCCGGGTTGACGCCCGAGCAGATCAGCGCGATCGACGCTGCGCATCTATGGCACCCGTACAGCACCATCGGCAGCGAGGCCGTCGCGCCGGTGGTGGCGGTCGCCGCCCGGGGCGCCTGGCTGACGCTGATCCGTGACGGCAAGCCGTTCGAGGCGCTCGACGCGATGAGCTCCTGGTGGACCGCGATCCACGGGCACGGCCACCCGACGCTGGACGCGGCGCTGACCGCGCAGCTGGGCGTGATGAACCACGTCATGTTCGGCGGGCTCACCCACGAACCGGCCGCACGGCTGGCGCAGCTGCTGGTGGACATCACCCCGGCGGGTTTGGACACCGTTTTCTTCAGCGACTCCGGCTCGGTGTCGGTCGAGGTCGCCGTCAAGATGGCGCTGCAGTACTGGCGCAGCCGCGGGCGGCCCGGCAAGCACCGGCTGATGACGTGGCGCGGCGGCTACCACGGGGACACCTTCACGCCGATGAGCGTCTGCGACCCCGAGGGCGGCATGCACTCGCTGTGGACTGACGTCCTGGCCCGCCAGGTGTTCGCCCCGCAGGTGCCGCGCGACTACGACCCCGCCTACAGCGAGGCGTTCGAACAGCAACTCGCGCAGCACACCGGCGAGCTGGCGGCCGTCATCGTCGAGCCCGTGGTGCAGGGCGCGGGCGGGATGCGCTTCCACGACCCCCGCTACCTGCGCGACCTGCGCGAGTTGTGCCGACGGCACGACGTGCTGCTGATCTTCGACGAGATCGCCACCGGCTTCGGGCGCACCGGCGCGCTGTTCGCGGCCGACCACGCCGGGGTGAGCCCGGACATCATGTGCGTCGGCAAGGCGTTGACCGGCGGGTATGTCACCCTAGCGGCCACGCTGTGCACCACCGACATCGCACACACCATCAGCGCCGGCGAGGCCGGCGCGCTGATGCACGGTCCCACCTTCATGGCCAACCCGCTGGCGTGCGCGGTGTCGGTGGCCAGCGTCGAGCTGCTGCTCGACCAGGACTGGCGCGCGCGGGTCGGCGCGATCGCCGGTGGGCTGGCGGCCGGACTGGAACCCGCCCGGGCCCTGCCCGGCGTGACCGACGTGCGGGTGTGCGGCGCGATCGGCGTCATCGAGTGCACCCGTCCGGTCGACCTGGCCATCGCCACCCCGGCGGCGATGGATCGCGGCGTCTGGCTGCGCCCGTTCCGCAACCTCGTCTACGCGATGCCGCCCTACATCTGCTCGGACGGCGAGATCGCCCAGATCACCTCGGCGATGGTCGAGGTCGCGCGCCTCGTAGGCTGATCCCCGATGAGGACACCGATCGAGACGTCACCGCTGGCCTGGCTGGAGGCGGTGGAGCGACAGCGCCGCGAGGCCGGGCTGCGTCGTTCGTTGCGCCCGCGGCCGGCGGTCGCCACCGAGCTGGATCTGGCGTCCAACGACTACCTCGGGCTCTCGCAGCACCCCGACGTGATCGAGGGCGGCGTTGCGGCGCTGCGCATGTGGGGCGCCGGGGCCACCGGTTCCCGCCTGGTCACCGGTGACACCGAGCTGCACCAGCAGTTCGAGTCCGAACTCGCCGAGTACGTCGGCGCCACCGCGGGCCTGCTGTTCTCCTCGGGTTACGCGGCCAACCTGGGCGCCGTCGTCGGCCTCTCGGGCCCGGGTTCGTTGCTGGTGTCCGACGCCCTGTCGCACGCATCCCTGGTCGACGCGTGCCGGCTGTCGCGGTCCCGCGTGGCAGTGACTGGACACCGTGACGTCGACGCGGTGGAGGCGGCCCTGGCCTCGCGCGACGAGGAGCGCGCCGTCGTCATCACCGAGTCGGTGTTCAGCGCCGACGGCGCCCTGGCGCCGCTGCGGGAACTGCACGAGGTCTGTCGCCGCCACCGCGCGCTGCTGATCGTCGACGAGGCCCACGGCCTGGGCGTGCGCGGCGGCGGGCGCGGGCTGCTGCACGAGCTCGGCCTGGCGGGCGCCCCCGACGTGGTGATGACCACGACGCTGTCCAAGGCGCTCGGCAGTCAGGGCGGCGTCGTGCTCGGACCGGCGGCGGTGCGGGCGCACCTGATCGATGCGGCGCGGACGTTCATCTTCGACACCGGCCTGGCGCCCGCGGCGGTCGGTGCCGCGCGGGCCGCCCTGAACGTGCTGCGGGCCGAACCGTGGCGACCCGAGGCGGTGCTGCGGCATGCCCGCATCCTGGCCGAGGTGTGTGACGTCCCCGAAGTCCCGCAGTCGGCGGTGGTGTCGGTGATCCTGGGCGACCCGGAAGTCGCCCTGGCCGCCGCGACCGCCTGCCTGGACGCCGGCGTGAAGGTGGGCTGCTTCCGGCCCCCGACCGTGCCCGCCGGGACGTCACGGCTGCGGCTGACCGCGCGCGCGTCGCTGGACGCGGGCGAACTCGAGATCGCCCGGCGGGTGCTCACCGACGTGCTTGCTGTGACGCGCCCTTGACCGTCCTGGTCGTCACGGGCACGGGCACCGGGGTCGGCAAGACCGTCGTCACCGCGGCGCTGGCCTGTCACGCCCGGCAGGCCGGCATCGACGTGGCGGTGTGCAAACCGGTCCAGACCGGTACCGACTCGGGTGACGACGACCTGGCCGAGGTCGCCCGGCTGTCCGGCGCGACCGAGCTGGCCGGGCTGGCCCGCTACCCCCAACCCTTGGCGCCGGCCGCCGCCGCCGAGCAGGGCGGCGCGGCGCTGCCCACCGGCGACCAGGTGCTGCGGCTCATCGTCGGCCTGGACCGCCCGGGGCGGCTGACGCTGGTCGAAGGGGCCGGCGGGCTGCTCGTCGAGCTCGCCGACGCCGGCGTCACCCTGCGCGATCTGGCCGTCGAGCTGGGTGCCGCGGCGCTGGTCGCGGTCACCGCGGAACTGGGCACCCTCAACCACACCGCGCTCACCCTGGAATCGCTTGCCGCGCATAACGTTCCGTGCGCCGGGCTGGTCATCGGCAGCTGGCCGGCAAACCCCGGGCCGGTGGAGACGTCGAATCGCTCCGCCCTGGACCGGCTGGGTCCGGTACGGGCTGTGCTGCCGGCGGGGGCCGGATCGCTGGACGCCGCGCAATTCGCGGCGATCAGCGCGGCGGCGTTCGACCGCGACTGGGTAACCGCGCTGGTCCGCTGATGGTGCATTCCATCGAGCTCTTCTTCGACCCCGACGCCGAGGCGACGATCCGTGGGCTCTGGGATGCGCTGGCCGCCGCCGGGATTCCCAGCCAGGCGCCGGCCGGGCGGCCGCACGTCACGCTCGCGGTGGCCGACCGCATCACCGGGGAAGCCGACGCGGCGTTGCGGCCGCTGACCGAGCGGCTGCCGCTGGCCTGCACCGTCGGCGCGTCATTGCTGCTCGGGCGGTCCAATGCGATCCTGGCCCGGCTCATCGTGCCAACGACGGGGTTGCTGGATTTCCACGCGGAGGTGCACCGGCTGTGCGGCGAGCATCTGACCCCCGCGCCGGCCCCCACCAGCCTGCCCGGCCAGTGGACGCCGCATGTCACGCTGGCCCGCCACGTCGGGGGACCGGCGCTGAGCCGGGCGCTGCGCATCGCGGGGCGGCCCGCGGTCGTCGAGGGCGGCTTCGCCGGCCTGCGCCACTGGAACGGCGAGAAGAAGGTCGACTACCTGATCCGCTAGCCGCCGAACAGCAGGTACAAGCCGGTGAACGTGTAGCCGACCATGACCAGCATCATCGTCAGCTGGCCGGTGAGCTGGTGGCCGCTCGGCAGCAGCCGCAGCGCCTTGTCGTGGGCTGCGATCACCGCGAGGATGTGGCCGGTCACCACGCAGGTCACCTTGATCCCGGCCAGCACCGGCGGGTGGGTGGACAGCAGGTAGGCGACCTGCTGGTGCGCCAGCCCCAGCAGGTTCCACCCGCGGCCGAACGGATCGGCCAGCGCGAACACGGCCTGCTGTCCGCGCTCGACGAGGTAGGTCAGGTAGTGGGCGAAGACGTAGCCCACCACGATCGGGATCAGGGAATGCGCCATCTGCCCGGGCAGGGCTCGGCGTTGCTCCCGATCCACGCCGCCCGTCGCACGCGCGGCGAGCGAAAAGGTCACGGCCACAATAGAAATGAAGACAATCAGCCCGAGGCTTCGCAGCAGCGACGACGACAGCGTCGGCGGCAGGCCGATGCCGCGGGAGAGCCCATCGGCGAAGCCGCGCCACGTTGGGGACGACGAGAAACTGTCGAACGCCGTGGATCCCAGCAGCACCGCGAGCAGCACGACCACGCCGGGCCGCACGGGCAGCGACGGCAAATGGTCGAGCGGGTTCCCGACGACGATCAGCCCGCTGGGCGGGTTGCGGCGGAACGGGGACAGGCGGGACACCGCCATGCTGTACACCCCGAACGGGTCGGCCCGGGCCAGCCAGCGCTGGCCACACAACCAGGCGCCCACCAGCATGGCCGCGGCATAGCCGCCCAGCCACGCCCGCACCCACGGCAGCGAAGCCGGATTCGGGCTGGCCAATTCCATCCAGACGAACGCGAACAGACCCAGCGCGGCCGGGCGGTAGCCCCAGCGTTCGGGATAGGACAGCCGCGCCCGGTGCAGGCGCTCGGGCGTGACGCGCCGCAGCAGCAGGTAGACCGTCCGCATCGGCGAGAGGACGCGCCAGACCGGCCCGACCACGAGCGACACCGCCACCAACCCGACCCACAGCAGCACGTAGAACACGCCGAGCAGCGCATTGGTCTCCGACCGCGGGCCCCACACCCCGGCCGCCACTGCCCACGCCGCGAACACCAGCGCCAGCGCGGCGGCCGTCCACCGCGTCGCCCGGGCGTCGACCACGGCGGTCACCGCCGCCGGCAGCTGGCGGCCTGGCTTGAGCGGATCAAACCGCGGCCGCCGCCACGCGAACGCGACCAGCGCGAAGGTGAAGGTCAGCGCCCACGCCGCGCCGACCATCGCGTACATGTACGGCACCGAAAGGTCGGCGGAACCACCGAGGCCATGCGCGAGCACCACGGTCGCGCCACCGGCGCTCACGGTTGGACTTGGACGGTCGCGATCGTGCGATCCAGGTGGTGCAGCTCCACCTCGACGTTGCCGGGGACGTCGACGCTGAACTGGAACGTCTGGTCGGGGGCGGCGGCCACCTGGAACTTGTGGTCGGGCGTCGAGTGCACGTGCAGCTCATCGGTTACGTCACTGCTCACCTTGAGCGTGATCGGCTGGTGCACCCTGGCCTGCACGGCGGCGTTGGTCGGGCTGACCTGCCCGTGGGCGATGGTGACATCGACGACCGGGCCGGCGCCGCCGGAGGGGCCCTGGGACTGCGTGGACGAGCCGCAGGCGATCAGGCCCCACGCCAGCGCCGCCACCCACGCCGTAGCCAGGGTGCGACGAATCGTCATCGGTTACGCCGCCCTGGGCGTCCCGGGCACGGTGTGCTTTTCTTCCTCCGGCCGCTTGGGGACGCTTTCGGCGTTGTTGATCCGGCCCGCGCCCCACGTCAGCCCGGCGATCACCATCAGCGTCAGGATCAGCACCACGATCGAGCCGGAGGTGAACAACCAGGCGGGCGCGTTCTGGTCGCGCTCGCGCTGCAGGATCGTGACCTCTTGGACGAACGGCCGCGTGCTCGACGCAAGCGCGGGAACCTCGGCCGCCGGGATGGCGTCGTCGGCCGGCTCGTAGATGGGCACCGCCGTCATCGTGTAGCCGTCCTGCACCCGCAGCAGCGACTTCCAGGATCCCCACACCGGGATCGGTTGGGTGGACCGGTAGTGACCCGGGCCCACCTTGTCGAGCCGGTCGATCACCAGGCCGCGATGGTTCTCCATCCGCCCCTGCCAGGACAGGATGGTGACCCAGTCCGGGTGGTCGCTGACCATCGTGGGCGGTGAGATCATCACGTCGGCCGACACCATGCGCTGCCCGGCAGGGCTGGGCAACTCGGTCAGCGCGATCGTGGCGGTGTCTTGTCGCGGCACGACGATATGCAGGCCGTTGGCCACTGCCCCGCCGATCACCAACACGGCCGCCGCCACCACCGAGATGCCGACACCACGGCCCGGGAGCCGCTGGCTGGTGAGCACCATGCCGAAGAGCGCCCCGCAGGTCCCGGTCAGCACGGCCACCGGCACCGCCATCGCCAGCGCCTCGCCCCACATGCTCGCCGGCCACGGGTAGTGGTACACCGAGCCGATCCATAGCGACTCCAGCCAGAGCCCGACGGTCCCGACGGCGAGGCCGGAGACGGCGCCGAAGACGACGGGGCGCTTGAGCAGCGGGGTCAGCGCGACCAGCTCGACCACCAGTGCCGGACCGAGGTACAGGGGGAACCAGTTGATGGGTGCCTCCAGGATGGGGCCGACGAGCAGCGCGACCCCACCCCGCAGCGCGATGGCGAACAACGCCCCGATGATCGCGGCTCCGCGACCCATGGCGATGCGGGCGGCGACCGCGGCCAGCGCGGAGGCCGCGGCGATCATCATCGGCTGCAGCACCAGCCGGAACTGCTCGACGCCGAAGTCGTACTCGATCTGGTAGACCGACAGGCCGATGAACATCCCGCCGAAGGACAGGTAGCGCAGGAACGTGATGAAGGCGCCGTGTGCCGCCGCTGTGTCCTGTTCCAACGCCTGCTGCGACTCGCCTTCGTGCTCCAGCATCAGCACCGCGAACAGGGAGAAGCAGGCGCCGCCGATCATCATCAAATGGGTTGGGCCCCAAAGCGTTACGTCTTGTCCGAAGATCCGGTGCCAGATGTCGTCGAGCGGGAACCCGATCATGGCGTACAACCCGCAGCCGGCCATCAGCACACCGCCGACCGGTGCGTACCAGTTACGCGTGATCCGCACCGCCGCCGGGCCGGGTTTGCCGAACGGCAGCACGACCGACACCATGCCCCCGAGGAACACCCCGAACAGGCCGATGATGATGAAGTAGTGCGCCGGGTTGGCCAACGGGCCGGGGTCGCGGCCGTTGCCGATGTGCCAGCTGACGTCCCAGATGAACCCGAACAGCGCGCAGATGATCGACGTGGTGAAGATCAGGACCGGCAGGGCCACCCAGCTGGGCCGGTGGAACTTCTCGCCCAGCTTGTCGGCGACCCGGGTCAACCACTCGATGCGGTGAGTACGGTGCGCGTGGCCGATCCACAGCAGCACCACCGATATCACCACCGCGGCGACCGAAAGCCCGATCACCTGGTCCAGCCCGGCGCCGCGCGCCGGCGCGTCGGCAAGGAATGTCAGTTCCGTCGAGTACATCGTCAAAACCTCCCAGTACCGCCGTCCCACCCCGCGAGCTGTGATCCAGCTCGCAGGAAGCGGAATGCCCAAATCGAAGGCCGGTCAATCACTGATCTTCGTTGTCGCGCTGGCCGGCGTCCTCCGGATCGCCGGCGGAGCGGCGGTCCTTAAGCGCGACGTAGAGGATCACGCCGACGACGATGATCGCCGGCAAGAACGCCGGAATCGCAAGCAGGATCATGTGGTGGGCCACATATGCGACGTGCGGATCGGTCATGGTGGTGAGATACCCCGGCGGATGGCATGTACTGCGGCCGTTACCCTACTTTGAACACTTTTATTCGCAGCTGCCACGACCGTGGGGCAGGAGGCCGCGTGCGCGGCCACCGATGATGCAGGGGAGTACTGGTGACTCAAGCGGCAACCCGACCGGCGACCGGGGCCAACGACGCAGACATCTTGGCGGTCGCCCGCGAACAGGTGCTCGAGCGCGGCGAGGGACTGGGCCGGGAGCGGGTTCTGCAGGTGCTGGAACTGCCCGACGACCGGCTCGACGACCTGCTGGCCCTGGCCCACGAGGTGCGGATGCGCTGGTGCGGACCCGAGGTCGAGGTCGAGGGCATCATCAGCCTGAAAACCGGCGGCTGCCCGGAGGATTGCCATTTCTGCTCGCAGTCGGGCTTGTTCGCCTCGCCGGTGCGCAGCGCCCGGCTGGACATTCCCAGCCTGGTCGAGGCCGCCAAACAGACCGCCAAGTCGGGTGCCACCGAGTTTTGCATCGTGGCCGCGGTGCGTGGGCCCGACGAGCGGTTGATGACCCAGGTCGCGGCCGGCATCGAGGCGATCCGCAACGAGGTCGAGATCAACATCGCCTGCTCGCTGGGGATGTTGACGGCCGAGCAGGTCGAGCAGCTCTCTGAGATGGGTGTGCACCGCTACAACCACAACCTCGAGACCGCCCGCTCGTTCTTCACCAACGTCGTGACCACCCACACCTGGGAAGAGCGCTGGCAGACCCTGTCGATGGTGCGCGACGCCGGCATGGAGGTGTGCTGCGGCGGCATCCTCGGCATGGGCGAGACCCTCGAGCAGCGCGCGGAGTTCGCCGCCGAGCTGGCCGAGCTGGGGCCCGACGAGGTGCCGTTGAACTTCCTCAACCCGCGGCCCGGCACGCCGTTCGGCGACCTGGAGGTGCTGCCGGTGGCCGAGGCGCTGAAGTCGGTGGCCGCATTCCGCCTGGCCTTGCCGCGCGCGATGCTGCGGTTCGCCGGGGGCCGCGAGATCACCCTGGGCGACCTGGGCGCCAAGAAGGGCATCCTGGGCGGCATCAACGCCGTGATCGTCGGGAACTACCTGACCACGCTCGGCCGCCCGGCCGAAGCCGATCTCGAACTGCTCGACGACCTGCAGATGCCGATCAAGGCGCTCAACGCCACCCTGTAAGAAACTTGGAGACTGTGGTTCGGGATCTGGGCGCTCCGGTCAGCGCCGGCGTCTACAACGTCTACACCGGGGAATTGGGAGGCACCGCAGTGCCGACAGCGGCGCAGTTGGGGCTGGAGCCGCCCCGGTTCTGCGCGGAATGCGGACGCCGGATGGTGGTGCAGGTTCGCCCCGACGGCTGGCGGGCCCAATGCTCGCGGCACGGTCAGGTCGACTCCGTCGACCTGGAGGCCCAGCGGTGACCGAGCACGTGCAAACCCCACCGCCCGCAACGCGCAAGTGGCGGGCACGCGCCATGGCCATCGCGGGGCTGGGGTCGGCGCTGGCCGGTGTGTTGATCGGTGGGCTGTGGGCGTGGATCGCCCCGCCGATCCACGCCGTGGTGGCGCTCACGCGGGCGGGTGAACGGGTCCACGACTACCTGGGCAACGAGTCGGATCACTTCTTCGACGCGCCATGCCTGATGTTGGGCCTGCTGACCGTGGTGGCGGTGGTGGCGCCGGTGCTGGCGTGGCAGTGGCGCGAGCACCGCGGGCCCGGGATGGTCGTCGCGCTGTCGACCGGCATGCTGACCCTCGCCGCCGCCGCGACGGCGACCGGGGCGGCGCTGGTCCGAATCAGCTACGGCGCGTTGAACTTCGACGCGGTGCCGCTGTCCAAGGGCCCGTCGGTGGCGTACGTCATCCAGGCGCCCCCGGTGTTCTTCGCGGCCAATCCGCTGCAGGTGGCGATGACCCTGCTGTGGCCCGCGGCTATCGCCGCGCTGGTTTATGCGGTGCTTGCGGCCGCCGACGCCCGCGACGACCTCGGCGCCCTCCCGCCAGGCGACCGGTCTTCCGATTCGCTGCCGGTGGGAGCCGGGGGTGCCACGGAAGCCGCCGTGTCATAGCGGACGGCGGTGAATCCTCCGGCCGAAGATGACCTTGGCCGCGATCTTGCCCAGCCGGGCCATCCCGACGTATGTCATCGGATGAAACATCGTCGGCCAGGTGGTCCGGATCAGGTGCTCGGTCAGCGGCCGGCGGTCGAACCGGTCCGTGAGCCAGCGCAACGTCATCGGAGCGGACAGCGGGTGTAGCAGCATGTGCTCGTTGAACGCGTCGCGGTGATAGGTCACCTTGGCGCCGCCGGCCGAATAGGCGTCGGCGAGCACGTCGATGTCTTTGACGTCGATGAGGTAGTCGTGCACGGCCTGCACGATCAGCACCGGCGGCGTCGGCACGGCCACGCCCAGCTTGATGTTCTCGAAGACGTGCGTGACCTCGGGCGTCGACAGGATGCTCTCGAGCGGCTCGTCGAGGTAGTCGCCCATGTTCTTGCCGGCCATCCGGACGACCGCCTCCACGGTGGTCATCTTCTCCAGCGACTCGAGCAGGGCGCGCCCCTCCTCGTTGCTGTGTTCTTTGATCACCCTGTCCAGCTCGGGGTAGATGTGGGCGAGCGCGGCCACGACCAGCGCGGGCAGACCCGAAAGGAAACTGCCGTTGAGCCTGCGGAAGGTATTGCCCAGGTCCCCGACGGGTGATCCCAGCACCGCCCCGACGATGTCCAGTTCGGGCGCGTACTCGGCGCACACTTCGGCCGCCCAGGCACTGGCCAGCCCGCCACCGGAGTACCCCCACAGCCCGATCGGCGCCGACGGGGAGAGTCCGAGGCGTTCCGAACCCAGGGCGGCCCGGATGCCGTCCAAGACGCGATAGCCGGGTTCGTACGGCGCGCCCCACAGCCCCTGGAGCCCCTCGTGGTCGGGCACCGAGACGGCCCAGCCCTCGGCGACGGCGGCAGTGATCAGCAAGAGTTCGAGCTGGCCGATCGCCCCGAGGGCCTTCGCCCGGCGCCGCAGCGCGTAGGACGGGAAGCAACGGGACGACACGGCGTCGATCGCGCACTGGTAGGACAGCAGCGGGCAGGGACGTTCTGGAGCCAGCTCGGCCGGGACGATCATCGTGGTCGCCGACGCCTCGGGCTCGCCGTTCATGTCCATCGTCCGGTAGAGCAGCTGGACGGCCTTGACGGGCTGGGGGATCAGACCCAGAAAGGCCAGCTCGACGTCGCGCGAGCGCAGCACCGTGCCCGGCTCGGCGTGTTGAAAACCCAGTGGCGGCTGGTAGAACGGGTCGTCCGAGGGCAGCAGCGGACGTACTTTGCGCTGCAGTTCCTCGTGCGGTGGCCGGGCGATCCACTCCGCGCCACGTGTGCCTGCCAGATTGCCGAGCTCAGCCATTGGGCTCCCTTCTAGGCCACCCGGCATTGTCGCTTACTAACGACAGGTAACCAAAACGTAATCGCCGCACTGTGAGCGACTTCTTGCCGGCGCACGCGGACTCAGACGCGCCACGGGTCAACCAATTTACGGGTGCGTCACCCGAAGACGCTTTCCGCAAGCTTAGTAGGACGACATCCGGCGGCGGTCAAACCTGACCCGGGGGTCTCAGGGCGGCGAATTCGTCGGTGACCCGCAGTTGGGAGTCGGTGAAGTGGTAGAGGGCCGCCGGCCGTCCGCCGCTGCGGCCCGACTGCGCGATGGTGCCGGTCTGGCTGATCACGCCGCGCCGGACCAGCACCCGCTGCAGGTTCGTCGCATCCACCTGGTAGCCCAGCGCGGCGCCGTAGATGTCGCGGAGCGCGGAAAGCGCGAATTCCCTTGGCGCCAAGGCGAACCCGAGGTTGGTGTAGGACAGCTTGGCGATCAGCCGGGTGTGGGCGTGCTTCACCATCGGGCCGTGATCGAAGGCCATCGGCGGCAGGCAGCTCACCGGGTGCCAGCGGGTGTCCGGCGGCAGCTCGGGGGTGGCGGGGGAGGGCACCAACCCCAAGAAGGTCGACGCGATCACCCGGGCGCCCGGCACCCGGTTCGGGTCGGAGAACACCGCCAGCTGTTCCAGGTGCGCCAGCTCTTTGAGGTCCACCTTCTCGGCCAGTTGTCGCAGGACCGAGGTGGTCATGTCCTCGTCGTTGCGCAGCCGTCCGCCGGGCAGCGACCAGGCGCCGCGCTGCGGCTCCTTGGCGCGCTGCCATAACAGCACGTTCAGCTGCGGTTTTTGTGTTCGCGGGCCGGCCGTTACCTGCCGAACCTGAAACACCACCCCAAGCACCTCGTGTTCAGTGCTAGTATGGCCCATGTTTTCGATTATAAGTCGAAAACCTCTGGGCTGAAAGGAGCCGCCGTGACGGTTATGAATCGCATGGACACGCTCGCCGAAGACATGATGGCCGAGGTCACAAATTCGCCCACCGGCTACGCCGGAGTGGACGGCGACGAGCGGTGGGCCGCCGAGATTCGCCGACTGGCCGAGCTACGCGGCGCCACCGTGCTCGCGCACAACTACCAGCTGCCCGCAATCCAAGACGTTGCCGACCACGTGGGCGATTCGCTGGCCCTGTCGCGGATCGCCGCCGAGGCGCCCGAGGACACCATCGTGTTCTGCGGCGTGCACTTCATGGCCGAGACCGCCAAGATCCTCAGCCCCGACAAGACGGTGCTCATCCCGGATCAGCGGGCCGGCTGCTCGCTGGCCGACTCCATCACCCCCGACGATCTGCGCGCCTGGAAGGACGAGCACCCCGGCGCGGTCGTCGTCTCCTACGTCAACACCACCGCCGCGGTGAAGGCGCTCACCGACATCTGCTGCACTTCGTCCAATGCGGTGGACGTGGTCGAGTCCATCGACCCCGACCGCGAGGTGCTGTTCTGTCCGGACCAATTCCTCGGGGCGCACGTCCGCCGGGTGACCGGTCGCACCAACATGCACGTGTGGGCCGGTGAATGCCACGTCCACGCCGGGATCAACGGCGACGAGTTGTCCGAGCAGGCTCGGGCGAACCCCGACGCCGACCTCTACGTGCATCCCGAATGTGGTTGCGCCACTTCGGCGTTGTACCTCGCCGGCGAGGGCGCGTTCCCGGCGGATCGGGTGAAGATCCTGTCCACCGGCGGCATGCTCGATGCGGCGCACCAAACGCATGCCCGCAAGGTGCTGGTCGCCACCGAGGTCGGCATGCTGCATCAGCTGCGCCGGGCGGCCCCGCAAGTCGACTTCCGTGCGGTCAACGACCGAGCGTCCTGCAAGTACATGAAGATGATCACGCCCGCGGCCCTGCTGCGCTGCCTGGTGGACGGGGCGGACGAAGTCGACGTCGACCCGGAGATGGCGGCGGCGGGCCGCCGCAGTGTGCAGCGAATGATCGAAATCGGTCAGCCGGGCGGCGGCGAATGATCGTCCGCCCCGACTGGACGCACAGCGCCGACGTCGTCGTCATCGGTACCGGCGTCGCCGGATTGGCCGCGGCGCTCGCCGCCCATCGCGCCGGGCGCAGCGTCGTCGTGCTGAGCAAGGCCGACCAGGCGCGGGGGGCGACGGCGACCCACTACGCCCAGGGCGGCATCGCGGTGGTCCTGCCCGACAACGACGACTCCGTCGAGGCCCACGTCGCCGACACGCTCACCGCGGGCGCCGGCCTGTGCGATGCGGACGCGGTGAGGTCGATCGTTGCCGACGGCTACCGGGCGGTATCCGAATTGGTCGGTGCCGGAGCGCGATTCGACGAGGCGACCCCTGGCCGCTGGGACGTGACGCGCGAAGGCGGGCACTCGCGGCGGCGGATCGTGCACGCCGGCGGCGATGCCACCGGCGCGGAGGTGCAGCGCGCACTCGACCACGCCGCGGCCCGGCTGGACATCCGCGCTGGCCATGTGGCCCTGCGGGTGCTGCACAACGATGCCGCGGTCACAGGGGTCCTGCTCGGCAGCGTGGACGGCTACGGAATCATCAGCGCGCCCTCGGTGATCCTGGCCTCCGGAGGGCTCGGGCACCTCTACGGCGCGACCACCAATCCCCAAGGTTCCACCGGCGACGGAATCGCGTTGGCGCTGTGGGCCGGCGTCGCGGTCAGCGACCTGGAGTTCATCCAGTTCCACCCGACCATGCTTTACGCGCGCACGGCGGGCGGGCGGCGTCCGCTGGTCACCGAGGCCATCCGCGGTGAGGGTGCGATACTGCTTGACCGGCAGGGCAATTCGGTCACCGCGGGCGTTCACCCGATGGGCGATCTGGCGCCGCGTGACGTCGTTGCCGCGGCCATCGACACGCGGCTGAAGGCCACCGGCGACCCGTGCGTCTTCCTCGACGCGCGCGGCATCAAGGGTTTTGCCGCCCGCTTCCCGACCGTGACCGCCGCGTGCCGCGCCGCCGGCATCGACCCCGTCCGCCAACCCATCCCGGTCGTGCCGGGGGCGCACTACAGCTGCGGCGGCGTCGTCACCGACGTACACGGGCAAACCGGGCTGCCGGGGCTGTTCGCCGCCGGCGAGGTGGCGCGCACCGGCATGCACGGCGCCAACCGGCTGGCGTCCAACAGCTTGCTGGAAGGCCTGGTGGTCGGTGGCCGCGCCGGTAAGGCGGCGGCAGCGCACGCGGTGGCCGCCGGTCGCGTCAGGGCGACACAGCCCGAGCCGATCGCCCACACCGCTCCGGAGCGTGGCGAATTGCAGGCCGCGATGACCCGCGACGCGTCGGTGGTGCGCGACGCTGCCGGGCTGAATCGGTTGTCCGACACCCTGGCGGGCGCGCGGGTGCGCGCTGTCGCCGGCCGTCGCGATTTCGAAGACGTCGCGTTGGCCGTGGCCGCCCGCGCGGTCGCCGCTGCGGCGCTGGCCCGCAGCGAGAGCCGGGGCTGTCACCATCGCGCGGAATACCCGGACCCGGCACCGGAGCAGGCCCGCAGCAGCGTGCTGCGGCTGGCCGACGACCAGAACTCGGTGCTGGTGGAGGCGCTGGCGGCGGTGGGCTGATGATGCTGCCCGACGAACGGAGCGCCGCTCAAGACACCATCCGGCGCGCTCTGGAAGAGGATCTGCGCTACGGCCCCGACGTCACCACACTCGCGACGGTGCCCGCCGGCGCGGTGGCCACGGCGTCGATGGTGCCCCGGGAGACCGGCGTGATCGCGGGCGTTGAGGTCTCGCTGCTGGTCCTTGATGCCGTCCTCGCCGGCGGCTACGAGGTGCTGCACAGCGTCGAGGACGGCGCCCGGCTGCAGCCGGGCGAGCCGGTGCTGACCGTGCGCGCGGACACCCGTGGCCTGCTGACC
The DNA here is from genome assembly GCF_002102255.1 of Mycobacterium nebraskense. GTDB lineage: Bacteria > Actinomycetota > Actinomycetes > Mycobacteriales > Mycobacteriaceae > Mycobacterium > Mycobacterium nebraskense. The sequence goes on from NZ_LQPH01000148.1 coordinate 46,999, forward strand.
GCCGAGCGGACCATGCTGAACCTGGTCTGCCACCTGTCCGGCATCGCCACCACGACGGCGGCTTGGGTCGAGGCGGTACACGGCACCAAGGCCAAGGTCCGCGACACCCGTAAAACCCTGCCCGGGCTGCGTGCGCTGCAGAAATACGCGGTGCGGGTCGGCGGGGGCGTCAACCACCGGCTGGGGCTCGGGGATGCGGCGCTGATCAAGGACAACCATGTGGTGGCCGCGGGATCGGTGGTCGACGCGCTGCGGGCGGTGCGCGACGCGGCGCCGGATCTGCCGTGCGAGGTGGAGGTGGACTCCCTCGAGCAGCTGGACGAGGTGCTGGCCGAAAAGCCGGAACTGGTCCTCCTGGACAACTTCCCGGTGTGGCAGACCCAGATGGCCGTGCAGCGTCGGGACGCGCACGGCCCCGCGGTCCTGCTCGAGTCGTCCGGCGGGCTCAGCCTGGAGAACGCGGCCACCTACGCCGCAACCGGGGTGGACTACCTGGCCGTCGGCGCGTTGACGCACTCGGTGCGCGCGCTCGACGTCGGCCTGGACATGTAGGGCTTTCATTTGCGTGTGTCCGACGTCGGCGCACACTAGCCGCGCAGCAGCGTGCGCGCCGCGGGCTTGGCCGCCTCGAGCGCGCTCGCGTCGCCGGAGATCCGGGACAGGATCAGCGCCCCCTCGATCAGTGAGATCACCGCGAGCGCAACCTGTTTCGCCTCCCCCGCGGCCCAGCCGTCGGAGCGCAGCCGTTCCTCGACGGCCGCACACCAACCCCCGAAGGCGCGCGCCGACGCGTCGCGCACCAGCGGGCTCGCGTTCACCGACTCGGTGGCGATCGGCTCGATGGGGCAGCCGTCGCGCCGGTCGCCGGCCAACCCCGCCGCCAGCAGGTCGACCCAGCGATCGACGATGTCGGCCGCCGGCCGGCCCGTCGCCAGGAACCGGCGCAGCAGTTGCTCGATGCCGGTGCCTTCGGTCTCGACGACCGCCGCGGCCAACTGCTGCTTGCCCTGCGGGAAGTGGTGATACAGCGAACCGGGCTTGACGCCGGCCTCCTCGAGGATCTGGTTGAGGCCGGTCGCCGCGTAGCCCTGGCGGCGAAACAGCGTGGCGGCCTTATCGATCAGCGCGGTGCGGCTGCGATCCGGTCTCGGCATGCTATTGACTTTACTTGAGTGATCACTCAAGAATGCAGAGATGAGGCAGCTGACCTACGAAGAGACCGGGCGATACGCCTGGCGCGAGGTACCCGAACTGCAGATCACCGCCCCCGAGCAGGCGCTGGTCCGGCCGCTGGCGGTGGCGTGTTGCGACCTGGACGTCGCCGTTTGCAATGGGCGGCTGCCGTTGCCGCCGGGGTACGCGGTGGGCCACGAAGGATTGGCAGAAGTCGTCGCGGTCGGCGACGACGTCAAGAGCACCCGGGTCGGCGACCGCGTCGTGGTGCCATTCCAGATCAACTGCGGGGCCTGCCGCGAATGCCGCCGCGGCGTGACCGGTTCGTGCAGCTCGGTGCCATTGATGGCGGCCTATGGGATGGCGCCGATCGCCGGCCTGGACGGCGGCGGCTTCATGTCGGATCTGGTGCTGGTCCCGTACGCCGACGCGATGCTCATCCCGTTCCCCGACGCCGTCGACCCCATCTCGATCGCGTCCCTGTCGGACAACATTCCCGACGGCTGGCGCACCGTCGGGCCGTTCAGTGAGGAGCTGGACGATCTCGATCCGGTCGATCGCCGCGTGCTCGTGCTCGGACGGCTGTCGATCGGCTTGTACTCGGCCGCGATCGCGGCGGCGGTGGGGGCCCACGTCGACTACGTCGACACCGACCCCCAGCGGCTGGCCGCCGCCGAGAAGCTCGGCGCGGTGGTCCACGACGCCGCCAAACCCGACAAGTCTTGGGGCTCCTACCCGGTCACGGTGCACACCACCAGCGATCCGGCGCTGCTTTCGGCGACACTGCGCGCGACCTGGCCGGACGGCGTGTGCACCGACACCGGGATCTACCCCGAATACAAGGTCGAGATGCCGTTGCTGCCGATGTACTCGCGCGGCGTGCGGTTCGTCACCGGACGCGTCAGCGCGCGCACGGTCATCCCGCGGGTGCTCGAATTACTTGCGCGCGGCTTGGACCTGTCGCCGGCCGTCGACCGCGTCGTCGCGTGGGAAGACGCCCCCGCGGCCTGGCCGACGATGAGCGGCAAGACCGTCTTCACCAGGGCATAGGCCTTGCGTGTGCGTCTAGGGCTTTGAGTGTGCGCCGAGGGCGGAAAATCGCGGAAATCCCGCCGTCAGTGCACACCGAAAGCCGTCAGTGCACACGGAAAGTCGTGAAGACGAAAGTCAGGCGATGTCGCCGACGAAAACGCCGATCCGGCGCAATTGCATGCGGGCCATCCGCGGCAGGCGCTCGGCGTCGGGACCGTCGGAGCCGGCCGGCAGGATCCGCGGGTTGGTGATATGCACCACGCGGTTGCGGCTGAACTGCACGTCGGCTTCGCCGGCCGCCAGGACGTTCTTGACCCAGTTCGTCTTGCCGTGGCCCAGGGCGATCGCCAGCACGTTTCCCTTGCGATAGGGGGTGATGATGGTCTCGTACGGCGTGCCGGAGGTGCGGCCGCGGTGCTTGATGGTCGCGGTCCCGGGCAGAAAGCGGGCGATCGGCTTGACCGCCGGGTTGAAATACTTGATCTGGAAGCGCTCGAACCAGGGCGGGAACACCATCGGGACGCCCGGGGCGTTATTGGGGTGATCCTTCGCGGACATGACGGCTCCCTGAGTTGTATGGGCCTTACACCGGCACTGTACCGGCCGGATATCGACTTGAGTTGCTCTGGGACAATGGAGGCAATGAGTACCGCTTCAGCACCTGTGATGGCCCGCATCGACCTGCGGGGCGTCGAGCTGACGGCTGCCCGACTGCGGACCGCGCTGCCGCGCGGCGGCGCCGACGTGGAGAGTGTGCTGCCCAAGGTGCGGCCGATCGTGCAGGCCGTCGCCGAGCGCGGCGCCGAGGCGGCGCTGGAGTTTGGGGAGTCGTTCGACGGCGCGCGGCCCGCGGCTGTCCGGGTGCCCGAGGCGGCGCTGGAGGCGGCGCTGGCGAATCTGGACCCTGACGTCGTCGAGGCCCTGCGGGTGATGATCGAACGCGCCCGCGCCGTGCACGCCGACCAGCGTCGCGCCGAAGTCACCACCACACTCGGCCCGGGCGCGACGGTCACCGAGCGGTGGGTGCCCGTCGAGCGGGTGGGCCTGTACGTGCCCGGCGGCAACGCGGTGTACCCGTCCAGCGTGGTGATGAACGTGGTGCCGGCGCAGGCCGCGGGCGTCGACTCGCTGGTGGTGGCCAGCCCGCCGCAGGCCCGTTTTGACGGCCTGCCGCATCCGACGATCCTGGCCGCCGCCCGGCTGCTCGGCGTCCACGAGGTCTGGGCCGTCGGCGGCGCGCAGGCGGTGGCGCTGCTGGCCTACGGCGGCACCGACACCGACGGTCAGGACTTGGCGCCGGTCGACCTGATCACCGGGCCCGGCAACATCTACGTCACCGCCGCCAAGCGGCTCTGCCGCTCACGGGTGGGCATCGACGCCGAAGCGGGGCCCACCGAGATCGCCATCCTCGCCGACCACACCGCCGACCCGGCGCACGTGGCCGCCGACCTGATCAGCCAGGCCGAACACGACGAGATGGCGGGCAGCGTGCTGGTCACTCCGAGCGAGGACCTGGCCGCCGCCACCGCCACCGAGGTGGCCGCCCAGCTGCGCACGACGGTGCACCGCGACCGGGTGGCCGCCGCGCTCGGTGGCCGCCAGTCGGCGATCATCCTCGTCGACGACCTGGACGCCGCCATCTTGGTGGTCAACGCCTACGCCGCCGAACACCTGGAGATCCAGACCGTCGACGCGCCGGAGGTCGCCGGGCGAATACGTTCGGCCGGAGCCATTTTCGTCGGGCCGTACTCGCCGGTGAGCCTCGGCGACTACTGCGCCGGATCCAACCACGTCCTGCCGACCGCGGGCTCCGCCCGCCATTCCAGCGGCCTGTCCGTGCAGACCTTCCTGCGCGGCATCCACGTCGTGGACTACACCGAGGCCGCCCTCAAGGACGTCTCGGGACACGTGGTCACCCTGGCCAAGGCCGAAGACCTGCCGGCGCACGGCGAGGCGATCCGGCGGAGGTTCGAGCGATGACGGCCGAAAAGCCCACGCGCCAAACGACATTGGATGACCTGCCGCTGCGCGACGACCTGCGCGGAAAAACGCCCTACGGCGCACCGCAATTGGCGGTCCCGGTGCGGCTGAACACCAACGAGAACCCGCACCCGCCCAGCCGGGCGCTGGTGGACGACGTCGTCCGGTCGGTGGCCGAGGCGGCCGCCGACCTGCATCGCTATCCCGATCGGGACGCGGTGGACCTGCGCCGCGATCTGGCCGGTTACCTCACCACGCAGACCGGCGTGCCGCTCGGGCTGGAAAACGTCTGGGCGGCAAACGGATCCAACGAGATCCTGCAACAGCTGCTGCAGGCATTCGGCGGGCCCGGGCGCACCGCGATCGGCTTCGTCCCGTCCTACTCGATGCACCCGATCATCTCCGACGCCACCCGCACGGAATGGCTGGAGGGTGTCCGCGGCGACGACTTCAGCCTGGACGTCGATACGGCCGTCGCGGCCGTCACCGACCGCCGGCCCGACGTGGTCTTCATCGCCAGCCCCAACAACCCGTCCGGGCAGAGCGTTTCGCTACCGGATTTGCGGCGGTTGCTCGACGCCGTACCGGGCATCCTGATCGTCGACGAGGCCTACGGCGAGTTCTCCTCCGAGCCCAGCGCCGTGGGGCTGGTGCGGGAATATCCGACCAAGCTCATCGTCACCCGCACCATGAGCAAAGCGTTCGCTTTCGCCGGCGGGCGGCTCGGCTACCTGATCGCCACGCCCGCGGTCATCGACGCGATGCTGCTGGTCCGGCTGCCGTACCACCTCTCGTCGGTCACCCAGGCCGCGGCCCGGGCCGCGCTGCGGCACGCCGACGACACGCTGGGCAGCGTCGCCACCCTGATCGCCGAACGCGAACGTATCACAACGGCATTGACCCGCATGGGTTTTCGGGCGATCCCCAGCGACGCGAACTTCGTGCTGTTCGGGCAATTCGCCGACGCCCCGGCCACGTGGCAGCGCTACCTGGACGCCGGCATCCTGATCCGCGACGTCGGGATTCCCGGCTACCTGCGCGCCACCACCGGGCTGGCCGAAGAGAACGACGCGTTCCTGCGGGCCAGCACCCAGATCGCCGCCACCGAACTGGCCCCAGCCACCCCAGTAGGAGCCCCGTGACCACTATTGCGACTCGGCGCGCGCGCATCGAACGCCGCACCAAGGAATCCGACATCGTCATCGAGCTGGACCTCGACGGCACCGGCCAGGTCCACGTCGACACCGGCGTGCCGTTCTACGACCACATGTTGACGGCACTGGGCAGCCACGCCAGCTTCGACCTGACCGTCCGGACCAAGGGCGACGTCGAGATCGAGGGGCACCACACCATCGAGGACACCGCGATCGCACTGGGCCAGGCGCTGGGGCAGGCGCTCGGCGACAAGAAGGGCATCCGGCGGTTCGGTGATGCCTTCATCCCGATGGACGAGACGCTGGCCCACGCCATCGTCGACGTGTCCGGCCGGCCCTATTGCGTGCACACCGGCGAGCCGGATCACCTGCGGCACACCACCATTGCCGGCAGCTCGGTGCCGTACCACACCGTCATCAACCGGCATGTCTTCGAGTCGCTCGCCATGAACGCCCGCATCGCGCTGCACGTGCGCGTCCTGTACGGGCGCGACCCGCACCACATCACCGAAGCGCAATACAAGGCGGTGGCCCGCGCGTTGCGCCAGGCCGTCGAGCCCGACCCCCGGGTGTCCGACGTGCCGTCCACCAAAGGTGTTCTGTGACACCACCATCCGTCGTCGTCCTGGATTACGGCTCCGGCAATCTTCGGTCGGCCCAGCGCGCGCTGCAGCGGGCGGGCGCGTCGGTCGAGGTGACCGCCGATGCCGATGCTGCGGCCGCCGCCGACGGGCTGGTGGTGCCCGGTGTCGGCGCCTTCGAGGCCTGCATGACGGGCCTGCGAAAAGTCGGGGGAGACCGCATGATCGCCGATCGGGTCGCCGCCGGGCGCCCCGTACTGGGGGTCTGCGTCGGCATGCAGATCTTGTTCGCCAGCGGTGTGGAATTCGGCGTGCAGACAACGGGCTGCGGCCAGTGGCCGGGAGAAGTCACCCGGCTGGATGCCCCCGTCATTCCGCACATGGGCTGGAACGTGGTCGACGCCGGCGCCGGCACCACCCTGTTCAAGGGGCTGGACGCCGACACCCGGTTTTACTTCGTGCACTCCTACGCCGCGCAGCGCTGGGAGGGTTCGCCGGAGGCCGTGCTCACCTGGGCTACCCACGGGGTGCCGTTTCTGGCCGCCGTCGAGCAAGGACCGCTGTCGGCCACCCAGTTTCACCCGGAAAAGAGTGGCGATGCCGGTGCGGCCGTGCTGCGCAACTGGATTGAGGCACTGTGACGAACGGCTCGGGAGGGAATGTGTTGATCTTGTTGCCCGCGGTCGACGTCGTCGACGGCCGCGCCGTGCGGCTGGTCCAGGGCAAGGCGGGCAGCGAAACCGAGTACGGCTCGGCGCTGGACGCGGCGCTGGGCTGGCAGCGCGATGGCGCGGAATGGATCCACCTGGTCGACCTGGACGCGGCATTCGGGCGCGGCTCCAATCGTGAACTGCTCGCCGAGGTGGTCGGCAAGCTCGATGTGCAGGTGGAGCTGTCCGGCGGCATCCGCGACGACGACTCCCTGGCCGCGGCGCTGGCCACCGGCTGTGCCCGGGTCAACCTGGGCACGGCGGCCCTGGAGAACCCGCAGTGGTGTGCGCGCGCGATCAGCGAGCACGGCGATAAGGTCGCGGTGGGCCTGGACGTCCAGATCGTCGACGGGCAGCACCGGCTGCGCGGGCGCGGCTGGGAAACCGACGGCGGCGAGCTGTGGGAAGTGCTGGAACGCCTTGACGGCGAAGGGTGTTCGCGCTTCGTCGTCACCGACGTCACCAAGGACGGCACGCTGGGCGGCCCCAACCTCGACCTGCTGGCCGCCGTCGCCGACCGCACCGAGACCCCGGTGATCGCCTCCGGCGGCGTGTCGAGCCTGGACGACATACGCGCGATCGCCACCCTCACCGACCGCGGGGTCGAGGGTGCCATCGTGGGCAAAGCCCTCTACGCCGGGCGGTTCACCCTGCCGCAGGCGCTGGCCGCGGTTGCGGAGTAGGGCCTGCGATGGACCTGGACGAGTTGGTGAAGAAGGCGTCGGCGATCCTCGACGACGCCACCGAGCCGTTCCTCACCGGCCACCGCGCCGATTCGGCGGTCCAGAAGAAGGGCAACGACTTCGCCACCGACGTGGACCTCGCGATCGAGCGGCAGGTGGTCGACGCGCTGACCGAGGCCACCGGAATCGGCGTGCACGGCGAGGAATTCGGCGGCACCGACGTCGACTCCGAATGGGTGTGGGTGCTGGACCCCGTCGACGGCACGTTCAACTACGCGGCCGGATCGCCGATGGCGGGGATTTTGCTGGGCCTGCTGCACCACGGCGACCCGGTAGCCGGGCTGACCTGGCTGCCCTTCGTCGACCAGCGCTACACCGCGGTGGTGGAGGGTCCGTTGATGAAAAATGGTGTCGCGCAACCGCCGCTGGCTCCCGTCGACCTGGCAGATGCCCTCATCGGCGCCGGCTCGTTCAGCGCGGATGCGCGCGGCCGGTTTCCGGGGCGCTACCGGATCGCGGTGCTGGAGAACCTGAGCCGGGTCTCCTCGAGGTTGCGCATGCACGGTTCCACCGGACTCGACCTCGCCTACGTCGCCGACGGGGTCCTCGGTGGCTCAATCAGTTTCGGTGGCCACGTGTGGGACCACGCGGCCGGCGTCGCGCTGGTGCGGGCGGCGGGCGGTGTCGTCACCGACGTCCACGGTGAACCGTGGACCCCCGCGTCGGATTCCGCGCTGGCCGCGGGGCCGCGCGCACACGCCGAAATACTCGAGATCCTGCGCAGCACGGGCCGACCGGAGGACTACTGAGATGTCTTCCGGTAACGGCCTTGCGGTACGGGTCATTCCATGCCTGGACGTCGACGCCGGGCGGGTGGTCAAGGGGGTCAACTTCGAAAACCTGCGTGATGCGGGCGATCCCGTCGAGCTCGCCGCCGCCTACGACGCCGAGGGCGCCGACGAGCTCACCTTCCTCGACGTCACCGCCTCGTCTTCGGGACGGGCCACCATGCTGGACGTGGTGCGCCGCACGGCCGAACAGGTTTTCATTCCGCTGACCGTCGGCGGCGGGATTCGCACGGTGGCCGACGTCGACGTCTTGCTGCGCGCGGGCGCCGACAAGGTTGCGATCAACACCGCCGCGATCGACCGGCCCGACCTGCTCGAAGAAATGGCAACGCAGTTCGGCTCGCAATGCATCGTGCTGTCGGTCGACGCCCGCACGGTGCCCCCGGAGTCGGTGCCGACGCCATCGGGTTGGGAGGTCACCACCCACGGCGGACGCCGCGGCACCGGGATCGACGCTGTCGAATGGGCTTCCCGCGGAGCCGATCTGGGCGTGGGGGAGATCCTGCTGAACTCGATGGACGCCGATGGCACCAAGGCCGGTTTCGACTTGCCGATGCTGCGGGCGGTGCGCTCGGCGGTCACGGTGCCGGTGATCGCCAGCGGCGGCGCCGGCGCGGCCGAACACTTCGCGCCCGCGGTCGCCGCCGGCGCCGATGCGGTGTTGGCGGCCAGCGTCTTTCACTTCCGGGAGCTGACCATCGCCCAGGTGAAGGCGGCCATGGCCGCAGAAGGGATCACCGTGCGATGACGCTGGACCCGCAGATCGCCGCGCGTCTGAAACGCAACGCCGACGGCCTGTTCACGGCCGTCGTGCAGGAGCGCGGCACCGGCGACGTGCTGATGGTTGCCTGGATGGACGATGCGGCGCTGTCCCGCACGCTGGAAACCCGTGAGGCGACGTATTTTTCGCGCTCCCGCGGCCAGCAGTGGGTCAAGGGCGGGACGTCCGGCAACACCCAATACGTGCACTCGGTGCGGCTGGACTGCGACGGCGATGCCGTGCTATTGACGGTCGACCAGGTGGGCGGCGCCTGCCACACCGGCGACCACAGCTGCTTCGACGCCGACGTGTTGCTGCAACCCGAGACTTAGGTTTGATCCGGCCCGGGCGGCCGCCCCGCGCTACTAGATCGCGGCGCGACGCTGACGCTGGGCGGCGGCCAAGAAGTCGACCCAGGACACCACGTCGGAGTGCTCCCTGAGCAGGACCCGTCGCTGGCGTTCCGTCATCCCGCCCCAGACACCCCACTCGACCCGGTTGTCGAGCGCATCGGCGCCGCACTCCAGCAGAACCGGGCAGTGCCGGCAGATTGCTGCGGCTCTTCTCTGGGCAGCGCCGCGAACGAACAATTCGTCTGGATCGCCGGTACGGCAGAGTGCTTTGGCAACCCAGTCAGCGCGATCCTCGGCCTTCGCACTGCGCAGATGGTTGTGGATTGGACTATTGGTGCCACTTTCTGCGGTGGTCCGGGTAGCTAACACCGCTTCCCCCTTTGCTCCGGCCGCGCTGACAGCTCAGCGTTCGGATATGTCCGTTTTGACTTCCCTCCGGCCGAGCCCGTGTAAACCTGAGGCGAATGTTGCGACGGTATGAAACGCCGTCGGACAAACGTAGAGGCTTTCGTCGCAAGCGTCCGAGGACTTTCGGCTCAGGAACGGTGCAGCATCGCCGTCGCACCGACCGGGAAATCGGGACCGAGGTCCGAAGTCGCCGGATCGGGCGCCGTCGATGAGAATGGCGGTCGATGTTGAGACGGGTGTCGTGGACCGCGGTGGTGCCGCTGCTTGCCGTCGGCGTGCTGGTGGTGATCTGGGGCGAGAAGCTGGGACCGGCGCTGGTCGTGCTGGCGGCGGTATTTCTCATCGGCGCCGTGCTTGCCGCGGTGCATCACGCGGAGGTGGTCGCGGCCCGGGTCGGTGAGCCGTTCGGGTCGCTGGTGCTCGCGGCCGCGGTGACGGTGATCGAGGTGGCCCTCATCGTCTCGCTCATGGCGTCGGGGGGCAACGAGGCCGCGACCCTGGCCAGGGACACCGTTTTCGCCGCGGCGATGATCACCACCAACGGCATCGCGGGGTTGTCGCTGCTGCTCGGCTCCCGGCGCTACGGCGTCACGTTGTTCAACGCCGAGGGCAGCGGCGCCGCACTGGCCACGGTCACCACGCTGGCGACGATGAGCCTCGTGCTGCCCGCGTTCACCACCAGCCAAGTGGGCAGGGAGTTCTCCCCGGCGCAGCTGACGTTCGCGGCGGTCGCGTCATTGCTGGTCTACCTGGTCTTCGTCTTCACGCAGACGGTGCGCCACCGCGACTTCTTCCTGCCGGTCGCGCAGAAAGGTCAGAAGAAGCGGCTGTTCGAGGACGAAAGCCATGCCGAGCCGCCGAGCCGCGGCGCGGCGCTGGGCAGCCTGGGGCTGCTGCTGGTCGCCCTCCTCGCGGTGGTGGGGCTGGCCGAGGAGGAATCGCCGGCCGTCGAGAGCGCGGTGACCGCGGCCGGGTTCCCGCAGTCCTTCGTCGGCGTGGTGATCGCCGCCCTGGTGCTGCTGCCGGAGACCCTGGCGGCCGCGCGCGCGGCGCGCCAGGGCCGCATCCAGACCAGCCTGAACCTGGCGTACGGCTCGGCGATGGCCAGCATCGGGCTCACCATCCCGGTGATCGCGCTGGCGTCCATCTGGCTCAAGGGGCCGCTGGTGCTCGGCCTGGGCCCCATTCAGCTGGTGCTGCTGGCGCTGACCGTCGTGATCAGCATGTTGACGGTCGTTCCCGGTCGCGCTACCCGGCTGCAGGGCGAGCTGCATCTGGTGCTGCTCGCCGCGTACGTGTTCCTGGCGATCAGCCCCTGACGCTCAGCGGGCGCGCAGCGTCTCCAACGCCTTGTCGGCGTGGGTGTTCATGTTGAACTCGCTGGAAATGACGTTCAGCACCGTGCGATCGGTGTCGATGACGAAGGTGGTGCGCTTGACCGGCATCAGCTTGCCCAGCAGGCCGCGCTTGACGCCGAACTGCGCGGCGACGGTGCCTTCGGTGTCCGACAGCAGCGGATAGTCGAACTTCTGCATGTCGGCGAACTTGGCCTGCTTGTGCACGGGATCGGCGCTGATGCCGACCCGGTTGGCCCCCACGGCGGCGAATTCCGCGGCCAGGTCCCGGAAGTGGCAGGCCTCCTTGGTGCACCCCGGCGTCATCGCGGCGGGGTAGAAGAACAGCACCACGGGTCCGCCGGAGAGCAGGTCGCTGAGCTTGCGTGGCGTCCCCGCCTGATCGGGAAGTTCGAAGTCCGCGACGGTGTCACCTGGTTTCATGTCGCGAGCGTAACGCCACTGCGAATCTCGAGGCGCAAAAGCGCAGCCACGTCACGCTCGCGACCCCCGGTAACCCATCTGGGAGGATGGTTCGGTGCACGCCCACCTCGCCGCGACGACCTCACGAGAGGACTTCCGCCAGCTCGCAGCCGAGCACCGCGTGGTTCCGGTGACCCGCAAGGTGCTGGCCGACAGCGAGACGCCGCTGTCGGCCTACCGCAAGCTGGCCGCCAACCGCCCCGGCACGTTCCTGCTGGAATCCGCCGAGCACGGCCGATCCTGGTCGCGGTGGTCGTTCATCGGCGCGGGAGCGCCGTCGGCGCTGACCGTCCGCGACGGCGAAGCGGTCTGGCTGGGGGCCGTGCCGCAGGACGCGCCCACCGGCGGCGACCCGCTGCAGGCGCTCCGGGCCACCCTCGAGCTGCTGGCCACCGGGGCGCTGCCCGGACTGCCGCCGCTGTCCGGCGGCATGGTCGGTTTGTTCGCCTACGACATGGTGCGGCGCCTGGAACGCCTGCCCGAACTGGCCGTCGACGACCTGCACCTGCCGGACATGCTGCTGCTGCTGGCCACCGACGTGGCGGCCGTCGACCACCACGAGGGCACCATCACGCTGATCGCCAACGCGGTGAACTGGAACGGCACCGACGAGCGGGTCGACGAGGCCTACGACGACGCGCTGGCCCGCCTGGACGTGATGACCTCGGCGCTCGGCCAGCCGCTGCCGTCCACGGTCGCCACGTTCGACAGGCCCGAGCCGCGGTACCGCTCGCAGCGCACCATCGAGGAGTACGGGAAGATCGTCGACTACCTCGTCGACCAGATCGCCGCCGGCGAGGCCTTCCAGGTCGTCCCCTCCCAGCGCTTCGAGATGGACACCGACGTCGATCCGATCGACGTGTACCGGATGCTGCGGGTCACCAACCCGAGCCCGTATATGTACCTGCTGCATGTCCCGAATGGCACTGGCGGAACTGACTTTTCGGTCGTCGGGTCCAGTCCGGAGGCGCTGGTCACGGTCCACGACGACTGGGCGACCACGCATCCGATCGCCGGGACCCGGTGGCGCGGGCAGACCGACGAAGAGGATCAGCTGCTGGAGAAGGAACTGCTGGCCGACGAGAAGGAGCGTGCCGAGCACCTGATGCTGGTTGACCTGGGCCGCAACGATCTTGGCCGGGTCTGCGCGCCCGGCACCGTGCGCGTCGAGGATTACAGCCACATCGAGCGGTACAGCCACGTCATGCACCTGGTGTCGACGGTGACGGGGATGCTCGCCGAGGGCCGGACCGCGCTGGACGCGGTGACGGCCTGCTTCCCGGCCGGCACGCTGTCGGGTGCCCCGAAGGTGCGGGCCATGGAGCTGATCGAGGAGGTGGAGAAGACGCGCCGCGGCCTCTACGGCGGCGTGGTCGGCTACCTCGACTTCGCCGGCAACGCCGACTTCGCGATCGCCATCCGCACCGCGCTGATGCGCGACGGCACCGCCTATGTGCAGGCCGGCGGCGGGGTGGTGGCCGACTCCAACGGCCCGTACGAGTACACCGAGGCCTCCAACAAGGCGCGCGCGGTGCTCAACGCGATCGCCGCCGCCGAGACCCTGACCCCGCCGGACTCCGGCCGCCATGACTGAGGGCCGGCCGAATCGGCGGGCCCGGCTGGTCGTCGGGGTGGCCCAGGCGCTCCTGGTGCTGTCCGCGGCGGCCTTGTGGGCGGCATCCCGGCTGCCGTGGGTGGTGATCCGGTCGTTCGACGGGCTGGGGCCGCCACGCGAGGTGACGTTGTCCGGCGCATCGTGGTCGACGGCTCTGGTGCCGTTGGCGGTGCTCATGCTGGCGACGGCCGTAGCGGCGATCGCGGTCCGCGGCTGGCCGCTGCGGGCGCTCGCCGGGCTGCTGGCGGTCGCCAGCCTGGCGGTCGGATACCTCGGGGTCAGTCTGTGGGTGCTCCCGGAGGTCGCCGTGCGCGGGGCCGATCTGGCGCACGTCGCGGTCATGTCGCTGGTGGGCAGCGAGCGGCGCTATTGGGGGGCGGGCATCGCGGTGGCCGCGGCGGTGTGCACCCTGATCGCCGCCGTCCTGTTGCTGCGGTCGGCCGGCGATTCCGGGTCGGCCCGGTTGAGCGTGGAAAAGTATGCGGCGCCTGCGACGCGCCGCTCAAATGCGCTACGCGATGACCCCGATGGCGCGATGCTGGAGAAGGCGGAGACGCCGGAAATGTCGGAGCGGATGATCTGGGACGCGCTTGACGAGGGTCGCGACCCGACCGATCGGTCCCGCGAGTCGGACACCGAGGGTCGGTGACGGGCCGCAAGCCGAGGGCCGCTACCCTTCATTCACGTCGTCGCGATCGGCTGTGGTTTGTCAGGTTGGCCGTGGGGTGACGACGGGTGACAGCACGAAGGGAAGCAACAGGCATGAGTCCGGCTACCGTGCTTGACTCCATCCTCGAGGGAGTCCGGGCCGACGTTGCCGCGCGCGAAGCCCTCATCAGCTTGTCCGAAATCAAAGCCGCCGCTGCAGCCGCGCCGCCACCGCGCGACGTGATGGCCGCCCTGCGCGAGCCCGGCATCGGCGTCATCGCCGAAGTCAAGCGCGCCAGTCCGTCGGCGGGATCCCTGGCGACCATTGCCGATCCGGCAAAACTGGCCCGGGCGTACGAGGACGGCGGAGCCCGAGTCATCAGTGTTTTGACCGAGGAGCGGCGCTTTCACGGCTCACTCGACGACCTCGATGCGGTTCGGGCCGCGGTCTCGATACCGGTATTGCGGAAAGACTTTGTCGTGCAGCCGTATCAGATCCACGAAGCCCGCGCGCACGGCGCCGACATGTTGTTGCTCATCGTTGCCGCGCTGGACCAGTCGGCCCTGGTGTCGATGCTGGACCGTACCGAATCGCTGGGCATGACAGCTCTTGTCGAGGTGCACACCGAGCAGGAGGCCGACCGGGCGCTGAAGGCCGGCGCCAATGTGATCGGTGTCAACGCGCGCGATCTCGCGACGCTGGAGGTCGACCGGGATTGCTTCGCGCGCATCGCTCCCGGGTTGCCCAGCAATGTGATCAGGATCGCCGAGTCCGGTGTCCGTGGCACCGGGGATCTGTTGGCGTATGCCGGTGCCGGTGCGGACGCCGTTTTGGTCGGTGAGGGTCTGGTCAAAAGCGGCGACCCGCGTGCCGCGGTCGCCGACCTGGTCACCGCGGGTACCCACCCGTCCTGTCCGAAACCGTCTCGCTAGTCGTCAAGTGATTTGAAGAGCCCCGGCGCTGAAACGTTGAACCTGATGAGCCGTCCCCGCGTAGAGCCTTGGTGATGGTCAACCTGTCCCGCCCGGACCTTCCCCTTCCGAGTGCAGCCGTCGCCGAACCCACCCGCCACGAACCTGATGCGGGTGGCCATTTCGGCGTATACGGCGGCCGCTACGTCGCGGAGGCGTTGATGGCGGTGATCGAAGAGGTCACTGCCGCCTACGAAAAGGAACGCATCAACCCCGATTTCCTGGACACCCTGGACGACCTGCAGGCCAACTACGCCGGCCGGCCCTCACCGCTGTATGAGGCCACCCGGCTGTCCGAGCATGCCGGCTCGGCGCGCATCTTCCTCAAGCGAGAAGACCTGAACCACACCGGTTCTCACAAGATCAACAACGTCCTCGGCCAAGCGTTGCTGGCCAAGAGGATGGGCAAGACCCGGGTCATCGCCGAGACCGGCGCCGGTCAGCACGGCGTGGCCACGGCCACCGCATGCGCATTGTTCGGCCTGGAATGTGTCATCTACATGGGCGCCGTTGACACCGCGCGCCAGGCGCTCAACGTGGCGCGGATGCGACTGCTGGGCGCCGAGGTCGTGTCGGTCCAGAGCGGCTCGAAAACTCTCAAAGACGCCATCAACGAGGCGTTTCGTGATTGGGTGACCAACGCCGACAACACCTATTACTGCTTCGGCACCGCAGCCGGGCCGCATCCCTTCCCGACGATGGTTCGCGATTTTCAGCGAATCATCGGGTTGGAGGCGCGCGTGCAGATCCAGGCCCAGGCGGGCCGGTTGCCCGACGCGGTCGTGGCCTGTGTCGGCGGCGGATCCAACGCCATCGGTATCTTCCACCCGTTCATCGACGATCCGGGAGTGCGCCTGGTCGGCTTCGAGGCGGCCGGCGACGGCGTCGAAACCGGAAGGCACGCCGCGACTTTCGCCGGCGGTTCACCCGGGGCCTTCCAGGGATCGTTCTCTTACCTGCTGCAAGACGAGGACGGCCAGACCATCGAATCCCATTCGATCTCAGCGGGTCTGGATTATCCCGGGGTGGGCCCCGAACACGCATATCTCAAGGAGACCGGGCGTGCCGAATACCGGCCGATCACCGACGCGGAGGCGATGGATGCGTTTGCCCTGCTGTGCCGCACCGAGGGCATCATCCCGGCCATCGAATCGGCGCACGCGGTCGCCGGCGCGGTCAAGCTGGGCCTCGAGTTGGGGCAGGGCGCGATCATCGTGGTGAACCTGTCGGGCCGGGGCGACAAGGACGTCGAGACGGCCGCGAAATGGTTCGGCTTGCTGGGGCCCAGCGAGCGATGACCGTGGAACAAAGGCAAGCCAGCAGGCTCGGGCCGGTCTTCGACGTGTGCCGCAAAGAAAATCGCGCGGCGCTGATTGGCTACCTGCCCACCGGCTACCCCGACGTGCCGGCCTCGGTGGACGGAATGCTCGCCCTGGTCGAATCCGGTTGCGACATCATCGAAGTCGGTGTGCCCTATTCGGATCCCGGCATGGACGGGCCGACCATTGCCCGGGCCACCGAGGTCGCACTGCACGGGGGAGTGCGGGTCCGGGACACTCTTGGCGCGGTCGAGGCGATCAGTGCGGCCGGCGGGCGCGCGGTGGTGATGACCTACTGGAATCCCGTGTTGCGTTATGGGGTCGACGCGTTCGCGCGGGACCTCGCGGCGGCCGGGGGGCACGGGCTGATCACTCCAGACCTCATCCCCGACGAAGCCGGCCTGTGGCTGGCGGCAGCTGAGGAGCATCGGTTGGATCGCATTTTCCTGGTGGCGCCGTCGTCGACGCCGCAACGGTTGGCGATGACGGTCGAGGCATCGCGGGGATTCGTCTACGCTGCCTCCACGATGGGTGTAACCGGGGCGCGTGACGCGGTGTCGCAGGCCGCGCCCGAACTGGTGCAGCGGATAAAGGCGGTGTCGGACATACCCGTCGGCGTCGGCCTGGGCGTGCGGTCGCGGGAGCAGGCTGCCCAGATTGGCAGCTATGCCGACGGTGTCATCGTCGGTTCCGCGCTGGTATCGGCGCTCGGTGACGGTGGGTTGCCGGCGTTGCGGGCGCTGACCGAGGAACTGGCCGCCGGTGTTCGGCAGAGGGCGTCCGCCTGATGACGATGTTGCCGACGTATTTTCCCAGCCCGCCCCAAGGTGTCTGGCACCTCGGGCCGCTGCCCATTCGTGCCTACGCCCTATTCATCATCACCGGCATCGTGGTGGCGCTGCTGATCGGCGACCGGCGCTGGGAGGCCCGCGGCGGGCAGCGCGGTGTCATCTATGACATCGCGTTGTGGGTGGTGCCGTTCGGACTGGTGGGCGGACGGCTTTATCACCTGGCCACCGACTGGCGGACCTATTGGGGGCCGGGTGGCGCCGGGTTCGGTGCGGCGGTTCGGATTTGGGACGGCGGCCTGGGCATCTGGGGCGCGGTAGCCCTCGGCGGCGTCGGCGCTTGGATCGCTTGCCGGCGGCATGGCATTCCCCTGCCTGCCTTCGGCGACGCGATCGCGCCGGGAATCATCCTGGCGCAGGCCATCGGCCGGCTCGGGAACTACTTCAACCAGGAGCTCTACGGCCGGGAGACCACGTTGCCGTGGGGGCTGGAGATCTTCTACCGTCGAGACCCCTCGGGATACATCGACCCCCACTCGCTGGACGGTGTCTCGACGGGGCAGGTGGCACTCGTCGTTCAGCCGACGTTCCTGTACGAATTGATCTGGAACGTCCTGGTTTTCGCCGCATTGATCTACGCGGACCGACGATTCACGTTGGGCCACGGCCGACTGTTTGCGCTGTACGTGGCCAGCTACTGCATCGGGCGCTTCGCCGTCGAGCTGCTGCGCGACGACACCGCCACCCATATCGCGGGCATCCGGATCAACTCGTTCACATCGACTTTCGTGTTCATCGGGGCCGTGGTGTACATCATGGTCGCGCCGAGGGGCCGTGAGGCCCCCGAGAGCCTGCGCGGCACGGACCACGTCGCCGAGGAATCCGCGGAAGCGGAGCCGGTGGACGAGTCACCGACCGTCGCCTCGGCTGAGGCGGCGACTGCGGCGGTCGCGGTGGGCGCCGGGGAAGACGACGACAAGCGCGACGAGTCAGCGGAAACGGACGAGGCTGCCGAAGTCGACGAGTCCGAGACCGCGGAGCCCGAGACGGCCAAAGCGGAGGCCGCGGAGTCCGGCGAAGCCGAGTCCGACGAGGCTGAAGCCGAAGAGCCGGAGGCGGAAGCCGAAGAGCCCGAAGCCGAAGCGCCCGAAACCGGGGAGTCCGAGTCGGCTGAAGCGGAGGCCGCGGAGCCCGACAAAGCCGAATCCGAAGAGGCTGAAGGAGAAGAGCCGGAGGCGGAAGCCGACGAGGCCGAAGCCGACGAGGCCGAAGCCGAAGCCGAAGAGGCCGAAGCGGAAGAGCCCGAAACCGGCGCCGAGGCGGACGACCAACCCGAGCCGGTTGCAGCCCCGGAGGTGGCCGAAAACGCTTCGGCCGCCGAGCCGGAGAAGGAAACCCGTAGTCGGTGGAGGCTGCGGAGGAACCGGCCGTAGGGCCGCTCGGGGCCGGCACGTCTGGCATGCTGAATACGTGACGCAACCCGATTCCGCTGGACATGCGGTGGAACAGTGTCACGGCCCGCGCCGATACGTCGCGGCCGGTACCGCCTTGGTGCTGGGCGGCGCGCTCGGCTATGTCGGGCTGGTTGACCCGCACAACACGAATTCGCTGTATCCCCAATGCCCGTTCAAATGGCTCACCGGCTGGAACTGCCCCTTCTGCGGCGGCTTGCGGATGACGCACGACCTCCTGCACGGAGACCTCGTCGCCGCCGTCAACGACAATGTTTTCCTGCTGGTCGGAATCCCGATGCTGGCCGGATGGCTGCTGATGCGCCGCGGTAGCGGCAAACCGGCGCTGTCGACGCCGGCTTGGCTGACAATGGTGCTCGCCGTCATCGCGTGGACGGTGCTGCGTAACCTTCCCGGCTTCCCACTGCTCCCGGCGATTAACAGTGGGTAGCCGCCCGCATTGCGACACCCCGTTCCGTCGGACCGGGGTGCACCCACGCGACTATGCTGTGTCGGCGTGAGTAGACGCGGAAAGATCGTCTGCACCCTTGGCCCTGCGACGAATTCGGACGAGCTGATTCTGGCGCTGGTCGAGGCCGGAATGGACGTCGCCCGGTTGAACTTCAGTCACGGCGACTACTCCGACCACAAAGCCGCATACGAGCGGGTGCGGGCCGCTTCTGACACCACCGGTCGAGCGGTCGGTGTCCTCGCCGACCTGCAGGGCCCGAAGATTCGGCTGGGCCGTTTCGCCACCGGATCCACGTACTGGGCCGACGGCGAAACCGTATGCATCACCGTCGCAGATTGCGAAGGCACCCACGATCGCGTGTCGACCACCTACAAGAAGCTGTCCACCGACGCGACGGTCGGGGACCGGGTGCTCGTCGACGACGGCAAGGTCGGCCTGGTCGTCGACCGCATCGACGGCGACGATGTCATCTGCACCGTCGAAGAGGGCGGCCCCGTCAGCAACAACAAGGGCATCTCGCTGCCCGGCATGAACGTGTCCGCACCGGCCTTGTCCGAGAAGGACATCGAGGACCTCACCTTCGCGATGGATCTCGGAGTCGACCTGGTCGCGCTGTCATTCGTGCGGTCGCCGTCCGACGTCGAGTTGGTGCACGAGGTGATGGACCGGATCGGCCGGCGGGTGCCGGTGATCGCCAAGCTGGAAAAGCCGGAAGCCGTCGACAATCTGGAAGCGATCGTGCTGGCCTTCGACGCCATCATGGTGGCCCGCGGCGACCTCGGTGTCGAGCTGCCGCTGGAAGAGGTGCCGCTGGTGCAGAAGCGGGCCATCCAGATGGCCCGGGAGAACGCCAAACCCGTCATCGTGGCGACCCAGATGCTCGACTCCATGATCGAGAACTCCCGCCCGACGCGCGCCGAGGCCTCCGACGTCGCCAATGCCGTGCTCGACGGCGCCGACGCGGTGATGCTGTCCGGCGAAACGTCGGTCGGCAAGTACCCGCTGGCGGCCGTCCGGACCATGGCGCGGATCATCTGCGCCGTCGAGGACAATTCCACCGCCGCGCCGCCGCTGACGCATGTGCCGCGCACCAAGCGCGGGGTGATCTCCTATGCCGCCCGCGACATCGGCGAGCGTCTGGATGCCAAGGCGCTGGTCGCCTTCACCCAGTCCGGTGACACCGTCAAGCGGCTGGCGCGCCTGCATACCCCGCTGCCGCTGCTGGCCTTCACCGCGTGGCCCGAAGTCCGCAGCCAACTCGCCATGACCTGGGGCACCGAGACGTTCATCGTGCCGATGATGACGTCGACCGACGGCATGATCCGCCAGGTCGACAAGTCGCTGCTGGAACTCGGTCGCTACAAGCGCGGTGACCTGGTGGTGATCGTGGCCGGCGCGCCACCTGGCACAGTAGGGTCGACCAACCTCATCCACGTGCACCGGATCGGGGAGGACGACGTTTAGCCCGCCTGGCGACGATGCAAGCCGCAGCGCGGCTTGAAGAGGAGGCGGGCAATTGAGCCAAGGAGAGGCCGCGATCAGCACCGATTCCGATTTCAAGGAACTGCTTGCGACCCTCGACCTCAACCGGATCGCCGACGACCGATTTACCGCGTCTCATCCCAGCAAGAACCCGATGCGGACATTCGGCGGCCAGCTCATGGCCCAATCGTTCGTCGCGAGTAGTCGCACGCTGATCCGGGACGGCCTGCCGCCCAGCGCGCTGTCCGTGCACTTCATCAACGGCGGTGACACCGCCAAGGACATCGAATTCCACGTCACCCGGCTGCGTGATGAGCGGCGCTTCGCCAACCGGCGCGTCGACGCCGTGCAGGACGGCATGCTGTTGTCCTCGGCGCTGATCTCGTACATGTCCGGCGGACGCGGCCTCGAACACGGCGTCGATCCGCCGCAGGTGGGCGAGCCCGAGACGCAGCCGGCGATCAGCGAGCTGCTCCGCGGTTACGAGGAGACCGTTCCGCACTTCGTCAACGCCCTGCAGCCGATCGAGTGGCGCTACACCAACGACCCGGCCTGGGTGATGCGCGAGAAGGGCGACCGGCTTCCGCACAATCGGGTGTGGATGAAGGCCGGCGGCAAGATGCCCGACGACCCGGTGCTGCACACCGCGACCATGGTGTACTCCTCGGACACCACGGTGCTGGACTCGGTCATCACCACCCATGGACTCTCGTGGGGTTTCGACCGCATCTTCGCCGCCTCGGCCAACCATTCCGTGTGGTTTCACCGGCAGGTCAACTTCGACGACTGGGTGCTGTATTCGACCTCGTCGCCGGTGGCCGCGGATTCCCGCGGCCTCGGCACCGGACACTTCTTCGATCGCTCCGGGCAAATCCTCGCGACGGTGGTGCAAGAAGGAGTGCTGAAATACTTTCCGCCCGCCCGCCGATAGACAGGGCGGAATACCCGCAGCACATCGCCGCGGATTCGGCCCAGCATGGCCCGGATCGGGCGTAAGTTCGTAGCAGCCGGGTATTCGGTGCAGAGGCGGCAACCAGCCGCCCAGCTGGAACGTCAGCGCATCGGGAGGTGAGTGTGAGCGGGCCCTTGGTCGACGTCTCAGCGAAGGCACGCGCGCGCGAACGCGTGGTTGTCTCCGTCGATTCGCGGGCGGCCCGGTTGATCGGTGCCCTGGCCCTGTTCATCGCCACCTGCTGGCTGGTGGAAATCCTTTACCGCCACCACTACCAGCCGGCGTGGCATTACGCCGACCGATTGGCCTGGTCGCTGACGGTCCTGGTCGCGGTGGCGTGGATTGCGCGCGGCATCTTCTTGGGCCGTCCCGTGACGACCATGCACGCCGCCGCTGCCGCCGTATCCGTGTTGGTGGGCCTGGGGCTGCACGTGCTGTCCTTCGATCTGCTCGGCGACCTGGTGATCGCCGGCTCCGGCATGGTGCTGATGTGGCCGACGTCCTCGCATCCGCGTCCCGAGGATTTGCCCCGGGTCTGGAAATTGATCGAGGCCACCAAGGACGACCCGCTGGCGCCGTTCGCGATGCAGTCCGGCAAGAGTTACCACTTCACCGCCGATGGCAGTGCGGCGCTGGCCTATCGGACGCGCCTGGGCATCGCCGTGGTCGGCGGCGACCCGATCGGCGACGAGACCCGATTCCCCGAGTTGGTCGCCGACTTCGCCGCCATGTGTCACACCCACGGCTGGCGAATCGCGGTGATGGGGTGCGGCAAGCGGCGGCTCGAATTGTGGAACGACGCCGCGGTGCTCGGACAGTCGCTGCGCGCCGTGCCGATCGGGCGCGACGTGGTCGTCGACGTCACCGGTTTCGACATGGTGGGACGCAAGTTCCGCAACCTGCGCCAGGCGGTACAGCGCTCGCACAACTGCGGCATCACCACCGAGATCGTCGCGGAACAGGAACTCAACGATCAGCAACTGGCCGAGCTGACCGACGTGGTCCGGGAGTCGAGCAAGGCGGCCCACACCGAACGCGGATTCCACATGAACCTGGACGGCGTGCTGGAGGGCCGGTTCCCCGGCATTCAGCTGATCATCGCCAGGGACGCCTCGGGCAAGGTGCAGGGATTTCACCGGTACGCGACGGCCGGCGGCGGCAGCGACATCACCCTCGATGTGCCGTGGCGCCGGCGCGGAGCCCCCAACGGCATCGACGAGCGGCTCAGCATCGACATGATTATGGCCGGTAAAGGAAATGGGGGACAACGGCTTTCGCTTGCATTCGCGGCGTTCCCGGAAATCTTCGACGAGAAGGATCGCAGCCGCGCCCAGCGCGTCTTCTATCGGTTGATCCATATCCTCGACCCGTTGATCGCACTCGAGTCGCTGTACAGATATGTGCGCAAGTTCCACGCGCTGGACGAGCGGCGCTACGCACTGGTCTCGATGACTCAGATCGTCACGTTGTTGATCGTGTTGCTCTCGCTGGAGTTCATGCCGCGCCGGCGACACCTTTGAGCGCATCGATGTGCAGTTTGCGACAGCCAATGTCGTTGGCTAAGTGGTGAGTTGCCACCACCACGGTCCGATCGGCGGACAGCAGCCCGGAATTCGGCCCCAACAGGTCGTAGAGAATTGGTTCGGCGTCGGCCGCGTCCAGGTGTTCGGTGGGCTCGTCGAGCAGCACGATTCGGGCGGGTGAGAGCACAACCCGCGCCAGCAGCAGTCGCCTGCGTTGCCCGCCCGAAAGCGCCTGCGCGCCACCGGTCAACATAGTCGACAGGCCGTCGGGCAAACCGGCGAGCCAGGCGCCGAGCCCGACCGCATCCAGCGCGGCCGCCAATTCGTCGTCTCGGCAGTCTCCGCGGGCGACCAGCAAGTTGTCCCGCACGGTGGTGGCGAAGATATGCGCGTCCTCGGCGAAAAAACTGACAGCGCCCCGCAATTCCTCTTCGTCGACGGCGGTCAGGTCGGTGCCATCGAGCGTTACCCGTCCCTCCAACGGGGGCAACAGCCCGGCGAGTGTCATCAACAGCGTGGTCTTGCCGGAACCACTGGCGCCGGTGACGGCCAGCCGGGCACCCGGCGGTAGCTCCAGCGCGATGCGGCTGGACCGGGATCCCTCGGCGTGGCCGGAGCGGATGTCGGCGGACAACACGGCGGTGCCGGCGGGTATCGGCGGGGCCACCGAGGACTGCTCGGGCCGGCGCGGGCGGTCGGTCGTCGTGAGATCGAGCAGCCGCCGCGCGGCGATCCGCGACCGCGTCAGCTGGACCGCGGCCGCCGGCAGCGGGGTCATCGCCTCGAACGCGGACAGCGGCAACAACATCAGGACGGCCAGCGTGGTGGGCGCGACCGACGGTGCCAACCCGATGCCGGCCACCACCGCGCCGAGCACGCTGGCTCCGATCGCGGCGGTGGGCACGGCCTCGGCGATGGCGGCCGGTCTGGCGGCGACGTCGAGGGTGGCGCCCCAGGCGCGTTGGCGGCGTTGCGATTCGGCGATGACGCGGGGAAGCAGGCCGGCGACGCGAAGCTCGGGCGCGTGTTCCAGAGCAATCATCGCCGACGTGTCGCGTTCGGAATGATGCTGCCGGGCAACGCTTTCCTGGCGAGCCGCGGCCTTTGCCGCGAGCCGCGGCGCGACGAAGCCCGCGACCAGCAGGCAGATCGCCAGCACCGCTGCGGCTGGCAGCGAGATGGCCGCGACAACGGCGGTCGCCGCCAGTCCCAGCACCACCGCGACGCCGATCGGCACCACGGCACGCACCAGCACGTTGGCCAGTTCTTCGACGTCGGAGCCCACTCGTGTGACGAGCTCACCGCTGTGCAGACGGACGGCGGCCGCGGCGGGCCCGTGGGCCAGCCGGTGATAGATCCGCGCCCGGGCGGTGCCGGCCGCGCGTAGCGCGGCGTCATGGGTGACCAGCCGCTCGCAGTAGTGCAACACGCCCCGCGAAATCGCGAACGCGCGCACCGCGACGGCCGCGACCGACAGGTCCAGCACCGGCGGCATCTGCCAGGCCCGGGTGATGAGCCACGCCGAGACACCGGCCAGCGCCAGCGCGCTGCCCAGCGACAGCACGCCCAGCGCGATGGCCGCCAAAATGCGGGGGAGCCTCGGGCGCAGCAGCGGCGCGGCCGCCAAGAGGGGATCAGACTGGGGCATAACGCGCTCCAGCGTCGGCGGCCACCTCGACCACCCGGTCACCAATGGCCAGAACCGGTGCGCGGTGCCCGACGACGACCACGGTCGCACCGGACCGGGCGCGCTCCACGATCGCCCGCAACGCGTGTGCCTCGGCGCGGGCGTCCAGGTGCGCGGTTGGCTCGTCGAGCAGCAGCACGGCCGCGGCCGATCCGAGCGCCCGGGCGAGGCCGAGCCGTTGCCGCTGCCCCAGTGACAGGCCGACACCGCCGCGGCCGAGCACGGTGTCCAGCCCGCCGGGCAGGTCGGCCAGCACCGTATCGAAACCCGAAGCCGCACAAGCTGGTTCAAGATTATCCAAGTCACCGAACAGCACCAGGTTGTCCCGGACTGTGCCCGGGACGAGTGCCGGGCGCTGCGGAAGCCAGGACAACTGACGCCACCAGGCGCCCGGCTCGAGATCGGCGACGTCGACTCCGGCCACGGTGACTCGGCCTGACGACGGCACGGTGAGGCCGGTGATTGCCTGCAGCGCCGTGCTCTTGCCGGCGCCATTGCGTCCGGTCAGCACCGTCACCAAGCCCGGTTCGATGAGCGCGGTGAGGTCGCGCGGCGCGTGGCCGTCGCGGCCGGCGACGCTGAGCCTGTCGAGGCGGATCTCCGCCCCCCGGGCGGTGACCGTCCGAGCTTGCGTCTTCGGGGGGCTCGGCTCGCCGATGAGAGCGAAGGCCTTGTCGGCGGCGGTTCTTCCGTCCTGTGCGGCATGGAATTCCACGCCGATCCGGCGTAGCGGCCAGTAGACATCGGGTGCCAGCAACAACACCGTGAGGCCGGTCGCCAGCGTCATCTCTCCGAAAACCAGGCGGAGCCCGATTCCCACGGCGATCAGTGCCACGCCCAGCGTAGCCAGCAGTTCCAGCACCAGCGCCGACAGGAAGGCGATCCGGAGCGTCGCCATCGCCGAGCGGCGGTGCGCGGCAGCGAGTTCGGCGATGCGGCGTTCCGGGCCGCGGCCGCGTCCCAGCGCCCGCAGCGTGGGGATGCCGGCGATGAGATCGAGCAACCGCCCCTGCAGCGTCGTCATGGCGGCCAGGGCCGCCGCCGACCGGTCGGCGGTTGCCAGGCCGATCAGCACCATGAAAACCGGTATGAGCGGCAGGGTGATGGCCACGATCGCCGCCGATTTCAGGTCGTAGACCGCTATGACGGCGACGGTCGCCGGGGTCAGTATCCCGGCGAGCAGCAACGTGGGCAGGTATCCGGTGAAGTAGGGACGCAGGCCGTCGAGACCTCGGGTGACCACCACCGCGGCGGCGTCGCGTTGGGCGGCGAGCTCACCGGGCTGGCGGGCGGTCACCGCCGAGAGCACCTGACCGGACAGATCGGCGATTACCGCGCTGGCGCCGCGTTGACCCAACCGGGCCTGAAGCCAGTGCGCCAGCGTGCGTATGGTCCACAGCGCCACGAGGATTGACAGCGGCCCGAGCCAGGCGCGGAGGCCGTGCGCCGAGTGATCGCTCACGGCGCGGGCGACCACGTTCGCCAGGACGATCGCCGAGCCGATCGCGCAGCCGGAGATCACCACGCCGCAGCAGACCGTCGCGGTCAGGTAGCGGCGCAAGGCGGTCGATGCCCGCCACAATCGCGGGTCCAGGGGGCCTCGCGCTCTTGAGCCGGGCGATGAGTCCGTTTCGCTCAGGACGCACGCCTCGGCAGGCCGATGGACGGCGGTATCCGATCCGCCGAGATCCGTTGCCGGAACACCCAGTACGTCCAGGCCTGATACACCACCGTCAGCGGAGCCATGAATGCGGTCACCCACGTCATGACCCTGAGGGTGTAGGGCGTCGACGAGGCGTTGTAGATCGTCAGGCTCCACTGCTCGTTCAGCGTCGAGGGCACCAGGTTGGGGTACAGCGCGCCAAACAACAGAATCACCACCGCCACAACGACGGTCGCCGTGCACGCGAACGCCCAGCCGTCGGACAGGCGTCGCCACACCAGCAGCACCGCCGCCAGCTGCGCCACCACCGCGACACCGAGCACCAGCCAGGTCCAGTCCTTGCCGTGGGCCAGTTGTGTCCAAACCCCAAAGCCCGCAACCAGTCCGGTCACCGGAAGCGATACCCACACCGCCAGCCGGTGGGCGTCGTCGCGGATAGCGCCGGAAGTCTTCAGCGAGATGAACACCGCGCCGTAAAGCAGAAACAGTCCGGCGGTGGCCAATCCGCCCAGCAGGGTGTAGGCGTTGAGCACGTCGGTGATCGACAGGTGGATTTGGCCGCCGCCGTCAACCGGGAGGCCGCGGACCAGGATGGCGAACGCCACGCCCCACAGGATCGCGGGCAGCCAGGAGCCGGCGGCGATGCCGAAATCGGCCCAGCCCCGCCACTTTGTGTCGTCGACCTTTCCGCGCCACTCGATCGCCACCGCGCGCAGGATCATGCCGAACAGAATGGCCAGCAGCGGTAGATACAGCGTGGAGAACACGGTCGCGTACCAGCCGGGAAACGCGGCGAACATGGCGGCTCCGCCCACGATCAGCCACACTTCGTTGCCGTCCCAGATCGGGCCGATGGTGTTCAGCGCCGTGCGTCGGATGGGTTCGGGCTCGCCGATGCCGACGCGGGCGAGCGGTTCCATCAACATGCCGACGCCGAAGTCGAAGCCCTCCAGAACGAAGAAACCGAGGAACAGCAACCCGATGATGCCGAACCACAACTGCTGCAGTCCCATCGGTCAGCTCCTTTCCTGCTCGTGGGATCGCGGACCTAGTAGGCGAACGAAAGCGGCGCCACCTCGTCGTCGCCGGGTGCCGGCGGGGGAGCCGGCTCGGCGTCGTGTTCCCGCGGCCCTTCGGTGACGTACCGCTTGAGCAGGAAGAACCAGATCACCGCCAGCACGGCGTAGACGAGGGTGAACGTCACCAGGGAAGTGACGACCATGCCGGGCGCGAGGTGCGAGACGGCCTCATGCACGGTGAACCGAACCTGTTGGTCGCCGGTCGGATTCGGCGCGACGATCCAGGGTTGCCGGCCCATCTCGGTGAACACCCACCCAGAGATGTTCGCCAGGAACGGCGTGGGAATGGTCAGCAGCGCCAGCCAGGAAAACCACCGCTGGTTGGGCACCCGGCCACCGCGGGTGAGCCACAGCGCCGCCAGCGCGAACAACACCGGAACGGCCAGGAACCCGATCATCGCGCGGAACGACCAGTAGGTGACGAACAGGTTGGGCCGGTAGTCGTTTGGGCCGAATCGATACTCGAAGTCCCGCTGGATATTCCGCACGCCCTGCAACGTGACGTCGCTGGTCCGGCCCTCAGCGAGGAACGGCAACACGTAGGGGACCTCGATCACCCGGGTGATGCTGTCACAGTTGTTGTGCGTGCCGACGG
The DNA here is from genome assembly GCF_002102255.1 of Mycobacterium nebraskense. Taxonomy (GTDB): domain Bacteria; phylum Actinomycetota; class Actinomycetes; order Mycobacteriales; family Mycobacteriaceae; genus Mycobacterium; species Mycobacterium nebraskense. The sequence continues at coordinate 74,744 of NZ_LQPH01000148.1, forward strand.
TGAGAATGGAGAAGTCCGGATCGGTTTGGCTGCTGCACAACGATTCCGCCGAAGCCATCTTCATCGGTTGCTGAACGAACATCAGCTTGCCCTGCTTGTCACCGGTGAAGAAGAGGCCGACGGCCGCGATCAGCACCACCCAGCAGCCCAGGATCGCCGCCGGGCGAAACATGGTGCGGGCATCCGATTCGGCGGCGGGGGTGGCGGTTGCCGGGCGGCGGGAACGGACCAGGAACCACGCGCTGATGGCCGCGACGAACGTCGCAGCGGTCAGCAACGCGCCGCCCACCGTGTGGGTAAACGCCCACCGCGCAGTGTTATTGCCCAGCAGCGCGGTGATGCTGTCCAGCTCGGCACGATGTGTCGCCGGGTTGTAGTGCGCGCCGACCGGATGCTGCATGAACGAGTTCGCCACGATGATGAAGAACGCGGACACGTTGACACCGATCGCGACGATCCAGATGCAGGCCAAGTGGATCAGCTTCGGCAACCGGCCCCAGCCGAAGATCCACAACCCGATGAAGGTGGACTCGAAGAAGAAGGCGAACAACCCTTCCATGGCCAGTGGAGCGCCGAAGATGTCGCCGACGAACCGCGAATACTCAGACCAGTTCATCCCGAACTGAAATTCCTGGACGATCCCGGTTGCCACACCGATGGCGAAGTTGATCAGGAACAACTTGCCGAAGAACTTGGTGAGGCGGTACCACGCGGTGTTGTCCGTGACCACCCATACCGTCTGCATCACGGCGAGCAGCGGCGCCAATCCGATGGTGAGCGGCACGAAGATGAAGTGGTAGACGGTAGTGATACCGAACTGCCACCGCGAAATATCGACGACATTCATCTGTCATCTCCCGAAACTGCGGAGCCGTACGCACGGCTACTACGGAGTGTAGTAGAAGGGTTGGGGCGGCGCTACCGAGAGCCGCCTCAGCCGGTCAGGGTCTTCGAAGCCTTCCGGATGCCGAAGGACGACACGATTTCGAAGATGCCGAGGATCACGAACCAGACCCCGACCACGAGCGCCAGCGTGACAATGGATTCGAGCGGCGACGCGAGGACGACGATGCCGGCGAGCAGACTGATCACGCCGATGAAGATCGCCCATCCACGCCCCGGCAGAAGCGGGTCCTGGATGGCCGAAACCGTCGTGCCGACCCCGCGGAAGATGAATCCGATGCCAATCCATATGGCCAACAACAGGATTGCGTAACCCTGACCGAAATGGCGAAACGCCAACAACGCCAGGATGAGTGATGCGGCGCCGCTGATGAACAACAGGATCCGGCTTCCCGCCGAGACATGCAGGCTGAAAGCGAAGAACACCTGTGCGGCGCCGGTGATCAGCAGATAGACACCGAAAAAGATGGCCGCGACCAGGACGGTTCGTCCGGGCCAGGCCAGGATCAGGACGCCGAGGACCAGCGATAGGAATCCCGATAGCAGAGTGGATTTCCACAGGTGCGGCAACAACCTTGGAACAGGGGCGGATCCAGGTGTAGTTTGCATGGCCGCAGTCTGACACAAACGCCGCCCTGGGTATAGGGCACTTCGGCTACACGTGGGCGGTGCGCGAATCCTCTGCCAGCAGATCGGTGGTTTCCTCGGCCGCCTTGCGCCCGAGCAGATACCAGGTGCGCATGAGCCCTTTGCCTTTGACGTCGATGTGGCCGCGCTCCTGCAGCACGAAGTCGTCCTTGAGGCGCTCGTACATGGCCTCGGGCACCTGAATTCGGCCGACCGAGTCGGTGGATTCCATCCGGGACGCGACATTGACCGCGTCACCCCACACGTCATAGAAGAAGCGCCGGGCACCCACGACACCGGCGACCACCGGTCCGCACGCCATGCCCACCCGCAGGGGGACCGCGTTGCCGTGCGGATCCTTCAGTCCGGCCGCAACATTGGCCATGTCGAGCGCGAAGTCGGCGAGCGCCTGGGCATGGTCGGACCGGGGGCGCGGCACCCCGCTGACCACCATGTAAGAGTCGCCGCTGACTTTGATCTTCTCGAGTCCGTGCTTGTCCAAGAGTGCGTCGAAGGCGCTGTACAACCGGTCGAGGAAGCGCACCAGGTCGGCCGGCGCCGTGCTGCTGGCCCGCTCGGTGAATCCGACGATATCGGCGAACAGGACGGAGGCGACGTCGTACTTGTCGGCGATGACGTTGCGGTCCGGCTCCTTGAGCCGCTCGGCGATGCTGGCCGGCAACATGTTGGCCAGCAGCGCCTCCGAGCGCTCGTACTGCGCCTCCATCACGGCCTCCGCGCGCGCGGTGTCACGCAGGGCGAACCACACCGTCACGACCACCATCACGACGCTGGAAACCGTCGTGACGATGAAACCGGTCGACTGGGCCCAGGCCGGCTGCAGCCCGGTGTCGCGCGGGATCAGGAATTCGACGGCGACGATCAGGCCGGCGGCGACGGCGGCTAGCCCGGACGCCAAAACGATGTGTTCGATGCCCAGGAGCAGCACGACAATGCAGGCGCCCACCAGGAAGAAGAACTGAGCACCCGATCCGGTGCCGACGTCCACGCAGCTGGCGAAGACCGACACGTAGGCCGCGCCCATAAAGGTAAGCGGGGCAACCAGTTCGCCGAATCGCTGCAGCCATGGCACCATCGCAAAGACCATTGCGCCGAGGATGTTGATCGAGCTGACCTGCCACAACCACGTCCCGCCGAGGATCTGCACGAGCACAAAGCTCACGCTGACCATGACGGCCAGCCACGCGGTGATGGTGAGGATCCGGGCCCGGCGCGCGGCGCTGGCCGCGTAGTGCTGATTGCGGTCGCGCGTCTGCGCCCGCACCGCTGCTACGCAGTCCGGGCGACTCGAGGAGCCATCTGACACGGGTGGGGCGCCACACTTCTTAGCCGCCACGTTGAAAGCGTAACCGCTGAGCTCGCGTTTGTCGGCCGCGTTCCGCGATGGATCAGGCTCTCACCGCGCCGGCGGGGAAATCGCTTCATTTCCGATACCGCGGATTGCGCGAAAGTTTGGAAAATTCTTGGAGTGGCTATTTAGCATGTGTTTGATCGGGCTATTTCATGCGTGTTCCTCTGGATTTAGGGGTGCGTTATGGCGGTCTTGCGGAAGCTCGGCCTGGTGTGTCTCTTTGCCTTGAGTACTGCCTTCGCGAGCGGCTGCAGTGCGGGCTGTGGCCAGCCCGAGTGGCTGCTCAAGGTGGCCGGCGATTCGATCGGGAACGACGCCACGGGACTGAATGCCTCTGCCTCGAACCAGGTCTGCATCACCCGATCATTCGGCGACTGAACCGACTGCACCTCTCGGTCGGTGTCCTCGGTGAGGTTCAGCCTGGGTGTGTTGCGAATCGGTTCCGGCGCCGTCGCCGCGTTATCGAAAGAAGTATGAATTCACCATGTATCCGTCGCGCGTTGCTGAATGCAACGCTTTCGTATTATTGCCTGCCTGCAGTGTATTAAATAGGGCGAATTCATACCTTTTGCACGTATCTCGGCGAAATAACAGACTTACGGTTGGCCGAGGCCCCCATAGGGCCGCTACTTCAGTACCGAAAAGCCGTCCAGTGGCTCCTGACCCGTTCGCGGCGTGGCAGCCAGGATGCCGGGCCAGCAACACGCGGATGCCATCGAAGTGAGACGAAAGGCCGGTACGCCCCCAAGGGGCAGCTGTTTGCCACCGTTCAAACGGTGTCTGTGGTGCCCTCGGTGGGATTCGAACCCACACTGGACGGGTTTTGAGTCCGTTTCCTCTGCCAGTTGGGATACGAGGGCTTACTCGGCCTCCTACCTTAGAGGCAGCCACTCACCATAGAGGATTTGGTGTGCTCGCCCCGTCTCACCGCCCCCGAGGTCGCTGGCCTCACGCGTTCACGACACAATGTCCGTCATGACAGGCCCCACGACCGACACCGACGCCGCTGTGCCGCGCCGGGTCCTGATCGCTGAAGACGAAGCGCTCATCCGAATGGACCTCGCCGAGATGCTCCGAGAGGAGGGTTACGAGATTGTCGGGGAGGCCGGCGACGGACAGGAAGCCGTCGAGTTGGCCGAACAACATCAGCCCGACCTGGTGATCATGGACGTGAAGATGCCACGCCGCGACGGGATCGACGCGGCGTCCGAGATCGCCAGCAAGCGCATCGCACCGATCGTGGTGTTGACCGCGTTCAGCCAGCGCGACTTGGTCGAACGGGCCCGTGATGCCGGGGCGATGGCGTACCTGGTGAAGCCGTTCACGATCAGCGACCTGATTCCGGCGATCGAGTTGGCGGTCAGTCGCTTCGCCGAGATCACCGAGCTGGAACGCGAAGTGGCGACGCTGTCCGAGCGGCTGGAGACCCGCAAGCTCGTCGAACGCGCCAAGGGCCTGCTGCAGACCAAACAGGGCATGACCGAGCCCGAGGCGTTCAAGTGGATTCAGCGCGCCGCCATGGACCGGCGGACCACCATGAAGCGCGTCGCCGAAGTCGTCCTGGAAACCCTCGACACACCCGACGAGTAGCGCTCGGCCGTCGAGTGTGAGCTGGCGGCTTTCAGTGTGAGCTCAGGGCGACGACACGCCGAACGGGCCCGCCGTGGTTGCACACTCGGCGCGCGGCTGAGAGTCCTAGCGGGCCACGATCACCGACGAGCCGTGCCCGAACAGGCCTTGGTTGGCGGTGACACCGACCGTGGCGTTCTCCACCTGCCGGCCGGTCGCCTGGCCGCGCAGCTGCCAGGTCAGCTCGCAGACCTGCGCGATGGCCTGCGCGGGGATGGCCTCGCCGAAGCAGGCCAGCCCGCCGGATGGGTTGACCGGGACCTTGCCGCCGATGGTGGTTGCGCCGCTGCGCAACAGCGCCTCGGCCTCACCTCTGGGGCACAGCCCGAGGTGCTCGTACCAGTCGAGCTCCAGCGCGGTGGACAGGTCGTAGACCTCGGCGAGGCTGACATCCTCGGGCCCGATGCCCGCCTCGGCGTAGGCCGCATCGAGGATCTGATCCTTGAACACCCGCTCCGGCGCGGGCACCGCGGCGGTGGAATCCGTTGCGATGTCCGGCAATTCGGGCAGATGCTGCGGGTAGCGGGGGGTGACCGTGCTGACCGCGCGCACCGACGGGACGCCGTCGAGCGAGCCGAGGTGCTTGCGGGCGAACTCGGCGCTGGCCACGATCAGGGCCGCCGCACCGTCGGAGGTGGCGCAGATGTCGAGCTGTCGCAACGGGTCGGCTACCACCGGGCTGGCGAACACGTCGTCGGCCGAGGCTTCCTTGCGGTAGCGGGCATTCGGGTTCTGCAGGCCGTGCCGGGAGTTCTTCACCTTTACTTGTGCGAAGTCGTCGGCCGTCGCGCCATAGAGGTCCATCCGGCGACGCGCCAGCAGCGCGAAATACACGGGGTTCATCGCGCCGATCAAGTGGAACCGCTGCCAATCGGGATCGTTCTTGCGTTCCCCGCCGACGGGAGCGAACGCGCCCTTGGGCGTGGTGTCCGCACCGATGACCAGCGCGACGTCGCAAAAACCGGCCAGGATCTGCGCCCGCGCGCTTTGCAGCGCCTGGGAACCGCTCGCGCAGGCGGCATAGCTCGAGCTGACCGGCACGCCGTTCCAGCCCAGCTTCTGGGCGAATGTCGACCCGGCGATGAAGCCCGGGTAACCGTTGCGGATGGTGTCCGCGCCGGCGACCAACTGGATCTGCCGCCAGTCCAGCCCGGCCTCGGCCAGCGCGGCGCGCGCGGCGACCACCCCGTATTCGGTGAAGTCGCGGCCCCACTTGCCCCAGGGGTGCATTCCGGCGCCCAGGATGTAGAGCGGCTCGGGCGTACGCATCTTCATCGGCGCCGCTCCTCCTCATCGCTACGTTCTGCATCGTCGCCGGCGGATGCGATCCTCCACGCGTGCACGATGCGCTGCACGCCGTCGTCGTCGGTGAACAGCGGCATGGTGGTCAGCTCCATCTTCATGCCGACCTTCAAATTGGCGGCCAGCGTGCCCTCGACCACCTTGCCCAGCACGATGAGCCCCTCGTCGGCCAGCTCGACCGCGGCAATGGCGAACGGCTCGAAGGGATCCGGGGCGGGGTAGGGCGGCGGTGGTGGATACCGGTTCTCGGTGTAGCTCCACAGCGTTCCCCGGGTCGACAAGGCGACGGACTCTAGTCTGTCGCTGGCGCAGCCCGGGTTGGGACAGTTGTTCTCGCGCGGCGGGAAAACGTAGGTGCCGCACTCGGGGCACTTGCTGCCGATCAAGTGGGCGCTGCCGGCTTCGTCGGTGGCGAACCATCCGTCGATCGCGGGTTCTTGGCTGGTGACCTCTGGCACTCGGCCAGACTACCCAGCCCGAATACAAAACTGAAACGTGTTGCAGTTCTGCGGCAGCGCCTAGCTCGTCGGTCGGGGTGCCTAGAGTGATAGCCGTGCCCGTCGCGACCGAGGAACAAACCAAGCCGACACTGATGTTGCTCGACGGCAATTCGCTGGCCTTCCGCGCGTTCTACGCATTGCCCGCCGAGAACTTCAAGACCCGCGGTGGCCTGACCACCAACGCGGTGTACGGCTTCACCGCGATGCTGATCAACCTGTTGCGCGACGAGGCCCCGACGCACATCGCCGCGGCGTTCGACGTGTCCCGGCAGACCTTCCGCTCCGAGCGGTACCCGGAGTACAAGGCCAACCGGTCGTCGACGCCCGACGAGTTTCACGGCCAGATCGGCATCACCAAGGAAGTGCTGAACGCGCTGGGCATCACGGTGCTCGCCGAGGAGGGCTTTGAAGCCGACGACCTCATCGCGACGCTGGCCACCCAGGCCGAAAACCAGGGCTACCGCGTGCTGGTGGTGACCGGGGACCGGGATTCACTGCAGTTGGTCAGCGACGACGTCACCGTCCTCTATCCGCGCAAGGGTGTCAGCGAACTCACGCGGTTCACGCCCGAGGCCGTCGTCGAAAAGTACGGGTTGACGCCCACGCAGTACCCCGACTTCGCCGCCCTGCGTGGCGATCCCAGCGACAACCTGCCCGGCATTCCCGGCGTCGGGGAGAAGACCGCGTCCAAGTGGATCGCCGAATATGGCTCGCTGCAAGGGCTGGTCGACAACGTCGACTCGGTGCGCGGCAAGGTCGGCGACACGCTGCGGGCCAATCTGGCCACCGTGATCCGCAACCGCGAGCTCACCGATCTCGTCAAAGACGTGCCGCTGGCGCAGACCCCGGACACGCTGCGCATGCAGCCGTGGGATCGCGACCACATCCACCGGCTCTTCGACGACCTGGAGTTCCGGGTGTTGCGCGACCGGCTGTTCGACACCCTGGCCGCCGTGGAGCCCGAGGTCGATGCGGGTTTCGACGTGCGCGGTGGCGCGCTGCAGGCCGGTGAGCTGGCCGTGTGGTTGGCCGAGCACAGCTCGGGCAAGCGGTTCGGCCTGGCCGTCGTCGGCACCCACTTGGCCTACGACGCCGACGCCACCGCGCTGGCCATCGTGTCCGCCGACGGTGAGGGCCGCTACATCGACACCTCGGCGCTGGATCCCGACGACGAGGCGGCGCTGGCGTCCTGGCTGGCCGATCCGGGTCCGCCCAAGGCGCTGCACGAAGCCAAGCTGGCGATGCACGACCTCGCCGGCCGGGGGTGGACGCTGGCCGGCGTCACCTCCGATACCGCGCTGGCCGCCTACCTGGTGCGGCCCGGGCAGCGCAGCTTCTCCCTCGAGGACCTGTCGCTGCGCTACCTGCGTAGGGAGCTGCGCGCGGAAACACCTGAACAGCAACAGCTTTCGCTACTCGACGATTCCGACGGGACGGACGATCAGGCGGTGCAGACGCTGATCCTGCGGGCCGTGGCGGTGCTGGATCTGGCCGACGCGCTCGACGAGGAGCTGGCCCGCATCAACTCCACGTCCCTGCTGGGCGGCATGGAGTTGCCGGTGCAGCGGGTGCTGGCCGGGATGGAACACACCGGCATCGCAGTCGATTTGGATCTGCTCGGCGAGCTGCAAAGCGATTTCGCCCACCAGATCCGCGACGCGGCCGAAGCGGCCTACGCGGTGATCGGCAAGCAGATCAACCTGGGCTCGCCCAAACAGTTGCAGACGGTGCTCTTCGACGAGCTGGACATGCCAAAGACCAAGCGCACCAAGACCGGATACACCACCGACGCCGACGCCCTGCAGTCGCTGTTCGACAAGACCGGTCATCCGTTCCTGCAGCACCTGCTCACCCACCGCGACGCCACCCGGCTCAAAGTGACCGTCGATGGATTGCTGAACTCGGTGGCCTCCGACGGGCGCATCCACACGACGTTCAACCAGACCATCGCGGCGACGGGCCGGCTGTCCTCGACCGAGCCGAACCTGCAGAACATTCCGATTCGCACCGAGGCCGGCCGGCGGATCCGCGACGCATTCGTGGTGGGTGACGGCTACAGCGAGCTGATGACCGCCGACTACAGCCAGATCGAGATGCGGATCATGGCGCACCTGTCGCGCGACGAGGGCCTCATCGAGGCCTTCAACACGGGCGAGGACCTGCATTCGTTCGTCGCGTCGCGGGCATTCGGCGTGCCGATCGAAGAGGTCACCGCCGAGCTGCGCCGCCGGGTCAAGGCGATGTCGTACGGGCTGGCCTACGGGCTGAGCGCGTACGGGCTGTCGCAACAGCTGAAGATCTCCACCGAGGAGGCGAAGGAACAGATGGACGCCTACTTCGCCCGGTTCGGCGGGGTGCGCGACTACCTGATGAACATCGTGGAGCAGGCCCGTAAGGACGGATACACCTCGACGGTGCTGGGCCGCCGCCGTTACCTTCCCGAGCTGGACAGCAGTAACCGCCAGGTGCGGGAGGCCGCCGAGCGGGCGGCGCTCAACGCCCCCATCCAGGGCAGCGCCGCCGACATCATCAAGGTGGCGATGATCGAGGTCGACAAGGCGATCAAAGAGGCCGGACTGAAATCCCGCATGCTGCTGCAGGTGCACGACGAACTCTTGTTCGAAATTGCGCCCGGCGAGCGGGACCGGGTCGAGGCGCTGGTACGCGAGAAGATGGGCGGCGCCTATCCGCTCGACGTCCCGCTGGAGGTTTCGGTGGGTTACGGCCGCTCATGGGATGCGGCAGCTCATTGACCGGCGCATTACTCGCCGACGGTGATCTGACGGCGAAGAAATTGGCGCGAAATTCGCGCTGCCGTCACTTTCGTCGCGGGCAAATAGCCGGGGTGGCGCAGGTGGCGCGCCGCCCGGGTTTGGCCAGCGTGTACGCAGTCGAGTAACCTCAATGGGTAAATCCCAGATTTGTCCCTACGACCCAACCTGTCCGGAGCAACCCACCACATGCCGAGTCCCACCGTCACCTCGCCCCAAGTAGCCGTCAACGACATTGGCTCCAGCGAGGATTTTCTTGCCGCAATAGACAAAACGATCAAGTACTTCAACGATGGCGACATCGTCGAGGGGACGATCGTCAAAGTGGACCGGGACGAGGTGCTCCTCGACATCGGCTACAAGACCGAGGGCGTCATCCCCGCCCGCGAGCTCTCCATCAAGCACGATGTCGACCCCAGCGAGGTCGTTTCCGTCGGTGATGAGGTCGAGGCCCTTGTTCTCACCAAGGAGGACAAAGAGGGCCGCCTGATCCTGTCCAAGAAGCGCGCGCAGTACGAGCGCGCCTGGGGCACCATCGAGGCGCTCAAGGAGAAGGACGAGGCCGTCAAGGGCACCGTCATCGAGGTGGTCAAGGGTGGCCTGATCCTCGACATCGGCTTGCGTGGCTTCCTGCCCGCGTCGCTGGTCGAGATGCGTCGGGTCCGCGATCTGCAGCCGTACATCGGCAAGGAGATCGAGGCCAAGATCATCGAGCTGGACAAGAACCGCAACAACGTGGTGCTGTCGCGCCGGGCCTGGCTCGAGCAGACCCAGTCCGAGGTGCGCAGCGAGTTCCTGAACCAGCTGCAGAAGGGCGCCATCCGCAAGGGTGTCGTCTCGTCCATCGTCAACTTCGGCGCGTTCGTCGACCTCGGCGGTGTGGACGGCCTGGTGCACGTCTCCGAGCTGTCCTGGAAGCACATCGACCACCCGTCGGAGGTCGTCCAGGTCGGTGACGAGGTCACCGTCGAGGTGCTCGACGTCGACATGGACCGCGAGCGGGTTTCGTTGTCGCTCAAGGCGACTCAGGAAGACCCGTGGCGGCACTTCGCCCGCACGCACGCCATCGGCCAGATCGTGCCCGGCAAGGTCACCAAGCTGGTGCCGTTCGGCGCGTTCGTCCGCGTCGAGGAGGGCATCGAGGGCCTGGTGCACATCTCCGAGCTGGCCGAGCGCCACGTCGAGGTGCCCGACCAGGTGGTTGCCGTCGGCGACGACGCGATGGTCAAGGTCATCGACATCGACCTGGAACGCCGCCGGATCTCGTTGTCGCTCAAGCAGGCCAACGAGGACTACACCGACGAGTTCGACCCGGCGAAGTACGGCATGGCCGACAGCTACGACGAGCAGGGCAACTACATCTTCCCCGAGGGCTTCGACGCCGAGACCAACGAATGGCTCGAGGGTTTCGACAAGCAGCGCGCCGAGTGGGAGGCCCGCTACGCCGAGGCCGAGCGCCGGCACAAGATGCACACCGCGCAGATGGAGAAGTTCGCCGCTGCCGAGGCGGCCGGGCACGGTGCCGAGCAGTCGTCGGGCAACGGCGGCGCGCGCGAGGAGAAGGCGGCCGGTGGGTCGCTGGCCAGCGACGCCCAATTGGCCGCTTTGCGGGAGAAGCTCGCCGGCAACGCCTGATAGCAGTCACCCATGCTGCGTATCGGGTTGACCGGTGGCATCGGCGCCGGCAAGTCGGCGCTGTCGGCCACCTTCGCGAAATGCGGTGCGGTCATTGTCGACGGCGACGTCATCGCGCGTGAGGTGGTCCAGCCGGGCACCGAGGGACTGGCTTCCCTGGTCGAAGCGTTCGGTGAGGACATCCTGCTTCCCGACGGGTCGCTGGATCGTCCCGCGTTGGCCGCCAAGGCCTTCCGGGATGACGAGGCGCGTCAAAGGCTAAACGGCATCGTTCACCCGCTGGTCGGCAAACGCCGCGCCGAGATCATCGCCTCGGTGCCAGAGGATTCGGTTGTCGTCGAAGACATTCCGCTGCTGGTGGAATCGGGGATGGCGCCGCTGTTCCCGCTGGTGGTCGTGGTGCACGCCGACGTCGAGGTGCGGGTGCGACGGCTGGTCGACCAGCGCGGCATGCCCGAAGAGGACGCCCGCGCCAGGATCGCCGCCCAGGCCAGCGACGAACAGCGCCGTGCCGTCGCCGACATCTGGGTGGACAACTCCGGCAGCCCGGAGGACTTGGTGCAACGGGCCCATGACGTGTGGGACAACCGGATAGTCCCCTTCGCGCACAACCTGAGCCAGCGCCAAGTCGCGCGGGCGGCGGCACGGGTGGTGCCGCCCGATCCGAGCTGGCAGGATCAGGCGCGGCGGATCGTCAACCGGTTGAAGACCGCCTGTGGCCACCGGGCGATTCGCGTGGACCACATCGGTTCTACCGCCGTGCCGGACTTTCCCGCCAAGGACGTCATCGACATGCAGATCACCGTCGAATCTTTGGCGGTCGCCGACGAACTCGCCGAACCCCTGCTGGCCGCCGGCTACCCCCGCATCGGGCGCATCACCTCCGACGTCGCACGGCCCGATGCTCGCAGCGCCGTCGACCGCTACAACCACAGTGACGATACGGCGTTGTGGGACAAGCGGATTCACGCGTCAGCGGATCCGGGTCGCCCGACCAACGTGCACATCCGGGTGGATGGCTGGCCCAATCAGCAGTTCGCCCTGTTGTTCGTCGCCTGGCTGTCGGCCAACCCCGAGGCGCGGGCCGACTACCTGTCCCTCAAGCAGTCAGCCGAAACTCAGGCCGGCGGCGACACCGCGGCCTACGTCGACGCCAAGGAGCCATGGTTCCTGGACGCCTACCGGCGCGCATGGGAGTGGGCCGATTCAACCGGATGGCAGCCCTAAAAGGTTTGGAGTTGCGCCGCACTGCAGCGCACCGCTGTTGGGGTCGGAATTTCCGGGTGCGGGTTTGACGAACTGGTCGGCCTGGGTGAAAACGTTGTCGTCGACGTCGATCTCGCAGTGCACGTTCGCCGAGTATGGGAAATGAAGCACAATCCGTATACCGGCTTGCTGCGGGTCGGGCAGCACCGTGTTGGCCTCGAATGCGTTGCCGGGCATGGACGGAAGGTTCGTGGTGTTCGTCTGCCCGCCGTTGATGATGAAGGTGGCCTGGCTACCGGTTGTCAGCGCGTCGATCCTGGCGCGGTAGGTGATGTTGTGCAGGTCCGCCCGCGCGGTCGCCGGACTCAACTGGGAGCCAACGGCGATCATCGTCACCGCGGTGATCGGCAGCAGCCTGCGGCCGGTGCAGCTCATGGTTGCTGACATTACGCTCAGCGCGATTCCCGCACCACGTCGGCGGCGGCCTTGTCGGTGCGGAGGCCGAGGTAGCGCGGGTGGCGCAGCTTTCCGTCGCGGGTCCACTCGGTGAAACCGATCTGGACCACCAGTTGCGGGCGCGCCCAATGGGCGCCGGCTTCCCGCACCAGACCGCGGGTGAAGGGCGGCGTGCCCTGTGTGATCGCCGACAGCCGCTCGTGCAGGCGGTGCAGCGTTGCTTCGTCGAAGCCCGTGCCCACCTTGCCGGCATAGACCAGGTCGCGGCCGTCGTAGTAGCCCAGCAACAGCGCACCCAACTCGACCCGGCTGCCCCTGGGGCTGGTGTAGCCACCCACCACGAACTCCTGGTCCCGCACGCACCTGAACTTCAACCAATTCTTCGACCGCGCGCCGTCATATCGCGACTCGGCCAGCTTCGCGATCACCCCTTCGTCGCCGCGTTCACAGGCCGCGCGGTAGGCGGCGAGGCCGTCCTCGACCCGGTGCGGGGTGTAGCGCAGCGGGTCGCCGAATTCAATCGCATTGCGTAGCAGCCGCTTACGCCAGATCAGCGGTGCGTCGAGGGTGGACTTGCCGTCGAGGTGCAGCAGGTCGAAGAGGTAGTAGAAGACGCGGACCGGTGATGCGCGGGCCACCGCGGGGTCGGTGATGCCCAGGCGGCCCTGCAGCCGGGCGAAGCTGGTGCGGCGCCCCTCGAACGCCACCACCTCGCCGTCCAGCACGAAGCGTGTGGTGTGCTGCGCGGCAAGCGCGTCGACGAGTTCTGGATACGTCCCGTTGAGCGGCTGGCGATTTCGCGACAACAGCCGCACCCGGTCGCCGTCACGAAACGCCAGGCAGCGCATCCCGTCGAACTTGCGCTCGAAGATCCACCGCGGATCGGAGAACCGCTTGTCGGTCAGGGTGGCCAGCGTGGGGGATCGCCAGTCGGGCACTGGCTCGTCGTGCAGCGCCTCGCGCACCGCCGCGGGCAGACCCGCTACCAGGTCTCGCGCCACGTCAGCTCCATCCCGTGGCCGGCCAGCCAGCGGGAAAGGTCATAGCCGTTGCGGGCCAGCCCCGCTACGGCGTCCACGGCGCGCCGCACCGCCTGCTCGGCAACCTCCGGGGTCAACAAGCCGTGGCGGACGGCATCCAGGAGCTCGTCGACGTCGGTCAGGTCCGCGCCGTCGCCGGTGCGCACCTCGATGTCGAGGTAATGATCTTCGGAACGCCAGACGTCGGGGCCCGGCGTGTATTCGCCCACGTCGAGGTAGTAGTCGTGGTCGCGTTCATAGCCCGGATTGAAGTGAAAGACCGTGGCGCGCAAGCCGAGCGACGGCAGCAGCCACGACTCGAGGTAGTGGAACTGCACGCGGCCGGGAGTGGGCCGGGCTACGTAGAGGCCCCACGGGTGGACGGCATAGTCGTCCACGGCCCGCACGATGCCTTTGGGGTCGGTGTTGGTGCGGGCGATGAGGTCGAACGTCTCGTGCTTCGGCGGATGGATGATGCAACTCTAGCGTCGAAGCCGGATTCTCCAGCGCACGAAACCCGCATAGAACAGTGACAACGCCGCCAGCATGCCCATGTCGAGCAGCCAGACCTTCGGCGTGTGCTGCCAGAACCGGTCCTGGGACAGCAGCGAATTGGGCACCAGGTGCCGCAGGTCGACCGTCGACGCCGCCGCGGCGTACCCCCAGCGGGCGGGCATCCCGAAGGACAGCTGGTCCAGCCCGAGCCGGCCGGTCACGGGAACCATGCCGCCGCAGAGCACCAGCTGTGCCATCACCGTTACCACGAACAGCGGCATGATCTGCTCGCTGGAGCGGACCAGCGACGAGATCGCCAGGCCGAGAATCGCCGAGGCCACACAGGTCGCCGCGACGGTGGCGAACAATTCGACGGTCGCCCCGACGGTCGAATGGCCGAGCAGAACGGCGCCTCGCGTCGGCGCGCTCTTGCCGATCACCACGATCGCGGTGATGATCGCCGATTGCAGGATCGCGAACCCGCAGAACACCGCGGTTTTCGCGAGCAGGTAGGCGGTGGTCGAAAGCCCGACCGCCTGCTCGCGCTGGAAGATGGCGCGTTCGCCGACCAGGTCGCGGATGGTCAGCGCGGTGCCCATGAACGCCGCGGCGGGCATCAGCAGGGCCAGAATTTGCGCCGCTTCGTCGGGCGTGCCGGCGTTCGCGCCGGGCAGATGGAATCCGTTGCCGCCCGGAACGGTCAGGGACAGCGAACCCAGGATGAACGGCAGCAGTGCCAGGAACATGAAGTAGGCGCGGTCGGCGACGACCAGGCGGATCTGCCGTCGGGCGACGGTCGAAATCTGGCGCCGCACACTGGTATGCACCGGTTCGCCGAGCGCGCCCGGCTCGTCCGCCTTGTCCGGCACCAGTTTCTGCGGCCGCTTCGCGGCGTCCCGCTGCTCCAGAAAACGCCGGTTGGCCTCGTCGGGGTCTGCACCTACCTTGGTGAAGATCTTCGCCCAGTTGGTGGTCCCCATCGCTGCACCGATCTGGTCCGGCGGGCCACAGTAGGCCGTCTTGCCGCCCGGGGCCACCAACAGCAGCTGGTCGCAGGTGTCCAGGTAGGACAGCATGTGCGTCACGACGATCACCACACGACCGGCATCGGCCAGCTGCCGAAGCATCGTCATGACCTGGTGGTCGAGCGCCGGGTCGAGGCCGGACGTCGGCTCGTCGAGGATCAACAGCGACGGGCCGGTGAGCAGCTCGAGCGCCACCGAGGCCCGTTTGCGCTGACCGCCGGACAGCTTGCCCACGCGGGTGTCGGCGTGTTTGGTCAGGTCGAGCTCGTCGAGGACCCGCGTGACGATTTTCGCGCGGTCGGATTTGCTGGTGTCGGGCGGTAGCCGTAGTTCGGCGGCGTAGCCCAGCGCCTGGTTGATCGTCAGCTGCCGGTGCACCACGTCGTCCTGCGGGACCATGCCGATGCGACTGCGCAACGACGCGTATTCGGTGTGAATGTCGTGGCCCTCGAACGTAACCGAGCCGGAGCTGGGGGCGGTGTAGCCGGCGATGAGCCTGGCCAGGGTGCTCTTTCCGGCGCCCGACCCGCCGATGACGGCGGTCAGCGTTCCGGGCCGCGCGATGAGGGAGATGTCGTCAAGCAGCTGTTTGCCGTTGTCGACGACGTACCTGACGTTGCGTACCTCCAGCCCGCCGGTGCGCCTGGCGGCGTCGCTGCGTTCGGTCAGGGTGCCGTCGTGGAAAACAAGGTCGACATTGCCGATGGTGACGACGTCGTCGTCGGACAGGATCGCCGTCCCGACCCGGGTGCCGTTGACGAAGGTTCCGTTGATGCTGTTGTCCCGGATTTCGGTGCCAAGCGGCGTCTGCACCAACGTCGCATGCTGGCGTGAGGCCAACACATCGGAGACCACGATGTCGTTCTCCGCGGCGCGGCCGATCGTCATGGTGCCCGGGGTGCCGGCCGCCGCCGACGAGCGCGGTGAGAGCAACTTCACAAAGCGCGTCGCGAGGTTGGACACGTCGGCCGTTTTGGCGTCGACCATGGTGAGTTCGGTGGGCGGCATCGAGCCCGGCTGGGGCGGTATTTCCGCGTGCACGACGGTCCGCTCGTCGGGTGGTGTGCCGCGTAGCGGGATGTTCGACGTCGGCGCCGGCCGCGGCGCCGAGATCGGCTGCCTGTGTGGCGAATTCAACGGTCTGGGCGGCGCGGGTCGCGGCGGTGCGGCGTGGGGGCCGCCCCGGCTTGGATTCCTCACCTGCCTGGGGCGGGGGTTCGTTTGCTCGGGAAGCGCGGACCAAGCCAGTGTCGGCGGCCCGGCCTCCGGACTCGGCCGGATCCGGCCCGGCCGATCGGTGTAGCCCTGCTGCGGTCCGATGGCGAAGGTCAGCCGCGGTCCCTGCGGATTGCCGACGTGAATGCTCTGGCCGTCGTGCACATCGATGACCGGCATCCGGTAGCCGTTGAGATAGGTCCCGTTCAGCGAGCCGTTATCGATTGCCAGCCAACGGCCTTGGTCGAAACGCACGATCAGGTGGGCACGTGAGATCCGTGGATCGGCGATGCGCATGTCGGCCTGCACGTCGCGACCGATGACCACCTCATGGCCGGCCCCGAAGGATCGTTGGGACCCGTCGTGCCGAATTGTCAGGATGGGCGGGGCGGGTCGAGTCACCACTCAAGTATCGGTGCCTCCCGCGGTGCCTCTATTGGGATCAGCTGTGACTTCGCTTTGTTTCCAGCCGACCACTCATAACTGTTTCATAGCTTGCAGAGACGAACCCACTACTGGGATCCGGCATGATCTGAACGTAAGGGGTGCAAGGAGGTTCGTTTCCGGGCGCGCCGGGCACAGGCGAAGCCAGGCCCCAATCGCGACGCGCAGGCCCGCGGTGTTGCGCGCCGTGTCAGGTTGCGGCAAACCGGGGCAGGAACGAGGGGGCGAGGCGATCGATGTACGAACACAAAGGGACCACCCGGCGCATCGGCGCCGGGCGACGGCTGCTGAGTAACCCGCGTCAGGCCCGTGCGGCGCTGCGCGCGGGATTTCACTCGTTGCCCGCCGTGACGATCTCCCACCTGTTCCGTCGCATCCCGCCGGTCAGCTCGACGCCGGTCGCGGAGTCCGAGGCCGACGGGTCGCGCCTGTCGGTAACCAGCGGTGCGCCGTTCGCGGGCTACACCATCCTGCGGCAGTTGGGCGCCGGGGGCATGGCCGAGGTGTATCTGGCCCTGCATCCCCGGTTGCCGCGACGCGACGTGATCAAGGTTCTGGCGGAGGCGGTTACGGCCGATCCCGAGTTTCGCGAAAGGTTCAACCGCGAGGCCGATCTCGCCGCGACGCTGTGGCATCCCCACATCGTCGGCGTCCACGACCGCGGCGAATTCAACGGCCACCTTTGGATTTCCATGGACTACGTCGAGGGCACCGATGCCTCTCGGCTGGTGAAAGAGCACTACCGGGACGGGATGCCGATTCAGGAGGCGTGTGCCATCGTCCAGGCTGTGGCGGGGGCCCTCGACTACGCCCACGACCGCGGCCTGCTGCACCGCGACGTCAAACCGGCCAACATCCTGCTCACCCATCCCGAAGGCGGGGAGCGTCGAATCCTGTTGGCGGACTTCGGTGTCGCGCGGCACCTGGGTGACATCAGCGGGATCACCGAGACCAACGTCGCCGTGGGAACGGTCGCCTACGCCGCGCCGGAACAGTTGACGGGATCCAACATCGACGGGCGGGCGGACCAATATGCCTTGGCCGCAACGGCTTTCCATCTGCTCACCGGCACGCCGCCGTTCCAGCATTCGAATCCGATCGCGGTGATCAGCCAGCACCTGCACGAGGATCCGCCCCGGCTCAGCGATTACCGTCCGGAGCTGGCGCATCTGGACGAGGTCTTCTGCAAGGCACTGGCGAAACAACCCGAGGACAGGTTCGAGCGGTGCCGCGCATTTGCCGCCGCCGTCAGCGGCCGGTCCGACGACGTCGCCGAAGCCGGTCGGCGCGCCCGGCCCCGCACCGCGGCGATGAGCCACCGGTTCTCGTCGCGGACGCGGTGGGCGGTGGGGCTGGTGTGCGCGATGCTCATCGCCGTGGCGGCCACCTGGTCGGTGCTGTACTCCTTTCAGCCGGACACCCCGCCGGCCAACCCGACCCTTGCGTCGAAGCCGTCCGTCCCGGCACCCACCTCCTCCGGAGGGCCGGCGCTCAACGGGACCTACAAACTGGACTACGACCAAAGCAAGCGGACCACCAACGGCGTCGCGATCCGCCACAACGGCCCCGTCACCGGCTGGTGGGCTTTCCGTTCGGTGTGCACGACCAACGGCTGCGCGGCCACCGGGACCCAGCTGGAGGACGCCACCCACCAAGCGACCACCGACGGCGGCCAGACCGACACGTTGCACTTCGTCGGCGGCTATTGGCAGGGCGCCCCTCAGCAGGACCGGCTGGGCTGCACCCAGCCCAACGGCCCGGTCGGGGTCACCCAGCAGGAGACCGTCGCGTGGTCGTTGGCGCCCCAGGCCGACGGCACTTTGCGCGGCACCGTGACCGAGACCGTGCTCAGCAACGAGTGCGGCGCGCAGGGCGCGGTGGTGCGGGTGCCCGTGGTGGCCACCCGGGTAGGCGACGTGCCAGCGGGCGTGAACCTGGGCGATCCCGCCCAGGTGGTCAGCACGTCGACGGCGGCATCGGCCCCGGCGCCGCCCGTGCTCGGTGGGTTGTGTGGCGACGTAGGCAAGCTGGCTTACGACCCGACGAACAGCGAGCAGATCGTCTGCGAGGGCAACAGCTGGGCCAAGGCCCCGATCACCATGGGTGTGCACGCCTCCGGCAGCTCATGCGACCGGCCGGGCACTTCGGTATTCGCCATGACCACCTCGAACGACGGCTATCTGCTGCAGTGCGATCCGGTCACCCGGACGTGGATGCGTCCGGTGGGATAGCGGGGCACGGCTATCAGCATGACGGCAGGCGGAAGTGGCTGGCAGGCAACAACAGACATCACTAAAATCCCGCCCATGCAGGAGTCGCTGCGTGTCAATTCCGCTGCTTTGCATGTGATGGCCACCCGTTGGGGTGCTTCGGCGGGCGAACTGAACGCGTCAGCAGCTCCGGCGGTGCTGGGCTTGGCGTGTCAGGCGAGCACCGCCGCAGTTAATGCCGCCCACACCGAGGTCACCGCTTTCACAGCGTCGCTGTCCGCACAGGTGCGGACCCGCGCCGCTCATGTCGCCGAGGCCAACAACCGGTACAAAGCGAAGGAAGCTGGTTCAGCCAAGGAGCTGGCTGGTGTGGTGCATCCGGAGATCCGTGTGTAGCGATGTCCGCGCTCGCAGGGTTCCCCAACCTGTCGCAGCTGTTGGCCTGGCCCACCGAACATCTGACGGAGGCGGCGGACCACTGGGAGGCTGTCGGCAGCCGCAGCTACGCGCTGGCCAACCGGGTCTGGCGGGATTCCTTGTCGGTCGATTGGCAAGGCGAAGCCGCCGACGCGTTGCGCACTGCGACCCACGCCGACATGCTGGCGACCAGCGGGGTGGCCGACCAACTTGAAGCGGCGGCCAAAATAGCCCGGAGCGGCGCATCAGATTTGTATGGGGCACGTTCACGCGTGCGATACTCGGTCGAGGATGCCCGTGCGGCGGGCTTCGCTGTGGGAGAAGACCTTTCGGTCACTGACCGCTCGAGAGGTGGGTCGGCCGCACTTCGGGCTGCCCGACAAGCTCAGGCGCAAGCGTTCGTCGCCGACATCCGCCAACGCGCCGCCCAGCTGGTCGCGCTCGATCAGCAAGTCGGCGGCAAGGTGACCGCAGCCATGGCTAGTGTTCGCGACACGTTCCCGCCGAACTCTGGCCCCGCCACATCGCCGCAGGAACCGAAAATCCAAGCCGTCGACAACCACACGTTCAAACAAGAGCCCCCACCGCCGGGGCCCCCAGGTAATCCGTTCGCGGGCTGGACAGAGGAGCAAAAGGCCCAAGTAGCTACGGAAATCGCACATGGTCATGCTTTGGAACATTTTCCTGGGAAGGCGCCGCAGGACCTGGCCAGGTGGATCTACGACGCGATGAATGACCCCAATACTCGTGTCGGCACCAGCATCAAGTCCGGCGGATTAGCGCTGCTGCGGGATGGTCAGGTGGTCTTCATCAATCCGCAGGACGGAGACTATGGAACTGCCTTCGCGCCCACGCCGCGTCCCGGTGACTCATGGCGAACACCGACGGAATACTTCGAGCAGAACACCAGGGTGCCCGAGCCGCTACCGCCTCCTACGCCGGGACGGCTGCCCCCCGTTGCTCGAGGGGAGATGGCGCCCGCTACCCCCGGATCAGCGCCCGCACCCGCAGCGCGGCCTGCACCGCTGCCTCCTGCTCCGGTCGAAGCGCCACCGGCGCCGAAGGGGCCGTCCCCGGTAGAGGGCGGCGAAGGATTTGGCGGTGGACCGGCGATACCCTTCGGGCCCAGGTTGGAGCCTCCGCCCCACGCCGGTCATCACCATCCCCCTGTGCTCGGTGATATGGACCCTGACCCGTGGGACCACGGCGAATGACTTTGGACCGAGGGATGAAAGTTCGGTCTGGCGCTGCCTGGAACAGGGATGATCGGGTCGCAGTTATGGACGGATTAACCGCTGAAACCTCTCGCGTCGTTCACAGCCCGGGGGGATACTGCCTTCCCTGCTGCTCGCGGTGCACATTCTCCCAGTACCGATTCTCTTCCTCGATTTCCTCGGTAGTGCGGGTTCTCCCACCTTCCGGAAACAACAACTTCGCACGCGTGCGCCCGCCGATTTTGCGGCGCCGCTGCAGGCCGCGCAACAAAGTCACCGCCTCGGTGTCGGAGAATCCGGTGACCGTCGCAAAATCTTGACCAGCGCCGACCAGGCCGCTGGCCCAGGTGATCTCGGTCAAAAAAAGCACGCGCGCCCAGTCGAGGTTCGTCAGTGGCTCGCCGGCGGTGACGGCACGCTCAAGCCGGAGGGTGAGCGCTCCGAATTCCTCCCACGTTGACAACCCCAGAACTTGATAAGGGAATGGCGCGTCGGCTGCCGACAACGCCCACTGCTCCAGCGCCTGCTGAATGAACTCGCGTTCCCTCTCGGTGAGGTCGACTGCCACCAAATCAGAAGAACTGGTCATCGAATCGATCCTAAGACCAGCCCGGGACACTTGTCGGTGCACGGTTCTACCCTGGTGGCATGGCTTTCGCCACGGAACATCCGGTAGTCGCACATTCGGAATACCGCGCGGTCGACGAGGTCGTGCGCGTCGGCGGCCACTTCGAGGTGGTCAGCCCGCACGCGCCCGCCGGCGACCAGCCGGCCGCCATCAACGAGCTGGAACGCCGCATCAGGGCGGGGGAGCGCGACGTTGTGCTGCTCGGCGCCACCGGAACGGGGAAGTCGGCGACCACCGCCTGGCTTATCGAGCGGCTGCAGCGTCCCACGCTTGTCATGGCGCCGAACAAGACGCTGGCCGCCCAGCTGGCCAATGAATTGCGAGAGATGTTGCCGCACAACGCGGTTGAGTACTTCGTGTCGTACTACGACTATTACCAGCCGGAGGCGTACATCGCGCAGACCGACACCTACATCGAGAAGGACAGCTCGATCAATGACGACGTGGAGCGGCTGCGGCATTCCGCGACGTCCTCCCTGCTGTCGCGGCGCGACGTGGTCGTCGTGGCCTCCGTGTCGTGCATCTACGGCCTGGGTACGCCCCAGTCGTATCTGGACCGCTCCGTGGAACTGAGCGTGGGCACCGAGGTGCCCCGCGACGCGCTGCTGCGGCTGCTCGTCGACGTGCAATACACCCGCAACGACCTGTCCTTCACTCGCGGTTCGTTCCGGGTGCGCGGCGACACCGTCGAGATCATCCCGTCCTATGAAGAGCTGGCGGTGCGCATCGAGTTCTTCGGCGACGAGATCGAGGCGCTGTACTACCTGCACCCGCTCACCGGCGACGTGATCCGCCAGGTCAACTCGCTGCGGATCTTCCCGGCCACCCACTACGTCGCCGGCCCGGAGCGGATGGCCCACGCGATCTCGACGATCGAGGAGGAGCTGGCGCAGCGGCTGGCCGAGCTGGAGGGCCAGGGCAAGCTGCTGGAGGCGCAGCGGCTTCGCATGCGCACCAACTACGACATCGAGATGATGCGCCAGGTCGGCTTCTGCTCGGGCATCGAGAACTACTCACGCCACATCGACGGCCGCGGCCCCGGCTCGCCGCCGGCGACCCTGCTCGACTACTTCCCGGAGGACTTCCTGCTCGTCATCGACGAGTCACACGTCACGGTGCCGCAGATCGGCGGCATGTACGAGGGCGACATGTCCCGCAAACGCAACCTGGTCGAATACGGGTTCCGATTGCCGTCCGCGTGCGATAACCGCCCGCTGACCTGGGAGGAATTCGCCGACCGGATCGGGCAGACCGTGTACCTGTCGGCCACCCCGGGCCCCTACGAACTCAGCCAGGCTGGCGGCGAGTTCGTCGAGCAGGTGATCCGGCCGACCGGCCTGGTGGACCCGAAAGTGGTGGTCAAGCCGACCAAGGGCCAGATCGACGACCTGATCGGCGAGATCCGCAAGCGCACCGATGCCGACGAGCGGGTGCTGGTCACCACGCTGACCAAGAAGATGGCCGAAGACCTCACCGACTACCTGCTGGAAATGGGCATTCGGGTGCGCTATCTGCACTCGGAGGTCGACACGCTGCGCCGCGTGGAACTGCTGCGCCAGCTGCGGCTCGGCGAGTACGACGTGCTCGTCGGCATCAACCTGCTGCGGGAGGGTCTCGACCTCCCCGAGGTGTCGCTGGTGGCGATCCTGGACGCCGACAAGGAAGGCTTCCTGCGCTCGTCGCGCAGCCTGATCCAGACCATCGGTCGCGCCGCCCGCAACGTCTCCGGCGAAGTGCACATGTACGCGGACTCGATCACCGACTCGATGAAGGAGGCGATCGACGAGACCGAACGGCGGCGGGCCAAGCAGGTCGCCTACAACGAGGCCAACGGCATCGACCCGCAGCCGCTGCGTAAGAAGATCGCCGACATCCTCGACCAGGTCTACCGAGAGGCCGACGACACCGAAACGGTGGGGATCGGCGGGTCCGGACGCAACTCCTCCCGCGGCCGGCGCGCCCAAGGCGAGCCGGGTCGCGCCGTCAGCGCCGGCGTGTTCGAGGGCCGCGACACCACCAGCATGCCGCGCGCCGAACTGGCCGACCTGATCAAGGACCTCACCGAACAGATGATGGCCGCCGCGCGTGACTTGCAGTTCGAGCTCGCCGCGCGCTTCCGCGACGAGATCGCCGACCTGAAGAAGGAACTGCGGGGGATGGACGCCGCCGGCCTGAAATGAGTTTGCTGGCAGCGCATCTCAGATTGGCACTCTCAAAACACGCCATACGGTAGAAGGACCCGCGGCGTGCGCGAGGTGCAGCCGGTCGGCTAAATGGCGGTTCACGTCGTCGGCAAAGCGGCAAATCAGCGGGTTGACTTCACCACCTGCGAATAATGGAACTGCCAACGTTCGACAATGCGGAACCCGAGGTAACTCGGGAATCGATAAGCCGGGGCGCGACCGAATGCGGGTCCGGGGGGCAAAGACCGTCCGGATTGATGGTCGGGCAGCGACGTTTCTTTATTGGTAATGGTCCAGATTGCGGGGCATTTATTGATTTTGGCCGTTGTCAGCCACACGGCGACGTGGCCGTCCCACAACGACCCCACCTTCGGCCCGTACGCCCCGCGCTCGACGTCGATCAGCGACCGGAAGGCCGCCGGCCGGGTGGCCAGCAGGGCGCGGATCGGCCCGGGCCGCCACGGCACGGTGTTGTCCACTATCAGGCAGTCACCGGGGGCGGCGTGGGAGCTGATCAAATCGGCGACCTGGCTGTAATCCCAGCCCTCCTTGGCATACGGCCAGCGCTGGACGAACAGGTAATTCGGCAGTGCGGCCAGGGCGCAGACCAGCACCGCACCGGCGATGCGCCACGGTCGGCGGGCGATGGTGACGATGCAAACGGCCAGTACGATGGCCATCGCGGGCGCGGTGAAGATCAGGTAGCGCGGGTAGTAGATCGGTTCGCTGAGGGCCGAATAGATGACCACGAGCGCGGTGGGAATGACCAGCCACGCCACAGAGATGATCAACAGCCGACGCATGTCGCCGGCCGGGGGCCGGACGCCGGCCAGTCGGGCCGCGACCGCCGCCACGATGAGGACGGCGGACAGGATGGCGAACGGAACGCTGTGGTCGAAGTACTGGCGCAGGATGATGTCGAAGGCGTAATGCCAGCTGACCGGGTAAATCCAGTTGACCTGCCAAACCTGCGCGTGGGCGAAAATTATGAACGGCGTCATGGCCGCGACCGCGATCGTCGAGGTGATCGCCCACCAAATGACCGGAGATTTGCGCGCTTTTTCGGGAGCCAACAGCGGCACCATTACGGCGTAAACCGGGACCAACAGGACCATGTTCAGATTGAGCAGAATCGAGAGCATTAACGCCAGCGCATAGCAAACCCACAATCCCGGTTTGTCGCGCCGGACGGCGGCGACCAGCAATACGGTGAGCCAGACCGCCGCAGCGGCCGCGAAGGCATACGGCCGCGCCTCGATGCCCGCCCAGGTGGTGCGCGGCAGGATGGCGAACATGACTCCGGCGCACACCGCGGTCGGCCGTGTCGAGAACCGTCTGGTGAAAACGGTGACGCCCGCGGCCGCGGCGCCGATCGCCAGGGCGCTGGGCGCGCGCGACCAGAATTCGGTCGGCGGAAACAGCGCGAACCAACCGTGCATCACCAGGTAATACAGCCCGTGCACAGCGTCGATGTGGCCTAACAGCCGCCACAGCTCCGCCAAAGTCCGGCTCCCCGCGGCCGATATGGTCGCGCCCTCGTCGAACCACAAGGAGGGTCTACAGGCCCAGGCGCCGCTGACAACGGCCGCGAACACGGCGACCACCCACGGATCGAGCAACCTGCCGGGCGTACGCGGGGGCGCGGGCTCCTCGACTTCATCCGCGACGCGCTGCTCGACGGTGGGCATGGACATGATGCTTGTCACTGTAAAGCTGAATCGCCGGCGCGGGTCACAAATCGCCCCCGCCTATTCGCCCCCGGCGTCCGCATTCCGCGAAAAGCTGCGTTATGCAACGCTTTCCGCCTCGGGCCTGAGCATTTGATTGTTTTGCCATCGGCAATATTGTCCGTTGGCGCAGCGTGGACCCGCAAATTGTCGACACGCCGCGCCACGCGGTGTCGCTAATCTGTTCCCTGCGCAACGGGCAAACGCGATACTGTCTTGGGTTGGCTGACCAACCGAAACTGGGAGGGTAAATGGGCGCCTATCAGACTGTGGTGGTGGGAACCGACGGCTCGGACTCGTCAATGCGTGCGGTGGACAGGGCGGCGCAGATCGCCGGGCCGGACGCCAGGCTGATCGTCGCGTCGGCGTACCTGCCTCAGCATGAGGACACCCGGGCCGCCGACGCCCTGCGCGACGAGAGCTACAAGGTGTCCGGTACTGCGCCGATTTACGCGATCCTGCAGGACGCCAAGGAGCGGGCGCACAAAGCCGGGGCCAAGAACGTCGAAGAGCGCCCGATCGTCGGCGCCCCGGTCGACGCGCTGGTCAAGCTGGCCGAGGACGAAAAGGCCGACCTGCTGGTCGTCGGAAACGTGGGACTGAGCACGATCGCGGGCCGGCTGCTCGGCTCGGTGCCCGCCAACGTCTCACGCCGGGCCAAGGTCGACGTGCTGATCGTCCACACCACGTCCTGACGGCCTTACCAGCCTCGCTCGCGCCATTCGCCCAGGTGAGGGCGCTCGGCGCCGAGCACCGTGTCGTCGCCGTGGCCCGGGTAGATGACGGTGGAGTCGTCGTACACGTCGAACACCCGGGTGGTGACGTCGTCGAGTAGCTGGCTGAAATCGCCCGGCTGCCATGTTTTGCCGACGCCCCCCGGGAACAGGCAGTCACCGGTGAACAGCTGGGTGACCCCGCCCGTCGCGGGCCCGTCGAGGGCGAGCGCGATCGAGCCGGGCGTGTGGCCGCGCAGGTGGATGACCTTGAATTGCAATTCGCCGATCTGAACGGTGTCGCCGCCCGACAGCAAACGGTCCGGTTTGACCGGCAGTGGCTCGGCGTCGATCTCGTTGGCGGCGGTCGGCGCCCCGGTTGCTGCGGCCACGGCCTCCAGCGCCTGCCAGTGGTCGAAGTGCTGATGGCTGGTCACGATCAGCGATACCTTGGGCGCGTTCTGCCGGATCAGATCGACGAGGAGGTCCGCGTCGTTGGCGGCGTCGATCAACAAGGTCTCTCCGGTCGCGGAACATGTCACCAGATACGCGTTGTTGTCCACAGGGCCCACTGACACCTTTACGATCGTGGCGCCGGGTAGGGTCCGGCGGGCCGCGGTACCAGGATCGACGTGTCCGGTGTAGTTGTCGTCCAAGGCAGTCATAGCGGCCACGTTACTGGTCAAACGCTGCTTGTCGGTATGGGCACATAGCATGGAATGCGCCGTGCGCATTACCGGCTGCAGTACGTAAAAGATCCACTGAGAGAGGGCAGCGTGGCTGACCGCCTGATCGTCAAGGGCGCCCGCGAGCACAACCTGCGGGGCGTCGATCTCGACCTGCCGCGTGACGCGTTGATCGTCTTCACCGGGCTGTCGGGATCGGGCAAATCGTCGCTGGCGTTCGACACGATTTTCGCCGAGGGGCAGCGCCGGTACGTGGAGTCGCTGTCCGCCTATGCCCGCCAGTTCCTGGGGCAGATGGACAAGCCGGACGTCGATTTCATCGAGGGCCTGTCCCCGGCGGTGTCCATCGACCAGAAGTCGACCAACCGCAACCCGAGGTCGACCGTCGGGACGATCACCGAGGTGTATGACTACCTGCGGTTGCTCTACGCGCGCGCCGGTACGCCACACTGCCCGGTCTGCGGTGAGCGGATCGCCCGTCAGACGCCCCAGCAAATCGTCGACCAGGTGCTGGTGATGCCGGAAGGTACCCGATTCCTGGTGCTCGCTCCGGTGGTGCGCACCCGCAAGGGTGAGTTCGCCGACCTGTTCGAGAAGCTGAACGCCCAGGGCTACAGCCGGGTGCGGGTCGACGGTGTGGTGCACCCGCTGACCGATCCGCCCAAGCTGAAGAAGCAGGAAAAGCACGACATCGAGGTGGTGGTGGATCGCCTCACCGTCAAGGCCTCCGCCAAGCAGCGGCTCACCGATTCGGTGGAAACGGCGCTGAACCTGGCCGACGGCATCGTGGTGCTGGAGTTCGTCGATCACGAGCACGACGCGCACAACCGGGAGCAGCGCTTTTCCGAGAAGCTCGCGTGCCCCAACGGGCACCCGCTGGCGGTCGACGACCTGGAGCCGCGTTCGTTCTCGTTCAACTCGCCCTACGGCGCGTGCCCCGAGTGCACCGGCCTGGGCATCCGCAAGGAGGTCGACCCCGACCTGGTGGTGCCCGATCCGGAGCGCACGCTGGCCGAGGGTGCGGTGGCGCCATGGTCGACGGGCCACACCGCGGAGTACTTCACGCGGATGATGGCCGGGCTCGGCGACGAGATGGGTTTCGACGTCGACACGCCCTGGCGCAAGCTGCCGGCCAAGGCGCGCAAGGCGATTCTCGAGGGCTCCGACTACCAGGTGCATGTGCGCTACCGCAACCGCTACGGCCGAACCCGTTCGTACTACGCCGATTTCGAGGGCGTGCTGGCGTTCCTGCAGCGCAAGATGGCCCAGACCGAATCCGAGCAGATGAAGGAACGCTACGAGGGCTTCATGCGTGACGTGCCCTGCCCGGAGTGCGAGGGCACCCGGCTCAAGCCGGAGATCCTGGCCGTGACCCTGGCCGCGGGCGGTAGGGGCGCGAAGTCCATCGCCGAGGTGTCCGAGCTGTCGATCTCGGACTGCTCGGACTTCCTGAACGCGCTCACCCTGGGGCCCCGCGAGCAGGCGATCGCCGGGCAGGTGCTCAAGGAAATCCAGTCGCGGCTCGGCTTCCTGCTCGACGTGGGGCTGGATTACCTGTCGTTGTCGCGCGCGGCGGCCACGCTGTCCGGCGGTGAGGCGCAACGCATCCGGCTGGCCACCCAGATCGGGTCCGGCCTGGTGGGCGTGCTGTACGTGCTCGACGAGCCGTCGATCGGGCTGCATCAGCGCGACAATCGTCGCCTCATCGAAACCCTCACGCGGCTAAGGGATTTGGGCAACACTCTGATCGTCGTCGAACACGACGAGGACACCATCGCCCACGCCGATTGGATCGTCGACATCGGTCCCCGGGCCGGTGAGCACGGCGGCGAGATCGTGCACAGCGGGACCTACAGCGAGCTGCTGGCCAACAAGGACTCGATCACCGGCGCCTTCTTGTCGGGCAAGGAATCCATCGCGATGCCCGCGATGCGGCGCACCGTCAACCGCAAGCGTCAGCTCACCGTCGTCGGCGCCCGTGAGCACAACCTGCGTGGCATCGACGTCTCGTTCCCGCTCGGCGTGCTCACCTCGGTGACCGGCGTGTCCGGCTCCGGCAAGTCGACGCTGGTCAACGACATCCTGGCCACCGTGCTGGCCAACCGGCTCAACGGCGCCCGGCTGGTGCCGGGCCGGCACACCCGGGTGACGGGTCTGGACCACCTGGACAAGCTGGTGCGGGTCGACCAATCGCCGATCGGTCGCACCCCGCGGTCCAACCCGGCCACCTACACCGGCGTGTTCGACAAGATTCGCACGCTGTTCGCGGCCACCACGGAAGCCAAAGTCCGTGGCTACCAACCGGGCCGGTTCTCGTTCAACGTCAAGGGTGGCCGCTGCGAGGCGTGCACGGGCGATGGCACCATCAAGATCGAGATGAACTTCCTGCCCGACGTGTATGTGCCGTGCGAGGTCTGCCATGGTGCGCGCTACAACCGCGAAACCCTGGAAGTGCACTACAAGGGCAAGACCATCTCCGAAGTGCTGGACATGTCGATCGAGGAGGCGGCGGAGTTCTTCGAGCCGATCACCGGCATTCACCGCTACCTGCGCACGCTCGTCGACGTCGGCCTGGGCTACGTCCGGCTGGGCCAGCCCGCCCCGACGTTATCCGGTGGCGAGGCGCAGCGCGTCAAGCTGGCCGCCGAACTGCAGAAGCGCTCGACGGGGCGGACCGTCTACATCCTCGACGAGCCCACCACCGGCCTGCATTTCGACGACATCCGCAAGCTGCTGTCCGTGATCAACGGGCTGGTGGACAAGGGCAACACGGTCATCGTCATCGAGCACAACCTCGACGTCATCAAGACGTCGGACTGGATCGTCGACATGGGGCCCGAGGGTGGCGCCGAGGGCGGAACGATTGTCGCCGAGGGCACGCCAGAGGACATCGCCGCGGTGCCGGAGAGCTACACGGGGAAGTTCCTCGCCGAGGTCATCGGCCGCGCCGCGCCGCCGCAGCGGTCGAACCGGCGGCGCAAAGTCACCGCCTGAGGACTCGTCGCGACACTTAAACGTCGCACACGACACGCCGAAAAACGTCGCCATCGCTTACGTTTCGCGGTCATCGGGCCGCATCGATTCACGGATCCGCGCCAACCGCTCGGCGGCCGTGCGCTCGCGCTCCTCGTACTGCTCCTCGACCGACCGGCCCTCCGCCGACTCGGCATCGAGCTCCGCGGCGCCCTGCGCCGTCGCGTACCGGCTCTCGATCTTCTCGCGGACGGATTCGAAGGTCGGCACGCCGGAGCTGTCGTACCCGGGATCGGGCGGGGTTGGTTCGTCGGGCATATCGCCACGCTACTGATTTCGTTCGAAGTAGCGCACCATCTGCTCCCAGTACACCAGCGTCAACGCCATCTGCACGGCGACAGCGGCCGCCGCCGGCAGTAGGCGATGGCGGTGGGCGGCGACGACCGCGCCCAGCGCGGCCACCGACGTCAGCGCGCTGACCACCATGGCCGCATCCCGGGGGCGACGGCTGATCCACAACTCTTCGCCCAGCATCGCCCGGGTCGACCACGCCCGCTCGTGTGCCGGCTTGCCGAAAACGACGGGGTTGACGGCCAGCCACAGCGCAATCCACGCCGCATGGCTCCAGCGCCGCGTCCACGGCGGCACCAGGATCAGCGGGGTACTCGCCCAGCGGGTCCAGGCACTCCACGGATTGCAGTGCCGCGCAATGATCGCACGCTGAATCTGCGCGACGGACAGCACCGGCGGCTATCGCCGGGCGGGGGAATGGTCGGCCGGGACGACGACCGGGGTGGCAGGCGCGGATGGGGCGGCGCCGGGCAACGCGGTCCGCGGGATGCCCGGCGTGCCCAGCCGCCCGGCCAGCCACGGCAGGGCGGCGGCGAAGACCCGGTCCGCGAATGGCCAATCGTGCTTGCCGGGCTGCGCCAGCACCGCGCAGTCGATCCCGTTGGCACGCCCGAGCGAACACAGCGAATAGGCGGCCGCCGTCTGGTTGCCGGGGTCGACGGCCGCCTCCCGGCTGGCCAGACGGATCGCGCCGCTGTCGGTCATCACCGGGTCGTGGCGCGGCGCCGGCGGACCCTCCGAGGAAATCGCGAACCAGCCGGCCACGTCGCTGTACGGCCCGTGCCGGCTGATCACCGTGCTCGGGTCGAATGCCGCCCACGCGTCGGCGTTCCCGCCGAAGAGCCGGGCGATGGTTTGGGCCTTGTTTCCGGCGTTGGGGAAGAAGTCGCCGGCGACGTCGACGAACGCGCTGAACATGTCGGGGTGCATGACGGTCAGGTCCACGGCGCAGGTCCCGCCCATCGACCAACCGGCGATGCCCCAGCTGGACCGGTCGTGGCTGACGCCGAACTTGGAAACCATGTACGGCACAACGTCTTTGGTCAGATGGTCGGCGGCATTTCCGCGGACGCCGTTGACGCATTCGGTGTCGTTGTTGAAGGCCCCGCCGGAGTCGACGAACACCAACACCGGCGCTTTGCCGTCGTGAGCGGCCGCGAAGTCGTCGATCGTCTTGACCGCGTTGCCCGCGCGGGTCCAGTCCGCGGGGGTGTTGAACTGGCCCCCGATCATCATGACCGTCGGCAGCGCCGGCGGCGGGCTGCTGGTGAACCATTCGGGCGGCAGGTAAACCAGCTCACCTCGATGCTTGAAATGCGATGCGTCGGAGGGGATCACCACCGGAACCACGCTGCCGTGCGGCGGTCGCGCCCGTTTGGCGGCCATCGCGGTGACGGTGGCCGGGTCGGTCTGATCGGGCAGGGGACCGGAGGTGAGCTGGTTCCAGGCCGCCTGCACGGTCGGGAAGTAGCCGACCCACAGGTTGAGCACCAGCGCGGCGCACAGCGCGCACAACGGCACGGCCACCAGCCCGGCGCCGCGCTGCCAGCGGCGTGCGCCTTGCCACCCCAGGATCAGCACCGCCACCGCCATGCCGGTCAACGTGATCCAGAGCCACAGCGCGGCCGGCGCGGGCTCGTCGGACAGGCCGCGGTCGACGATGTACCAGTGCGTCAGGTAGGCCGCGGCAGCACCGGCCAGCGCAGCCGCCGGCAACCACACCGTCCGCCAACGGCGCGACCGCCAGCCGACGGCCAGCGTCAGCACCACCGCGGTCACCACCTGGACCGTGATGGGCACCCAGCCGTGCATCAGCGACGTGTGACTACTTGCCAGCAACTGCGTCGCGGTGTTGGTCGTGGACGCGGTCACGGGATTCATTGTGATCCATTGTTAACCGGCCTGGAACATATTCACCGAATGTTCGCTCTGGGCCGCGTGCGTGTCGGGAGGCCGGCTAGTGCGGCTTGGCCAGCGGAAATGGCAGGGTCTCGCGGATGCTGAGGCCGGTTATGAGCATGACGAGCCGATCGACGCCCATGCCGAGCCCGCCGGTGGGCGGCATCGCGTACTCCATGGCTTGCAGGAAGTCCTCGTCGAGCTCCATAGCCTCGGGGTCGCCGCCGGCGGCCAGCAGCGACTGCTCCTGCAGGCGGCGACGCTGCTCCACCGGGTCGGTGAGCTCGCTGTAGGCGGTCCCCAGCTCGATCCCCCACGCCACCAGGTCCCACCGCTCGGCGACACCGCGCCGGCTGCGGTGCGGCCGGGTCAACGGCGAGACGGAGGTCGGGAAGTCGATGTAGAAGGTCGGCCGCTCGGTCCGGTCCTCGACGAGGTGCTCGTAAAGCTCCAACACCACTGCGCCGGCGTCCCACTGCGCCCGATACGGAATGTGGGCGGCGTCGGAGAGTTTGCGCAAAACGGACAAGGGGGTGTCGGGATCGATGTGTTCCCCGAGCGCTTCGGACACCGCGTGGTGCACGGTCTTCACCGGCCAATCCCCGGAGATGTCGAGCGGTTCGAGGCGGCCGTCGGCACCTGAGTAGGCGGGGCCGTGCCGGGGCCGCAGCACCGTCTGCTCCCCGTTGGCGGCCTGAGCGGCGTTTTGAATGAGCTCCCGGCAGCCGTCGATCCAGACCGTGTAGTCGGCGTGCGCCTGGTAGGCCTCCAGCAGCGTGAACTCCGGGTTGTGGCTGAAGTCCACTCCCTCGTTACGGAAAGCCCGGCCCAGCTCGAACACCCGCTCCACGCCGCCGACGCACAACCGCTTGAGGTACAGCTCCGGCGCGATCCGCAGAAACAGGTCCATGTCGTAGGTGTTGATGTGGGTGACGAACGGCCGGGCCGTGGCTCCGCCGTGGATCTGCTGCAGGATCGGCGTCTCGACCTCGATGAATCCCTTGGCGAACAACGTTTCCCGGATGGAGCGCAGGACGCTGCTGCGGGCCGTGACCAGCTCGCGGGACTCGGGATTGACCGCCAGGTCGACGTAGCGGGTCCGCACCCGCGCCTCCGGGTCGGTCAGCCCCTTCCACTTGTTCGGCAGCGGCCGCAGGCACTTACCGATCATCCGCCAGTCGCGCACGATCAAGGAGCGGGTTCCGTTCTTGGAAAAGCCCATGTGCCCGGTCATCTCGACCAGGTCGCCAAGATCGATGGCCGCGGTGAAATCCGCGGTGCCGCTGTGCTCCAAGCGTGAATTGTCCAGCAGCACTTGCAATTCGCCCGACCAGTCCCGAAGCTGGGCGAACAGCACTCCGCCGTAGTCGCGTATCCGCAGTATCCGGCCCGACACCGAGACGGTTTCCTGGTCGTCGGCTTCCAATGCCCGGGATACGGTGTGGCTGGGCGGAGACCCCACCGGGTAGGCGTCAATGCCGTTGCGCCGCAGTACCTTGAGTTTGGCCAGGCGCACCCGCACCTGCTCAGGTAGGCGGGCTATCGACTCCTCCAGTTCCGCATCGTCGCGTCGTTGCTCCAATTCACTGACGTCGGGCGCCGAGCCGTCGTGATGCAGCAGGCCCGACTCCGCCAGCCTGGCCGGCACGGCGGGGTGGTGGCCAGTGTGCACCCTGTCGCGCCGGGTGAACGGCAGCACCAGGAAGCCCTCCGCGATCACCGAGGCGACGCCGACCCGGGGGATCAGGCGCGCGTCTTCGTAGCAGGCGTAGCGCGGAACCCATTCGGGTTGGTATTTCATGTTCGAGCGGTACAGCGTCTCCAGCTGCCACCACCGCGAGAAGAACAGCAGCAGCCCTCGCCACAACCGGGCGACCGGGCCGGCGCCGAGCTGTGCGCCCTGTTCGAACGCCGAGCGGAACATCGCGAAGTTCAGCGAAATACGGCTGATGCCAAGGGTTTCAGCGGTCAGGGCGAGCTCGCTGACCATGAGCTCGATGGTGCCGTTGGGGGATTGCGGGGAGCGGCGCATCAAGTCCAGCGAGACGCCGGTGGTTCCCCAAGGGACCAGCGACAGCATCGCCACGACGGTGCCGTCGCGGTCCAGCGCTTCGACCAGCAGGCAATCGCC
This sequence comes from Mycobacterium nebraskense, assembly GCF_002102255.1. Lineage (GTDB taxonomy): Bacteria > Actinomycetota > Actinomycetes > Mycobacteriales > Mycobacteriaceae > Mycobacterium > Mycobacterium nebraskense. The sequence continues at coordinate 108,475 of NZ_LQPH01000148.1, forward strand.
ATCCGCCGGGTCGCCGAGCCGGCCCAGCGCCATGGAAAAGCCGCGCTCGGTCTGGGTGTCGCGCCAGGCGTCGGCGCGGGTGATGGTCTGGGCCATCTCCTCGGCCGCGATGTCGCGGTGCCGCCGGATGCGCAGGGTGAGTCCGGCCCGGCGTGCTCGGGTCACGGCTTGGCGCACTCCGCGCATGTCGGGACCGGACAGCCGGAAATCGCCGGTCCGCAGGATCGCCTCGTCGCCCAACTCGAGGGCGTTGAGACCGGCTTCCCGATATACCCGCGCGCCCTGCGTGCTGGCGCCCATCACGCCCGGCGCCCAGCCGTAGCTTTGGCACAGTCCCAGCCAGGCATCGATGGCCTGCGGCCATGCCCGCGGGTCGCCGATCGGGTCGCCGCTGGCCAGGCAGACGCCGACTTCGACGCGGTAGGTGATGGCGGCGCGGCCGCTCGGCGCGAACACCACCGACTTGTCGCGGCGGGTCGCGAAGTAGCCCAACGAATCGTTCTTGCCCCACAACTCGAGAAGCCCGCGGATGGCCGACTCGTCCTCACCGGTCAGCGCGTTTTCGGCGTGCTGGGATTGGAAGAGCACGATGGTCGCCATGATCAGCGCCAGCGCGCCGAACAGCCCGAAGATCGCGTTGAGGAACACGTGCGGCTTGCCGGTGAACAGGTCCGGATCGGCCAGGGCGAATCCGACCACCCGGTTGGCCACGTAGGGCAGGCGGTCCTGGCGCGCCAGCGTCCCGGGCCACAACTCCACCATGCCCCAGGACACCAGGATTCCGATCACGTCCCCGGCGACCAGCACCGCGGCCGCTTTGACCAGTGCGCCCTTGCGGACCTTGGCCCAGAACTCCCGGTAGGCCAAAACCAGCAGGACGATCGCGACGATGTGCACCGCGAACCCGAGGTTCTCGCCGAAGGTCTCCGCCGCTGTGTTGTCGCCCGCGGCGATGTCGGCGGCGTTCAGCCCGGCGGCAAGGATCATCTGGCCGAGCAACACCAGCCAGGCGATCCGTTTCCGCGCGGTCAGGGCCGCCGCCAGCAACGCGAGCACGAACGACCACGCGATGCTGGTGTCGGGGAAGTTGAACAGGTAGTCGTTGATGAACTCGCGGGGGACCTTGATCAGCCACCGGATCGCCGGGGACACACTGGCCAGCAACGACACCGTGGCGATGACGCCCACGATCCAACCGGCCGCCGCCGGTACCCAGCGATACCGGGAATGCGACCGACCGCGAGGTCCCGAACGGGGCCCCAAACGAGATGAAGCGAGTGTCACAGACCGCGAGGATATGCCCTCAATCCGTGAAAAGCTTGGCGAAGCGCGAATAGTGACTGGCAATAGATTGGCCGGGTTCTGGAAGCGTGCCGGTGCGTGCCGGACGGGGGTCGGGGGCGAAGTGCGGAAAGCGGCCCCGTGGCTGCTAAACTAGCGTCCGCGACCATCCCGGCGAAGGCCAGGAACAGTAAGTGGAGTCCCACTCCCACCGCGGGCCACGAAATTACTTCAAGGCTTGGCGGTCCGGTCACAGACATCGCGCATGTCTGTTCCGCGGGCAACGCGGGCGGCTTGACCAGTTGCAAGCCGTGATCGGTCGGCATTGGGCCCTGCTATTGCAGGGCTTTTCTGCTGGTGGTGTGGTGTTTCCGCCGCTGAATCCGAAACGGACCCAGGCCCTGGCCGTGATTGCAGGACATTTATAAGCCCAACAAGGGAGGCCCCATCAGCACTGAGACCCGCGTCAACGAGCGCATCCGCGTACCTGAAGTCAGATTGATCGGCCCAGGGGGAGAGCAGGTAGGCATAGTGCGCATCGAAGACGCACTTCGCGTCGCTGCGGACGCCGATCTCGACCTTGTCGAAGTCGCCCCGAACGCCAGACCCCCGGTCTGCAAGATCATGGACTACGGCAAGTTCAAATACGAGGCGGCGCAAAAGGCGCGCGAATCCCGCCGGAACCAGCAGCAGACCGTCGTCAAAGAGCAAAAGCTTCGGCCGAAGATCGACGATCACGATTACGAGACCAAGAAGGGCCACGTAATCCGCTTCCTGGAGGCGGGTTCCAAGGTGAAGGTCACCATCATGTTCCGCGGACGTGAGCAGTCGCGGCCCGAGTTGGGCTACCGCTTGCTGCAGCGGCTGGGCGCGGACGTCGCCGAATACGGCTTCGTCGAAACATCCGCCAAGCAGGACGGCCGCAACATGACGATGGTGCTCGCCCCGCACCGTGGCGCGAAGACTCGTGCCAGGGCGCGGCACCCCGAAGGACCCGGGGACGGCGCGGCGCCGGACGCCGATGCGGCCGACACCAACCCTTCACCCAACTGAACCGACCCGAGAACTGAAGAACTAGAGGAAACATGCCCAAGGCCAAGACCCACAGCGGGGCTTCGAAGCGGTTCCGGCGCACCGGAACCGGCAAGATCGTCCGCCAGAAAGCCAATCGTCGCCACCTGTTAGAGCACAAGTCGTCCACCCGGACTCGTCGTCTGGAAGGTCGCACCACGGTGTCGGCCAACGACACCAAGCGCATCAACAAGCTGCTGAACGGCTGACCATCGCGCCGGGGCCAGTGGGTGCCGGCACCCAACCATTTACTTTGAACGAGAGTAGGAACATCCCATGGCACGCGTGAAGCGGGCGGTCAACGCCCACAAGAAGAGGCGCAGCATCCTCAAGGCCTCGAAGGGCTATCGCGGCCAGCGATCGCGGCTCTACCGCAAAGCGAAAGAGCAGCAACTGCATTCGCTGAACTACGCCTACCGCGACCGCCGCGCGCGCAAGGGCGAGTTCCGGAAACTGTGGATCTCGCGGATCAACGCGGCCGCCCGCGCCAACGACATCACCTACAACCGGCTGATCCAGGGTCTGAAGGCCGCCGGTGTGGAAGTGGACCGCAAGAACCTCGCCGACATCGCGATCACCGATCCCGCCGCGTTCACCGCGCTGGTTGACGTCGCCCGGGCCGCGCTGCCCGAGGACGTCAATGCTCCCTCGGATTCGGGAGAGGCCGCCTAGCCCGGCTTCCGATGTGCAGGTGCTGACCGAACGTTCGGCCCGGGTCGCTGCGGCGGTCAAACTGCATCGCCACGTCGGCCGCCGGCGGGCGGGGCGGTTCCTCGCCGAAGGACCCAACCTGGTCGAGGCGGCGGCCGCCCGCGGTCTGGTCCGCGATGTCTTCGTCACCGAAGCCGCCGCGCAACGGTACGCGTCTTTGCTTGGCGCGCAGCATTATCCGGTCCATCTGGTCACCGAGCGGGCCGCAAAGGCGCTGTCCGACACCGTCACCCCCGCCGGACTGGTGGCCGTCTGCGAAATGCCGGCGACCCGGCTGGCGGACGTGCTGGCCGGTTCGCCCCGGCTGATCGCGGTCACCGTCGGGATCAGCGAGCCGGGCAATGCCGGCACGGTCATTCGCATCGCCGACGCCATGGGAGCACAGGGCGTGATCCTCGGCGGGCACAGCGTCGACCCGTACAACGGCAAGTGTCTGCGCGCCTCGGCGGGCAGCATCTTTTCGATCCCGGTCGTCGCCACGCACGACACCCCCGCCGCGCTGGCTGCGCTGCACGACGCGGGGCTGCAGGTGCTGGCCACCACGGTGGATGGCGAAACGCGCCTCGACGAGGCCGCGGACCTGCTCGGCAGGCCGACGGCGTGGTTGTTCGGGCCCGAATCACAGGGTCTGCCAAGCGAAGTCGCGGGGGTGGCCGATCACCGGATGCGCATCCCGATGTCCGGCGGTGCCGAGAGCCTGAACGTGGCCTCCGCCGCGGCCATCTGTCTCTACCAGAGCGCGCAGGCGCTGGGCATGCTCAAGCGGCCCTGACGCGCCCCCGGGCGGGCCGCAGACCCGCCAGCGACAGCGTCCCGTGCACCAGCGAGCCGGCGCGCTCCATGAGCGCTTTCGCGGGGTCGAGGGCCGAGCGTGGCCGCGGCGGGAAGTAATGCATGGGCAGCCCGCGGCGGTCGCGGGGCGGTGCCATGAACGTCGGCGCCTCCACCAGCGGCGCGTTGCTGGGCAGCCGCCCCTCGGCGCGGCGGTAGGCGGCCAGCGCGCGCGGGTGCAGCCGGATCTCGTCGGGAACCGCCAGGAAGGCCAGTTCGACCAGCTTGCCGAACAGGCGCAGCAGCACCTCGTCGCCCGGTGTCCAGCGCATGCCCGCCTTCTCGCGAACCGCGGGCTCGAACAGGCCCGCCGCGATCCAGCGCTGGCCGGCGACCAGCGGCTTGAACATCTGGTCCCAGATCGGCGTGGGCATCAACACGAATTTCGGTTTAGGGATCCGGATCTGGAAGATGTCCAGCGTCGCCTGGTTGATTTCCAGTTCGTCGCGGCAGACCCGGTCCCAGTACTCCTGGAACTCCTCCCAGGAGGCGGGCACCGGGCGCATGCTCATCCCGTACATCCGGTACCACCGCACGTGCTCCTCGAACAGCTGCCGCTTCTCGGCCTCCGTCAAGCCCCCGCAGAAGTAATCGGCGACCTTGATCACCAGCATGAAGAAGGTGGCGTGCGCCCAGTAGAAGGTTTCGGGATTCAGCGCGTGATAGCGGCGGCCCGAAGCGTCGACGCCCTTGATGGTGTGGTGGTAGCTCTTGATCTGCCGCCCGGTCTGGGCCGCGCGGTCACCGTCGTAGACGACGCCCATGATCGGGTACACCGAGCGGGCCACCCGCTGCAGGGGCTCGCGCAGCAGGATCGAATGCTCCTCGACGCCCGCGCCCAGCTCCGGGTACATGTTCTGGATCGCGCCGATCCACACGCCCATCATTCCTGTGCGCAGATCACCAAAGTACTTCCAGGTCAGGGAATCTGGTCCGAGCGGATCCTCGGATCTCGTTGGAATGGCAGTCATCTCGGCCTCCTCGGCTCACTATAAATTTGACAACGCATGTTGTCTACGATTTCGGCCGCGTGTGCCGCCGGGTGTTATCGAGCTTCCATAGCGGCGTGGCGTTGCCGTGATCAGGCGATACGTTGGGAGCTGTGACGAAAACCGCGGGGGCTTCATTGCCCGCTTCCGGCGGGAGGAAATAACCTGGCCAGGTGGAACCCGCGCGTCGCGATTCGGATTCGGCCGAGCCCGACGAGCCGACGGTGACGCCATCCGATCCGCCACGGCGTTCCTCGGTCTCGGTCCACAACGCGACGCAGTGGTTGCACGGCCGGAACCACAGCCCCGGCGCGGTGGCCTTCATCCGCCGGGCGCGACGGCTGCTACCCGGCGATCCCGAATTCGGCGACCCGCTGTCCACGGCCGGCGAGGGTGGGCCGCGCGCCGCCGCGCGAGCCGCCGACCGGCTGCTGGGCGATCGCGACGCGGTGTCGCGTGAAGTCAGCCTCGGGCTGCTGCAAGTCTGGCAGGCGCTGACCGAGTCGGTTGCCCGACGGCCGGCGAATCCCGAGGTGACGCTGGTGTTCACCGACCTGGTGGGGTTCTCGTCGTGGTCCTTGCAGGCCGGTGACGAGGCGGCGCTCACCCTGCTGCGACAGGTGGCGCGGGCCGTCGAACCGCCGCTGCTGGACGCCGGCGGTCACATCGTCAAACGGATGGGCGACGGCCTCATGGCCGTCTTCGGCGATCCCACGGTCGCGGTACGGGCCGTGCTGGCCGCCAAAGAGGCGTTGAAGTCGGTCGAAGTGGCCGGCTACACGCCACGGATGCGGGTCGGGATCCACACCGGGCGGCCCCAGCGGATGGCGGCCGACTGGCTCGGTGTCGACGTCAACATCGCCGCGCGGGTGATGGAACGGGCCACCAAAGGCGGGATCATGGTGTCAGGTTCGACACTCGACCTGATCACGCAGAGCGAACTGGACGCGATGGGCGTCGTCGCAAAACGTGCACGTAAACCGGTGTTTGCGGGCAAGACCACCGGGGTGCCGGCCGACTTGGCGATATATCGTTTGAGGACTCATAGGGAGTTGACAGCCCCGGATGACGCCTCCGAAACAAATTAGCCGTCATAATGGAGGCAATGTTTGGGGGCATCTTCTCCCGGCTCGCCCGGGTCCAGTTCACGGTGGGATACGTGGCGGTGCTGCTTGCCATCAGCTGTGCCATCTTGGTGCTCGGACCGCACGCGCATGACGTCCTGGTCGAGCGCGCCAGCACTAACCTGCACAACCTGGCCCATGGTCACGTGGGCACGCTGCTGGGCAGCGCGCTGGTCGTCGACGCCGGTCCGCTCTATTTCTGGTTGCCCTTCCTCACCTGCCTGCTCGCGCTCGGCGAGCTGCACCTGCGGACCATCAGGCTGGCGGTGGCGTTCGTCGTCGGGCACGTCGGCGCGACGCTGGTCGTGGCCGCCGCCCTGGCCTCGGCGGTCGAGTTCGGCTGGCTGCCGCTGTCGATCACCCGAGCCAGCGACGTCGGGATGAGCTACGGCGCCCTGGCGGTGCTCGGTGCGATGACGGCGGTGATCCCCCAGCGCTGGCGCGCCGCCTGGGTCGGCTGGTGGGTGTCGGCGGGTATCGCCTCGGCGATCATCGGCGGCGATTTCACCGATGCTGGTCACACCGTCGCCGTGGTCCTGGGCGTGCTGGTGTCCGCCCGGTTCCGGCAGCCGATCCGGTGGACGCCGGTGCGGTGCCTGATGCTGGCGGCCTCGTCTGGGTTTGGATTCCTGATGCTGGCGCACCACTGGGGGACGATGGCCGCGGCGCCGGCGTTCGGGGTCCTGGGCGCGCTGGCCGCGCACAAGCTCGTGCAGTTCGCCACCAGGCGCAGCGCCCTGCGGGTGTTGGACGACCACGCGCTGACCGGCCCGCAGCCCGCCACCGCGGGCTAGGCACCGGGCGCCTTTAGTACGAAGCGCCCGCCGGGCTGCACGCAGCGCATCACTATGATCGGCACTTGCGCTGGGCAACTTCCTTCCCAGCCCCTCATCAGCAAGGAGAGTGTCGCCGCGTGGGTGCTCAGCCCGTCGACCTGTCACCGGACGCCTTGGCCAAGGCGGTCGGCGCCGCCCAGGAGGCAATAGCACTCGCCGCCGATTTGGACGCGCTGGCACGCGTGAAGACCGATCACCTCGGGGACCGCTCACCGCTGGCACTGGCGCGGCAAGCGCTGGGCAGCGTCCCCAAGGACGAGCGCGCCGACGCCGGTAAGCGGGTCAATTCCGCGCGAACCGAGGCCCAGCGCAGCTACGACGAACGGCTGGCTACGCTGCGCGCCGAACGCGACGCGGCGGTCCTGGCCGCCGAGGGCATCGACGTCACGCTGCCGTCGAGCCGGCAGCCCATCGGCGCCCGGCACCCGATCACCATCCTGGCCGAGCACATCGCCGACACCTTCATCGCCATGGGGTGGGAATTGGCGGAGGGGCCGGAAGTCGAGACCGAGCAGTTCAACTTCGACGCCCTCAACTTCCCCGCCGACCACCCCGCGCGCAGCGAGCAGGACACCTTCTACATCGCGCCGGACGATTCCCGGCAGCTGCTGCGCACCCACACCTCGCCGGTGCAGGTGCGCACCCTGCTGGCCCACGAGCTGCCCGTCTACATCATCTCGATCGGCCGCACCTTCCGCACCGACGAACTCGATGCCACCCACACGCCGGTCTTCCATCAGGTCGAGGGTTTGGCGGTGGACCGCGGCCTGTCCATGGCGCATCTGCGGGGCACCCTCGACGCGTTCGCCCGCGCCGAGTTCGGCCCGGAGGCGCGCACCCGGATCCGGCCGCACTTCTTCCCGTTCACCGAACCCTCCGCGGAGGTCGACGTGTGGTTCGTCGGCAAGAAGGGCGGCGCCGGCTGGGTGGAGTGGGGCGGCTGCGGCATGGTGCACCCAAACGTGTTGCGAGCCGCGGGGATTGACCCGGACGTCTATTCCGGGTTCGCGTTCGGGATGGGCCTGGAACGCACCCTGCAGTTCCGCAACGGCATACCCGACATGCGCGACATGGTCGAAGGCGACGTCCGGTTCTCGTTGCCGTTCGGGGTGGGCGTCTGATGCGCATCCCCTACAGCTGGTTGCGCGAAATCGTGTCGGCCGGCGCCCCGGACTGGGACGTCACCCCCGGCGATCTCGAGCAGACCCTGGTGCGGATCGGCCACGAGGTCGAGGAGGTCGTCACCCTCGGCCCGGTCGACGGACCGCTGACCGTGGGACGGGTGACCGGCATCGAGGAGCTCACCGGCTTCAAGAAGCCGATCCGGGCCTGCCAGGTCGACGTCGGTGACGGCAAAGCCCACGACATCGTCTGCGGGGCAAGCAATTTCGTGATCGGCGACCTGGTGGTCGTGGCGCTGCCCGGCACCACGCTGCCCGGCGGGTTCGCCATCACGGCGCGCAAGACCTACGGCCGCGACTCCGACGGCATGATCTGCTCGGCGGCCGAACTCGGTTTGGGCGCCGACCATTCCGGGATCCTGGTGCTGCCGCCCGGTACCGCCGAACCGGGCGCCGACGGCGCCGCGCTGCTGGGCCTGGACGACGTGGTCTTCCACCTGGCGATCACCCCGGACCGGGGCTACTGCATGTCGGTGCGCGGACTGGCCCGCGAGATCGCCTGCGCCTACGACCTCGACTTCGTCGACCCCGCCGACATCAAGCCGTTGCCGGCTAACGACGAGGCCTGGCCCTTGACCGTGCAGCCCGAGACCGGGGTCCGCCGGTTCGCCCTGCGGCCCGTGGCCGGCATCGACCCCGCCGCCGTGTCGCCGTGGTGGCTGCAACGCCGGCTGTTGCTGGCCGGCATCCGCGCGACCTCCCCGGCGGTGGACGTCACCAACTACGTGATGCTCGAGCTGGGCCACCCCATGCATGCGCACGACTGCGACCGCATCTCCGGCGGCTTCGGCGTGCGCTTCGCGCGGTCCGGCGAAACCGTCGTCACCCTCGACGACGTCGAGCGCCGGCTCGATCCGGCCGATGTCCTCATCGTCGACGACCGGGCGACCGCGGCGATCGGCGGCGTGATGGGCGCGGCAAGCACCGAGGTGCGCGCCGATTCCACCGACGTGCTGCTGGAGGCGGCCGTCTGGGATCCCGCCGCCGTATCGCGCACTCAGCGCCGGTTGCACCTGCCCAGCGAGGCGGCCCGGCGCTACGAGCGCGGGGTCGACCCGGCCATCTCGGTGGCCGCGCTGGACCGATGCGCGGCGCTGCTCGTCGACATCGCCGGGGGAGCGGTGTCGGACAAGCTGACCGATTGGCGGGGCGACCCGCCAGTCGGCAATTCGGTCGCCGACTGGGCTGGGTCGCCGATCCGGATCCCCGCCGACCTGCCCGACCGCGTCGCCGGGGTGGCCTACCCTCCGGGCGCCACCGCGCGGCGCCTGGCGCAGATCGGTGCTTACGTGACCGACGAGGGCCAAGCACTGACGGTGACGCCGCCGAGCTGGCGACCTGACCTGTTGCAGCCCGCCGACCTCGTCGAGGAGGTGCTGCGGCTGGAGGGGCTCGAGGCCATCCCGTCGGTGCTGCCCTCGGCCCCCGCGGGCCGGGGCCTCACGGCGGGGCAGAGGCGGCGCCGCGCCATTGGCAAATCGCTCGCCCAATCCGGCTACGTCGAGATCCTGCCGACGCCCTTCTTGCCCGCGGGCGTGTTCGACCTGTGGGGCCTGCCGGCCGACGACCCGCGTCGCGCGACCACGCAGGTGCTCAACCCGCTGGAGGCCGATCGCCCGCATCTGGCCACCACGCTGCTGCCCGCGCTGCTGGAAGCGTTGGTGCGCAACGTGTCCCGCGGTCTGGTGGACGTCGCGCTGTACGCACTGGCCCAGGTGGTGCAACCGACCGAGGAGACTCGCGGCGTGCAGCCGATCCCCGTGCACCGGCGGCCGACCGACACCGAGATCGCCCTGCTGGACGCCTCGTTGCCCCGCCAACCGCAGCATGTCGCGGCGGTGCTTGCGGGCCTGCGCGAACGCCGCGGCCCCTGGGGTCCGGGCCGCCGGGCCGAAGCCGCCGACGCGTTCGAGGCGGCGCGCATCATCGCCCGCGCCAGCGGGGTCGAGGTGCGCCTGCGGGCGGCCCAGCACCTGCCGTGGCACCCGGGCCGGTGCGCCGAGGTGCTCGTCGGGGAGACCGTCGTCGGTCACGCCGGGCAGCTGCACCCGGCCGTGATCGAGCGCTCGGGGCTGCCGAAAGGCACCTGCGCCGTCGAGCTCAACCTCGACGCGATTCCCATCGTCGCGGCGTTGCCGGCGCCCGCGGTGTCGCCGTTCCCGGCCGTCTTCCAGGACGTCAGCCTGGTGGTGCCCGCACACGTGCCGGCCCAGGCGGTGGCCGACGCCGTCCGGGAGGGCGCCGGCGAGCTGCTGGAAGATCTGCAACTGTTCGACGTCTTCACCGGCCCGCAGGTCGGGGAGGATCGCAAATCGCTGACATTCGCCCTGCGTTTCCGCGCGCCGGACCGCACGCTGACCGAGGACGACGCCAGCGCGGCCCGCGACGCCGCGGTGCGACGCGCCGCGGAGGCGGTCGGCGCCGAGCTGCGCGCCTAACGCCGCTCTGGAATGGATTTGCAAACCAATGCATAACCATGCAGAATCGGCGGAATGGCCGACGTATCGAAGGTGGCGGTTGCCGGGGCCACCGGCTATGCGGGCGGTGAAATCCTGCGACTCCTGCTCGGGCATCCGGCCTACGCCGACGGCCGCCTCACCATCGGTTCGCTGACCGCCGCGACCAGCGCCGGCAGCACGCTCGGCGAGCACCACCCGCACCTGACGCCGCTGGCCTCCCGCGTGGTCGAGCCCACCGAACTCGCCGCGCTCGCCGGCCACGACGTGGTTTTCCTGGCCCTGCCGCACGGGCATTCGGCGGCGCTGGCCGAACAACTCGGCCCCGACACACTGATCGTCGACTGCGGCGCCGACTTCCGGCTCACCGACGCCGGCGCCTGGGAACGGTTCTACGGCTCCGCGCACGCCGGCAGCTGGCCGTACGGGCTGCCGGAACTGCCCGGCGCGCGCGAGCGGCTGCAAGGCGCGCGCCGCATCGCCGTTCCCGGCTGCTACCCGACCGCGGCGCTACTGGCGTTGCTTCCGGCGGTGGCCGAGGACCTGATCGAGCCCGCCGTCACGGTGGTCGCCGTCAGCGGCACGTCGGGAGCCGGTCGCGCCGCCAAGACCGACCTGCTCGGCTCCGAGGTCATCGGATCCGCGCGGGCCTACAACATCGCGGGGGCCCACCGGCACACCCCCGAGATCGCCCAGGGGCTGCGGGCCGTGACCGACCGCGACGTCAGGGTGTCGTTCACGCCGGTGCTGATCCCCACGTCACGCGGCATCCTGGCCACCTGCACCGCGCGCACCCGTTCGCCGCTATCGCAGCTGCGGGCCGCCTACGAAAAAGCTTATGACGCCGAGCGTTTCGTCTATCTGATGCCGGAGGGCCAGCTGCCCCGCACCGGATCGGTGATCGGCAGCAACGCGGCGCACATCGCCGTCGCAGTGGACGAGGCCGCAGAGACGTTCGTGGCCATCGCCGCCATCGACAACCTGGTCAAGGGCACCGGCGGCGCGGCGGTGCAGGCGATGAACCTGGCGCTGGGTTGGCCGGAGGCCGAAGGCCTTTCAGTGGTGGGGGTCGCGCCATGACGGACCTCGCCGCCGCGGCGCGGTTACTGCGCGAACAGGGCGTCACCGCGCCGGCCGGGTTCCGGGCCGCCGGCATCGCCGCCGGCATCAAGGCGTCGGGCAACCGCGACCTGGCCCTGGTTTTCAACGAGGGACCCGACTACGCGGCCGCCGGCGTGTTCACCCGGAACAAGGTCAAGGCCGCGCCGGTGCTGTGGACCCAACAGGCGCTGACCACCGGGGCGCTGCGCGCGGTGATCCTCAACTCCGGTGGCGCCAACGCCTGCACCGGCCCGGGCGGCTTCCAGGACGCCCACGCCACCGCCGAAGCCGTCGCGGCCGCGTTGTCGGACTGGGGGACCGAGACCGGCGCCATCGAGGTCGCGGTCTGCTCCACCGGGTTGATCGGTGACCGGTTGCCGATGGACAAGCTGCTCGCCGGGGTGCGGGCGATCGTGCAGGACATGGCCGGCGGGCTGAGCGGGGGTGACGAGGCCGCCCGCGCGATCATGACCACCGACACCGTGCCGAAACAGGTTGCGCTGCACCACCCGGGCAACTGGACGGTCGGCGGGATGGCCAAGGGAGCGGGCATGCTGGCGCCGTCGCTGGCCACCATGCTCTGCGTGCTCACCACCGACGCGGCGGCCGAACCCGCCGCACTCGACCAGGCGCTGCGCCGCGCCGCCGCGCGCACCTTCGACCGGCTCGACATCGACGGCAGCTGTTCGACCAACGACACGGTGCTGCTGCTCGCCTCCGGGGCCAGCGGGTTCGCCCCCGCGCAGGCCGATCTCGACGACGCCGTGCTGCGGGTGTGCGACGACCTGTGCGCGCAGCTGCAGGCCGACGCCGAGGGCGTGACCAAGCGCGTCACCGTGACCGTGACGGGGGCGGCCTCCGACGACGACGCGCTGACCGCCGCGCGGGTGATCGCGCGCGACAGCCTGGTCAAGACGGCGGTGTTCGGGTCCGACCCCAACTGGGGCCGCGTGCTGGCGGCCGTCGGCATGGCGCCGATCACCCTCGACCCCGATCGAATCAGTGTGTCGTTCAACGGCTTTGCCGTATGTGTCGACGGGGTCGGAGCGCCGGGCGCGCGCGAGGTGGACCTGTCCGGCGCCGACATCGACATCACCGTCGACCTGCGGGTGGGTGACGGCGCTGCCGCCGTCCGCACCACCGACCTGTCGCACGCCTACGTCGAAGAGAACTCGGCATACAGCTCATGACCATCAACACCCAAGAGCTGCCGACCGGCGTCAAAGCGCAGGTGCTGGCCGAAGCGCTGCCCTGGCTCAAGCAGCTGTACGGCAAGGTCGTCGTCATCAAGTACGGCGGCAACGCCATGACAGACGACACGCTGCGGCACGCCTTCGCCGCCGACATGGCCTTCCTGCGCAACTGCGGCATCCTCCCCGTCGTCGTGCACGGCGGCGGCCCGCAGATCACCGCCATGCTGCGGCGCCTCGGCATCGCGGGCGACTTCAAGGGCGGCTTCCGGGTCACCACACCGGAAGTGCTCGACGTGGCGCGGATGGTGTTGTTCGGACAGGTGGGCCGCGAACTGGTCAACCTGATCAACGCGCACGGACCCTACGCCGTCGGCATCACCGGCGAGGACGCGCAGCTGTTCACCGCCGTGCGGCGCAGCGTCACCGTCGACGGCGTGGCCACCGACATCGGCCTGGTCGGCGACGTCGAACGGGTCAACACCGCCGCCGTGCTGGATCTGATTGCGGCGGGCCGCATTCCGGTAGTATCGACGCTCGCCCCGGACGCCGAGGGCGTGGTGCACAACATCAACGCCGACACCGCCGCGGCGGCGCTCGCCGAGGCGTTGCGGGCCGAGAAGTTGTTGATGCTCACCGATGTCGAGGGCCTCTACACCAGCTGGCCGGACCGCGGTTCGCTGGTCAGCGAAATCGACTCGGCCACTTTGGCGCAACTGCTGCCCACGCTCGAGGCCGGCATGATTCCCAAAGTGGAAGCGTGCCTGCGGGCCGTGACAGCGGGTGTGCCGAGCGCGCACGTCATCGACGGGAGGGTCAAACACTGTGTGCTGGTGGAGCTTTTCACCGACGCGGGAACCGGCACCAAGGTGGTGAACGCGTGACGGCGACGATGCAGTGGGGGCACCGCCCGCTTGCGGGGAACGCAGCGATGAAGAGGGGCGTCACCATTGGCTGAGAGCAACACCGAGGACCTCAGGCACCGCTGGGAAGCCGTGATGATGAACAACTACGGCACCCCACCGCTGGCGCTGGCCAGCGGTGACGGCGCCGTGGTCACCGACGTGGACGGCAACACGTACCTGGACCTGCTCGGGGGCATCGCCGTCAACGTCCTCGGCCATCGCCACCCCGCGGTCATCGAGGCTGTCACACACCAGATGGCGACGTTGGGCCACACCTCCAACCTGTATGCCAGCGAACCGGGCATCGCGCTGGCCGAGGAACTGGTCGCTTTGCTGGGAGCGGACGCGCCGACGCGGGTGTTCTTCTGCAACTCGGGGACCGAGGCCAACGAGGTGGCGTTCAAACTGTCGCGGCTGACCGGGCGCACGAAACTGGTTGCGGCGCAGGGCGGTTTCCACGGCCGCACCATGGGCTCGCTGGCGCTGACCGGTCAGCCCAGCAAGCAGGCGCCGTTCGAACCGCTGCCGGGATACGTCACCCACGTGCCCTACGGCGATGCCGACGCGCTGGCCGCCGCGGTCGACGACGCCACCGCCGCGGTGTTCCTCGAACCGATCATGGGGGAGGGCGGCGTCGTCGTCCCACCCGGGGGCTATCTGACCGCCGCCCGCGACATCACCTCGCGGCACGGCGCGCTGTTGGTGCTCGACGAGGTGCAGACCGGGATGGGCCGCACCGGAGCCTTTTTCGCCCACCAGCACGACGGCGTCACCCCGGACGTCGTGACGATGGCGAAGGGACTCGGCGGCGGGCTGCCCATCGGAGCGTGCCTGGCCGTCGGGCGGGCCGCCGAGCTGATGACCCCCGGCCTGCACGGCAGCACCTTCGGCGGCAACCCGATCTGCGCCGCGGCGGCGCGGGCGGTGCTGCGGGTGATCGCCGACGAGGACCTGGTCCGGCACGCCGATTTGTTGGGCAAGTCGGTGCGCCACGGCATCGAGTCCCTGAACCACCCCCTGATCGACCACGTGCGCGGACGGGGATTGCTGCAGGGCATGGTGTTGACCGCGCCGCGGGCCAAGGAGGCCGAAAACGCCGCGCGGGGCGCCGGATTCCTGGTCAACGCGGCCGCACCCGACGTCATCCGGCTGGCCCCGCCGTTGATCGTCACCGAAGCCCAGCTCGACGGCTTCATCGCCGCGCTACCGGGCATCCTCGATACGGCCGCGGCATGACCCGCCACTTTCTGCGCGACGACGACCTGTCGCCCCAGGAGCAGGCCGAGGTGCTGCAGCTGGCCGCCGAGCTGAAGAAGGACCCGTTCAGCTGCCGGCCGCTGGAGGGGCCGCGTGGCGTCGCGGTGCTCTTCGACAAGAACTCCACCCGCACCCGGTTCTCCTTCGAGATGGGCATCGCGCAGCTCGGCGGGCATGCGGTCGTCGTCGATGCCCGCAGCACCCAGCTGGGCCGCGACGAGACGCTGCAGGACACCGCGCGGGTGCTGTCCCGCTACGTCGAGGCCATCGTGTGGCGGACGTTCGGGCAGGACAGGCTCGAGGCCATGGCCGAGGTGGCGACGGTGCCGGTGGTCAACGCGCTCTCCGACGACTTCCATCCCTGCCAGGTGCTCGCCGACCTGCAGACCATTGCCGAACGCAAGGGATCGCTTGCCGGACTGCGGATGTCCTACTTCGGCGACGGCGCCAACAACATGGCCCACTCGCTGCTGCTCGGCGGGGTGACGGCCGGCATCCACGTCACCATCGCCGCGCCGGATGGCTTCGCCCCGGACCCCGCCTTCGTGGCGGCGGCCGCGGAGCGTGCCGAAACCACCGGCGCTTCGGTCACTCTCACCGCCGACGCCGAAGCGGCCGCGGCCGGTGCCGACGTGCTGGTGACGGACACCTGGACGTCGATGGGGCAGGAGGACGACGGGCGCGACCGGGTCAAGCCGTTCCGGTCGTTCCAGGTCAACGAGCGACTGCTGGGCCTGGCGGATCCGGAAGCCATTGTGCTGCATTGCCTTCCGGCCCACCGCGGCGACGAGATCACCGACGCGGTGATGGACGGGCCGGCCAGCGCGGTGTGGGACGAGGCCGAGAACCGGCTGCACGCCCAAAAGGCGCTGCTGGTGTGGCTGCTGGAGCGGTCCCGATGACCCGCTCGAAGACCACCCCCGAGACCACCAGGGCCGGCCGGCAAGACCGCATCGTGGCGATCCTGTCGTCGGCGTCGATCAGCAGCCAAAGCGAACTGGCGGCCCGGCTGGCCGACGAGGGCATCGACGTCACCCAGGCCACCCTGTCGCGCGACCTCGAGGAGCTGGGCGCGGTGAAGCTGCGCGGCGCCGACGGCGGCGTGGGCGTCTACATCGTTCCCGAGGACGGCAGCCCGGTGCGCGGCGTCTCCGGTGGCACCGCGCGGCTGTCCCGGCTGTTGAGCGAACTCTTGGTCTCCGCCGACGCCAGCGCCAATCTCGCGGTGCTGCGCACACCCCCCGGCGGCGCCAACTACTTGGCCAGCGCCATCGATCGCGCGGCGCTACCGTACGTCGTTGGCACCATCGCCGGCGACGACACGGTCTTCGTCGCGGCCCGAGAGCCGATGACCGGCGCCGAGCTGGCCCGCACCCTAGAAGAGCTCACCTAAAGCTAAGGAGATTGGTTCATGTCAGATCGCGTCATCCTGGCGTACTCCGGCGGTCTGGACACCTCGGTCGCGATCAGCTGGATCGGCAAGGAGACCGGCCGCGAGGTGGTGGCGGTGGCCATTGACCTCGGCCAGGGCGGCGAGGACATGGAGGTCGTTCGCCAGCGGGCCCTGGACTGCGGCGCGGTGGAAGCCGTTGTTGTCGACGCCCGCGACGAGTTCGCCGAGGGCTATTGTCTGCCCACCATTTTGAACAACGCCCTCTACATGGACCGCTACCCGCTGGTGTCGGCCATCAGCCGGCCGCTGATCGCCAAACACCTGGTGGCCGCCGCCCGAGAGCACGGTGGCAGCATCGTCGCGCACGGCTGCACCGGCAAGGGCAACGACCAAGTCCGGTTCGAGGTCGGATTCGCTTCGCTGGCACCGGATTTGGAGGTGCTGGCGCCGGTCCGCGACTACGCGTGGACGCGGGAGAAGGCGATCGCTTTCGCCGAGGAGAACGCCATCCCGATCAACGTCAGCAAACGCTCGCCATTCTCGATCGACCAGAACGTGTGGGGCCGCGCGGTGGAAACCGGCTTCCTGGAACACCTTTGGAACGCGCCCACCAAGGACATCTACGCCTACACCGAAGACCCCACCATCAACTGGAACACGCCCGACGAGGTGATCGTCGGGTTCGAGCGCGGAGTCCCGGTGTCCATCGACGGCAAACCGGTGTCCGTGCTGCAGGCCGTCGAGGAACTCAACCGCCGCGCCGGCTGCCAGGGGGTGGGGCGCCTCGACGTGGTCGAGGACCGGCTGGTGGGCATCAAGAGCCGCGAGATCTACGAGGCCCCCGGGGCGATGGTGCTCATCACCGCCCACACCGAGCTCGAACACGTCACGCTGGAGCGCGAACTGGGCCGCTTCAAGCGCCACACCGACCAGCGCTGGGCCGAGCTGGTCTACGACGGACTCTGGTACTCGCCGCTGAAGACCGCGCTGGAAGCCTTCGTCGCGAAAACCCAGGAGCACGTCACGGGCGAGATCCGAATGGTGTTGCACGGCGGCCACATCGCCGTCAACGGCAGGCGCAGCGCGCAGTCGCTTTACGACTTCAACCTGGCCACCTACGACGAGGGCGACAGCTTCGACCAGTCGGCCGCCAAGGGCTTCGTCTACGTGCACGGGCTGTCGTCCAAGATCGCTTCCCGCCGGGACCTGGCCTCCGAAACAGGCTCGGCCGAAACGTGAGCACGCGCGAGGGTTCGCTGTGGGGTGGGCGGTTCGCCCACGGCCCGTCGGACGCGTTGGTCGCCCTGAGCAAGTCCACTCACTTCGACTGGGTGCTGGCCCCGTACGACATCGTCGCCTCGCGGGCGCACACCGTGATCCTGTTTCACGCCGGATTGCTCACCGAGGAGCAACGCGACGGGCTGCTGGCGGGCTTGGACAGCCTGGCCGAGGACGTGGCCGACGGCAGCTTCACGCCGTTGGTGACCGACGAGGACGTGCACGCCGCACTGGAGCGCGGGTTGATCGACCGGGTCGGCCCCGACCTGGGCGGCCGGCTGCGGGCCGGGCGGTCGCGCAACGACCAGGTGGCCACCCTGTTCCGGATGTGGCTGCGCGACGCGGTGCGCCGGGTCGCGGACGGGGCGCTGGAGGTGGTGGCCGCGCTGGCCGCCCAGGCCGCCGCACATCCGACGGCGATCATGCCGGGCAAGACGCACCTGCAGTCCGCGCAGCCGGTCCTGCTGGCCCACCACCTGCTCGCGCACGCGCACCCGCTGCTGCGCGACGTCGACCGCATCGTCGACTTCGACAAGCGCGCGGCCGTGTCCCCGTACGGCTCGGGCGCGCTGGCCGGCTCGTCGCTGGGTCTGGACCCGGACGCGATCGCCGCGGAGCTGGGCTTCGCGGCCGCCGCCGGCAACTCGATCGACGCGACCGCCGCCCGGGATTTCGCCGCCGAGGCCGCGTTCATCTTCGCGATGATCGCCGTGGACCTGTCGCGGCTGGCCGAGGACATCATCCTGTGGAGTTCGACGGAGTTCGGCTACGTCAGGCTGCACGATTCGTGGTCCACCGGCAGCTCGATCATGCCGCAGAAGAAGAACCCGGACATCGCCGAGCTGGCCCGCGGCAAGTCCGGGCGGCTGATCGGCAACCTGGCCGGGCTGCTGGCGACGCTGAAGGCCCAGCCGCTGGCCTACAACCGCGATCTGCAGGAGGACAAGGAGCCGGTGTTCGACTCGGTGGCCCAGCTGGAGCTGGTGCTGCCGGCGATGGCCGGCCTGGTGGCCAGCCTGACGTTCGACGTCGAGAGGATGGCGGCCCTGGCCCCGGCCGGGTACACGCTGGCCACCGACATCGCCGAATGGCTGGTGCGCCGAGGGGTGCCGTTCCGGTCCGCGCACGAGGCCGCCGGGGCCGCCGTGCGCGCGGCCGAGGGCCGCGCCGTCGGGCTGGGCGAGCTGACCGACGACGAGTTGGCCGCGATCAGCCCCGAGCTGACGCCGGAGGTGCGTGAGGTCCTGACGATCGAGGGCTCGGTGTCGTCGCGCGACGGGCGGGGCGGGACCGCGCCGGTCCGGGTCGCCGAGCAGCTCGAAGCCGTCCTGGCCGAGTCCGCGGGGCTCAAAGCGCGGCTGGGCGGCAGGGGATGAGAGGACTTTGGTTTCTGTGCCGGGCGGTGGCAAGCCGACTAAACTTCGGGCAGGAAGCGATCCGGGTGAACATTTCGGCCCTGATCTTCGTCGTCAAGGGGTGGGACCAATGAGCGTCGTCGCGGGCGTATTCGGTGCCTTGCCGCCGTATCGCTATTCCCAGCGAGAGCTCACCGATTTCTTCGTCAGCATCCCGGAGTTCGAGGGATACGAAGACATCGTCCGGCAGTTGCACGCCAGCGCGAAGGTGAACAGCCGTCACCTGGTGCTGCCGTTGGAGCGGTATCCCGCCCTCAACGACTTCGGCGTGGCCAACCGGATCTTCATCGAAAACGCCGTCAACCTCGGCTGCGAGGCGCTGTCGGGTGCGCTCGACGAGGCGGGCCTGCGGCCGCAGGACCTGGACGTGCTGATCACGACGACGGTCACCGGACTCGCGGTGCCCTCCCTGGACGCCCGGATCGCCGGGCGGCTGGGGCTGCGCGACGACGTCCGCCGGGTGCCGCTGTTCGGCCTGGGCTGCGTGGCCGGGGCCGCGGGCGTGGCCCGGCTGCACGACTACCTGCGGGGAGCGCCGGACGCCGCCGCGGCCCTGATCTCGGTCGAGCTCTGCTCGTTGACCTACCCCGGATACAAGCCGTCGCTCCCGGGTCTGGTCGGTAGCGCGCTGTTCGCCGACGGGGCGGGCGCGGTGGTCGCCGTCGGCGAGCGTCGCGCCGAACAGGTGGCCGCCGGCGGGCCCCGCATCCTCGACTCGCGCAGCACGCTCTACCCCGACTCGCTGCGCACCATGGGCTACGACGTCGGCGCCGCCGGGTTCGAGCTCGTGCTGGCCAAGGACCTGGCCCAGGTGGTCGAGGAGCACATCGAGCAGGACGTGACCGGGTTCCTGGGCGCGCACGGGCTGACGACGACCGACATCGGCGCGTGGGTCAGCCATCCCGGCGGCCCGAAGATCATCGACGCGATCAACGCGAGCCTGAGCCTGCCGCCCGACGCGCTGGAACTGACCTGGCGTTCGCTGGGTGAGATCGGCAATCTCTCGTCGGCCTCGGTGCTCCACGTGCTGCGGGACACCCTGGCCAAGCCGCCACCCAGCGGAAGCCCTGGCCTGATGATCGCGATGGGTCCGGGATTCTGCTCCGAACTCGTATTGTTGCGCTGGCACTGACGTGGGCGTTGCTTCTTGTGTCCCCTAGAGATCTCGTGATGGAACGGCCAAAGACCCCGTTTTTTTGCCCAGGTCGCCTCCCATGACCAGCAACTCCGAAGAGCTCGTCAAGGCCCTCCGCGCATCGCTGAAGGAAAACGAACGGCTGAAGCGCGAGGCCCGCGAATACCTCGCCGCGGCAACCGAACCCGTGGCGGTGGTCGGGATGGGCTGCCGTTATCCGGGTGGGGTGGATTCCCCGGAGGCCTTGTGGCAGATGGTGGTCGAGTGCCGCGATGTGGTCTCGGACTTCCCGGCCGACCGAGGCTGGAACTTGGCGGGCCTGTTCGATCCCGACCCCGACGCGGTCGGAAAGTCCTATGCCCGGTGCGGCGGCTTTCTGGCCGACGCGGCCGACTTCGACGCCGCGTTCTTCGGCATCGCACCCAGCGAGGCGCTGGCGATGGACCCGCAGCAACGCCTGTTGTTGGAGGTGTCCTGGGAGGCGTTGGAGCGGGCCGGAATTGACCCCGCCGCCCTGCGCGGTTCGGCGACGGGCGTGTTCGCCGGGATTTTCCACGGCTCGTACGGCGGCCAGGGTCGGGTGCCGGGCCACCTGGAGCGCTACGGGCTGCGCGGGTCGACGCTGAGTGTGGCGTCGGGCCGGGTGGCCTACGCGCTGGGCCTGGAGGGCCCGGCCGTTTCGGTCGATACGGCCTGTTCCTCGTCGTTGGTGGCCATGCATCTGGCGGCGCGGTCGCTGCGCTCCGGCGAGTGCGACCTGGCGCTGGCCGGCGGCGTGACGGTGATGGCGACCCCGGCGATGTTCATCGAGTTCAGCCGGCAGCGGGCGCTGGCCTCCGACGGGCGGTGCAAGGCCTACGCGGGCGCCGCCGACGGTACCGGCTTTTCCGAAGGCGTCGGCGTGCTGGTGCTGGAACGGCTGTCCGACGCGCGGCGGTTGGGGCATCCGGTGCTGGCGCTGTTGCGCGGATCGGCGGTGAACCAGGACGGCGCCTCGAACGGACTGGCGACGCCCAACGGGCCGTCGCAGCAGCGGGTAATCCGCGCCGCGCTGGCCGATGCGCGCCTGCACACGGTGGACGTGGATCTGGTGGAGGGGCACGGCACGGGCACCACGCTCGGGGATCCGATTGAGGCGCAAGCGGTTTTGGCGACGTACGGGCAGGACCGTCCGGCGGACCGGCCGCTGTGGTTGGGGTCGATCAAGTCCAACATGGGCCACACCTCGGCGGCGGCGGGCGCAGGCGGGGTGATCAAGATGGTGCAGGCGATCCGGCACGGGGTGATGCCCAAGACGTTGCACGTGGATGTGCCTACGCCGCACGTGGATTGGTCGGCGGGGGCGGTGTCGTTGCTGACCGAGGCGCGGGAATGGCCGGCGCAGGACCGGCCGCGTCGCGCGGGGGTGTCGTCGTTCGGGATCAGCGGCACCAATGCGCACGTCATCGTGGAGCAACCGCCGCAGGAGACCGAAAGCCTCGCGCCGGCAGGTGATGACGCGCCAGCGCCGTGGGTGCTGTCGGCCCGGTCGGCCGACGCGCTGGCCAACCAGGCGTCCCGGCTCCTCGCGCGGGTGAACGACGACCCGGATTTGCGTGTGGTCGACGTGGCCTGGTCGTTGGTCTCGACGCGGTCGCTGTTCGAGCACCGCGCCGTGCTGGTGGGCGCCGACCGCCAGCGCCTGCTGGCGGGCCTGGCCGAAGTCGCCGACGGCGCGCCGGGCGCCGGTGCGGTGGTGGGTCGGGCGCAACCGGTGGGCAAGACGGTGTTCGTGTTTCCCGGGCAGGGCTCGCAATGGGTCGGCATGGGAGCCGAATTGCTGGACAGTTCGGCGGTATTCGCCGAACACCTGCAGCGCTGCGAAAAGGCGCTCGCCGAACACGTGGAGTGGTCGTTGATCGACGTCATCCGCGGTGCGCCCGGTGCACCCGGGCTGGACCGGGTGGACGTGGTGCAGCCGGCGCTGTGGGCGGTGATGGTGTCGCTGGCCGAGCTGTGGCGCTCGGTGGGCGTGGTCCCCGATGCGGTGATCGGTCATTCGCAGGGCGAGATCGCGGCGGCCTGTGTGGCGGGGGCGCTTTCGCTGGAGGACGCCGCCAGGGTGGTGGCGCTGCGAAGCCGGCTGCTGGTGGAATTGTCGGGTGCGGGCGGCATGGTGTCGCTGGCGTGCGGCCTGGCCCGGGCCGAGGAATTGATCGCCGAGTGGGGCGATAGGTTGAATATCGCCGCCGTCAACGGTGTTTCGGCGGTGGTGGTGTCCGGCGAGGTGGATGCCCTCGACGAGTTGATGCTCCGCTGCGAGGCCGATGACGTGCGTGCCCGCCGGATCGACGTCGACTACGCCTCCCACTCCGGGCACGTCGACGCGATCCGTTCGGCGCTGGCCGAGGCGCTGGCCGGCATCGAGCCGCGGTCGTCCTTGGTCGCCCTGTTCTCCACCGTGACCGGTGAACTGCTGGACACCGCGGGTCTGGACGCCGACTACTGGTACCGAAGCATCCGGCAGACGGTCCAGTTCGAACGGGCGGTGCGCAAAGCGTGCAGCGCCGGGTATGGCGTGTTCGTCGAATCCAGCCCGCACCCGGTGCTGCTCGCCGCCGTCGAGGAGACGCTGGCCGATTGCGGCAGCGAAGCGCTCGTCTTCCCGTCGCTGGGCCGTGATGATGGTTCGTTGCAACGGTTTTGGCTTTCGGCGGGTCAGGCCCACGTGGCCGGCGTGCCAGTCGACTGGCGGGCCGCCATCGCCGGCTTGGGCGGGCGGCGTGTGGATTTGCCGACCTATGGCTTTGTGCGGCAACGCTTTTGGTTGCCGGGCGGGTCGACGGGGTCAGGGGACGTGGCCACCCTGGGGCTGGCGGGCGCGCAACACGCTCTGCTGGGCGCGGTGATGCAGCGGCCCGATTCCGGCGGGGTGGTGCTGACGGGCAGGCTGTCGACGGCCGCCCAGCCCTGGCTGGCCGACCACGCGGTGGGCGGCACGGTGTTGTTCCCCGGTGCGGGATTCGTGGAGCTGGCCATCCGCGCCGGCGACGAGGTCGGCTGTGGTGTCCTCGAGGAGCTGACGTTGTCGGCCCCCTTGGTGCTGCCGGCTACGGACGGTGTGCAGGTGCAGGTGGTGGTCGGGGCCGCCGCGGAATCGGGGCAGCGCGAGCTGTCGGTGTATTCGGCCGGCGCTCAGTCGGAGTGGGTGCTGCACGCCCAGGGCCTGTTGAGTCCCGCAGCAGCGGCGCCGGCCACGGATCTGTCGGTGTGGCCCCCGGTGGGGGCGACGCCTGTGGATGTGGCCGACGCCTACGCACGGCTGGCCGAGCGGGGCTACGAGTACGGCCGGGCATTCCGCGGCCTGCGGGCTATGTGGCGGCGGGGGGACGAGGTCTTCGCCGACGTCGCGCTGCCCGACGACCTGGGCGCGCAGGACGGTGGCTTCGGGATACATCCGGTGTTGTTGGACGCGGCGCTGCACGCGATCGGTGTAGCCGCCGAGCGGGGCCAGACCGTGTTGCCGTTCTCCTGGCAGGGGGTGTCGCTGCACGCGGCGGGCGCGTCGCGGGCGCGGGTCCGGGTAGCGCCGTCCGGTGCCGGGGCGGTGTCGGTGGAATTGGCCGATGGCTCCGGGCTGCCGGTGTTGTCGGTGCGCTCGATGGCGATGCGCCCAGTGTCGGCCGAGCAGTTGTCGCTCGCGGCGGCGCCCGCCGAGGGGTTGTTCGAGGTGGCGTGGTCACCAATATCGCTGGCCGACAACGGCAGCGATCACGATGCCGCGCTGTGGGAGCCGGGCGCGCGCGGCGGGGATGTGGTGCGGTCGGTGCACGCGGCCACCACCGAGGCGTTGGGCGCGCTGCAATCGTGGCTGCGCGACGCCGGGTCCGGAGTATTGGTGGTGCAGACCCGCGGGGCGGTCGCGCTCGCCGGTGAGGACGTCGCGGACCTGGCCGGTGCGGCGGTGTGGGGGCTGGTGCGGTCGGCCCAGGCCGAGCATCCGGGCCGGGTGGTATTGATCGACTCCGATGGATCGTTGGATGCGCGGGCGGTAATCGGCTGCGGCGAGACGCAATTGGCGGTCCGCGCCGGCGTGGTTTATGCGGCCCGGATGCGGCCGGTGCGAAAGGGCTCGGTGTTGCGGCTGCCGTCCGGGGGCTGGCGGCTGGACGCCGGCAGCGGGGGCACGCTCGAGGACCTGGTGGTGGGCCCGTGCCCGCGGGTGGAACTGGAGCCCGGCCAGGTTCGGGTGGCGGTGGCCGCGGTCGGGGTGAACTTCCGGGATGTGTTGGTGGCCTTGGGCATGTATCCCGGCGGTGGCCAGTTGGGCGCCGAGGGCGCCGGTGTGGTCGTCGAGGTCGGCCCCGGTGTGGCCGGGTTGGCGGTCGGCGATGCGGTGATGGGGCTGCTGGGGGTGGTCGGTTCCGAAGCGGTGGTGGATCAGCGGTTGGTGACACCGGTGCCGGCGGGCTGGTCGCTGGCCACGGCCGCGGGTGTGCCGGTGGTGTTTCTGACCGCGCTGTACGGATTGTCGGTGCTGGCGGGGTTGCGCGCCGGCGAGCGGGTGCTGGTGCACGCCGCCACCGGCGGGGTGGGCATGGCGGCTGTGCAGCTGGCCCGGTACTGGGGCGCGGAGGTTTTCGCCACCGCGAGTCGCGGCAAGTGGGACACCTTGCGCGCGATGGGATTCGACGACGACCACATCGGCGATTCGCGGACGCTCGACTTCGAGGAGAAGTTCTCGACGGCCACCGGCGGTGCCGGGGTGGACGTGGTGCTCAATTCCCTGGCCGGTGAGTTCACCGACGCGTCGCTGCGCCTGCTGGCCCCCGGCGGGCGCTTCATCGAGATGGGCAAAACGGACGTCCGGGATCCGCACGTCATCGCCGAACAGTATCGGGGCGCGCAGTATCGCGCCTTCGACCTTCTCGAGGCCGGCGCCGACCGTACCGCGGCGATGCTGGCCCAGATCGTCGAACTGTTGCGCGCCGGTGCCTTGGCGCCGTTGCCGCTCAAGACTTTTGACGTCCGCTGCGCCCCGGCCGCGTACCGGTTCGTCAGCCAGGCCCGCCACATCGGCAAGGTCGCGCTGACCATCCCATCCGGGCCCGGCGCGCTGCTCAGTGGGTGTGGCGGGCTGGCCGGCGGCAGTGTGGTGATCACCGGTGGCACCGGCATGGCCGGCTCGGCACTGGCGCGTCACCTCGTCGATCGGTATGGCGTCGCCCACGTCGTGCTGGCCAGCCGTGCCGGTGCCGGGGCTGCGGGGGTCGCCGAGTTGGTGGATGGCCTGCGGGAGGCCGGCGCCGGCGTGTCGGTGGTGGCCTGCGATGTCGCCGACCGGGATGCGGTCGCGGCGATGCTGGCACAGATACCGGCGCAGTATCCGCTGCGCGGTGTGGTTCACGCGGCCGGCGTTCTCGATGATGGGCTGGTCTTGTCGCTGACCCCGGATCGGGTGGATGCGGTGTTGCGCGCCAAGGTCGACGGGGCCTGGCATCTGCACGAGCTGACGCGCGACCTGGATCTGTCTGCGTTCGTGGTGTTTTCGTCGATGGCCGGGATCGTGGGCACACCGGGTCAGGCAAATTACGCGGCCGCCAACAGCTTCCTAGACGGGCTGGTCGCGTATCGCCGCGCGCACGGGATTGCGGGCCTGTCGCTGGCCTGGGGCCTGTGGGAGCAAGCCTCGGCGATGACGGCCCACCTCGGCGAACGCGATAAGGCCCGGATGAGCAGGATCGGGATCGCGCCACTGTCCACCGAGGAGGCGCTGGAGTCGTTCGACGCCGCCATGCTGGTCGACGCCCCGGTGCTGATGGCCGCCCGCCTGGATCGGGTCGCCCTGTCCGACAATGCCGCCGGGCTGCCCCCACTGTTGAGCGAGCTCGCCGCCCGCACCACCCGGCGCGTTGTCGACGACGTCGACACGACCGCCCTGATGACCGGTCTCACGGCGCGCCTGCACGGCTTGACCCCCGAGGCGCGACAGCGTGAACTGGTGGACCTGGTCTGCGGGAACGCGGCGACGGTGCTCGGGCTGCCCAACCCCGCGGACATCAACGCCGGCCGCGCATTCCAAGACCTTGGCTTCGATTCGCTGACGGCCGTCGAGCTGCGCAACCGGCTGAAAACCGCTACGGGCCTGACACTTTCGCCCACGTTGATCTTCGACTACCCGACGCCGGCGGTGCTGGCCGGGCACCTGGACACCCAACTGAGCACCACGGCGGGGAGCGACCAGCCGAACCTGATGGCACGGTTCACCGACATCACCCGCGAATTGCAGGCACTGCTCAACCAACCCAATTGGGACGCCGGCGACAAATCGACGTTGAGGGCCCGCCTGCAGAACCTGCTCGCCGCGCTAGGCCCTGAAGATCACCGCGATCCCGAAGGCCTCGACGCCGACCTCGATGCCGCCACCGAAAGCCAACTCTTTGCGATCCTCGATGAAGAACTCGGCCGCTGAGACCGCGATGCCGGATACCACGCAGCATGTCGATTACCTGAAGCGCCTGACGGCGGATCTCAGGCGGGCGCGGCGACGCGTCTCGGAGTTGGAAGGCCAGCTGTCCGAACCGATCGCGGTGGTGGGCATGGCGTGCCGCTACGCCGGCGGGGTGGATTCGCCGGAGACCCTGTGGGAAATGGTGAACGACGGCCGCGACACGGTCTCGGATTTCCCGGCTGATCGCGGCTGGGATGTCGAGGAGCTGTATGACCCGGATCCCGACGCGGCGGGGAAGATGTACACGCGCCAGGGCAGCTTTTTGCGCGACGCCGGGGACTTCGACGCCGGATTCTTCGGCGTCGGGCCCAGCGAGGCCCTGGCGATGGATCCCCAGCAGCGGTTGATGCTGGAGATCTCCTGGGAAGCGTTGGAGCGGGCGGGTATTGACCCGCTGGCGTTGCGCGGCTCGGCGACCGGAGTGTTCGCCGGTGTCATCCACGCCGGCTACGGCGGCGAGGTGAAGGGCGAGCTGGAGGGCTACGGGCTGACCGGTTCGACCCTGAGTGTGGCCTCGGGCCGGGTGTCGTACGTGTTGGGGCTGGAAGGCCCTGCGGTGTCGGTGGATACGGCGTGTTCGTCGTCGTTGGTGGCCATGCATCTGGCGGCGCAGTCGCTGCGCTCCGGGGAGTGTGACCTGGCGCTGGCCGGTGGCGTGACGGTGATGGCCACGCCCGCCGCGTTCGTGGAGTTCAGCCGGCAGCGGGCGCTGGCCCCGGACGGCCGGTGCAAGGTGTACGCCGGCGCCGCGGACGGGACGTCGTGGTCGGAAGGCGCGGGCGTCCTGGTGCTGGAGCGGCTTGCCGATGCGCGACGGCTGGGGCATCCGGTGGTCGCGATACTGCGGAGTTCGGCAGTGAACCAGGACGGGGCGTCGAACGGCCTGACCGCGCCCAACGGGCCGTCGCAGCAGCGGGTGATCCGCGCCGCGCTGGCGAACGCCGGGTTGGCCGCGGCGGATGTCGACATGGTCGAGGGCCACGGCACCGGAACGGTTTTGGGCGATCCCATCGAGGCCCAGGCCCTGTTGGCGACGTACGGGCGGGACCGGCCGGCGGACCGGCCGCTGTGGCTGGGATCGATCAAATCGAACATTGGTCACACGTCGGCCGCGGCCGGAGTGGCCGGGGTGATCAAGATGGTGCAGGCGATGCGGCAAGGGGTGATGCCCAAGACGCTGCACGTGGATGTGCCGTCGCCGCACGTGGACTGGTCCGCGGGCGCGGTGTCGCTGTTGACCGAGCCCCGGCCGTGGCCGGCGCGGGACGGCCAGCGCCGGGCCGGGGTGTCGTCGTTCGGGATCAGCGGGACGAACGCCCACGTCATCGTCGAGCAGCCGCCCGCTGAGCCGGAAGCCGTTGCGGCGCAAGCCGATAACTCTCAACCCGTGGTGGCGTGGGTGGTGTCGGCCCGGTCGGCCGACGCGCTGGCCGCTCAGGCTGGCCGGCTGTCGGCCCACCTGGACGCCGAGCCGGGCCTGCGCGCCGTCGACGTGGGCTGGTCGCTGGCCACCACCCGGGCGGCCCTGGAACACCGCGCGGTAGTGGTGGGTGGCGATCGCGACATCCTGATGGCCGTGCTGGCGGGGGTGGCGTCCGGGGAGCCGGGCCCGACCGTGGCGGTCGGGCGCACCCGCCCGATCGGTAAGCGCGCGTTCGTGTTTCCCGGCCAGGGCTCGCAGCGGCTCGGGATGGGGCGCGAACTGCATCAGCGCTTTCCGGTGTTCGCCGAGGCCTTCGACGAAGCGGTGGCGGCGGTGGATGGGCATGCGCGGTTGCCGCTGCGCGACGTGATGTGGGGCACCGACCCGGAGTTGTTGGAGAGCACGGAGTTTGCCCAGCCAGCGCTGTTCGTGCTCGAGATCGCCCTGGCGGCCCTGTGGCAATCCTGGGGAGTGACACCCGATGTGGTGATCGGCCACTCGGTGGGGGAGATCGCCGCGGCCTGTGTGGCCGGGGTGCTGTCGCTACAGGACGCGGCGCGGGTGGTGGCGGCCCGCGGCCGGTTGATGGCGGCGCTGCCGGCCGGCGGGGTGATGGTGGCGGTGACCGCCACCGAGGCCGAGGTCGCGCCGCTGCTGAACGACGGCGTGAGCGTCGCGGCGGTCAACGGCCCCGACGCGGTGGTGCTTTCGGGCGAGCGGGCCGCGGTGACGGCCGTGGCGGATCGGCTGACCGACTGCGGCAGGCGGGTGCGGCAGCTGGCCGTCTCGCACGCGTTCCATTCGCCGCTCATGGAGCCCATGATCGAGGAGTTCTCCGCGGTCGTGGCCGGGGTGTCGCCCGGTGTGCCGCGAATCGACCTGGTGTCCAACGTGACCGGGCAACTGGCCGGCCCCGGATACGGCTCTGCCGACTACTGGGTCGAGCACGTGCGCCGGCCCGTGCGGTTCGTCGACGGTGTGCGGCTGGCCGAATCGCTGGGCGCCGGCGTGTTCGTCGAGGTGGGGCCGGGCGCGGCGTTGACGACAGCGGTGGAACAGTCCGTGGCGACCGAGCCGGCCGTTTCGGCGGTGTCGATGGCCAAGGGTCGCCCCGAAGTCGACTCGATTTTGTTGGCGGCCGGGCAGTTGTTCGCCTCCGGCGCCGACGTCGACTGGGCCAAGGTGTTCGCCGGCCTGGCCGCGCAGAGGGTCGACCTGCCGACCTATGCCTTTCAGCGGCGCAGGTTTTGGCTGTCGTCCGAGTCGGTGGGCGCCCGGGACACCGCCAGCTTGGGTCTGGCCGCGGCCGAGCATGCGCTGTTGGGTGCGGTGGTGGAGCGGCCCGATTCGGGCGGTGTGGTGTTGGCGGGCCGGCTGTCGGCGGCGGCTCAGCCGTGGCTGGCCGATCACGCGGTGACCGGGACGGTGTTGTTCCCTGGCGCGGGGTTTGTGGAGCTGACGCTGCGGGCGGGCGACGAGGTCGGCTGTCCGGTGATCGAGGAGCTGACGCTGTCGGCCCCGTTGGCATTGCCGAGCACCGGCGCGGTGCGCGTGCAGGTGGTGGTGGATGCCGCCGGCGAGAGCGGATCCCGTGCGGTAGCCGTGTATTCGCAGGCCGGCTCGGAGTGGACGTTGCATGCCCAGGGCGTGTTGAGCGAGGGCTCGCCCGCGCCCGATGCGGATCTGTCGGTGTGGCCGCCCGTCGGTGCCACGGCGGTCGATGTGGCGGGTGCCTACGACGATTTGGCCGCGCGCGGCTACGGGTATGGCCCGGCGTTTCGGGGCCTGCGGAAGGTGTGGCGGCGGGGGGCTGAGATCTTCGCCGAGGTCGAGGCCCCGCAGGACGCCGGTGTGACGGTGGGCGGCTTCGGGATTCATCCGGTGGTGCTGGATGCCGCCTTGCATGCCCTGGGGGTGGCCGACGAGCGGGCCGAGACCGTCCTGCCGTTCTCCTGGCAAGGGGTGTGTTTGCATGCGGCCGGGGCGTCGCGCGTCCGGGTGCGGCTGGCGCCGGTCGGCAAGGGCGCCGTGTCGGTGGAACTGGCCGATTCGTCGGGCTTGCCGGTGCTGTCGGTGCGTGAGCTGGTGACGCGTCCGGTCTCGGCCGCGCAGCTGTCGGCGGCCGCGGCGGCGCGATCCGGTGGCGGGGACCTCCTGGAGGCGGTGTGGTCCCCGGTTCCGTTGATGGACAACGGTAGCGGTGCGGTTCCCGAGGTGTGGCAGCCGCCGACGAATGGCCGGGGCGTGGTCGGCTCGGTCTATGCCGCCACCCATGAGGCGTTGGGCGTATTGCAGTCCCGGGGTGATGGCGCCGGGCCGCTGGTGGTGCTGACCCGCGGCGCGGTCGCGCTGGCCGGCGAGGACGTGTCGGATCTGGCCGGTGCGGCGGTGTGGGGGCTGGTGCGGTCGGCGCAGGCCGAGCATCCGGGCCGGGCGGTGCTGATCGACTCCGATGGATCCCTCGACCTGGGGTCCGTAGTCGACTGCGGTGAGCCGCAATTGGTGGTGCGCGAGGGTGTCGCCTACGGGGCCAGGCTCAGACCGATCAAGGCGCACCCGGTGTTGCGGTTGCCCGAGGCGCCGTCGGTGTGGCGGCTGGCCGCCGGTGACGCCGGGACGCTGGAGGATCTGGCCGTGCAGTCCGGCCCGCCGGCGGAACTGGCCGCCGGTCAGGTGCGGGTGGCGGTGGCCGCGGCCGGGGTGAACTTCCGCGACGTGCTGGTGGCCCTGGGCATGTATCCGGGTGCCGCGCAGCTGGGCGCCGAGGGTGCCGGACTGGTGGCCGAGATCGGCCCCGGTGTGACGGATCTGGCCGTCGGCGACGCGGTCATGGGGATCTTGGGCCTGACGGGATCGGAGGCAGCCGTCGATCGGCGGTTGGTGACGCGGGTGCCGCCGGGATGGTCGTTCGCCGAGGCCGCGGGCGTGCCGGTGGTGTTCTTGACGGCGTACTACGGGTTGTCGGTCCTGGGCGGCCTGCGCGCCGGCGAGCGGGTGCTGGTGCATGCTGCCGCCGGCGGGGTGGGCATGGCGGCCGTGCAGCTGGCCCGGCATTGGGGCGCGGAGGTTTTCGCGACCGCGAGTCGCGGTAAGTGGGACACCCTGCGCGCCATGGGGTTCGACGACGAGCACATCGGGGATTCGCGAACGCTGGACTTCGAGGACAAGTTCTCCGCCGCCACGAGCGGTGCCGGCATGGACGTCGTGCTGAACTCGCTGGCCGGCGAGTTCACCGATGCCTCGCTGCGCTTGTTGGGCCCTGGTGGGCGCTTCATCGAGATGGGCAAGACCGACCTGCGCGACCCAGAGCTCCTGGCCCAATCCCACCCGGGTATGGGCTACCGCGCGTTCGATCTGATGGAGGCCGGCCCGGACCGCATCGCGGAGATGCTGGCCGAATTGATGCGATTGTTCGCGGCCGGAGCGCTGGAGCCCCTGCCGGTCAAGGCCTTCGATGTGCGTTGCGCCGCAGACGCTTACCGGTTCGTCAGCCAGGCCCGCCACATCGGCAAGGTTGTGCTCACCATGCCCGACGGGCCCGCCGGGCTGGCCGGCGGTACCGCATTGATCACCGGTGGGACCGGCATGGCGGGTTCGGCCGTGGCCCGTCACCTGGTCGACCGCTACCGGGTGCCGCACGTCATGCTGGTCAGCCGCAGCGGTGAGCGGGCCGACGGGCTGTCCGGGCTGGTCGCCGAGCTGTGCGAGGCCGGGGCTGAGGTATCGGTGGTGGCCTGCGATGTCGGCGACCGCGACGCCGTGGCGGGGCTGCTGGCGCAGGTGCCGGCGCGTTTCCCGCTGCGCGGGGTGTTCCATGCGGCGGGCGT
The DNA here is from genome assembly GCF_002102255.1 of Mycobacterium nebraskense. Taxonomy (GTDB): domain Bacteria; phylum Actinomycetota; class Actinomycetes; order Mycobacteriales; family Mycobacteriaceae; genus Mycobacterium; species Mycobacterium nebraskense. The sequence goes on from NZ_LQPH01000148.1 coordinate 140,369, forward strand.
GCTCGACGACGCGGTGATCGCCTCACTGACGCCGGAGCGCATCGATGCGGTGCTGCGGTCCAAGGTCGACGGGGCTTGGCACCTGCACGAGCTGACCCGGGAGCTGGATCTCTCGGCGTTCGTGGTGTTTTCGTCGATGGCGGGGATCGTGGGCGCCCCGGGTCAGGGCAACTACGCGGCCGCCAACAGTTTCCTTGACGGCCTGGCGGCGTATCGCCGCGCCCACCGCCTGCCCGGCTTGTCGATCGCTTGGGGGATGTGGGAAGAGGCGTCGGCCATGACCCAGCACCTCGGGGATCGCGACAGGGCCCGGATGAGCCGTGCCGGGCTGGCCGCGCTGTCCACCCGGCAGGCGCTCGACCTGCTCGACGCCGCGCTGCTGGCCGAGCCCGCCGTCGTCGTGGCCACCCGCCTCGATACCGCCGCGCTGGCTCACGCGGGCGCCGCGCTGCCGCCGCTGTTGAGCCAGTTGGCCACTCGGCGGGCGCGGCGGGTCCTCGACCCCACCGACATGGTGTCGTTGACGGGCCTGCGGGCGCGGCTGGAGGGCCTGGCCCCCGAGCAGCGGCGGCGCGAGCTGGTGGAACTGGTCTGTGGCAATGCGGCCACGGTGTTGGGTCACAGCACCGCGGACGTCGACGCCGACCAAGCATTCCAGGATCTGGGCTTCGACTCGCTGACCGCCGTGGAGCTGCGCAACAGGCTCAAAATCGCGACCGGACTGACCCTTTCGCCCACGCTGATCTTCGATTACCCCACCCCGGCGGCCCTGGCCGATCATCTCGACGGCCATCTGGCCACCGGGAAAAGCAGTGCGCCGCCCGATCGCATGGCCCGTTTCAACGACGTGGCCCGCGAATTGCAGGCACTGCTCGGCCAATCCGACTGGAGCCCCGGCGACAAGGCGCAGCTCGTCACCCGGCTGGAAGGCCTGCTGAACACCCTGACCGGCCCCGCGCAGAGCCCCTACCCGGAACACCCCGACGACCCGTTCGACGACGACATCGCCACCGCCACCGACAGCCAGCTCTTCGCTATCCTCGACGAAGAGATCGGCCCTTAGCATGACGGGCGTCGCAGTCATCGGTCTCGCGTGCCGATTCCCAGGTGCGGCTGACCCTCGCGACTTCTGGGGTGTCATCCGCGACGGCCGCGAAGCGACGCAGTTGCCCGGGGACGTCGCGGAGTTCGACGCCGACTTCTTCAACCTCTCGCCGCGCGAGGCGTGCGCGATGGACCCCCGGCAACGATTGGCGCTCGAACTGACTTGGGAGGCTTTCGAAGACGCGTTCGTGGTGCCGGAAACGGTTCGGGAAAAGTCGATTTCGGTGTACTTCGGGGCGATGGCCGACGATTACGCCGTCCTCACCCTGCGCGATATCGCCGACAACCTCGACCACCACTCGTTCGCCGGCATCAGCCGGGGGATGATCGCCAACAGGGTTTCGTATGCCTTTGGGCTGCATGGCCCCAGCATGACCGTCGACTCCGGCCAATCGTCTTCGCTGCTCGCCGTGCACCTCGCCTGTGAGAGCCTGCGCACGGGCGAGTCGGCGCTGGCGATCGCCGGCGGGGTCCACCTCAATCTTGCCGATGAAACGGCAATGCTGGAACGTGAATTCGGCGCCCTGTCGATTTCGGGTCACACCTACGCGTTCGATCGGCGCGCGGACGGCTACGTGCGGGGCGAGGGCGGGGGACTGGTGCTGCTCAAGCCGTTGCCGGCGGCCCTGCAAGACGGGGACCGCATTCACGCGGTCATTCGGGGCAGCGCCGTGGGTAACGCCGGGCACAGCGCCGCCGGCCAGACGGTGCCCTCGGTTTCCGGTGAGGCCGACGTGATCCGGCGGGCGCTTGCCTCCGCCGGGCTGGGCAGCGGCGACATCGACTACATCGAGGCGCACGGCACCGGTACGAAGGTCGGCGATGCGGTGGAGGCTTGGGCGCTGGGTGAAGTGTTCGGCGCGCGCGAGCATCCGGTGAACGTGGGGTCGGTGAAGACCAACATCGGCCACGCCGGCGGCGCCGCGGGAATCGCCGGCCTGCTGAAGGCCGTTCTGGCCGTGCGGCATTCGCTGCTTCCGCCGAGCCTCAATTACGCCGACGCGAATCCCGAACTCGAACGCCTGGGGCTGCGGGTCAACACCGCCGCGCTGCCCTGGCCGGCGGCGGACCATCCGCGCCGCGCCGGGGTGTCGTCGTTCGGAATGGGCGGCACGAACGCGCACGTCATCGTGGAACAGGCTCCCGCGCAACGGGATACGCCCGCGGATGTGCGCGAGGAGCCGGTCGCGTGGGTGCTGTCGGGCCGCTGCGAGCAGGCCCTGGCCAACCAGGCGCACCGGCTGGCGGCGCGGATGGCCGACTCGGAGGTCAGCGCGGCGGACGTGGGGTGGTCGTTGGTAACGACGCGCTCGGTGTTCGAGCAGCGGGCGGTGCTGGTGGGCGCCGATCGCGAGGCGCTGACGCGCGGCCTGACCGGCCTGGCGGCGGGGGACCCCGCCCCCACCGTGCTGGTCGGCCGCGCAGGGCCGGCGGGCCAGACGGCCTTGGTGTTCCCCGGCCAAGGCTCGCAATGGCTAGGAATGGGCCGCCAACTGCACCAACGGTTCCCGCCCTTCGCCCAGGCTTTCGACGAGGCCGCGGCGGCGATTGACACCCACCTGCGGTTGCCGGTGCGCGAGGTGATGTGGGGCACCGACGCGGACTTGTTGCAAAGCACGGAGTTTGCCCAGCCGGCGTTGTTCGTCCTCGAGATCGCCCTCGCCGCGCTATGGCGATCCTGGGGCGTGACACCCGATGTGGTGCTGGGTCATTCGGTGGGGGAGATCGCCGCGGCCTGCGTGGCGGGCGTGCTGTCGCTGGACGACGCATCGGCCGTCGTGGCGGCCCGTGGCCGGCTGATGGCGGCGCTGCCGGTGGGCGGGGTGATGGTGGCGGTGAGCGCCGGCGAGGCCGAGGTGGTCCCGATGCTGAGCGACGGTGTCGGCATCGCGGCGGTCAACGGCCCCAATTCGGTAGTGCTGTCCGGTGAGCGAGCCGCGGTGGGTGCCGTGGCGGATCGGTTGGCGGACGCCGGCCGGCGGACGCACCGGCTGGCGGTCTCGCACGCCTTTCATTCGGTGCTGATGGAGCCGATGCTCGACGAGTTCGCGCATCGGGTGGCCGACATCCAACCGCAGCGGCCCCGAATCTGCTTGGTTTCCAACGTGTCCGGCGAGCCCGCCGGCCCCGGGTACGGCTCGGCGCGGTACTGGGTCGAGCACGTGCGCCGGCCGGTGCGTTTCCTCGACGGCGTGCGCGCCGCAGAGGCCCTGGGGGTAACGGCCTTCCTCGAGGTGGGCCCGGGCGGCGGGCTGAGCGCGGCGGTGGACCAATCGCTGACCACCGAGCGGCCGATCTCGGTGGTCAGCATGGCCAAAGACGGTCCCGAGATCGAGTCGCTGCTGAATGCTGCCGGCAAGCTCTTCACCGCTGGAGTGGACGTGGATTGGCCGGCCGTGTTCGCCGGTTCCGGGGCACGCCGGGTGGGCCTGCCGACGTACGGCTTTGCCCGACAACGATTCTGGCTGGGTGACGCACAGCATGCGTTGCCCGCCAAGGCAAGTCGGTCCCCGGACCTGGCCGGGCAGTTGCACGCCCTGCCCCCGGCGGAGCAACAGCGGCGGCTAATCGAGCTGGTCTGCGAGCACGCGGCCGCCGTCTCGGGTCATCCGGACGGCCGTGCCATCGACCGCGACCGCGCGTTCGCCGACCTCGGGTTCGACTCGCTGACCGGCGTCGAATTGCGCAACCGGCTGACGACGGCAACCGGGCTGGCTCTGTCGCGGACCATGATCTTCGACTATCCGACTCCCGCAGCGCTGGCCGATCATCTGCGGCGGCAATTATTCCGTGGCGACGACGGCGAATCGGACGAGGAAAAACTGTGGTCGTCGCTGCGCAAAATTCCACTCGCCGAGCTCCGGAGAACCGGAATGCTCGACAAGCTGCTACTGCTCGCCGGTGGGCCGGAAAACGTTGTCGCCGAACCGGTCAATGACATGATCGACTCGTTGAGCCCCGACGCTTTGATTGCGATGGCGCTGAACTCGGGTGACGACGAGGACGCCGAATGATGGAATCCAAAAGCAATACAACACATGTCGAATACGCCAAACTTTTGCCGCGTCGCCGGGAACCGCCTAGACTTCGGGAATTGGGGAAAGTCCCGTATCAGCTGGGACGCAAGCAAAAGGGTTGGGCATGAGCGTCATTGCGGGTGTGTTCGGAGCGTTGCCGCCGCATCGTTACAGCCAGGCCGAAATCACCGACCAAATCGTCGAATTCCCCGGGCTGAAGGAACACGAGGGGATCGTTCGACGGTTGCACGCCGCCGCCAAGGTCAACAGCCGCCACTTGGTCCTCCCACTGGAGCGATACCCCTCACTGACCGATTTCGGCGAGGCCAACGAGATCTTCATCGAACACGCCGTCGAACTCGGCTGCGAAGCGCTGCTGGCCGCGCTCGACGAGGCCGGCCTGCGACCGCAGGACATCGACATGATCGCCACAACCACGGTCACCGGCGTTGCGGTGCCGTCGCTCGACGCGCGGATCGCCGGCCGGCTCGGTCTGCGCGCGGACGTGCGGCGAATGCCGCTTTTCGGGCTGGGCTGCGCGGCCGGGGCGGCGGGGGTGGGCTGCCTGCACGACTACCTCCGCGGCGCGCCGGACGGCGTCGCGGTCCTGGTGTCGGTCGAGCTGTGCTCGCTCACCTTCCCGGCGGTCAAGCCGACCGTCTCGGGCCTGGTGGGAACCGCGATGTTCGGCGATGGGGCCGCAGCGGTGGTCGCCGTCGGCGACCGTCGCGCCGACCGGCTGAACCCCAGCGGGCCCGACATCGTCGATTCCCACAGCCGTCTCTATCCCGAATCGCTGCACATCATGGGCTGGAACGTCAGCTCGGCCGGGCTGCACCTGGTGATGTCACCGGAGCTGACGAACTTCATCGACCGCTACCTGGCCGACGACGTCAGCCGGTTCCTGGGCGCCCACGGGCTGACGAACGACGACGTCGGCGCCTGGGTGGCGCATCCCGGCGGTCCCAAAGTCATCAACGCGATCGGCAACAGTCTCGAGCTGCCCCCCGATGCCCTCGAGCTGACCTGGCGCTCGTTGGGCGAGATCGCCAACCTGTCGTCGGCGTCGGTGCTGCACATCCTGCGTGACACCATCGCCAAGCCGCCGCCCGGCGGGAGCCCCGGGCTGATGCTCGCGATGGGGCCCGGATTCAGCTCCGAGCTCGTGCTATTGCGCTGGCGCTGAGCCACGCGCCTCACTCGAGCGCCTCCGAGAGCTCCAGCCACCGGCTTTCCGTCGCGGCGACCGCTTCCTCGAGCCCGCGCAGCTCTTGCGTCAGCCGGGTGATGCCGACGTGGTCCGACTGGTCGTGTTCGGCCAGTTCGATGTGTTTGTCCTTGATCTGGCCCGCCAGGCGCGCGAGCTGACGGTCCACGCCGGCCAGCTCTTTTTCGGCGGTGCGGCGCTGCGCCCCGGACATTGCCGTCGGCTCGGCTCGCGGCGACTCGGAAGCGGCCGCCGCCACGGCCCGGTGGGCGGCCAGCCGCAGGTACTCGTCGATGCCGCCGGGCAGGTGCCGCAACCGGCCGTCGAGAATGGCGTACTGCTGGTCGGTGATCCGCTCGAGCAGGTAGCGGTCGTGGGAGACGACGATCAGGGTGCCCGGCCAGGAGTCGAGCAGGTCTTCCATGGCGGTCAGCATGTCGGTGTCGACGTCGTTGGTGGGCTCGTCGAGGAGCAACACGTTGGGCTCGGACAGCAGCGTGAGCATCAGCTGCAACCGCCGCCGCTGCCCGCCGGAGAGTTCGCCGATGCGGGCCGAGAGCTGGGCTTGAGACGAGCGTCCGCCGAAGCCGAGCCGTTCCAGCAGCTGGGCCGGCGTCACCTCGCGGCCCTCGACCTCGTACCCGCCGCGCAGCCTGCCCAGCACATCGGCGATGCGGTCGTCGGCGAGCCCGGCCAGGGCGTCGCCCTGCTGGTCGAGCACGGCGAGCTGGACGGTCTTGCCCCGCTTGACGCGTCCGGTGTCCGGCTTGATGCTCCCGGCGATCAGCCCGAGCAGCGTCGACTTCCCGGCGCCGTTGGCGCCGACGATGCCGGTGCGTTCGCCCGGGGCGATCCGCCACTCGACGTCGCGCAGCACCGGGTGGCCATCGAAGGCGACCGACACGTCGAGCAGATCGATGACGTCCTTGCCGAGCCGGGCGGTCGCCAGCTTGGCCAGCTCGACGTTGTTCCGCAGCGGCGGCACGTCGGCGATCAGCTGGTTGGCGGCCTCGATGCGGAACTTGGGCTTCGAAGTGCGGGCCGGCGCGCCGCGGCGCAGCCAGGCCAGCTCCTTGCGCATCAGGTTCTGCCGCTTGGCTTCGGTCGCGGCGGCCATCCGGTCCCGCTCGACGCGCTGCAGCACGTACGCCGCGTAGCCGCCCTCGAACGGCTCCACGATCCCGTCGTGCACCTCCCACGTCGTGGTGGCAACCTCGTCCAGGAACCAGCGGTCGTGCGTCACCAGCAGCAGCCCGCCGGTGTTGCGCGCCCAGCGCTGCCGTAGGTGCTCGGCCAGCCAGGTGATGCCCTCGATGTCCAGGTGGTTGGTGGGCTCGTCGAGCGCGATGACGTCCCACTCGCCGACCAGTAACCTGGCCAGCTGGACGCGGCGGCGCTGGCCGCCGCTGAGCGTAGCTATCGTTGCGTCCCAACCGATGTCGGACACCAGGCCGCCGACCACGTCCCGCACCCGCGCGTCGCCGGCCCACTGATGCTCGGCCGCCTCGCCCACCAGCGTCCAGCCCACCGTGCGGTCCGGGTCCAGGGTGTCGGCCTGGCTCAGCGCGCCGACCCGCACGCCGCTGCGCCGGGTGACGCGGCCGGAGTCGGGCCGCAGCTCGCCGGTCAGCAGCCGCAACAGGCTGGACTTGCCGTCCCCGTTTCGCCCGACGATGCCGATGCGCGCCCCGTCGTTCACGCCCAGCGTGACCGATTCGAATACCAGCTGGGTCGGATATTCGAGGCGGACGGCCTCGGCTCCCAATAGGTGCGCCACCGGCCCGACCCTACTGCCGCTATTCGAGGGTCAGCAGCGCCCGGTCGACCTGGCTTTGCGTCTCCGCCGACGCCTTGCTGGCCACGGCGTCCAGGAACCGGCTGGCGAGGTCGCGCACTTTCAGGTTGGTTTCCTGGGAACGCCACACCAGGATATCGAACGCCCGCTCCGCGGAGATGCCATAGGCGGACATGAGCACGCCCTTCGCCTGCTCGATCCGGGCGCGTGCGTCGGCCACCGCCGACAGCACGTTGTTGATGTCGGTCTGCAGCGAGTCGGTGACGTCGACGTAGAAGCCCGACGTCCCGATCGGGGTGCCGCTGTCATCGAGCATCCGGTCACCCGCGACTACGACGCAGTGGGTGCGCCCGCCGGTGTCGATGATGCGGTGCCGGCTGCTGAACGGCTTGCCCTGCATCACGTATGGGTCGGCGCAAACCGTCCGCGTGGGTCTGCCGGATGGGCGGGCCCTGCGGCCGCGCACGACCCGCGCCCGACGGCGCTCGCGGCCGTTCCTCCAACCTGTCACACCCTTCAACTATCATCGAAAGTATGTACTGCTTATCTGCTTAAGTGGACTTACGCTGGTCGGTGTGGATTTTGCTGGTGTGAGTCCGGTTGGCGGGAT
>NZ_LQPH01000149.1 GCF_002102255.1 Mycobacterium nebraskense
GGAGGCGGCGGGTAGGGCGCGCCGGCGGGTGCCGACGGAGGGGGCGGGGTCTCCTGCCCACCGGGTGACCCAGGCGACGAGGGAGGTGGCGGGTAAGCGCCGCCGGGCGGCGGTTGATCGGTCATGGGCACCCTTCCACTGCGGACCAGCTGAACCAGGCGGCATTACAGTACCTGAGCGCACAGCGGCCGGGCGAGACTTGCGTCACCCGCCGAACGGCCCCCCGCTAGCGTCGCCCCCCTGGTCCACGAGGCCCGTCCGAGAGGAAGCCCAGCAGGTCATATCGGGTGATCACCCCGACCGGTTTGCCCTCCTCGACCACCATCAACGCATCCCAGTCGCGCAGCGCCTTACCGGCCGCGCTGACCAACTCTCCCGCGCCGATCATCGGCAGCGGCGGGCTCATGTGCAGGGACACGGCGTCAGCCAATTTGGCCCGGCCCTCGAAGACGGCCGACAGTAGTTCGCGCTCGGAGACGCTGCCGGCGACCTCGCCGGCCATCACCGGCGGCTCGGCGCCGACCACGGGCATCTGGGACACCCCGTACTCACGCAGGATGCCGATGGCGTCGCGCACGGTCTCGGACGGATGCGTGTGCACCAGGTCGGGCAACTCGCCCGATTTGCGGCGTAGCACGTCACCCACCGAGGCCTGTTCGGTCGAGCCGTCGAGACGGCTGCGCAGGAACCCGTACGAAGACATCCAGGCGTCGTTGAAGATCTTCGCCATGTAGCCGCGCCCGCCGTCGGGCAGCAACACCACCACCAGCGCGTCCGGTCCGGCCTCCTCGGCGACCTTGAGCGCGGCCACCACCGCCATGCCGCACGACCCCCCGACCAGCAATGCCTCCTCGCGGGCCAGCCGCCTGGTCATGTCGAACGAGTCGGAGTCGGAGACCGCGATGATCTCGTCGGGCACCGTGCGGTCGTACGCGGCCGGCCAGAAATCCTCGCCGACGCCCTCGACCAGGTAGGGCCGGCCGGTGCCCCCGGAATACACCGAACCCTCGGGGTCGGCGCCGATGATGCGCACCGCCCCGCCCGACACCTCTTTGAGGTATCGGCCCGCGCCGGTGATGGTGCCGCCGGTGCCGATGCCGGCGACGAAATGGGTGACCCTGCCGTCGGTGTCGGCCCAGATCTCCGGGCCGGTGGTGGCGTAGTGACTGGCCGGGCCTTCCGGGTTGGCGTACTGGTCGGGCTTCCAGGCGCCCGCGATCTCTCGGGTCAGCCGGTCGGAAACGCTGTAGTAGCTGTCCGGGTGTTCGGGCGGCACGGCCGTCGGGCAGACGACCACCTCCGCGCCGTAGGCGAGCAGCACGTTGCGCTTGTCCTCGCCGACCTTGTCGGGACAGACGAACACACACTTGTACCCGCGCTGCTGAGCCACCAGCGCCAGGCCGACGCCGGTATTGCCGGACGTGGGTTCGACGATGGTGCCGCCGGGCTTGAGGACCCCGCTCGCCTCGGCAGCGTCGATCATCCGCACCGCGATGCGGTCCTTCGAGCTGCCCCCGGGGTTGAGGTATTCGACCTTGGCCGCCACAGTGCCGGCGCCGTCGGGAACGACGGAATTCAGGCGAACCAGCGGCGTGCCGCCGATGAGCTCACTGATGTGCTGGGCGATCCGCATGCGTTCATCGTCTCAGGCGGGTTCCCGGGGTGCACGATGTGCTTCCCTTTGGCACCCGACGCGGTTGCGCTAACCGGTGGCCTCGCGGATATAGTCGCCGATCTGGCGCAGCGAGCGAACCGCCTCCGGCACCATCGGCGCGGCCATCTGGAAGTCGTGAATCTGCCCGGGCCAGACCCGCACCTCGGCCGGCACACCGACAGCGGCCAACCGGCTCGCCGCCAGCCGCGCGTCGTGCAGCAACACCTCCGATCCCGAGACGTGGATCAGTGTCCGCGGCAGGCCCGGCTTGATGTGCTCCAGCGGCTCGTAAAGCTCCTCGGGCTTCCCCGCAACTTTGTGCTTCTCGGCCGCGCTGGCAACCAGCTCGGCCAGCGCGTCGAACGCCCGGTGGGAGAACATCGCGTCGGTGTCGATGTTGGGATGCGCCTGCTTGTTTTCCTTTGCCAGCTGCAGCAGCGGCGAGATCATTACGAGGCCCGCCGGCACATCCTCTTCGCCCTGCCCCTCCTCCTGCAGGCGTTGCGCCAGCGCGAGCGCGAGGTAGCCGCCCGCGGAGTCGCCGGCCAGTACGATCTGATCCGGCTGGTATCCGCGCAGCCGCAGCCATTGGTAACCGTCGTGGCAGTCATCGAGAGCCATCCCGATCGAGTGCTTGGGCAGCAGCCGGTAATTGACCACCAGAATCGGCGAATCAGCAAACTTCGACAGCGCTTCGACCAGCCGGCCGTGCGAGTTGGCACCGCACGTCAGGAACGCGCCGCCGTGGAAGTAGACGACCACCCGGCGGGTGCCGTCGGCGGGCAGCACGCCGGGCGCGCGCACCAGCTGCGCCGAGGCGTTGGGCAACTTCACCGTCTCGCGGACGGTGGCGGACACGGGGAGCACCACCCGGGCCGCCAAGTCGATGAGACCCCAGGGCCAGGGGAAGTTGGGGACATGGCTGCCGACGGACAGAACCGGCCGGATGGTCACCCGTGACGTCAGGTTGGCCACCCGCGCAGCAACGCTGGGCCCGGATTCGAGAACCTCGACCGGCGCGCCATCGCTCATCGCGAACTTGCGCGTCCTGGCTCGACGGGCCTTCAGGACGTCGTGTGGACGAATGGCATTCCGGGGCAAGCCGGATACCTTGCCGGGTGCGCTCATGCTCAACACTTCCTACGCCTTTGTAGTGCGATACAGCATGTGACGAGGTAGCTAAGCGTCTGGTTCAGCCGTTTGCTCAAGGCGCTCAGCCAACCCCCGAAAGTTAGCGTGACAGGCATTTCTTAGGGCAACGTTCGAAGAGTCTGATTCGTTACCAATTCGATTCACGCCGAGATCAGATTGTTTGTCAGCCGGCCTCGCAAACATCCAAGCCGAACTAAACTGGTTTCCGTGACCATGCGGGTGCCGCGTCGTTCGACGATCGCCCTGGCCACAGCAGGCGCACTCGCCTCGACGGGAACTGCCTACCTGGGCGCGCGCAACCTGCTAGTCGGCCAGGCGACGCACGCGCGCACCGTCATTCCCAAGGCGTGGGACATCCCGCCGCGCGCCGACGGCGTGTACACGCGCGGCGGCGGGCCGGTGGAACGGTGGCACCGCGGCGTGCCGTTCGATCTGAGCCTGATGATCTTTGGCGACTCGACCGCCGCCGGCTACGGGTGCATCAGCACCGAGGAAGTGCCGGGGGTGCGCATCGCGCGGGGCCTTGCCGAACAGACCGGCAAGCGAATCCGGCTGAGCACCAAGGCCATCGTCGGCGCCACGTCGAAAGGCGTTTGCGGCCAAGTGGATGCGATGTTCGTGGCAGGGGCGCCGCCGGATGTGGCGGTGATCATGGTCGGCGCCAACGACGTGACGGCCCTCAACGGCGTGAGCCAGTCGGCGCAGCGGCTCGGGCTGAGCGTTCGCAAACTGCGCGCCCGCGGTGCGGTGGTGATCGCCGGCACCTGCCCGGATCTGGGGGTCATCACCGCAATCCCCCAACCACTCCGCTCGCTCGCGCACGAGCGTTGCTCGCAACTTGCCCGCGCCCAAGCCGCGTCGGTTCGGGCCGCGGGCGGTATGCCGGTACCGCTGGCGCAGCTGCTGACCCCGCAGTTGCGGTCCACACCCCACGTGATGTTCTCCCCGGACGGCTTCCACCCGTCCGCCCCGGCATACGCGATCGCGGCCGACGCGCTGCTGCGCGCGCTGTGCGAAGCGCTGGGCGAGGAGGTCGAGTTCCCGCCGCTGGACTTGGCGGCATCGACGACCGCGCCGGTGCTCGGCCAGCGCCACACCCGCGCCAGCGTGATGTCGCGGCTGTGGCGGCGCCCGGTACCGGGACCCGCCCCGTCTTCGTGCCCACCGGTTGGCAACGACTAGATTCGTGCTAGCCCGTCGGCGTGGAAATCACCACCCGATTTATGAAGCGAGCTCGTCCCGTCCGGAAGGGATTTGAAGGGAACCGTCATGCCTGAAGCCGTCATTGTCTCAACTGCTCGCTCGCCGATAGGCCGCGCGATGAAGGGGTCGCTGGTCTCCATGCGGCCCGACGACCTGGCCACCCAGATGGTGCGGGCCGCGCTGGACAAGGTGCCCGCGCTCAACCCGCACCAGATCGACGACCTCATCCTGGGCTGCGGCCTGCCGGGCGGCGAGTCCGGCTTCAACATGGCGCGCGTCGTCGCCGTCGAGCTCGGCTACGACTTCCTCCCGGGCACCACCGTGAACCGGTACTGCTCGTCCTCGCTGCAGACCACCCGGATGGCTTTCCACGCCATCAAGGCCGGCGAGGGTGACGCGTTCATCTCCGCGGGTGTGGAGACCGTCTCCCGGTTCGGCAAGGGCAACTCCGACTCCTGGCCCGACACCAAGAACCCGCTGTTCGACGACGCCCAGGAGCGCTCGCAGGCCGCGGCCGCGGGCGCCGATGAGTGGCACGACCCCCGCGCCGACGGCAACCTGCCCGACGTCTACATCGCGATGGGGCAGACCGCCGAGAACGTCGCCATCCTGACCGGAGTCAGCCGCGAAGACCAGGACCGCTGGGGTGTGCGCAGCCAGAACCGAGCCGAGGAGGCGATCAAGAGCGGCTTCTTCGAGCGCGAAATCTCCCCGGTGACCCTGCCGGACGGCACCACCGTAAGCACCGACGACGGCCCGCGTCCCGGCACCACCTACGAGAAGGTCTCCGAACTCAAGCCGGTGTTCCGGCCCAACGGCACCATCACCGCGGGCAATGCCTGCCCGCTGAACGACGGCGCCGCCGCGCTGGTGATCACCAGCGACACCAAGGCCAAGGAACTCGGCCTGACGCCGCTGGCGCGCATCGTGTCCACCGGGGTCAGTGGCCTCTCGCCGGAGATCATGGGCCTGGGCCCGATCGAGGCGTGCAAGAAGGCGATGGCGCGGGCGGGGATGTCGATCAACGACATCGACCTCTACGAGATCAACGAGGCCTTTGCGGTTCAGGTGCTGGGCTCGGCACGCGAGCTGGGCATGGAGGAGGACAAGCTGAACGTGTCCGGCGGAGCGATCGCACTGGGCCACCCGTTCGGCATGACCGGGGCGCGCATCGCGACGACGTTGATCAATAACCTGCAGACGCACGACAAGACGTTCGGCCTGGAGACCATGTGCGTCGGCGGCGGGCAGGGCATGGCGATGATCATCGAGCGGCTGAGCTGATCGATCGTCGGAGCTAGCACACACGAAAAAGACCGGCATGCCCATCGGCGTGCCGGTCTTTTCGTTGAGGAGAACTAGTCGTTCTGCAGGTAACTGAGCAGACGCAGGATCTCGATGTAGAGCCAGACCAGCGTCACGGTCAGGCCGAGGGCGATACCCCAGGCCGCCTTTTCCGGCGCGCCCGCGCGCACCATCTGGTCGGCCGCGTCGAAGTCGATCAGGAAGCTGAACGCCGCGATGCCGATCATTACCAGCGAGAAGATGATCGCGACTGGTCCGCCACTGCGCAGGCCCAGGCCCGTGCCGCCGCCGACGTTGAACATCGCCAGCACGAAGTTGCCGAGCATGAGGAACAGCGCCCCGAACAGGGCGGCAACCACCATCCGGGTGAACTTGGGGGTGACCCGGATTGCGCCCGTCTTGTACACCACCAACATGCCGAAGAAGACACCGAAGGTGCCCAGGACGGCCTCCCCGATCAGCACGCCGGCGTTGGCGTGCGAGACCGAGAGATTGGCGAAGATGAACGAGATGGCGCCCAGGACCATGCCCTCGAGTACGGCGTAGCTGAGCACGATGGCCGGGCTGTCCTGCTTGCGGCCGAAGGTCGCGACCAGCACCAGCCCCAGGCCGCCGAGCGCGCCGATCAGGGTCAGCGGCATCGCCAGCGCGAGGTTGGAGGCCACCAAGAAGTAGGACACCACGGCGGACATCGCCAACACGGCCAGCGTGATGCCGGTCTTGGTGACGACGTCGTCGATGGTCAGCGGACGCGAAGCCCTGACCTCCTGGTAGGGAGCTTGGTAGGGGGCCGCGTAGGGGTCGGCTCCATAGCCCTGCATCGGGGCCGCGCCCGTACCGAATTGCGCGTATCCACCCTGCTGCTTGGGCAGCGAACGAAATACCGGGTTGCTTGTCTCCCGCACCGTCGGATCCTCTCTATTGGCTTCGAGCTGTGCGAACACAATCTCAACGATCAGCGTCCCGTCCGGGTTCCCGGCGGACCTGGGCGTTTTCCGGTGCCTGGATCCTTCCAAACGAACGCAGCTGCTGTCGTCGCGTTAAAGATAACCCTTACCCGCGGGTATGGCGTCGGTCGTCACGATCTAGATTTTGTCGTCGAGGGCGAACCGGCGATGGGAGGCTAGGGCGTGACCGACGAATCCGATGAGGTTCTAACCCGCGTCGACGGCAACGTCGGTCTGATCACGCTCAACCGTCCCAAGGCGATCAACTCACTGAATCAGCAGATGGTGGATGCGCTCCGCGCCATCCTCACCGGCTGGGCAGACGATGACGCGGTGCGCGCGGTGGTGCTCTCGGGCGCCGGCGAGCGCGGGTTGTGCGCCGGCGGCGACGTCGTCTCCATCTACCACAGCGCGCGCAAGGACGGGGTCGAGGCGCGACGGTTCTGGCGCGACGAGTATCTGCTCAACGCCCAGATCGCCGATTTCTCCAAGCCATACGTGGCGCTGATGGACGGCATCGTGATGGGTGGCGGCGTGGGCGTCAGCGCGCACGCGAACACCCGCGTGGTGACCGATACGTCCAAGATCGCGATGCCCGAGGTCGGCATCGGCTTCATTCCCGATGTCGGCGGGGTGTTCCTGCTGTCCCGCGCGCCCGGCGGGTTGGGTCTGCATGCCGCGCTGACCGGGGCGCCGTTTTCCGGAGCCGACGCCATCGCCATGGGATTCGCCGACCACTACGTGCCGCACGACGATCTCGAGGCGTTCACCCGGGCGATCATCGCCGACGGCGTCCAGAGTGCGCTTGCCGCGCATGCCGTCGAGCCGCCGCCGAGCGGGCTTGCCGCACAACGCCATTGGATCGATGAATGCTACGCGGGGGACACGATCGAAGACATCGTCGCCAGTTTGCGTGGGTACCAGAACGGTGACGCCGGACCGGGCCCTGGACTTCCACAAGACGCCGCCAACTTGATCGCCACCCGCTCGCCGATCTCGTTGTCGGTGACCTTGGAAGCCATCCGGCGCGCCGCCAAACTCGAGGCGGTGAAAGACGTTCTCATTCAGGACTATCGGGTGTCGTCGGCATCGCTGCGGTCACACGACCTGGTGGAGGGCATCCGAGCTCAGCTGATCGACAAGGATCGCAAACCGAAGTGGTCACCGGCGACGCTGGCCGAGGTGACCGAGGCCGACGTCGAGGCGTATTTCACCCCGGTCGACGACGACTTGAGTTTCTAGAAAGGCGATTTGGTGACTGACACGAATTACCAAACCATCCTGGTCGAACGCGACGAGCGCGTCGGCACCATCACCCTGAACCGGCCGAAAGCGCTCAACGCGCTGAATACCCAGGTGATGAACGAAGTCACCAGCGCGGCAACGGAGTTCGACAACGATCCCGGCATCGGGGCGATCATCATCACCGGTTCGGCCAAGGCCTTCGCCGCCGGCGCCGACATCAAGGAGATGGCCGGCCTGACGTTCGCCGAGGCGTTCGACGCCGACTTCTTCGCAACCTGGGCCAAACTGGCCGCCGTCCGCACCCCGACCATCGCCGCGGTGGCCGGGCACGCGCTCGGCGGGGGCTGCGAGCTCGCCATGATGTGCGACGTGCTGATCGCCGCCGACACAGCCAAGTTCGGCCAGCCCGAGATCAAACTCGGTGTGCTGCCGGGGATGGGCGGCTCGCAGCGCCTGACCCGCGCCATCGGCAAGGCCAAGGCCATGGACCTCATCCTGACCGGGCGCACCATCGACGCCGCCGAAGCCGAACGCAGCGGCCTGGTTTCACGGGTGGTGCCGGCCGACGACTTGCTGACCGAGGCCAAGGCCGTCGCCACCACCATTTCCCAAATGTCGCGCTCGGCGTCCCGGATGGCCAAGGAGGCCGTAAACCGCGCGTTCGAATCGACCCTGTCCGAAGGCCTTCTCTACGAACGTCGGCTCTTCCACTCGACCTTCGCCACCGAGGACCAGTCCGAAGGCATGGCGGCGTTCGTCGAGAAGCGCGCTCCCAACTTCACCCACCGGTAGGCCTACGATGAGCGAGCCGGGTTCAGCGACGAACACCGACGCCGGCGGCCCCCCGACGGCGGTCACCGAGGAAGCCGCGCGTCCGGAAACCGGCCCCGCAGCCGAACCGAAGACTCGCGAGCCGCAGTCGACCGAAAAGCCTTGGTGGGTGCGGCATTACACGTTCACCGGAACCACGGTCGGCCTCGTCTTCATCTGGTTCTCCATGACGCCGTCGCTGCTGCCGCGCGGCGCGCTGTTCCAGGGATTGGTCAGCGGGATCTCCGGCGCCATCGGCTACGGACTGGGCGTCTTCGGCGTGTGGCTGGTCCGCTACATGCGCGCCAAGGATCACAGCCCCCCGCCGCCGCGCTGGGCGTGGAAGGTGCTCATCCCGGTCGGTGCGCTCGGCATGGTGCTGATGGCCGTCTGGTTCCACGTGTGGCAGGACGACGTGCGAGACCTGATGGGCGTTCAGCACCTGCAGTGGTACGACTACCCGGTGGCAGCGGCCCTGTCGCTGGTTGTGCTGTTCACGCTGGTCGAAATCGGCCAGTTCATCCGGTGGCTGGTCAGGTTCCTGGTCGGTCAGGTCGACCGCATCGCGCCGTTTCGACTGTCGGCGACCATCGTGGTGGCGCTGCTCGTGGTGCTCACCATCACCTTGCTCAACGGCGTCGTGCTCAAGTCCGCCATGCGCACCATGAACAACACCTTCGCCTCGGCGAACAACGAGATGAATCCCGACACCGCGCCGCCGAAGACCAAGCTGCGATCCGGTGGTCCCGACTCGCTGGCGTCGTGGGAATCCCTTGGCCACCAAGGCCGCATCTTCGTCGAAGCCGGCCCCACAGTTGACCAACTGACCGCCTTCAACGGCACTCCGGCAGCCGAACCGATCCGGGCCTACGCCGGGCTGAACTCCGCGCACGGCATCACGGAGACCGCCGAACTCGCGGCGCGCGAGCTGCAGCGCACCGGCGGACTGCAACGCGCCGTCGTCGCGGTCGCGACGACGACCGGCACCGGCTGGATCAACGAGGCGGAAGCCGACGCGCTCGAGTACATGTACAACGGCAACACCGCGATCGTCAGCATGCAGTACTCGTTCCTACCGAGCTGGCTGTCCTTCCTGGTGGACAAGGAAAACGCCCGACATGCCGGGCAGGCGCTGTTCGAGGCCGTCGACCGCCTGATCCGCCAAATGCCCGAAGCGCAACGCCCCAAGCTCGTCGTCTTCGGCGAAAGCCTGGGCTCGTTCGGCGGCGAGGCGCCGTTCATGAGCCTCAACAACGTCCTGGCCCGCACCGACGGCGCCTTGTTCAGCGGACCGACATTCCAAAACACCATCTGGACCGACCTGACATCGACGCGCGACGCCGGTTCCCCCGAGTGGCTGCCGATCTACAATGACGGCAAGAACGTCCGGTTCGTCGCTCGCCCAACCAATTTGGGGCGCCCGAACTCCGCCTGGGACCACCCGCGGGTGGTCTATCTGCAACACGCCTCGGATCCGATCGCCTGGTGGT
The DNA here is from genome assembly GCF_002102255.1 of Mycobacterium nebraskense. Classification (GTDB taxonomy): domain Bacteria; phylum Actinomycetota; class Actinomycetes; order Mycobacteriales; family Mycobacteriaceae; genus Mycobacterium; species Mycobacterium nebraskense. Next base: position 9,807 of record NZ_LQPH01000149.1, read on the forward strand.
CCCCCGACCTGCTGTTCAGCCAACCCGACTGGCTGCAGGAGCGGCGGGGCTATGACGTGCTGCCCGAGACGCACTGGATCCCGGTGGTGACGTTCCTGCAAGTTACGGCGGACATGGCGGTAGCGGTCGACGTTCCCCAGGGGCACGGCCACCACTATGTCGCCGACGCGGCCGACGGCTGGGCCGCCGTGCTGTCACCGCCCGGTTGGACGCCGGAGAAAACCGACAAGCTGCGGCCACTGCTCCATTCGGACGCCACCTCCACCGGCTAGCTAGAGCCAGCGGCGACCGGGGGTGCCGGAGTTGGCGAGCACTCCCGGCCCGGCCTCGACCGAGGCGGCACCGGAAAGCCGTTCCAGCACACCGGCACCCGCGAGCGCATGGAACCCGCCGATGACGTCGGTGGCGCGGTGCAGGCCGATGTCCAGCAGCGCGGCGGCCGCGAGGCTAGAGGTGTAGCCCTCCGAGCACACGATCACCCATTCGACGTCGTCGCCGACGGCCTCGGGCAGCTTGGCCTCGCTGGTCGGGTCGCAGCGCCACTCCAAGACATTGCGTTCGATCACCAGCGCGCCGGGGATCTCACCCTCGCGGAAGCGCTGGGCCTGCGGCCGGATGTCGACGAGCACCGCCCCGCGCCGCAGCGCATCGGGCACTTCGGCGGCGGGAAGGCGACGGAAGCGGCGCCGGGCGGATCTCAACACAACGTCGATGCGGCTCATCACGGTCCTTCCGGTTGATCGGTCAGTTCGGTCCGCTGGCGGCGCAACCGATTTCGGCCGGTGACCTCGTAGTAGGACATCGCGGTCAGCGGCGGCGAATAGGCATGCACGCTGAGCGACGGTCCCGCCACCGAGACGGGCACGGTCACGGGCCGGGGCGCCCACACCACGTCGTGCACCCAGCCCAGCGGGAACCCGGCCTGATCGCCGGCGTCCAGCCGGCGATGCCGCAGGGCGCGGCCGTCCCAACGGAATTCGTTGAGCGACCCGGACACGACCGTCAGCGCGCCGAGGGACCCGCCGTGGTCGTGCAGTTCGGTGTGATGACCGGGAACCCAGCTGATCAGCCAGACGTCCAGCTCCTCGTCACCGTGGATGCGGGTGAACCAGCGGCGCGACTCGGGTATGCCGCCCGGCGGCAGCAGGTGGTCGCACCGTCCGCTCAGCACGTCGTCGGCGGCCCGGTCGGTGGCGTGCAGGAGGTCGGGAACCCGCAGGCGGGTCGGTCCCGACGATGGGGGCGAGAAGGTGCGCGGGCGCAACGCAGCCGGAGCGGCGAGAGGCACAGGGCTCGCAAGGGGCAAAGACATCGTGGAGCTCCAGAGAAAAGGATCGGACAGGCGGCGGCGTGTTACGGCCGACAACACTCGCAAAATCCGAAGCGCTCCATCACGGCCGCCAGTGTTGCATAGATTGGGCGGGTGCGCTGGTGCGGTCATCGACCCTGGCTGTGGGGCACGCTCGTCGTGGCCGCCAGTCTGTTGGCGATCACGGGGTGCTCGCCCGGCGCCCCGAGCGGTAAGCCCGCGTCCTCGTCGGCGCGGCCGGCGGGCATACCCGACGGTCCCGGTGAGGCGCCCCCGGGCGCCGTCGGGCTGTCCCCCGCCGGCGTGACGACCAGGGTCGATGTTCCCGCGAATTCGACCGAGGAAGAGTATTACCAGGCCTGTCACGCCGCAAAACTATGGATGGACGACCAGCCCAGGACCGGCCAGTCGCTGTTCGAGCCCTACTTGGCGATGGTCCAGGCCGCGCCGTCGGGCACTGCGGGCAGCTGGAATGCCCGATGGGCGGATCTGCCCCCTGCCCGGCAGGCGGCCGTGATCACCGCCGCGCGCGCCGCCGCCAGGGACGAATGCGGCTAGCGCTTTCGAATCCCCGCGCAATTGAATTCACGGCTACCAAAACTGCCGCCCGGCCGGTGCCGACCGGTTCGGCCGCGCAGAATGAAGAGATGCCGGACGAACCTGGCGGAGTCGTCGCGCGCCGATCGTCGCCGACGCGGGTGGCGTTGGCGCTGGGCAGCGGCGGGGCCCGCGGCTACGCCCACATCGGGGTGATCGACGCGCTGCGCGCCCGTGACTACGAGATCGTGGGGATCGCGGGCTCGTCGATGGGCGCGCTGGTCGGCGGATTGGAGGCGGCCGGGCACCGCGACGAGTTCGCCGACTGGGCGAAGTCCCTGACGCAGCGCACCATCCTGCGGCTGCTGGACTTCTCGATCAGCGCGGCCGGAGTGATGCGGGCCGAGAAAATTCTGGACACGGTGCGCGACATCCTCGGCCCGGTCACCATCGAGCAGCTGCCCATCCCCTTCACCGCGGTGGCGACCGACATGTTGGCCGGTAAGTCGGTGTGGTTCCAGCGCGGTCCGGTCGACGAGGCGATCCGGGCCTCCATCGCCATACCGGGCGTGATCGCCCCATACGAAGTCGACGGGCGCCTGCTCGCCGACGGCGGCATCCTGGACCCGCTGCCGATGGCCCCCCTTTCGGCGGTCAACGCCGACGTGACGATCGCGGTGAGCCTCAGCGGCAGCGAGGCGATCGCCAACCGCGGCACGGAGGCCGGCGCGACCGCCGAGTGGCTGAACCGTATGGTGCGCAGCACCTCCGCGCTGCTCGACACCGCCGCCGCCCGGTCGCTGCTCGATCGGCCGACCGCGCGAGCCGTCCTGGGCAGATTCGGCGGGTCCGCCGCGGAAGCGGCCAGCTGGCCGGACGGTTCGGAGGTCGAGGAGCCCGCGGCCCAGGATGATGCGGCCGGCGAACTGGCCGATGTCGCACCCGAAGTCCCGAAGCTGGGCAGCTTCGAGGTGATGAATCGGACGATCGACATCGCCCAGGCCGCGCTGGCGCGCCACACGCTGGCGGTCTACCCGCCCGACCTGTTGATCGAGATCCCGCGCTCGACGTGCCGGGGCCTGGAATTTCACCGCGCTGCGGAGGTGATCGCCGTCGGCCGTGCGCTGGCGGACGAGGCCCTGGACGCCTTCGAGAACGAGCGTTTCGCGCCGCCCGCGATCGAGGGCTGAAACCCGCACCGCCGCAACGGGTTGGCCTCGATCACACCCCCAGGAATCGCGCGACGGCCTGGGCCTCGCGGCGGCCCTGCTCGCGTCCGGCCAGTGCCGAGGGAACGCGACAGCCGGGGTCCAACGGATTGGGCCCGAAGGCCGCCAGCGAGTCGGAGTCCGCGAACACCGCGTACGTCGCGCCGGTGAATGAGGAGATCTCCGCAGCCGGCCCGGCACCAAACGGCGAAGGCGCGTCCGCGCCCGCGGGCACCAGCACCACCGCCGCATCGCAATCGCCGGCCACATTGAGGTTGACCGAGCTGGCGATCCCGCCGTCCATGTAGCGCCGGCCCGCGATCGCCACCGGCGGCCACGCCCCGGGTACGGCGCAGCTGGCCGCCACCGCGTCGACGAGGTCGACACCGGACTCGCGGTCGAAAACCACCAACTCGCCGGTGGCCACGTCGATGGCGGTGACCCGCAGCGCGCGGTCGGGCCAGTCGTGCGACGGCAAGCGCTGCGCGATCACCTGGCGGCGCACCGGCGGCGGAACGGTTTGGGTCGCCAGCGCCACGGCACCGATCCGCTGCATCTGCTGTCGGGTCTTGTCCGACGCGTCCGCATAGGGCTCCGCCAAGGCCGTCAGGAACATCTCGGTGATGGCGTCGACGTCGACCCCGGAATCGATCTCGGCCGACGATTTGGCAACCTGCCGGTCGAACAGCACGTCGAGCGTGCTGCCGCTGCCGATCTGCGCGGCGACCGCCGAGCCCGCCGACGTCCCCACCAGCACGTCCGAGTCCAGTAACAGCCGGGCCGCCGTCGGTGACTCATCGGCGATACCGCGCAAAACACCTGTCTCCCAGGCTATTCCCGCTATTCCTCCACCGGCCAGCACAAGCGCTCGTCTGGTTGTCACGGCACCCACTCTGCCAGGCCGTTATCGGCTAGCGCCGGGCGCTCGGCAGCACGTGTTGCGATTCCTCCACGGGCGCGCTGAGATCCTCCCGACGCATCAAGTGTGCGGGCGGGTCGGGCAGGATCACACTGCGGTCGACACGCAGCGCGGCGTCGACGTGGACCAGCTCACCCGGCTCGAGCGGCCGCCAGCGGGGGTCGTCGTCCATGCGTTCGGTGGCGAACACCACCGACGGGCGGGTGCACAGATGTTCCGATCGGGCGTGAATTCGCTTGGTGCGCATGTCGAATTTCGGGGCTTGGGTGGGGGCGTCGCCGGATCGGTCCAAGACGTAGAGTGCATGGGTTTCCGGGTACCGCAGCGCCCACATGTCCGTCGCGGTGCTCAGCAGCACGTTGACCGCGTAGAGCGGCACATTGGCCGCGAGCCATTTCATGGCGTCGGCCAGACCCGCCGTTACGTCGCCGTCGAGCGCTCTGATCGAGGCGGTGATCAACGCGAACACCCGCTCGGAATCGGTGTCGCCCAAAACCAAACCGTCGGTGCCGACCTCGCGTAGCCGTTCGTCGAGGACGTCCAGCCCCTCAAGCACACCGTTGTGCGCGAAGATCCGGCCGTCCTGCAGGAACGGGTGGGTGTTGCGGACATCGAGCGAACCGGTCGTCGCGTAACGCACATGCACGATGAAGGTGGTGCCGGTCATCTCGTGAGCTTCGGTGGCGAAGGCGGCGTCCTCCCAGGCCGCCATGGGTTGCTTGTCCAGCTGCGGCCGGCCGCGCTCGTCGAAGACGCCCAGGCCGGTGCCGTCCGGGTTCCGCCTGCTCTGTTCGGCGAGGCTGTCGGGAGCGTCCAACAACCAAAACGTCGCGGTGCAAACGTCCGTCCCGGCGTGTAGCCCGAATAGTCGACACATGGTCTCGACGGTACCCAGGCTTAGCGGGTCAACACCTCGGCGAGGTCTTGCAGCGCTCGTCGCGCGTAGCGCTTCCACAGCATCCCGAACAGCGGCAGGCCCGGTGCGGACAGCGGTGATTTCGGGTAAATGGTCCAGCGCCAGGTGATCTCGGTGCCGCCGCCAGCCGGGGTGAAGGTCCACTCGCCGGTGACCGAGCCGACCAGCAGCGCCATCGGGCCGTGGATTTGGGTGAGTCGGTAGCCGAACGACCGCGGCGGGTCGACACTGGTCAGGTTTTCGCGCGCGCTGCCGCCGACCAGGATGATCGTGCGGCTCTGGCCCGCGGCATCCCAGGCGCCGGTCTGCTCCCGCACCTCCTTGATCGGCGGGATCGGCCCGTACCAGCGGCCGAAGATCTCCGGGAGCGAGACGGGCAGCGTGCCGTGAAACGCCTTGTCGGGCGCGACGGGCACCACATGCGATTGGTCGACGACGAGGGGTTGGGTCATGGGATTCCTTCCTGCCCTACCTTATTCGTGGAGACCGGCGCTCAGTCGCGGGCCTCGACCACCCAATAGCCATGCTCGGCGTAGCGCGCCCGGATGGCCTTCTTGTCGTACTTGCCCACGCTGGTGCGCGGAATCTCTTCGACGAACGCCCACCGCTCGGGCAGCCACCAGCGAACCACCTTCTCCGCGAGGAACTTTCGTAGGTCCTCGGCACTGACCGTCGTGCCTTCCTTGGCCACCACGACGGCGAGGGGCCGTTCCTGCCACCGCTCGTCGGGTACGCCCACCACCGCGGCCTCAACCACATGCGGGTGCCCGATCAAGCTGTTCTCCAACTCGACCGACGAGATCCACTCGCCACCGGACTTGATGACGTCCTTGGCCCGGTCGGTCAGGGTGACGAAACCCCGCTCGTCGAGCCGTCCTACGTCGCCGGTGCGCAACCAGCCGGAGTCGAACTTCGAGTCCTCGGCCGTCAGGTAGTACGAGCCGGCGATCCAAGGGCCGCGGACTTCCACCTCGCCCACGGCGTCACCGTCGTTGGGCAGCACCTGGCCGTCGTCGTCGACGATCCGCATCTCCACTCCGCAAACTGGTTGGCCCTGGGTGGCTCGGAACGCCCAATGCTGCTCCTCGGGGGTTCCCGGCGGCGGCCACGCCATGGTGGCCATCGGCGACGTTTCCGTCATGCCCCACAGCTGGCGGATCTGCACGCCGTGCTTTTCCTCGAAGGTGCGCATCAGCGACACCGGAACGGCCGAGCCCCCGCAGACCACCAGCCGCAGCGACGACATGTCGTGGTCGGGTTCTTCCTCCAGGCGATGCAAGACGTCGTTCCAGATGGTGGGCACCGCGCCCGCCACGGTCGGTCGCAGGTCCTCCACCATGCGGATCAGCGACCGCGCGTCGAGATGGCAGTCGGGCAACACCAGGTCGGCGCCGGCCATCAGCGCCGCGTAGGGCAGGCCCCACGCGTTGGCGTGGAACATCGGCACGATCGGCAGCACGCTGTCGACGGAACCCACGCCGATGCCGTTGGTGGTGCAGGCCGCCATCGTGTGCAGGTAGCTCGAACGGTGGCTGTAGACTACGCCTTTCGGGTTGCCGGTGGTGCCGCTCGTGTAACACATTGCGGCCGCGCACTTCTCGTTGAGCTCCGGCCACTCAAAGTCGGTCGACTCGCCGGCGAGCACGTCGGCGTACCGGAGGACGGTCTTGCCCGACCCCTCGAATGGGGCGGTGTCACCCTCGCCGACCACGATCACGGTGTGCACGGTTTTGAGGTCACCCAGCACCGGGGCCAGCAGCTTGGCCAGCGACACGTCGACCAGCACCACCTGGTCTTCGGCCTCGTTGGCGACATAGGCGATCTGCTCGGCGAAGAGGCGGATGTTGAGGGTGTGCAGCACGGCACCCATCGACGGCACCGCCAGATAGGCCGCCAGGTGTTCGGCGTTGTTCCACATGAACGTCGCTACCCGCTGGTCCCCGTTGACGCCGAGGCGGCGCAACCCGTTCGCCAGCCGGGCGGCGTCCTGACCGAGTTCGCGATAGCTGATTCGCCGGTAACCGTCACCGGTGGCGGTGGTGACCGTGCGCGCGCCGTGCACACCGCAGCCGTGCCGCATGATCGCGGTGATCGTCAACGGAAAGTCCTGCATCGTGCTGTCCATTGCGGCACCGCCTTTGCGCATCCCGGGCCGACAGCGAAGAGCCGTCGGCAGCCTCCACCCTAAGCCCGAGTTCGGCGCCGGCGTCAGCAATCACCCTAGGCGAGTACGGGTTCCCGCTGCGGCAGCGCGAACAGCCGGGTGGTCGACGCCTCGGAAGGTCCGCGGCCCGCACCTATCGGCGCCACGGTGACCACACCGGAATAGTCGGCGACGTAGAGGTACCTGCCGTCGGGGCTTTCGACCACGCAGGACGGGTGCTTGGCCGCCGTCATGTCACCGACGACGTCGCGGGTTCGCGTGCAGACCACCGCGACGCGGTCGTCGCTGACCAGGTAGGCGCGGCGGCCGTCGCGACTGAGCGTCAAGCGGGTAAGCGGACCGGCGACCTCGCTGAGCTTGCGCGTGCCGGTGATCTTGCGGGTACGGGTGTCGATGACGTCGAGCACCGCGCCCACGACAGGGCTGCAACTGGCCACGTAGGCGGTGCCGCCGTCGTCGCTCAGCGCGACGTCGCGGATGGGCAAGCCCAGCTCGTAGGCGACGACGACGCGACAGCAGCCGCCGACACGACCGTCGGACTGCGCCCTGGTCTCGATGACGACCAGTTGGCCGCCGGACGGCCCGTTGGTGGCGGCGTACAGGTGACGTCCGTCGGGGCTGATGCGCACACAGTCGGCGGTGGTCCCCGGTGCGGTGGCGAGATCGATCACCTCGAACTCGTCCGTGGTGGTGTCCACGACCGTGACGTCGGCGCCGCGGGCGCCGTTCCGGCTGGCGTGGACGAACCGGCCGTCGGCGCTCACGGCCAGATCGCTCACGCTCTGGGCCAGCGGATGCGTCGCGACGCGCGTGTTGGTGGCGAGGTCGACTACGTCGATGGAGTCGTACGCCGTGCTTGCGGTGCTGATGTATGCGCGCGGAGTGTCCCCACCGCTCACGGCGATCGCGAACGGTTCGTCGAGGCCGGTGACGGTCTCCAACACCCGACGGTCATCGGTGTCGATGATGGAGACCGAGTCGCGGCCGTGGTTGGCCACGACCAGCCGTCTGCCGTCGGGGCTGATGCCGATGTCGCTGATCGGACCGTTCCGCACCGGAATCTGGACCACCGAGGTGTCGTCGAATTCGAAGGCTCGCTTATCTCCGTCGTCCTGGAAGGCCTTGTGGCCGTTCACACCGCTCACGCTGTACCGCCTTTGCTATGTTGTCGGCGGGAGGCAAAGTCGCCGGGACGTGCGCGACAATTCGGCCTCCCGGATCCACAGGATCTCAGCACCGAAGGGCGCCGACGCGACTGCTTTTACGAGTCTACCGGCCAAAATTCGCGACAATGCGGTTCGAATCCCCCGACGTTAGCTACGTCACTCCCCGCACTCAGGTTCTGCTCAGGCTTTCAATTTCGCTGTATCGCAGTCGCTTACCCGTAGCGAAACTGATGCAAACGCGCTTCCGGCGGATTTCGCCTTTGCCGCTAACGGCCCCGGTCAGCGCCGTACGGTGTCCAGGTTAAGAAATTCTCAGGGTCAGCGCGGGAAGAGGGAAAGATCACATCGGGTTCGCTAACTGAACTGGGTTCGGGGCCGGGGCAAGGCGACACCGTCGACGAAGATGTCGAGCTTTTCGTTGTAAAACGCCACCAGACCGGCGATCTGGCCGACCGCGGGCAACGGGTAGTGGTACGACCAGGCCAGATCCGGATGCAGGGCACCACCGCAGCGCACCGACCAGTATTCCGACGTCACCCCCTTGTACGGGCACAGCGTCTGTGTCGAGCTGGGTTCCAGATGCTCGAAGGAGATATCGGTTGGGTCGATGTAATACCTTGTGGGTAAACCGGTTTCGAATAGCAGAACCGGAGACCTGGTGTCGGCCAGCGCAATTCCATCCAGCTCGACCCGAACGTGCCGGTGTGAGCGCAGCGCGTCAACCCGCGAATACGGATTGCGCGGGTGGCCGTAGATCGGCTCGTCTTCCTCGAACCACCGCAACGGATTCCATTCGAATCGCACCGTCCCGGCCACTGGGCCGTCGCCGTCGGCGTCGAACACCCGAGCGGCGGACGGGTGGGTCTCGCCGGCGCCCTCCAGCGAGTGCAGCCGCGACGGACCGAATTGCACTGTCTGCGGGTGGTTTTCGTCGCGCAGGAACTCCGCGCGGACATCGGCCAACGGGATGTAGTACTGCGGGTAGTACGGGATCTCCCACACATAAAGGGCGGCGGTGGTGTCGAAGACCAACGCGTCCCCGAGATAGCCACGCACCCGGCGCGGCGCGGGCTCGACCCTGCCGCGCGCGGCGGCCATTTCGGGGTAGTCACGGTCGGCGGTCACGTCTGATCCTTGGAGGCCAGCCCGGCCGGCGCATGAGCAATCGCCTTTCGGATGGCGTCGGCGAGCGCCAGCGCGCTTTCCTCGGTGAGCTCCAGCGCCACCCGCGCCGACGGACCGAGCTCGGGGTTGATCACGTCGATGTTGATCGTGTGGCCGTAGGGCGCATGGACCGGGTGGTCGACGTACACCGTCGCGCGGCTGGCGCCGAACCAGCCCGTGGCGCCTTTGCCGCTGCCGTCGATCCCGACGTGTTCGGTGAGATAGGTGCACATGGCCAGCGAGACCTAACCTTTCAGATGGGTGGCGAAGAAATCGTCGATGCGCCGCCAGCCGTCGACCGCCGCCTCCGGCCGGTAGGCGGGCCGATCGACGGAGAAGAACGAGTGACCCGTGCCCTCATAAGAGTGGAACTCGTGCGGCTTGTTCAGCCTGTTCAGCTCCTCGTCCAGTGCGGCCACCGCGGCCGGCGCCGGGAAGCGGTCGTCGAGTCCGAACAGGCCGAGCATCGGGCAGCTCAGGTTCGGCGCCAGTTGCAGGATCGGCTTCATAACCTTGGGCATGCCCTCCGGCGCATCCTCGACGATGAACGCGCCGTAGCAGTCCACCGCGGCGTCGAACGGCAGCGAACACGCCGCCAGGTACGCGTGCCGCCCGCCTGAACAGTGCCCGATGACGCCGAACTTCCCGTTGGCGCCCGGCAGGGAACGCAAGTGCTCGACCGCGCCCGCGACATCGCCGACCAGCCGCTCGTCGGGGACCCCACCGGCGGCCCGCGCCGCCGCGGCGGCGTCGTCGGGCGACGCACCCGGGGCCTCGCGCGAGTAGAGGTTCGGGGCCATGGCGTGGTAGCCGCTCACGGCGAGCCGCCGGACGAACTCCTTGGTCTCGCGGTCATAGCCGGGCATGTGATGGATCCACACGACTCCACCGCGCGCCCCCTCGGCGAGCGGCGAGGCCCGGTAGGCCTCGATCTCGTCGCCGCCGTGGCCGGTGATGGTGATCGTTTCCGCGCGGATGGCATCTGCGCTGAGCGCGTTCATCGCAACTCCTTGAGGCTGCCTCGCTGGCCGCAACCGGACGCGGAGCGCATGCGGCTGGTCCGGGGCCGCCCCGCCGGAAACCAACGTATCGGAACTACGCGTGCGCGTTCAGCGCCGCTTGTCGCGCACCTTGTAGGTCGAGGGCCACGACTTGCGCGACTCATCCCCGGTCAACGGGGTGCCCATGCCCCCGACCTTCACGTTGTAGGCCTCCTTGCCGGGGCCGACCTCCCGGTTCGCGTGTTCCTGGGCGAGGTAATACAGCTCGTCGATGGTGGCCTCGTCGTAAGCGACGAACGACGTTTCCCGCGCGACGTCGTCGATACCCACCAGCATCCGCTCGGGCAGGAACCGCGACGCCAGCGCCGCCAGGCCCAACAGCGCAAACGGAATGATCCAGTAACACACGTACGGCAACGGAGTCCTGGTGTCCAAAATCGTCGCGTCACCCCTCGCGATCGGCGGAATCGCCGACGACACTGCCATGCCGGCCGCCGTCGCCAGCCAGAGCCAGCTCAGGACACCGACGACCCGGCCGAATAGCGCGGTCTTGACCACATCAGCGGGTTGTTCCGCGGCGGCGAACGCGCGCACGAACGGCTTGCCGATCAGCGTGCCGACCAGCGCCACCACGAGGAACCCGGCCATGCTCAGGGGCAGCATCCACCGCTGGACGAACCACTCATCCCGCGCGAAAGTCAGCCCCGTCAGCACCACAAACACTGCGGCAGAACCGGATTCGAGCATCCGCTCCGGCTTGTCGGCGAGGCTCCCGATCACCAGCGCGATTGCCGCGAGCGCCAGCCCGGCCAGCGCGGCGGCGCCGAACGGGACGTTACCGACGAGCACCCAATAAACGATCCACGGCGCAAGACCAAACAGCATGCCCACGATGGGCCAGTGTATGAGTGGCGGTTTTCCGCGACGTCGGCGGCAGGCCGAAAATTTGGTCCGCGAGCAATACCTGCACCGTGAGGCCGCTCTGCTCGCTGCGTTCGCCGTGCCACCAGGGGCTTTTCCGATCGTGCGCCGCGAGCCACGGAGAGCGCTTACGGCCCTTGGCGTCAACCCCTGCCGGGGCCGGTCTTGAAGCCATGAAGCGTGCGGCAACACCGGCTGAAGGCGTGATGGCAATCGGCGCATCCGCCGGAGGCATCGTTGAGCGATCTGGCGGCTCGGATGCCGCCGGATTTTCCGTGGGCCGTCATGATCGTCATCCACCTGAGCCGGGGAGCGCCTTCCCTGCTGGGGCAGATCATCGACCGAAACCGCTAACCGGACGGGCGCGTGTTCAGCGCCATCGCCAGAAAGTCGAGACACCACAGCGATTGGAACAGCTTGCGCCCGAATTGGCTTACCAATTCGGCGTTCTCCGGGCCGACGTCGCCGCGCGCTGCCACCGACTCGATGATCTCCCGGATTGTGCGACGGCCGTCGACCTGCTGAACGAAGGCCAGCTGAGCCGGGTTGAGCTTCAGCTTCGTGCCGGGCGAATGAATCTCGTCCCCGGAGAGCAGGCAGGCCGTCCGCAGTACCGGCACATAGTCGAGCGCTTCAGCCGTCGAAAAATCGATTTCGTAATGCTCTTTCGGACGTTCGGGGCGGCAGGCGAGGAAGAAGTGGGTGGCATTCGCCGGCTGCAGGCGTTCCATCACGGACCAGAGTGTGATGTCGGGCAGCCGGTTCAGCATCGCCTGGAACTGGCTCGCCGGCGCGACCAAGTCGTGCGGGTAGTACGGCGCTTTGTGAAACCAGCCCTGGAACGCCAGTCCGGCGGAGCTGACCAGTTCCAGACATTCCTCAACGGTGTAACTTTGCTGGCGACTGTGCAGGAAGGTGTCGACCAGAGCCCCGTCGGATAGCAGATCGCGCGCGGCCTTCAGGTAGGGGCGGACGGGGTGGTCTGCGGGTAGCACCGCAATCGCCTCTTTGACCAATTGGACCGATGCGTCGTCCTGTGTCAGTCCGAGGTCGCGGAACGCCGATTCGAGCATGTCGACCCCGATCCGGCCGTACCTCGCGTAAAGCATGACGCCCAGCGCCCCATCTGTGCGCAGGCAGCCGCCAAGCGCTTTGAGCCCGGCCAGCGGATCCGCCATGTGGTGCAAGACGCCGGTGGACACGATGAGGTCAAAGTCCCGGGATAGCATCGACACCTCTTCGATGGGAAGCAGATGCAGTTCCAGGTTGTCCAGACCGTGCTTGTCTTTCAGATACTGGTGGTGTTTCAGCGCTGACCGGCTGACGTCGATCGCGACCACCGTGGCGGCGCGGTTCATGAAGGCAATAAGGGCTGCCTGGAAGGTGCCGCATCCCGCGATGAGAATGTCAAGGTCCGGCTTGTAGTCCCGGTTCGGCCACAAAACCCGGTGCGCCCAGAAGGGATCGAACCAATCCCAGTGGTTCTTGGACCACGCCGCGAGATCGGTTACCGGGGGTGGATACTCCCACCGATCGTATTGCCGGGAGACACCGTCGCCCCGCGGATCGTCGGTCACTTCGGCGCAGCTCCTTCGCAGTGGCGGTCGCGACCAACTTACTGTGCCTCGCGTCTTTCGGCTTGCCGACGGCGTCCGCGTTCACATCAGCGGGGGCCCTGGGATCAGCCAGATCAGCGAACTGTCGATCTGCCCCCGGTACTGCGGGCAGTAAGCAGCCACGGACAGGCCGACGAAGTAGCTGGATTCTTTCATCGTGAGATCGGTGTCGTGCTTCACCTTCAGCGTGAGAACGCTTGCATTTGCATTGTTGTCGAATCCCGTGCACACCCGATGGGCCATCGCGATCGCGGTGTCGCTGTCTCGAACTTCGATCCCGTAGTTCACGAGGGACGCGATGAACGCATCATCGACTGGATCTGCTGAAGCTGACGCTGAGGTAAGCGGTACAGCGGCAAACAGCAGGACCGCACAGATGGCCGACCACTTCCCGGGACGGACGTTCATCCGGCTGCGGCCTCCTTTCTGTGCGGACCGACCGTCGATGGGCAATGTGATCCGAGTACACCGGCGCACCTGGACTCCGTCGGCGACCCGATCAACTCGACGTAGACAGAGGTGCGTTCACTGCGCTCGCACCTTGCTTGGTCTGCCCGTTTGTCTCCGGCGTGCTCAGCTCGTACAGCTTGGCGGGTTCCCGACGCCAGCCGGCGTACCCGAGGGCCGCGCTGACCGCGGTATAGACAACGGCCTCCGTCCACATGAATCCGATGCCCCACTTCCTCCCGAGGAAGATGGGCTCGTCGATGATGCCGGCGGATGCAGCTATGGCGTAGCCCGCGTGTGCGTAGGCGATTCCGGCGAACGCCCCACAGAAGAATTTGCTCACTTCGCGATTCATTTCCTTGCCCTCTCTCGGTGGCCACGAACTCGTGTGATCTCACTGTCGGCCCTGCCCTCTAACTGGAGGTAGGGGCCAAGGTCCTCCCGCGTCGGACCGTTTGTCGCTTTCCGGCCCATCGGCCCGAGGCCGCCGGCATACCCGCGCTGAAATGGACCTATGCGGATCCGTTGACAATGCGATCGCGGATGGCGGTGGCGGTCGTGAGATGCCCCTCGGCGGAATTCATGAATTCGCCCGCGTGGCGGGCCTCGTTTGCATCGCTGTCCTCGACCGCGGCGACGCAAAAGTGGGACGCGGCGTCGAAGTCGTCGAGGCTGGCTTGTAGCGCGTCCGTGAGCTCCTTGTCGGGAGAAGGCATATGGCCCTGCAGGAAGCTTGCCGCGTCATGGCCCTCATGGCAGGCCGCCCCGAGACCGGCATAGTCGTGGGCACCGACGGCAAAGGTGGCCTTGCCCATCGCGATCCCCAGGTCCTGCATGTGGTCTTTAGTCAGTTCGACCCATCCGCGTACGGCCTGGGCGTGAGACGTTGTCGTGGTGGTGCCGCTACCGCCGTTGTGTGTCTGAGCTGAGCAGCTGGCGACGACAAGAACCATCGCAGCGCCCGCAATGGCTCGCTTCAACACCGTTGGCCTCCTAGACGTTGTTGGCGGTGATCCTTCAACCCGACGACGCCCGACAGACAGGGCATAAAGGCTCTACCTCTAATAGCACGATGGCCCGGATTCGATCGCTGGGTCAGCAGCCGGGCGCGAACTGCTGTGGCCTCGCGGCGGCCGAGCACCCCGTCATACCCGTACACGGCGCCCTGACCTGCGCGGACGCCGGGTGCCCCCAGTCGGACTCGAACCGACACTTGACGGATTTTAAGTCCGTTGCCTCTGCCAATTGGGCTATGGGGGCTCGGCGGCGAATCTAGCGCGCCGGCGCTTAATCCGGGACATCGCATCCCGCTCGAATGTGCGAAATACCCAACATGCGTGGCGGACGGGCGTCGGCTAGGATCCGCGCCCACGCGTCTTAACCACGGCTTTCCGGCAGATGACAGATGACACCGCTATGTCGTCCGGCAGGACCGTGTTAAAACTACCGCCCCCATCGTTAAGAAGCCGTAAACGGCTGTAACCCCGGTCCTTTCGGCCGGGAACGTGGAGTCGTGGGTCGTTAGTGTTACGCCAACGCACAGGGGCCGTTACGCGAACACACAGGTCGACCAACCGCCAGGGGGTCGACATTTTCCGAATATTAGGAGCAACAGATGCCATTAACAGTAGACCCGGCAACATTGACCGCCGCACAGACGGCGCTTACGGGATACGGCAATGCCTTGGCTACAGAGGCCGCAGGGATTGCGGCAGCGACCACCATCATCGCCCCCGCCGGTGCCGACTCGATTTCGATCCAGCAGGCGGCGATCTTCTCGGCGTTCGGCACCCAACTACAATCGATCCTCGCCCAAGGCCAGGATTACGCAAGCCAGTTCGAAACCAACCTTGGCGCGGCCAGCGACACATACACCTTCACCGAGGCCGCCAACGCGGCCAGTGCCGCTCTGAGTTCCAGTTCCAGTAGCGCGAGCGCGGGCAGTGGCCTCAACTTTTTGTCATACCTCCTCGGTGGCCCCAGTACCAGCACAGCCACGGGCCTCGGTGGGCCGTGGGGCATGTCAGGAAACTTTGCCAACATCGTCAACATCTGTGCTGGGAACTGGGCCTCTGCCGGTTCCGACCTGATCGGTCTGGCCGGTGGCGGTTTTCTAGACACGTCAGCAGCCGACGCGGCCGGCTCCGCCGCCGCCGCGGCGGGCCTCGTTGACACGACGGCGCCGATGGCGGGTGGCGGTATGGCCGGCATGGGCGCAATGCCGATGGCGGCGGCGGGCCAGGCGACTATGGTCGGCAAGCTGTCGGTGCCTCCGAGTTGGGCCGGTTCGGCCACCCCGGTAGTGGGCACCAGCACCGCGCCGCTCGAGACCGTGGGCTGGACCGCCGCCGCGCCGCAGGCCGGTGCCGGAACGATCATTCCCGGCATGCCCGGGATGGGCGCAGCCGCGCGCAACAGCGCCGGATTCGGTGCGCCCCGCTACGGCGTCAAGCCCATCGTCATGCCCAAACCGGCGGCCGTATAGGCAGCGGGCACCAAAGCGGTCACACCTATTAAGAACCAGCGAAATTCGATCACAAAAGGAATGGGGTAAAGATGAGCTGGGCTGCTATGCCTCCCGAAATCATCTCGGGCGAAATCTACGGCGGTGCGGGCTCGGGACCGCTCATTGCCACCGCGGGCGCTCTTACGAGCCTGGCCACCGAGCTGGGCACCACCGCGGCCGGTTGGGAATCGACAATGTCGGCCCTGACCGCCGCCTCGGGGTGGCAGGGTACGGGTGCGGCAGCAGCGGCAGCCGCGGCCCAGACTTACATCTCATGGCTGAGCACGTTGCAGGCGGCGGTCGAGGAGGCGGCCGGCCAGGCTTCGGCGTCGGCGGCCGCTTTTGAGACAGCGTATATGACAGTCGCGACCCCGGCGGCTATCGCTGCCAATAGAGCTGCCTATGCGGCCGCAGTCGCGGGTCTCCCCTTGACCGCCACGCTGGTCGCGACATTGGAGGCCGATTACGAGGCGATGTGGGCCCAAGACGTCGCCGCCATGAGCGTCTACCAGGCCGCCTCGGCGGGCGCCGGCGTCCTTCCGCCGCTGGTGTCGGTAACGGGGACCATCAACCCCGCAGCCGACACCGCTGCCACCACCGCGTCGACGGCCACGTCGACGGCGTCGACTGCTAGCAGCACAGTTTCGGACCTCGCCACCGCAGTTGACGGCTTCCTCGGCACACCCGCCGTCTTCAACAGCATCAACGGCGCAGTCAACACGTCGGCCTGGTTCACCATGAACACCATCCCGACCGCGATATCACTGGGGCACACCCTGGGCGCCGTGCAATCGATCCCGTTCGCCCTCACCGACTCCGTCACGCCGCTCGCCGGTGGGATGACGCAGGGCACCATGGTGGGCTCGATCTCGGGCGCGGGAGCATCGGCCGCCCTGGGCGAGGCATCCGCGGTCGGCGGTCTATCGGTGCCGGCCGGCTGGAATGCTGCCGCCAAAGCGGGGACGTTGGCTTCGTCCGCCGCTCCGCTTGAGGGCTCCGGGTGGACGGCCGCCGCCGAGGCAGAGCCGGTCGCGGCGATGCCCGGCATGCCGGGGATGGCTGCGGCGGCCAAGGGCGCCGGTGCCTACGGCTCCGGGCCGCGGTACGGCTTCAAGCCGATCGTCATGCCCAAGCAGGTTGTCGTCTGATGTCGGGACCACCAATACGGGAAATAAGGGGGTACATGTCACCCGTTTGAGGCGATCAGTTAACCGGCAGGTCGTAATCTGTCTATAACGCGGCCACCACCGCATCAATTACAACTGTTAAGACTTCGACACTGAAGGCTTGAAGGACAAAAGGAGAAAGCAACATGGCAACACGTTTTATGACTGACCCGCACGAAATGCGGGCGATGGCGGGCCGCTTCGAGGTGCACGCCCAGACGGTTGAGGACGAGGCCCGCAAGAT
>NZ_LQPH01000150.1 GCF_002102255.1 Mycobacterium nebraskense
TACCTCGGATAGATTGGCAAAGACACGCCGATACCGCAGATACGGTGGCAATACATCACATCGGATGTCAACGGACATCGGCGCCGCCACCGCCGATCTGTCGCAACGGCTGGGCCGGGCGCCCACCGCAACCGAACTCGCCGCTGAGCTCGAGATGGACCGCGACGAGGTCGTCGAGGGCCTGGTGGCGGGCAGCTCGTACAACACCTTGTCCATCGACAGCGGCGGCGGCGGCGAAGAGGACGAAGCCCGCGCGATCGCCGACACCCTGGGTGACGTGGATACCGGTCTGGACCGGATCGAGGATCAGGAGTCGCTGCGTCCACTGCTCGAGGCGTTGCCCGAGCGAGAACGAACGGTATTGGTGCTCAGGTTCTTCGAGTCGATGACGCAGACACAGATTGCCGAGCGGGTTGGCATCTCGCAGATGCACGTGTCCCGGCTGCTGGCGAAGTCGCTAACGCGGCTGCGCGACCAATTGCAGTAGGGACAGGGGCTTTCCGCCTTCCCACCGCAACGGTTCCAACAGCGGTTCGGCCATGGGCGTCGTCACCGGGAGGGTGCCGTCGGGGTCGCAGATGCGCAGCAACCGCGACACCGCCGGGCTCGACGCCATCGCCCAAGACGCCTGGGCGGCCGAGCAGACGACGTTGATGCGGTGCAGTGCCGAAAAGCCAGCCGTACCAATGAATTTCAGGCCGCGCAGGTCCAGGATCACGCGCGGCGACCGACCGACGACGTGTCGGACGTAAGCAGCGAGCTGATCGGCGTTGGCGGCGTCGAGTTCACCGTCAACCGTGATCAGGGTCCCCGACGGGTCGCAGCGCGCGGTGAATTGCGCCGCGCCGCTGTGCTGCCAAGATCGGGCCACAGACATTACTGACTCCATCCGTAAAGCAGGATGTGCTGCGGAAGACGTCGGGCGTGGATTTGAGCTGGAACGCAGGGAGTTCACCTTCTCCACGCCAATTGACGTGATCCGGACGGCTGTGAACTCAACCTGACCCGACCATACCTGTGGTGCAGCAGGCCTACAACGATTCCTGGACTAATTCTCAGGAACGCGGGATCACTTGATCTCGGCGAGTACCGTGCCCTGGGTGATGGCGATGCCGGCCTCGACGGCGAGTCCGGTGATAACGCCGTCCTTGTGCGCGGTGACCGGGTTCTCCATCTTCATCGCCTCGAGGACCACGACCAGCTCGCCGACGACGACCTGCTGACCCTCCTCGACCGCGACCTTGACCACGGTGCCCTGCATGGGCGCGGTCACCGCGTCACCGGAAGCCGCGGCGCCCCCGTGGGACCCGCGCTTGCGCGGCTTGGGCTTCTTGCGGATGACACCGGCCGAGTCGGCGGCGCCATTCGACAGCGCCAGATCGCCGGGCAGCGACACCTCGAGCCGGCGGCCGTTGACCTCCACGACCATCTTCTGCCGCGGCCGGGCGTCGTCCTCGTCGACGGGTTCGCCACCGGTGAAGGGCTCGATGGTGTTGTTCCACTCGGTTTCGATCCAGCGGGTGTGCACCGAGAAGCCCTCGTCGTCGCCGATGAACGCGGGGTCGGACACCACGGCGCGGTGGAACGGGATGACCGTGGCCAGGCCCTCGACTTCGAACTCGGCCAGCGCGCGCCGGGCGCGCGCCAGCGCCTCGGCGCGGTTGGCCCCGTGCACGATCAGCTTGGCCAGCATCGAGTCGAACTGGCCGCCGATCACCGAGCCGGTCTCAACCCCGGAGTCCAACCGCACGCCCGGGCCCGCGGGCGGGTGAAACTTCGTCACCGGGCCGGGAGCGGGCAGGAAGCCGCGTCCGGCGTCCTCGCCGTTGATCCGGAACTCGATGGCATGCCCATTGGGTATGGGGTCCTCGGTCAGGTCCAGCTTCTCGCCGTTGGCGATCTTGAACTGCTGCCGCACCAGGTCGATGTCGGCGGTCTCCTCGGTGACGGGGTGCTCGACCTGGAGGCGGGTGTTGACCTCCAGGAAGGAGATCAGCCCATCCTGGCCGACCAGGTATTCGACGGTCCCGGCGCCGTAGTAGTGCGCCTCCTTGCAGATCCGCTTGGCCGACTCGTGGATCTCTTTGCGCTGCGCGTCGGTCAAAAACGGCGCCGGCGCCTCCTCGACCAGCTTCTGGAAACGGCGTTGCAGCGAGCAGTCGCGGGTCCCGGCGACCACGACGTTGCCGTGCTGGTCGGCGATCACCTGCGCCTCGACGTGGCGCGGCTTGTCCAGGTAGCGCTCGACGAAGCACTCGCCGCGGCCGAAGGCGGCGACGGCCTCACGGGTGGCCGATTCGAACAGCTCGGGGATCTCTTCGATGGTGCGCGCGACCTTCATGCCGCGGCCGCCGCCGCCGAAGGCCGCCTTGATGGCGATCGGCACGCCGTACTCCTTGGCGAAGGCCACCACCTCGTCGGCGTCCTTGACGGGGTCGGGGGTACCGGGCACCAGGGGAGCCTGGGCGCGGGCGGCGATGTGGCGGGCCGTGACCTTGTCACCGAGGTCGCGGATCGACTGGGGGCTGGGGCCGATCCAGATCAGCCCGGCGTCGATGACCGCCTGCGCGAAATCGGCATTCTCCGAGAGGAAGCCGTAGCCGGGGTGGATGGCGTTGGCGCCCGACTTGGCCGCCGCGTCGAGGAGCTTGCCGAAGTCCAGGTAGGACTCCGCCGAGGTCTGGCCGCCCAGGGCGAACGCCTCGTCGGCGAGGCGCACGTGCGGCGCGTCGGCGTCGGGCTCGGCGTACACCGCCACGCTGGGCAGGCCCGCATCGCGGGCCGCGCGGATCACCCGAACAGCGATCTCGCCGCGGTTGGCGACAAGCACTTTGGAGATCCTCGAGCTGGCGTGACTAGCCACTGCGCCTCCTGTTTGGCATATCTCTGCGGACGTGGTTTCCGCCGTGGGCTTCTTAAGAGAGTTTCTTACAACTCCGGGGAAGTCTAAGCGCCGCGCCGTCAGGCCGATGAGGCGGTGCCGGAATTTTGAGCCGACTCGCGCAGCCGCCGCTTGATGCGGGCGAGCATCGCCGACATGCCGCGCAACCGCAGCGGGCTGATCAGCGCGGCCAAACCCAGGTCGGTGTAGAAATCCTCGGGCACCGCCAGAATGTCGGCCGCGGGCTGCTGATCGAGGCCGGCGGCCAGGATGGAGGCGAACCCCCGCGTGGTCGGCGCCTCGGCGGGTGCGCTGAAGTGCAACCGCACCCGGTTGAGGTCGCTGGCGTCGACGTGGAGGAAGAGCGGGGTCTGGCACTCGGGCACCGGCTCCATGGCCTGCTCCTCCAACTCGGGAGGCAGGGCAGGGAGTTCATTGGCGAATTCCAGCAGCAGTGTCAGCTTGTCCTGGCCCTGTACTTCGGCGAAGTCGGACACCACCTCAGCCAGCGCGGCGGGCAGGGTCATCGGACCGGAACGGCTCCCGGTTCTTCACCGGCGACGATCGGTGTGCGCACGGTGTTGCCCCACTCCGTCCACGATCCGTCGTAGTTGCGCACGCCGGGCTTGCCCAGCAGGTACGTGAGCACGAACCAGGTGTGGCTGGACCGCTCGCCGATGCGGCAGTACACGACGGTCTTGTCGTCGGGGTCGATGAAGTCGTAGAGCTCCTCGAGCTCCTCGCGGCTGCGGAATCGCCCGCTATCGTCGACGGCCTTAGCCCACGGGATGGACCGGGCGGTGGGGATGTGGCCGCCGCGCAGCACGCCTTCCTCGGGGTACTCGGGCATGTGGGTGCGCTTGCCGGTGTACTCGTCCGGCGAGCGCACGTCGATCAGCGGCTCGGAGCCCAGGATGGCCAGCACGTCGTCCTTGAACGCCCGGATGGGTTCGTCGTTGCGGTCGACGACGGGGTAGCCGGTGGAGGTCTTGGTCGGCACGTCCAGGGTGGTCTCCCGGCGCTCGGCCAACCACAGGTCGCGTCCGCCGTTGAGCAGGCGCACGTCGGGGTGGCCGAACAACGTGAAGACCCACAGCGCGTACGCGGCCCACCAGTTGCTCTTGTCGCCGTAGATCACCACGGTGTCGTCGCGCGAGATGCCCTTGCGGTCCATCAATTCGGCGAACTGCTCGCCGTTGATGTAGTCGCGGACCGTCGGGTCGTTGAGGTCGGTGTGCCAGTCGACCTTGACCGCGCCGGGGATATGGCCGACGTCGTAGAGCAAGACGTCCTCGTCGGACTCGACGATCACCAGGCCGGGGACGCCCTGGTGGGCGGAGACCCAGTCGGCGGTGACCAGCCGTTCAGGGTGGGCGTAGGCCGTCAGGGTCGGGCTTGGATCGGGGGGTAATGCCACGCAACCGAGCCTACCGTCACGGCCGGACGCCGGATCCCCGCAGTTGGCATGCCACGACACTTAAACGTCGGCGACGACACGCCGGGGCGGACCGCCGTGGCTTAAGTTTCGCGGATCAGCCGGCGGCGTTGCCGGCGCTTGCCGCCCACACCGAACTGACGGACAGCCCGACCCGGCTCAACAGGGACCGCAGCAGCGGCAGGCTCACGCCGATCACGTTCGACGGGTCGCCGTCGATCCCGTCGACGAACCAGCCGCCCAGCCCGTCGAAGGTGAACCCGCCGGCCACGTGCAGCGGCTCGCCGCTGGCGACGTAAGCCCGCAGGTCCGTGTCCGCGGGAACGGCGAAATGCACTGTGGTGCAAGCAGATTCCACCTCACGACGGATGACGGTGCCATCCTGAAGCCGCAGCAGGCAGTGCCCGGTGTGCAGCCGGCCCGACCGGCCACCCATGCGGCGCCACTGGGCCACCGCGGCGTCGGCCGACCCGGGCTTGCCGCACAGCTCGCCGTCGAGGTAAAGCATCGAATCACAGCCGAGGACAACGCAATCGGCGGCGACGGCGCCGTTCAGCTCGCCCGCCACGCATTCGGCCTTGGCCGCGGCCAGCGCACACACGACCTCGTCCGGGGTGGCCTCGGGCCCCAGCTCGGCGACGATGGCGTCCTCGTCCACGCCGGAAACCGCGACCAGCGGATCGACGCCGGCCTGGCGCAGCACCTTCAGCCGGCCCGACGATGCCGACCCGAGAACCAGGCGGGTCAATGCTTCATGTGCATCATTTGCTGCATGGTGAGCCGCTGGTAGTTGGACATCGCGAAACGCAGCCGGTCCACCGGCAGGCCCCAGCGGGTGGGCTCGGGCTCGCGGGGCTCGGGGGCGCTGCCGGCGACGGCGCCGAGCGCGGCGACCAGCGCGGCCAGCTCCTCGTCGGTGGGGTGGCCCTTGAGGATCTGGATGTGCGGCTCGTGCGGCTCGTGCGGATGCGGCACGGCTTCGGTTGGCTCAGAACCGTTTTCGTTGCTCACAGCCGGATTGTTCGCCTCACTCCCGTCGCTCACTGCGTTCGCTCCGCTCGTTCGGCTCACAGCGGGATGTTCCCGTGCTTCTTGGGGGGCAGGTGCGCGATCTTTCGCTCCAGCAGCCGCAGCGCGGTGCCGATGTAGCCGCGGGTGTGCGACGGCGGGATCACCGCGTCCACGTAGCCTCGCTCGGCGGCGACGTACGGGTTGACCAACGTGTCCTCGTACTCCTGCTGCAACTGCAGGCGCAGCTCGTCGACGTCCTTGCCCTCCTTGGCCGCCTCGGCCAGCTGCTTGCGGTAGACGAAGCCGACGGCCCCGGAGGCGCCCATCACCGCGATCTGGGCCGTCGGCCAGGCGATGTTGACGTCGCAACCCATGTCCTTGGAGCCCATGACGCAGTACGCGCCGCCGTAGGCCTTGCGGGTGATGACGGTGATCTTCGGAACGGTGGCCTCGCCGTAGGCGAACAGCAGCTTGGCGCCGCGCCGGATGATGCCGTTGTATTCCTGGCCGGTGCCCGGCAGGAAGCCCGGGACGTCCACCAGCATGATGATCGGGATGTTGAAGCAGTCGCAGGTCCGCACGAACCGCGCCGCCTTCTCCGAGGCGTTGATGTCCAGGCAGCCGGCGAACTGCGTGGGCTGGTTCGCCACGATCCCGACCGGCCGGCCCTCGATGCGGCCGAATCCGACGACGATGTTGGTGGCATAACCGCTCTGGATCTCCAGGAACTCGTCGTCGTCGAGGATGCGGGTGATCACCTCGTGCATGTCGTACGGCTGGTTGGCCGAGTCCGGGATCAGCGTGTCCAGCTCGAGGTCCTCCTCGGTGAGGTTGTCCTCAATAGCGCCCTCGGGGACGGGCTCGGCGTAGCGCGGCGGGTCGGTGGCGTTGTTGGGCGGCAGGTAGCTCAGCAGGTCGCGCACCCAGTCGAAGGCGTCCTGCTCGCCCGAGGCGACATAGTGCAGGGTGCCCGACTTGGCCATGTGGGTGTGGGCGCCGCCGAGTTCCTCCATCGTGACGTCCTCGCCCGTGACGGTCTTGATGACGTCCGGCCCGGTGATGAACATCTGGCTGGTCTGGTCGACCATCACCACGAAGTCGGTCAACGCGGGGGAGTAGACGTGCCCACCGGCGGCGGCGCCCATGATCAGCGAGATCTGCGGGATCACGCCGGAGGCCAGGATGTTGTTGCGGAAGATCTTGCTGTACAGGCCGAGCGAGACGACGCCCTCCTGGATGCGCGCGCCGGCGCCGTCGTTGATGCCGATCAGCGGGCGGCCGGTCTTGATCGCCAGTTCCTGGACCTTGACGATCTTCTCGCCGTACACCTCGCCGAGGCTGCCGCCGAACACCGTGGCGTCCTGGCTGAAGATGCACACGTCGCGGCCGTCGATGGTGCCGTAACCGGTGACCACGCCGTCGCCGAGCGGGCGGTTGTTCTCCAGGCCGAAGTTGGAGCTGCGGTGCCGCGCCAACGCGTCGAGTTCGACGAACGAGTCCTCGTCCAGCAGGGCATAGATGCGCTCGCGGGCGGTCAGCTTGCCCTTGGCGTGCACCTTGTCGACGGCCTCTTCGCCCACCGGGTGCAGCGACTCTTCCCGGCGCTTGTGCAGCTCGGCCAGCTTGCCTGCCGTGGTGTGGATGTCGATGGTGTGCTCGGCGGCCGGCTCCGCGGTGTGGTCGGTAACGCTTGTCATGGGATCCGATGGTATCGGCCGCCGCCCCGGCGGAGTTTTAGGCTGGGCAGTGATGGACACCGATGAGCTCAGGGCACCGCTGGACCAGGCCACGCTGCGCGCCGAAGTGATCGGCACCGGACTCGGTTGGCGCCGGCTCGAGGTCGTCGAACAGACCGGTTCCACGAACGCCGACCTGCTCGCGCAAGCGGCGTCGGGGACCGACGTCGCCGGCTCCGTGCTGATCGCCGAGCACCAGACCGCGGGGCGCGGGCGGCACGGCCGTGGCTGGTCGGCCACCCCGCGGGCCCAGATCACGATGTCGGTCGCCGTGAGCATCGTCGACGTGCCCACCGCCGGATGGGGCTGGCTGCCGCTGGCCACCGGGGTGGCGGTGGTCGACACGGTGGCCCCCCTGCTCGAGGGGGTGCAGGTGGGACTCAAGTGGCCCAACGACGTGCTTGCGGGTGCCCCCGGTTCACCGGCCAAGCTGGCGGGCATCCTGGCCGAGGTGTCACGGCCGGTGGTGGTAATTGGCCTGGGGCTCAACGTAACCGAGGTGCCGGAGGACGTCGACGGCGCCGGGGCCACCTCGCTGCTCGACCTGGGCGTGTCGGCGCCCGACCGCACGCGGCTGGTGTGCGGGCTGTTGAGAGAGCTCGGACGGCGGATCGTGGCCTGGCGCGCCGCGCGCGGGGCCGACTGGGCGCTGGCGGCCGACTACCGGGCGCGCAGCCTGACCATCGGCACCCGGGTGCGGGCTCACCTGCCCGGCGGCAAGGAGGTCGTCGGACAGGCGAGCGCCGTCGACGACCAGGGCAGGCTGTGCATCGAAAGCGGAGGACAGACCGTCGTCGTCTCGGCCGGGGACGTGGTGCATTTGCGGTAGCTATCGGCGCACCGAGAGCTAAGGTCGCCAGGGTGAGCTATCCGGATAATGTCCTGGCCGCCGGCGAGCAGGTTATCGTCCACCGCCACCCGCACTGGAAGCGTTTGATCTGGCCCGTCGTGGCCCTCCTGCTGGCGACGGCGCTGGCGTCGTTCGGCTCCGGATACCTCAATTCGACGCATTGGGGCCAGCTGGCCAAGAACATCATCTACGGCGTCATCTGGGGCATCTGGCTGGTGATCGTCGGCTGGCTGACGCTGTGGCCGTTCTTGACCTGGCTGACCACCCATTTCGTCGTGACGAACCGGCGGGTGATGTTTCGGCACGGGGTGCTGACCCGCACCGGCATCGATATCCCGTTGGCGCGGATCAACAGCGTGGAATTCCGCGACCGGATCACCGAGCGGATGTTTCGCACCGGGACGCTGATCATCGAATCGGCATCACAAGATCCGTTGGAGTTCTACGACATTCCGCGGCTGCGCGAGGTGCACGCGCTGCTGTATCACGAAGTTTTCGACACCCTGGGTTCGGAGGAATCGCCCAGCTGACCCGACCGGCCGGCCCGGTTACGCCAGGCGCGCAGCAGCGTGACATTGCCGCCCTCGATCTCGTCCTCGAGCATCTCGGCGATGCCGCCGGCGGTGAGGGCGGACTCCAGCGCCTTGTCGGGGTTGCGCGCGAACTCGTCGGGGAACACCCAGCGCCGGAACGCCCAGAAGCGGAACGCCATCTGCAGCAGGTTGCCGATGATGTAGGCGGAGATGAAGTCGGCGATGTTCTCCACGGTCAGCGACACCATCGGCTCACGCAGCTGCAGGATGTAGCTGGAGAACCACAGCGGTGCCATGGAGAGCAGCACCCCCACGCCGCTGAACGCGAAGAACAGCAGCGCTTCGTGGTGACGTTCGCGGCCGCCACGGTCGCGGAAGCTCCATTCGCGGTTCAACACGTAGGACGCGATCACCGCGACGATGCCGGCGATGACCTTCGCGGTGACCGGCTTGGAGTCCAGAATTGTCAGCTTCAGCGTGTAGAAAATCGCCGAGTCGATCACGAACGTGGTTCCGCCGACGATGGCGAATTTGATCAGTTCGTGGTGGCGCAGCAAATAGGGCTGAATAAACCCGGGTAGACGCTCGATTGCGGCTTCGGCGAAGGGCACAAGTCGTCAGTGTACGGACGGACACAAAATAGACGCAAAATCGTACATAACAATTCGGCGTCACCGCCGGTCAACACGCCGCCCGGGCCGTGACACCATGATGGCCGTGCCGAGTACACGCCCGCCCGGGGCCGCCCCGTTAGTCGCCATGGTCGGCGGCGGCCAACTAGCCCGGATGACCCACCAGGCCGCGATCGCCCTCGGGCAGACGCTGCGGGTGCTGGCCACCGCCCCCGACGAGCCGGCCGCGCAGGTCACCCCCGACGTGGTGATCGGTTCGCACACCGACCTGGAAGACCTCCGCCGGGTCGCGGCCGGAGCCCACGTGCTGACGTTCGACCACGAACACGTGCCGACCGAGCTGTTGGACAAGCTGGTCGCCGAAGGCGTCAACGTCGCGCCGCCGCCGCAGGCGCTGGTGCACGCCCAGGACAAGCTGGTCATGCGCCGGCGGCTGGAGGCGCTGGGCGCCCCGGTGCCCCGCTATGCGGAAATCCGGAGCGTCGACGAACTCGATGCCTTCGCGCAACGCATAGCCGGGCCCGTGGTCGTCAAAGCGGTCCGCGGCGGTTACGACGGGCGCGGGGTGCGAATGGCGCGCGACCCGTTGCACGCCCGTGAGATCGCCGCCACCTTCCTGGCCGACGATGTGCCGGTGATGGCCGAGGAACAGGTGAATCTGCGCCGCGAACTGTCGGCGCTGGTGGCGCGCTCACCGTTCGGCCAGGGCGCGGCCTGGCCGGTCGTCGAGACGGTGCAGCGAGACGGGATCTGCGTGCAGGTGATCGCGCCCGCGCCCGGGCTGCCCGGCGAGCTGGCCGCCGCGGCCCAGCAGCTGGCGTTGCGGTTGGCCGCCGAGCTGGGCGTCGTCGGGGTGTTCGCGGTCGAGCTGTTCGAGACCACCGACGGCGCGCTGCTCGTCAACGAGCTCGCGATGCGCCCGCACAACTCCGGGCACTGGACCATGGACGGCGCGCGCACCAGCCAGTTCGAACAGCACGTGCGCGCGGTGCTGGACTATCCGCTCGGCGACACCGACGCCACGGTGCCGGTGACGGTGATGGCCAACGTGCTGGGCGCCCCGCAGACGGGGCCGGCGATGCCCGCTATCACGATGGACGAGCGGTTGCACCACCTGTTCGCGCGGATGCCCGACGCCCGGGTCCACCTCTACGGCAAGGAGGAACGACCCGGTCGCAAGATCGGCCACGTCAATTTCCTCGGGACCGATATGGCGGAGGTGGACGCGCTGCGGGAGCGCGCAGAGCTGGCGGCACACTGGTTGGCACACGGGCAGTGGACGGACGGATGGGATCCACATGAGTAGTTCTCACGCGCCGGCGACGATGAACAGGGCAGTGCGATCGGAAAACGCGAGGAGGAGCGGCGCACATGACTGAGGCTCGGGTCGGGGTGATCATGGGCAGCGACAGCGACTGGTCGGTGATGGCCGACGCCGCGGCCGCGCTGGCCGAGTTCGACATACCGACCGAGGTTCGGGTGGTCTCGGCGCATCGCACGCCCCAGGTGATGTTCGACTACGCGCGCGGCGCGGCCGACCGCGGCATCGAGGTGATCATCGCCGGTGCCGGCGGCGCCGCCCACTTGCCCGGGATGGTCGCGTCCGCGACGCCGCTGCCGGTGATCGGGGTCCCGGTGCCGCTGGCGCGGCTGGACGGCCTCGACTCGTTGCTGTCGATCGTGCAGATGCCGGCGGGTGTCCCGGTGGCCACGGTCTCGATCGGGGGCGCCCGGAACGCGGGCCTGCTCGCCGTGCGCATTCTCGGGTCGTCCGACCCGGCGCTGCGGGCCCGAATCGTCGAGTTCCAAGGCCAGCTGGCTGAGAGCGTGCGGGCCAAGGATGAGGCGCTTCAGGAGCGCCAGGGTAAAGTTACCGGCTAGTAGCCTGGCGACGAGACGGGCCGCGCCCGCGGCGGAGCCGGGCAGGTCGGCACAGCGTAATAGGAGTCCGAGATGGCTGGATGGGCCGGAAACCCCACCTTTGATTTGTTCCAATTGCCCGAGGAACACAACGAATTGCGGGCAGCGATCCGCGCGCTGGCGGAGAAGGAGATCGCCCCGCACGCCGCCGACGTGGACGAGAATTCGCGCTTCCCGGACGAGGCGCTCGAAGCGCTCAATGCCTCCGGATTCAACGCGGTGCACGTGCCCGAGGAGTACGGCGGCCAGGGCGCCGATTCCGTGGCGGCGTGCATCGTGATCGAGGAAGTCGCCCGCGTCGACGCTTCGGCGTCGCTGATCCCCGCGGTGAACAAGCTGGGCACCATGGGGCTGATTCTGCGGGGCTCCGACGAATTGAAGAAGCAGGTGTTGCCCTCGATCGCCGACGGCACCGCGATGGCGTCCTACGCGCTGAGCGAGCGGGAAGCCGGCAGCGACGCGGCCTCGATGCGGACCCGGGCCAAGGCCGACGGGGACGACTGGATTCTCAACGGCGCCAAGTGCTGGATCACCAACGGCGGCAAGTCGAGCTGGTACACCGTCATGGCGGTAACCGACCCGGACAAGGGCGCCAACGGCATCTCCTCGTTCATGGTGCACAAGGACGACGAGGGGTTCACCGTCGGCCCCAAGGAGCGCAAGCTCGGCATCAAGGGCTCACCGACCACCGAGCTGTACTTCGAGAACTGCCGCATCCCGGGCGACCGGATCATCGGTGAGCCGGGCACCGGCTTCAAGACCGCGCTGGCGACGCTGGACCACACCCGGCCCACCATCGGTGCCCAGGCGGTCGGCATCGCCCAGGGCGCGCTCGATGCCGCGATCGCATACACCAAGGACCGCAAGCAGTTCGGCCGCCCGGTCAGCGACAACCAGGGCGTGCAGTTCATGCTCGCCGACATGGCCATGAAGGTGGAGTCCGCCCGGCTGATGGTGTACCACGCGGCGGCCCGCGCGGAGCGCGGCGAATCCAACCTGGGCTTCATCTCCGCGGCGTCCAAGTGCTTGGCCTCCGACGTCGCGATGGAGGTGACCACCGACGCGGTGCAGCTCTTCGGCGGTGCCGGCTACACCGTCGATTTCCCCGTCGAGCGGATGATGCGCGACGCCAAGATCACCCAGATCTACGAGGGCACGAATCAGATTCAGCGCGTGGTCATGTCGCGGGCGTTGCTGCGCTGACCTATAGGATCTCGGACGGTTAACCATTCGGGGTGGTGAGACCGTACCTAAAACGTAGAGTCGTGCTGATGGGTCTTACCCGCGGCCAGGGGGTCTGAAGTGAACAGCGTGGCTTCCTTTGCGCATCCTCGGATAACCGGGAATTGATGCCCGTGCGTGCTCCAGTGACCCCGGAGGCGAATTGGCAGTCATTGTCGTTGCTGTTGGTCGAGGACGACCGCGCCGATGCGGTGCTCGTGGAAGACCTGATCGCCGACGGGGTCGCCGATATCCGGGTGGTGTGGGCGCAGTCGATGGCCCACGCCGAGCGGGAGCTGGCCTCCGCCCGGCCCGACTGCGTGCTGTTGGACCTGCACCTGCCCGACGCCAACGGCATGGACGCGCTGGACCGCATCGCCAAGCGCGATGCCACCGTTCCGATCGTCGTGCTGACCGGGCTGAACGACGAGTACTTCGGGGCCTCCGCGGTCGCGGCGGGCGCTCAGGACTACCTGGTCAAGGGTCGTGTCGAGCCCGAGATGCTGCGGCGCGCGCTGCTCTACGCGATCGAGCGCAAGCGCGCCGAGCTGATCGCCGCCGACCTGCACGCGAGCCAGCTGCGGGCCCGCGAGAACGCGCTGCTGGAGCGCGGCCTGCTGCCCTCCCCGCTGCTGCTGGACAACCCGGGCGTCGACATCGTCGCCCGGTACCGGCCGAGCCGCGAGGACGCGTTGCTGTGCGGGGATTTTTACGACGTGGTCCAGACGCCCGACCGGGTCGTCCACGTCCTGATCGGCGACGTCGCGGGGCACGGGCCGCACGAGGCCGCCCTGGGCGCTGCGCTGCGGATCGCCTTTCGCGCCCTCACCTTCGCCGGTGTGCACGGGGTGGAACTGATGCGGCAGCTCGAGCGGGTGCTGCGCTCCGAGCGAACGGGCACAGGCGTTTTCGCGACCGTGCTCAGTCTTCAACTCCCGGCCGACAGCACGCGCATCACCGCCGTCCGCGCCGGCCATCCCGGGATGCTGCTGCAGCGCGACGGCGCCGTGGAATGGGTGGAGCCGCCGGGCGGCCCCGCGCTGGGCCTGAGCGCCGACGACGACTGGCCGCGGTATGAGATGGATCTGCCGGCGGGTCACGGCCTGCTGCTGCTGACGGACGGGCTGTTCGAGGGATATTCGGGACACGGCACCCGGCGCCTCGGCGAGGACGGACTGCTCGCGCTGGCCCGCTCGCACGCGAACCGGCCGGGCCCGGAGTTCGTCGATGCGCTCATCGACGGGGCGCAGGAACTCGCCCAGTCGCGCGGCGGGCTCACCGACGACATCGCCGTGCTGCGGGTCGAAAGGACCGCCACGTGACCCCGAGGTTGCGCCGCCTGCGTCTGTCGCAGCTGACCGTGCGTGGATGGCAGGCCCTCGTCCTGGTCAGCATGGGCGTGATGGTGCTCGCCGGTGCGGTGGTCGGCTTCCTGTTGCTGAACCGCACGGACCAGATGACGCACGAGCTTGTCGACAACATTCAGCCGGCGCGCGTGGGGGCCTTCCAGCTGCAGGCCGCGTTGCGCGACCAGGAGACGGGCATCCGGGGCTACCTGATCGCCGGGGACCGGCAATTCCTCACGCCGTACTACGACGGGCAACACGCCGAACAGGCGGCGGCGGAAGAAATCCGGCGCCGCCTGAGCCGGCGCCCGGATCTGTTAGGCGACCTGGCCGCTATCGAGGGCGCCGCGGCCGAGTGGCGGGAAAACTACGCCGAGCCGGTCATCGCCACTGTGATGCCCAACGGCAAGAACGTCGCGAGCAAACCGTCGGCGGAGCGCGGCAAAGCCGAATTCGACCATTTGCGAACGCTTTTCGATAGGCAGAACGCGAACCTGTCCGCGGCGCGGGCGACGGCCGCGGACGAACTCAAACACACCGATGCGTGGCGCGACAGGGCACTCGGCGCAATGGTGTTGTTGTTCTTCGTCACGGCCGGGCTGCTGGGCTTCCTCGTCCGGGACACGGTCGCCCGTCCGCTCGCCGCCTTGGCCGCGGCATCCCGGCGGATCACCAAGGGCAACTTCGAGGAAAGCATCGCGCCGCCGAAGCGGCCCAAAGACGTTCGCGACATGGCGATCGACGTCGAGAACATGCGCAAGCGGATGGTCGACGAGCTCGAGACATCGCGTTCGGCCCAGGCGCAGCTGGACGAGCAGGCGGCCGAATTGCGGCGGTCCAACGCCGAACTCGAGCAGTTCGCCTACGTCGCGTCGCACGACCTGCAGGAGCCGCTGCGCAAGGTCGCCTCGTTCTGTCAGCTGCTG
This sequence comes from Mycobacterium nebraskense, assembly GCF_002102255.1. Classification (GTDB taxonomy): domain Bacteria; phylum Actinomycetota; class Actinomycetes; order Mycobacteriales; family Mycobacteriaceae; genus Mycobacterium; species Mycobacterium nebraskense. The sequence continues at coordinate 14,492 of NZ_LQPH01000150.1, forward strand.
GAGCGGCGATACGGCGACAAACTGGACGAGCGCGGGATCGAATACATCGGTTTCGCGGTCGACGGAGCCAAGCGGATGCAGGCGCTGATCAACGACCTGCTCACCTTCTCGCGCGTCGGCCGGCTGGGCACGACGGAGACGGACGTGAACCTCGACACCACGCTGGACTCCGGCCTGGCCAACCTGGCCGCCGCGATCGAAGAGTCGGAAGCCGAGATCGTGCGCCCCGACGGTCTTCCGCGGATCAAGGGCGATCCGATGCTGCTGACGATGCTGTGGCAGAACCTCATCGGCAATGCGGTGAAGTTCCGGCACAAAGATCGCAGGCCCAGCGTCGTCATCGAGTGCGCACCGGGCACCGGCAACCACGACGGCGAATGGGTGATCACCCTGTCGGACAACGGTATCGGGATCCCGGCCGAGTTCGCCGACAAGGTCTTTGTCATCTTCCAGCGCCTGCACGGTCGCGACGTGTACGCCGGGACCGGTGTCGGCCTGGCGCTGGTCAAGAAGATCGTCGAGCACCATGGCGGCACCATCCGGATCGACACGTCCCGCACCGAGGGAACGCGGTTCGAGTTCACGCTGCCCATGGCCGAGCCCGAGCCCGGGCCCCACAACGACGCGGACGCGCCACGCGCGGCCGCATTGGAAGGAGCGCACGAATGACATCGGCCGGTAGAGCCATCGACATCCTGCTCGTCGAAGACGATCCGGGAGACGAGCTCATCACGCGAGAAGCGTTCGAGCACAACAAACTCAAGAACCGGCTGCACGTCGCGCACGACGGAGAGGAAGGCCTCGACTACCTCTACCAGCGCGGTCAATTCAAGGACGCGCCGAGGCCCGACCTCATCCTGCTGGACCTGAACCTGCCGAAATACGACGGCCGCCAGCTGCTGGAGAAGGTCAAGTCCGACCCGGACCTGGCCCGCATCCCGGTCGTCGTGCTCACCACCTCCTCGGCGGAGGAGGACATCCTGCGCAGCTACAAGCTGCACGCCAACGCCTATGTCACCAAGCCGGTCGACCTGGATCAGTTCATGAAGGCGGTCCGGCAGATCGACGAGTTCTTCGTCCAGGTGGTGCGTCTCCCCAGCCTGTGACGGCGGCCGGTTATGGCGCCGGCTGCGGCGCGGTGAGGAACACGTCGTTGTGCTGCCCCGGCGCGGGCGGGGGGTCGGTGACCACCGCGTCGAAGCTCGAGTAGCGCGCCGGCATGCGTACCACCGTGATGGCCCCCATCTCCGGGTCGCCGCTGCCCACCCGCAGGGCGAGCTCGTTCTCCGCGAACAGCGGGGTGTCCACCACCTGTTTCCAGGTGTAAGCCAGGCAGGCCATCAGGCCGCCTTCTTGAAGCAGCTCAACCCATTCGGCCGCGGTCTTGGCGGCCAGCGCCGACTCGAGTTCCTCGGTCAATTCGGGGTAATTCATCGCGCGTGATCGCTGGTCGATGAACCGCTCGTCTTCCAGCAGGTCCGGGCGGCCGATGATCTGGCACAGCTTCGCCCAGTGCTTGGGCACGTAGGCACTGATCACCAGGTAGCCGTCGGCGGCCTTGAACGCGTCCGACGGTTGGGTGGCGAAGCCGACTCCCTTGCGCTTCTTGGCTTTTGGAGCGGCGTCGGGCTTGGGCGTCTCGCTCGGCTTGTTGAGGTGGATCGTGAGCTGGCTGGCCTGCAAGTTGACCGCGACGTCGTACATGGCGACCCGCACCACGTCGGCCACCCCGTGGCGCTCCCGGTTGAGCAGTGCGGCCAGCACCGCCTGGGCCAGAACGTGACCGCTGGCGGCGTCGACGAGCTGGAAGGGGATGATCTGCGGTTTGCCGGTCGGTGTCGGCATGCCGGTGGTCATGCCCGACTCGGCCGCGACCATCAGATCGACGCCCGGCCTGCTGCCGTGCGGGCCGTTGCCGCCGTAGGCCGACAGCCGCGCGTAGATCAGCCTGGGGTTGCGGGCGCGCAGGTCGTCGGGGCCCAGCCCCATGCGTTCCATCACGCCGGGGCGAAACCCCTCCAGCACGACGTCGGCGGTGTCGACCAACCGCAGGATCTGCTGCTTGGCCTCGTCGTCCGTGAGGTCCACCGCCACGGACTTCTTGCCCCGGTTGTGGGGCAGAAACAGCGTGGGCAGCGGCGGGCGCCCGGGCAGGACCGCGATGATCTGCCGGGCCGCCTCACCGAGGGGCGCCTCGACCTTGATCACCTCGGCGCCCAGGTCGGCCAGCACCTGGCCGGCCAGCGGCCCGGCGATGTTCTGGGTGAAATCGAGTACCCGGAAACCGTCGAGCGGCTTGGCGGGCGCGCTGTTTGCCATGGGTGGCCTTCCGTCAACGGGCAGTGTGCATCGCCTTATGCAAGACCCCGGTGCAGTAGTAGTTCTGGGCGAACGGCGCACCGGGGTCGGTGCGCTGCAAAGGTAACCCGTTGTCGGCCAACAACTGATTCAGGGGTGTGCGAACCGTGCGCCAGCCGTGCCGCTCCAGATAGGTCGCCGCGTCGTTGCGCGCGCCCGGGAAGCCCAGGTCGCCGAGCGCGATGTCCAGGCCGTTGTCCCGCCACTTCTGGCTGGCGGCGTTCAGGGCCTCCCCGTTGTCGCCGGAGTTGATGAAGACCTCGGCCACCAGCCGGCTGCCGTCGGCGCTGAGCGCCGTGATGTCGTCGAGCAGCCGGTCCTGCGCCTCGGGCGGCAGGAAGCCGAGCAGGCCCTCGGCGGCCCAGGCGGCGGGCCGCCCGGTGTCGAACCCGGCCTCGCGCAGCGCCGACGGCCAATCGTGGCGCAGGTCGATCGGGACGGCCCGGACCTCGGCGGTGGGCTCGGCGCCGAGGTCGGCGATGGTGGTGGTCTTGAATTCGATGACTTGCGGCTGGTCGATCTCGAACACCGTGGTCCCCGCGGCCCAGGGCAGCCGGTACGCGCGCGCGTCCAGGCCGGAGGCCAGGATGACCACCTGGCGGATGGCTGGGTCTTGTTGGGCGCCCGCCTCGGCGAAGAACGCATCGATGTAGCGCGTGCGGGCGGCCAGCATGTCGGTCATGCGCTGCATGCCCCACGGGGCGCCGGGCTCGTCGACGTCGACGGAGTCGAGTTCGCCGTTGGCCCACCGGGTGAAGAAGTCGACGCCGACGGCGCGTACCAGCGGCTCGGCGAACCGGTCGTCGATCAGCGCGTCGCGGGTGGCCCGGGCCCGTCCGGCCGCCACCATGGTGGCGGTGGCCCCCACACTGGTGGCCAGGTCCCAGCTGTCGTTGTCGGTGCGCGTCATCGGCAATGCCCTTTCCGTCTAGTCGTTAGCCAGAATAACGATGGTGACCAAAGCCCCTCCCGCTAGTGGCGTTGCGCCCTTATCCGGGGCCGGGGCGGGCGGCAGCATCGACGTGTGCAGACGGTGGGACTTCTCGGGCGCGCGAATTTGGAAGCCCGGTCGCTGCTTCTGTATGCCCGGGCCGGGGGATTGCGGTGGGCACCCCCCGGACGGATCTTTCCGGTGCTGCGCGCCCTCGACCGCTACGGGATCTTGGGGGCGGCGACGGCGATCGCCGCCGGGCGAGACCGCGACGGGGTTGCGCTAATCGACGAGCGCGGCCCCCTCACGTTCGGTGAGCTGGACGAGCGGACCAACGCGTTGGGCAACGAGTGGCGGCGGCGTGGGCTCGGCCCGGGCAACGGCGTGGCGATCCTGGTGGGCAACCACCGGGGCTTTCTGGAAGCCGTGTACGCAGCCGCCAAGTGCGGCGCTGGTGTCTTGCTGCTCAACACCGGTTTCGGCGCCGCGCAGCTGGACGGGATGCTGACCCGGGAACGCGTCGACCTGCTGGTGTACGACGAGGAGTTCAGCGCCGTCGTCGCGGACGTCCAGCCGAGGCTGGGCCGGATCCGGGCCTGGACCCCATCGCCCGCTCCCGACACCCTGGACGCGCTGATCGAGCTTGGCGATCCCAGTCCGCCGCCCGCATCCGGTGGGCGGCCCAAGATCGTCATCTCGACCAGCGGGACGACGGGAACGCCGAAGGGCGCCGCGCGTTCCGAGCCCTACTCGCTGATACCGGTCGGCGGGCTGCTCGGCAAGGTGCCGTTCCGCGGCCGGGAAGTCACCGAATGCTGTGTGCCGCTGTTTCATTCGATGGGTTTCAGCCACGCGATGTATGCGATGGTGCTGGGCTCGACCCTGGTGCTGCGCCGCCGCTTCGACGCCCGGCAGACGCTGGCCAGCGTGGCCGCACACCGGGCCAGCGCCATGATCGTCGTGCCGATCATGTTGCGGCGCATCCTCGATCTGGGGCCGGCGGCCCTGGCCGAGCATGACCTGTCGTCGCTGCGCATCGTGTTCATCGGCGGTTCCCAGCTCGGGGCCGCACTGGCCACCCGGGCGCTCGAAGCCCTGGGCCCCGTGGTCTACAACATGTACGGGTCCACCGAGGTCGCCTACGCCACCATCGCCACGCCCGCCGACCTGACCGTCGCGCCCGGATGCGTGGGCGCGGTGGTGCCCGGCTCGGTCGTCAAGGTTTTCACCGACGACGGCCGCGAGGTTCCCCCCGGGACGCCGGGGCGGATTTTCGTCGGTAACGTGCTGGCCTTCGAGGGATACACCGGTGGCGGCACCAAAGAGTCGATCCACGGGCTGATGTCTACCGGCGACGTCGGTCATTTCGACACGGACGGAAGGCTTTTCATCGACGGGCGCGACGACGAGATGATCGTCTCCGGCGGGGAGAACGTGTACCCCGGCGAGGTCGAAGAGGCTCTCGCGCACCATCGCGACATCCTCGAAGCCGCGGTCGTCGGCGTCGACGACGAGGAGTTCGGGCAGCGGTTGCGCGCCTACGTCGTCCTCCGGCCGGGCGCGGCGCTGACCGAGCGCGATGTCCAGGATTACGTCCGAAACCGATTGGCGCGCTTCAAGATTCCTCGCGATGTCTGCTTTGTCGACGAACTGCCCCGCAACGCGGGAGGCAAGGTACTCAAGCGGGTGCTGAAAGACCAGACGGCCCACTCCTGATTGGGTCGGCGCCGCGCCGGCGATCGCAACTCAGTCCAGTCGGTAGCGGATCAGCCGGGAGCTGTTGGCCACCACCGCGACTGACGACGCGTTGTGCAGGATCGCGGCCAGCACGGGGGACAGCGCCCCGCCCGCGCCGATGATCAGCCCGGCGGCATTGACCGCGATGGACATGCTGTAGTTCTCCCGGATGACGTCGACCGCCCGGGCGCCCAGGTCGCGCACGTCCAGCAGGCGATGCAAGTCGTCGTTGGCCAGCGCCACGTCGGCGGTCTCGACCGCGACGTCGGTTCCGGCCAGGCCCATGGCGATCCCGATGTCGGCGGCGGCCAGCGCGGGGGCGTCGTTGATGCCGTCGCCGACCATGCCGACCACGTAGCCGTCGTTCTGCAGTCCGCGCACCACCTCGAGCTTGTCCTCCGGCATCACCTCGGCGCGCCACTCGTCGATGCCCAGCTCCTCGGCGACGACCTGGGCGATGTCCGGGTGGTCGCCGGTGAGCATGACGATCCGGCGAATCCCGTTGTCCCGCAACTCCTTCAGCACCTCGACCGCTTCGGGCCGTACCTCGTCGCGCAGGCTGATCAACCCCACCAGCTTGCCGTCGACCGCGAGCAGCAGCGGGGTCTCGGCCTGCCGCCGCAGCCGGTCCACCCACTCCGACGCCTTCTTCGACACCCGTACCTTTTCGGCGCGCAGCAGCCCGGGGCTGCCGAGCAGCAGGGTGCGGCCGTCGGCCCAGGTGCGCATGCCCAGGCCCACCAGCACCTCGCACTCCTCGTGCGGTGGGATGGTGATGTGGCGCTCCTCGGTCGAGCGGATCACCGCCTCGGCCAAGGGATGGCGGGAGTGGATCTCCGAGCTCGCCGCGTACGCCAGCACCTGCTCGGGCTCCCAATCCTTATGCAGGGCAATGATATTGGTGACCACCGGGCGGCCGACGGTCAGCGTCCCGGTCTTGTCGAACAAGATCGCGTCCACCCGGCCGGCCTGTTCGAGGTGGGAGCCGCCCTTGATCAGGATGCCGCGGCGCGCACCGTTGCCGATCGCGCCGCTGATCGCGGTCGGGGTGGACAGGCCCACCGCGCAGGGGCACGCGACCAACAGCATGGTCATCGCGCGGCGCACGTCGCCCGTGACCGCGAGGGTGACGGCCGACACGATGAACGAGGTGGGAACGAAACGGCGGGAGAAGTTTTCGCCGATCGTCTGGATGGGCGCCCGGTCGTGCTGCGCCTCCTCGACCCGGGTGATGATGCGCCCGATCGCGGTCTGGTTGCCGACGGCCTGGGCGCGCACCACCAGGCGTCCGCGCACCACGACCGACCCGGCGTGCACGTGCGCGCCGACCAGGACGCTGACGGGCAGGTTCTCGCCGGTGATCGCGGATTGGTTCACGATCGCCTCGCCGTCGACCACCTCGCCGTCCACCGGTATCGCGACGCGGTCGTGAATGACCACCTCGTCGCCGATCTGCACGCTGTCGATGGGGATCTGAACTTCGGTGCCAGGGCCAGAGGCCCCAGAAGTGCCCGGCAGCCGGATCCACGCCGTGTCCTGGCTGCCGCGCAGCAGTTCCGAGATGGCGCGCCGGGTCCGGCGCAGGGTGAGGTCTTGCAGGTACTCGCCGATGTTGAGCAGCCACAGCACGGTGAGCGCCACCACGTTCTCGCGCAGCACCAGGCTGGCCACCGTGGCCGCCGACACCAGGGCGTCGGTGCCGGCCCGGCCGGAACGCAGGGAGCGCAGCGCGCCGCGCAGGAACGGGTAGCCGGTGAAGATGGTGACCCCGGTGGCCAGGATCCGGCCGTTCGGGCCGAGCAGCGTCGGCCGGGCGAACACGTAACGGCGCACGCCGAGCAGGGCCAGCGCCGCACCGCCGATGACCATCCGCAACACGTCGGTGTTGCGGATCTCCGACGAATGCGGCTCGCGTGCCGGGATCAGCTCGGCGGCGACATGTGCGGCTGAGCTGATCGCCGCCAGCACCGCGGAGCGGTCGCAGCGGCGGCGTGAATACCAGACGACGACGGAACCGGTGCGCGGGTAGGCGTGCACCACGCGCACGCCGTCCTGCTTGGCGACGGCCTCCTCGACCGCCACGGCGCGCCGGGAGTTGCAGCGGAGCCAGTCGACGGCAACCCGCATGCGCCCGGCGGCATCCGAAACAACCTGCAGTGCAGGCTCTTCCGAGCGGACTGGGTCCAGGGCGGTGGCGAGCGCCATCTGCGCGGGGATCAGTGGTCGTGCTGGTGGACGTCGCCGACGGACGGCGTGGGGGCTTCCTCGCCGATGCGTTCTCGGGCTTCGGCCATGACGTCGGCGATCTTCAGCCGCGCCGACTCGGCGGCCTCCTCGGCCTTGCGCGTCCCGCGCAGCCCCAGCTCAGCCGCCGACACCGCGGTCTCGTGCAGCGGCGCCTTGGCCACGGCCTTGCGCAACACCTCGTAGGCCGTCGCGCCGACGAGGCCGGTGACCACCGTCGATGCCGCTTTCGTCAAGAGCGCGTACCCCGCCATTGCCCGGACCTCCCTGTCGTCGCAGCGTCTGCTGATACTCGCTCGACGTTAACATTGAAATATTGCCATATCAATATGTATTGGACTGGCCTACAGCACCCGGGTGACCTTTTCAGTCTCGATCCTGCGCGTCAGTGCCGACTGGTCGGGATTGGCCACCTGCACCAGCGACGCGCCGACGGCCAGGATCGCCAGCAGGCCGTCCACCAGTTCCCCGGGCCCGGACCACGTGGCGGTGGACAGGACCCGGTCCGCGGCCGTCAATTCCCTTGCGGCGGCCGAGCTTTGGCAATCGGCCAGGACCTCGTCGACCGATCGTCCGGCCAGCGCCGGACCGGGATGGCGTTCGGCGACGATCTGGTCGCCGTGCACCCGCACGGCCGTGGCGTAGTCAGTGACGCCGATCGGCAGGTCGGGGGCCGGGCGGCCGAACGGATCCAGCGACAGCACCGCCACCTCACCCCCCGATGCCGCCACGGCGGAGTCCGCCTCGTCCAGCCCCTTGGCGGTGCACAGCGCTAAGTCTGTGGCGGCGCCCGCGCCCGGTGCGAGCACCGCTTCGGCGCCGATCCACCACACCCCGAACAACACGGCCGCCGTCTGCCAGTGCGCCGGCAGCAGGATCGCGACCCGGCTGCCCGGCCCGGCGCCCAGCTCGTCGCGTAACAGGTTGCCGGTCTTGGCCGCCCAGTTGGCCAGCGTCGCCGCGGACAACTCGATGCGTTCGCCGGTCGCGTCGTCGTAATAGGTGATGCGCGGGCCCACCGGGTCGGCCCGCAGCATCGGGTCGAGGATGGCGCCGGAGAGCGTGTTCAGTTGATGCACTCGGGCTTGTCGGAGCCCGCGGTCAGGATCGGCGAGGGCGCAGGGACGTTCGGGTCGGCCGCCACCGAACCGACGCTGGACACCCGGGCGGGCATCACCGTCCCGGTGCCGGAAAGTCCCGAGCCGGGGCCGCTGTAGTCGTTGCCCAGCACCACCCGGACCGAGCCCGGCGCGACGGACGAATCGGCGACCACCGGCAAGCCGCCCAGCTCCTTGGACACCTCCTGGGCGCCCAGATCGTCGCTCTTGGCGGCCCGCACCTGGCTGCCCTTGACGTGGCCGCCGTCGTTGTTGCCGACCGTACCGGCGCCAAATCCCTTGGCGGTCAACACCTGTGAGACCGCCGTTGCCAGCCCGTTGATGTCGGTGTCGTTGACCACGCTGGCGGTGGTCTTCGCCGGGGTGTAGGCGATCTCCTCGGTCTTTCCCTGCTCCTGGTCGTGCAGCAGCCCGCTGACCCAGTCGGCGACCTGGTGCGGGTCCACCCGCACCACACTCTGCATTCCGTCGTCGCTCCAGCCGGCCCCGTCCAGCACCGGAATGGTGGCGAACGCGACGTTGCCGCCGGCCAGCTTCTGCATCTGCTGGACGAAATCCATGACGTCCCAACCCGACGAGATCACCACCGAGCGCTGGACTGCCGCCTCCAGCCGTCGCACCGTGGTGGGACTGGACAGCGTCTTGCCGGAGATGACCCGGTGGGCGAGCGAGGCCATCACCACCTGCTGGCGCACCACCCGGTCCAGGTCGCCGCGCGGCAACTCGTGGCGCTGACGGACGAAGCTGAGCGCCTCCGGCCCGTCGAGCCGTTGCGGGCCGGCCGGGAAGTCGGCGCCCGAAAGCGGTTCGAACACCGGCTCTTTGAGGCAGACGTCCACGCCGCCGAGTGCGTCGGTGATCAAGGAGAAGCCGAGCAGCCCGATCTCGGCGTAGTGGTCGACGGTGACGCCGGTGAGGTCGGCGACGGTCTTGATCAGGGCCTCGCGCCCGGCCTCGGTGCCCTGCGCCGCGGCGTCCTCGGCGGAGTCACCGGCCTTGACCAGGTTGGTGCGCTTGGCCTCGCGGGTTTGGCCGTAGACGCCGTTGATCTTCGTCTTGCCCAGCCCGGGGGCCGCGACGTAGGAGTCGCGGGGGATCGAGATGGCGGTCGCCGACTTCCCGTTGTTGGGGATGCGGATCAGGATGATCGTGTCGGTGTTGGTCGCTTCCTCGTCGCCGGCCCGCAGGGAGGCCAGTTCCTCGGCGGACAGCGGGTTGCCGTGGGCGTCGGTGCGGCTGTCGAGGCCGACCAGCAGGATGTCGATCGCGCCGTCGTCGCCGCCCTTGCCGAGCGAGGGTGCGGACATGTGAAAGATGCCGTCCTCGAAGGACCGGACGTTGCTCCACGCCAGCCCGGTGCCGAGGACGACCACGAGCGTGAGCGCAGTGGCAATCACACGAACCACACGTTGCACAGGCATCCCACTAGGTTACTTGCGACACACGCGCTTCGCGGTTAGCGAACCCCCGCGCGCCCCAGGCGTTCGCCCGGGCTTTCCCGGGCATGCCAGACTCAAACGATGTCGAGCAGGATCGTGATCGCCGGTGCCGGGGGGCAGCTGGGCAGCTATTTGCGGTCGTTGGCGGCCAGCCAGGGCCGCGACGTGCTGGCGCTGACGTCGTCCGAGTGGGACATCACCGACCCCGCCGCCGCCGAGCGGATCATCCAACGCGGCGACGTGGTGATCAACTGCGCGGCCTACACCAACGTCGACGCCGCCGAGGCCGACGAGGCCGGCGCCTACGCCGTCAACGCCATCGGCCCCGAGAACATCGCCCGCGCCTGCGCGCGCGCCGGCGCCCGGCTGATCCACGTCTCCACCGACTACGTCTTCGGTGGCAATTTTGACGGCGCGGCGCCACGCCCCTACGAGCCCGACGACGAAACCGCCCCGCTGGGCGTGTACGCCCGCAGCAAGCTTGCCGGGGAAAAGGCCGTCCTGGCGGCGCTGCCCGAGGCCGTCATCGTCCGGACCGCCTGGGTTTACACCGGCGATGACGGCAAGGACTTCGTCGCCGTCATGCGCCGCCTGGCCGCCGGGGACGACCCGGTGAAGGTGGTCGACGACCAGGTCGGGTCACCGACGTATGTGGGCGACCTGGCGGCCGCGCTGCTGCAGGTCGCCGACGACTGCGTGCCCGGCCCGATCCTGCACGCCGCCAACGAGGGCGCGGTGTCCCGCTTCGAGCAGACCCGGGCGATATTCGAGGAATGCGGCGCCGACCCGGCGCGGGTGCGGCCGGTCAGCACCGCGGAGTTTCCCCGCCCCGCACCGCGACCGAGCTATTCCGCGCTGTCGGGCCGGCAATCCGCCGCGGCGGGCCTTCGGCCGTTAAGGCCCTGGCGCGCTGCGCTTGTCGCGGCGCTGGCCGCCTCTGCCGGCGATCGACCGTTACCCTCTACGCGTGACTGACGTCCTGCCGGTCGTGACGGTAACCTACTCACCGGGCCCACACCTCGAGCGTTTCCTGGCCTCGCTGTCGCTGGCCACGGATCGCGCGGTCTGCGTGGTGATGGCCGACAACGGCTCCACCGACGGAACCCCGGAGGCCGCCGTCGAGCGCTACCCGAACGTGCGGTTGTTTCACACCGGGGCCAACCTCGGGTATGGCACCGCCATCAACCGCGCGGTCGCGCAGCTCGCCGAGACGCCGGAGGTCCACGACGCCTGGGTGATCGTGGCCAACCCGGACGTGCAGTGGGGTCCGGGCAGCATCGACGCCCTGCTGGATGCGGCCACCCGCTGGCCGCGTGCCGGCGCCCTTGGCCCGCTCATCCGCGACCCCGACGGCTCGGTGTACCCGTCGGCGCGCCACCTGCCCAGCCTGGTCCGGGGCGGCATGCACGCGGTGGTCGGCCCGATCTGGAAGCGCAATCCGTGGACGGCGGCGTATCGCCAAGAGCGGCTGGAGCCCACCGAACGTCCGGTGGGCTGGCTGTCGGGGTCGTGCCTGCTGGTCCGCCGGTCCGCGTTCGCTCAAGTCGGCGGGTTCGACGAGCGCTACTTCATGTATATGGAAGACGTCGACCTCGGAGACCGGCTCGGCCGGGCCGGCTGGCTGAGCGTCTACGTGCCGTCGGCCGAGGTGCTGCACCACAAGGGCCACTCCACCGGGGACGACCCGGCGAGCCACCTGGCGGCGCATCATCAGAGCACCTACATGTTCCTGGCCGACCGGCATCCGGGGTGGTGGCGGGCGCCGCTGCGCTGGGCGCTGTGGGCCTCGCTGGCGCTGCGTTCCCGCCTGATGGTGCGCAGTGCGTTGCGCAGTCGGAGACGGAAACTGGCGGAAGGGCGGCGCTGAGATGGCTAACCCGCAGGTCGATGCCGTGATTTTGGTCGGCGGCAAGGGCACCCGGCTGCGGCCGCTGACGCTGTCGGCGCCCAAGCCCATGCTGCCCACCGCAGGGCTGCCCTTTTTGACCCACTTGCTGTCGAGGATCGCCGCGGCGGGCATCGAGCACGTCATCCTGAGCACCTCGTATCAGGCCGCGGTGTTCGAGGCGGAGTTCGGCGACGGGTCCAAGCTGGGCCTGCAGATCGAGTACGTCACCGAGGAGCGGCCCCTGGGGACCGGCGGCGGCATCGCCAACGTCGCCGACCACCTGCGTCACGACACCGTGATGGTGTTCAACGGCGACGTGCTCTCGGGTTCCGACCTCAGCCAGATGATCGACTTCCACCGGGCCCAGCAGTCCGACGTCACCCTGCACCTGGTGCGGGTGGGCGACCCGCGGGCCTTCGGGTGCGTGACCACCGACGAGGACGGGCGGGTCACCGCCTTCTTGGAGAAGACGCAGGACCCGCCGACGGATCAGATCAACGCCGGCACGTATGTCTTCAAGCGCGCCATCATCGACCGGATCCCGCGCGGCCGGGAGGTGTCGGTGGAGCGCGAGGTGTTCCCGGCCCTGCTCTCCGATCCCGACGTGAAGGTGTGCGGCTACGTCGACGCCACCTACTGGCGGGACATGGGCACACCGGAAGACTTCGTGCGCGGGTCGGCGGACCTGGTGCGCGGGATCGCGCCGTCGCCGGCCCTGCACGGCCACCGCGGCGAGCAGCTGGTGCACGACGGCGCGGCGGTGTCGCCGGGCGCGGTGCTGATCGGCGGAACCGTCGTCGGGCGCGGCGCCGAGATCGGCCCCGGCGTCCGGCTGGACGGCGCGGTGATCTTCGACGGCGTCAAGGTCGAGGCCGGCAGCGTGATCGAGCGCTCGATCATCGGCTTCGGCGCGCGCATCGGCCCCCGGGCGCTGATCCGCGACGGCGTCATCGGCGACGGCGCCGACATCGGTGCGCGCTGCGAGCTGCTCCGCGGCGCCCGGGTCTGGCCCGGCGTTTCGATTCCCGACGGCGGCATCCGCTACTCGTCCGACGTCTAGGGCCCGTCTCTTCGCATCGAGCGTCACGCCAGCGTGACGCTCGATGGCGGCCGCCACGCTAGCGTGTCCCCCGCAAGCGGGCGGTGCCCCCAGCTCGGGACACCAAATAGGCCAAGGCGTGGTCGGTGCCGTCCGGCAACGCGTCGGCCGGCCACCACCGCAAGTCCTCCGACTCGTCGCTGATCGCGATCTGCGCACCGGCCGGCGCGTGCGCCACGAACTGCAGATCCAGGTGGCGGGTGGGTACGCCCAACGAGCAGGTGACCGGGTGGACGTGCACGGCGGCCAGCTCGGGCTCGATGCGCAACCCGTCGACGCCGGACTCCTCCGTGGCCTCGCGCAGCGCGGCGGCGACGACGTCGGCGTCGTCCTCGTCGCAGTGGCCGCCCAGCTGCACCCAGCGGCCCAAGCGGGGATGCAACGTCAGCAGTACCCGGTCGCCTGTGTGGTCGAGCACCAGCGCCGAGGCGGTGACGTGCCCCGGCACGCACTCGCGCCGACACGCGTCGGGACGGGCCAGCACGAACGCCAGGACCGCGTGCCGCAACGAATCCTGCGCGTCGTCGGGGGCCTGCCAGTCGGACAAGAGCGAGATCGCCGACTCACGGACGCTCACCGGGAACCCCGCCGTTTCCGGCGATCCCGCAGCGAGACCCAGGCCGCGCGGCATTGCGCCACCGTCTCGGGTCCCAGCCCCAGCCCGTCGATCAGGACTCGGCGGTCGACGAGATCGAGCGCCTTCTCGATCTCGTTGGCCTTCAACAGCAGGTCGACGTCGCAGGCGAGCTCGGCGCCGGCGAGCGCCGGTGGGGGAATGGGCAGCTGCTCGGCTTCGCGGGGTTCCAGCTCCAAGATGCCCCCGCCGTAACTGCGGCCGATGATCTCGGCGAAGGCGAACGTCACGCTGTTGTGGAACACCGCGGCCAGCGCCGTCGCGTCGACACCGGCGGCCAGCCGGACCCGGTGCACCGTGTCGGTGCTCGTCGCCGCGGCGGCGTTGACGGTCAGCCGCGGCGCCAAATGGATCTGGCGCAACATGAACAGGTCGGGGATCCACAGCGACGGCGTGCCCCACCACGGCTTGCGGATCGAGCACTTGTAGCCCTGGTCCACGCCGGCGGACTCACCGGCGTCGATGTGCGCGAGTAGGGCGGGGTCGACAGGGTCGCGCGGCGCGTTGAGCAGCCAGCCGCGGCGCCCGGCGGCGACATCGCTTGCCCGGCAATCGCTGTCATAGACCAGTCCGGACAGCTGCGCGCTGCGCGAGACGAGTGGGACACAGTGGGGCAGCAGCCCGAGTTCGCGGGCCTGCACATCGGTGAAGGTGAAGAAGCTGTTGCGGCCCGTCACGATGCCCACGTCCACGTCGGCGACCGACCCTAGCCGGGTCATGGCCGTCGACCCCTTGAGCTTTCGCAGCAGCCGGATCGCGGCCGGGTCCAGAAAGTACTTGGTCCACTTCTCGTTCTCGTGCAGCAGCGTGGGCGCCCAGGCGGCGTCCAGGTCCGCCCGCGCGAGCGAATCGGCGTCGGCGAGGTGGACCGTGCGGATCCGGGCCGGCACGGCGCCGGCGACCCCGCAGAACAAGACGACCTCCTGCAGGATGCCGTCGAACACCAATCGCTCGAACGTCAACAGCGTGATGTCACTGAATCGGCCCAGCAGGAACTCGCGCAGCTGTGCGGCATAGGTGACCTGGAGCAGCTCGGCGGGAAGAACCAACCCCACCCGGCCGCCATCGCGCACCAAGATCGAGCTCGCCACCACGAAGGGAACCCAGGCGTTGGTCAGCCGGGTGGGCCGCAGACCCGCGCGCCGCATCAGTTCCAGCGCGGGGTCGCGCTGCTCGGACGCCCAGTTGCCGAACCGGATGTAGGGCGGATTCCCCGCGACCCCGTCCCAGCCGCCGGGCTCGGTGGTGGCGAGCCAGGTGAACAGGTCGGCGGCGTCGACGGGCGCGAATTCCCGTGACTTGGCGGCCTCCTCGGCGACGAGCTCGACGCCGTGGACCCGACCGCCGAGGGCGGCCAGCTCGCGCAGGATCGCGCCGTCGCCGCAGGAGGGTTCCACGATGCGGGGTCCGGCCTCGCGAACCCACCGGGCCAGGAATCGGGCCACGGGCGTCGGCGTGTAGTAGCCGCCGCGGGCCTTGTCGGCGGACGCCACCGCCTTGCCCGCGAACCTCATGGGCTTAAGTATCTCCGAAAGGCGCGGCTCACTTGCGGATCAACAAATCCCCGGCATCCGCCGGGTCGCGGGGCCCGGCGGGTTCCTCGGGGTAGCCGATCGCGATCGCGCCCAACGGCTCCCAATCGCCGGGCAATTCGAGTTCGGCGCGCACCAGGTCGGCGGCGAAGATCGTCGAGCCGATCCAGCAACTGCCCACCCCCCGCACCGCCAAAGCGACCAACAGGGCCTGCACGGCCGCCCCGACCGCGACGGTGAACATGGTGTGCTCGGCGTCGGTGCGGGCGGCGTCGGGATAGGAGTGCGCGCCGTCGGGAACCAGCATCGGGATGACGACCTCGGGTGCGTCGTAAAGGACCTGGCCGCGCGCCACCCGGCGGTCTATCGCGTCGGCGGGCCGGCCGTCACCGGCGAGGTCGGACCGCCACTTGTCTTTCATGCGGTCCAGCATCCGCAGCCGGACGTCGTGAGCCTGCAGCCAGACGAACCGGACCGGGCGGGTGTGGTGCGGGGCCGGGGCCGTCAGCGCCTCGGCGACGGCGGCTTCGATCAGCTCGGGGGCGACCGGCTCGGCGCTGAACCGGCGCACCGATCGGCGCAACAGCTGGGCTTGCCGGCGCCCCATGTCGAGGGCCTCGGCGGTGCCGAGCCAGAACAGGTCCTCCTCGCCGGGCCGCAACAGTTGCCGGGCCGTCGAGCCGTCGTCGGCCACCGCAAGGCCGCGCACCACGGCCACCGGCATGGCGGTCAGTTTGCCCTTCACCAGATCGGCCGCCGCCGCGACCTCGTCGGCGACCGCGATCTCGGTGACCACCAGCTCGTTGCCGTGCCGGTCGACGGCCCCCGAATAGCCGTGCAGCACAGCCAGACCGGCCGAGCCCACCGCGGCGTCGATCTGGCCGGTGCGCCAGGCGCGGCCCATCGTGTCGGTGATGACCACGGCGACGTCGACGCCGAGGCGTTCGCGCAGCCCGGCGCGCAGCGCCGCGGCGCTGCCGTCCGGGTCGACCGGCAGCAGCGCCAGTTCGTCGCGGCCCACGTTGGACCCGTCCACGCCCGCGGCGGCCTGAATCAAACCGATGCGGTTCTCGGTGATCAGGGTGCGGCCCTTGCGCGCCAGCACGCGCACCGCCTCGGCGTCGATCAGCTTGCGCCGGAGTTGGTCGCGCTCCTCGGCGTCCTGCGGCGCCGGCACCAGCCGGCCCTCGCACTTGGACACCACCTTGCTGGTCACCACAACGACGTCGCGATCGCGCAGCCAGGGTGCGGCCGCGGCCAGCGCCGCGCTCAGGTCGTCGCCGGGCCGGAATTCGGGTAGCCCGGCGACGGGCAGGATTTCGATCGCCGCCCCGGTGCCATGTTCGGTCACGGGTTCACACCCGCAAGGTCGAGCCCGGCGCGGACCATCTCGGCCGTCGCCTTGGGGTCGGTCATCAACAGCGGCACCGCGTCCACGGCGACGCCCTCGATGTCGGCGTGATCGCCCTCGTGCACCAGCCAGCAATCCAGAATCCCGGTACCACGGCGCGCCCCGTAGTGCCGGCCGACCGCCTCTGCGGTGGATTCGACCCCGACCACCGACAGGCACGCATCGGCCATGCCGCGCAATGGTTTTCCGCCGATGATCGGTGAGTAGCCGACGATCGGAGCGGTCGCCGACCGCAACGCGGCGCGAATACCGGGGATGGCCAGGATGGCGCCGACGCTCACCACCGGGTTGGACGGCGCCAGCAGGATGACGTCGGCGTCGGCGATGGCCGCGACAGCTTCACTTGTGGCGGTGGCCTTTTCGGCGCCGACGAAAGCGAAGCTGTGCGTGGGCACGTCGGCCCGGTAGCGCACCCACCACTCCTGGAAGTGGATAGCCCGGCGGCTGCCGTCGTCCGGATCGGTGATCACCACGTGCGTCTCGCAGCGGTCGTCGCTCGCCGGCAGCAATCGGGCGCCGGGTTGCCAGCGGTCACACAGCGCCGTGGTGATCTGGGACAGCGGGTAGCCCGCGTTCAGCATCTGGGTGCGCACCAGGTGGGTGGCGATATCCCGGTCACCGAGTCCGAACCAGTCCGGCTGCACGCCGTAGCGCGCCAATTCCTCTTTGGCGTGCCAGGTTTCGTCGCGGTGACCCCACCCTCGCTCCGGGTCTACGCCTCCACCTAAGGTGTACATGCAGGTGTCCAAATCCGGGCAGACCCGCAGTCCATGAATCCAAGCGTCGTCGCCGATGTTGACGATTGCGCTAAGTTCGTGGTTGCCGGCTCCCGCATCTGGGTGCTGTTGCGTTTCGAACTGACCCAGCCCGAGCAACTGTTGAGTCCCCAGCAGGAAGCGGGCGCCGCCAACCCCACCGACAAGAACGGTGACCTTCACGTGGACGACAGTACTGCCCGACGACTGCTTGATGGCGGGCTCGTTACGCGGCCCCTAAGCCTAGTCGTGGACAGTGTGATCGACACGCCGAATGCGCAAAACAACGGAAACGCCGTAATTCGGTCACGAGATGGTATGGAAATGGGCCGTAGTGCTTGACCCGGCAGATTAACCCGTGTCTAATCACAACAGTGTCATTTCCCGGTTGGCCGGCCGGTTCCGGTGTCGCAGACCGAGATTCGATCACTTGTTCGAATTGTCGGTACACATCAGAAAAGTGGGAACCACTCACTCTCTCAATCAAACTGAGGAGGCGGACGACCGTATGTCTTACGAACATCTTCGAGGAGTCATGGCGAGCACGCCGCACACCCCTATCGGCTCAGCGCCGGTCCGACCCGCTCGGCCGCACCTGACCGTGGTTCCCGATGCGCCAGTCGCATTCGAGCCCGAGCCGATGCTGGCGCCCGTCGCGGACCAGTGGCAGGACCGGGCGCTGTGCGCCCAAACCGATCCCGAGGCCTTCTTCCCGGAGAAGGGCGGCTCCACCCGCGAGGCGAAGAAGATCTGCCTGGGGTGCGAGGTACGTCATGAGTGCCTGGAGTACGCCCTGGAGCATGACGAGCGCTTCGGCATTTGGGGCGGTCTCTCCGAGCGCGAGCGCCGCCGCCTCAAGCGCGGCATCATCTAACGCCGCGGCACAACGTTATTCGTCATCGATCGTCGGGTCGATGACCGACGGCTCGACATCGAGGTAGATGGCCACCTGGGCCACCAATATTTCGTGCAGCAAATCACCGAGCTCGACGGTGTCCTTGGCCCGTCGCTCAATCGGCTTGCGGAACAAGACAATTCGCGCCCGCGTGGCGTTGCCGCGGACGTCGACGCCGGCCGGGATCAATCGCGCCAGCGGGATCGGCCCGTCGGCGATGACCTCCGGCGGCCACTGCACGCTGTCGGGATCCTTGGCCGCGATGCGCGGAATCTCATCGACCGCCACGTCGAGCTCGGCGAGGCGGGCCTGCCAATGCCGCTCGATCGGTTCGTAGGCCTCCAGCACCGCCATGTCGAACCGCTCGGCCCGGCTGCGCCACCCGGGCACCGTCGGCGGCAGCAGCGGACCGCGCACATCGCGGCCCCGCCGGGAGGACCGATGGGAAGCGAATCGGCCCTGGGACCGATCTCTCCGCGGGGAGCTGCGCGAATCGCCCACGCGCCGATGGTAACGGTTGGACATCGGGGGCCGACCGATTGCGCGTGTCCGGCGCTTCACCGGCGTTTCCGCACGATAGCCTTTCGCTCGTGAACGTTCCCCGTCGCTGTTGCCGGCCCGGGTGTCCGCACTACGCCGTGGCGACCTTGACGTTCGTCTACTCGGACTCGACGGCAGTGGTGGGACCACTCGCGACCGCGCGGGAACCGCATTCGTGGGACCTGTGCGTCGGCCATGCCGGCCGGATCACCGCACCCCGCGGGTGGGATCTCGTGCGCCACGCCGGTCCCCTCCGTTCTGAGCCCACCCACCCTGACGAGGACGACCTGGTCGCCCTGGCCGACGCGGTGCGCGAAGGCGGCCCCGGCGAGCGCGCCGTGCCTTACGGCGGCACCGGCGCGCCCCGAAATGGCTTTGATGGCTTCGCCGACCCGCACATTCATCACGGCGGGGCCACCGCGCCCAGCAGTAGTGTGCTCGCGCCGCCGGAGCATCGGTCCGGCCGGCGCCGCGGGCATCTGCGGGTGTTGCCCGACCCCGGTGACTAGCCGTTCCGGCGTCGCACGCAACCCCCGCGCACCGCTGCGGTCCCGTGTTTCCCGGGGGCCGATAGGCTGACGGCCAAGAGGCTAGAAATCGATGGCGTCAGGAGGCCCCCGCATGTCTCGGCTCGCCGCGACTGTGCACCGCGTCGTCAAGGCTTACGACGTGCGAGGGCTGGTCGGCGAAGAGCTCGACGAGCCGCTGGTCACCGCTTTGGGTGGGGCCTTCGCCAAGCTGATGCGCGGCGAGGGTGCCCGGCAGGTGGCGATCGGACATGACATGCGCGACAGTTCGCCCACGCTGGCCGCGGCCTTCGCCTCCGGGGTGATGAGCCAGGGCCTGGACGTGGTGCGGATCGGCCTGGCCTCCACCGATCAGCTCTACTTCGCCTCCGGGTCGCTGGACTGCCCCGGCGCGATGTTCACCGCGAGCCACAACCCGGCCGCCTACAACGGGATCAAGCTGTGCCGGGCGGCTGCCAAGCCGGTCGGCGCCGACAGCGGCCTGCGCACCATCGCCGAGCAGGTCATCGCCGGCGTCGAGCGCTATGACGGACAACCCGGAATCATCACCGACCGCGACGTGCTGGACGACTATGGGACGTTCCTGCGTTCGCTGGTGAGCACCTCGGGGCTGCGGCCCCTGCGGGTGGCCGTGGACGCCGGCAACGGCATGGCCGGCCTCACCGCGCCCGCGGTGCTCGGCGCGATTGACTCGATCACCTTGCTGCCGTTGTACTTCGAGCTCGACGGCTCCTTCCCCAATCACGAGGCCAACCCGCTGGATCCGGCCAACCTGGCCGACCTGCAGGCGTACGTGCGCGACACCGGCGCCGATATCGGGCTGGCCTTCGACGGGGACGCCGACCGCTGCTTCGTCGTCGACGAACGCGGCCGGGCGGTGTCGCCCTCGACGGTGACCAGCCTGGTGGCCGCTCGCGAGCTGGGCCGGGAGATCGGCGCGACGATCATCCACAACGTGATCACGTCCCGGGCGGTGCCCGAGCTGGTCACCGAACGCGGCGGCACCCCGCTGCGCTCCCGCGTCGGACACTCCTATATCAAGGCGATGATGGCTGACACCGGCGCCATCTTCGGCGGGGAGCACTCGGCGCACTATTACTTCCGTGACTTCTGGGGTGCGGACTCCGGGATGCTGGCGGCGCTGCACGTGCTGGCCGCCCTCGGCGAGCAGGACCGGCCGTTGTCGGAGTTGACCGCCGACTACCAGCGCTACGAATCGTCCGGCGAGATCAACTTCACGGTGGCGGATGCCTCGCTGTGCACGGAGGCGGTGCTGAAGTCCTTCGGCAGCCGGATCCACTCCATCGACCACGTGGACGGGGTGACGGTGGATTTGGGCGACGGCAGCTGGTTCAACCTGCGCAGCTCCAACACCGAGCCGTTGCTGCGGCTCAACGTGGAGGGGCGCAGCACCGAGGACGTCGACGCGGTCGTTGCCCAGATCAGCGCCGAGATCGAGGCCCAGTCGGCGCCCGCAGAGGCCGCGCCGTGAACGCCGTCCGGGCGATCGATCTCGAGGACACCGAGGGTCTGCTCGCCGCCGACCGGGACGGCCTGCTGCGCTCGGCGTCGTCGGCCGGCGCGCAGGTGCGCGCGATTGCCGCCGCGGTCGACGAGGGCGCGCTGGATCCGCTGCGGGCCGACGACCGACCGCGCAGCCTGATCTGGGTCGCCGGCCGCGGGGCCGCCGAAGCCGCCGGCGCCATGCTGGCCGCGACGGTCGCCGGTGCGGCTTCCGAGCCGATCGCGCTGACCGCCGAGGTTCCGCCGTGGATCGGTCCGCTCGACGTGCTGATCGTCGCGGGCGACGATCCCGGCGATCCCGCGCTGGTCACCGCGGCCGTGACCGGGGTGCGCCGCGGGGCGCGGGTCGTCGTCGTCGCGCCGTACGAGGGTCCGCTGCGGGATTCCACCGCCGGCCGGGCGGCCGTGCTGGCGCCGCGGCTTCCGATCCCCGACGAGTTCGGGTTGTGCCGGTACCTGGCCGCCGGCCTGGCCGTCCTGCAAACCGTGGATCAGCGACCGGGCATCGATCTGCGGGCGCTGGCCGACGAGCTGGACGCCGAGGCCCTGCGCAACAGCGCGGGCCGCGAGCTGTTCACCAACCCGGCCAAGACGATTGCCGCGCGTATGGCGGACCGCCAGGTCGCGCTGGCCGGCGACTGCGCCGCGACGCTGGCGCTGGCCCGGCACGGCAGTTCGGTCCTGCTGCGAATCGCACACCAGGTGGTCGCCGCCTGCGGATTGTCGGACGCGGTCGTCGCGTTGCGCGCCGGGGTGTCCGGCGGCTTCCGGGACCCCGCCGACGCGCTCTTCCACGACGAGCAGATCGACGGGCCGCTGCCCCAGCGGCTGCTGGTGCTGGCCCTCACCTTGTCTGCCGAGCAGACGGTGGTGGCGGCCCGGACTGTCGGGCTCGACGACGTGTACCTGCTCGCCGCCGAAGACGTGCCCGACGGGCCCGGCGGCTCGGCCGGCTCGACGGTTGCGCCGGCGTTGGGCGGTGCCATCGGCGCCGAGCAGCAACTGGCAGTATTGGCCGTTCGACTGGAGATGGCCGCGGTTTACGCGCGCCTGGCGCGGGGATAGATAGAACAGTGGAACTGCTTCGCGGGGCCTTACGTACGTACGCCTGGGGATCGCGTACCGCCATAGCGGAATTCACCGGGCGTTCGGTTCCGGCCGCCCATCCGGAGGCCGAGCTCTGGTTCGGCGCGCATCCGGGCGACCCGGCCTGGCTGGAAACGGACACGGGCCAGACCTCATTGCTCGACGAGCTGGTCGCCGATCCGGAGGGGCAGCTCGGCCCCGGGGTGCGCGCCCGGTTCGGTGACGTGCTGCCGTTTCTGGTCAAGGTGCTCGCGGCCGACGAGCCGCTGTCCCTGCAGGCCCACCCGAGCGCGGCGCAGGCGGCCGAGGGTTACCTGCGCGAGGAGCGGCTGGGGATTCCGCTGTCCTCCCCGGTGCGCAACTACCGGGACACCTCGCACAAACCCGAGGTGCTCGTGGCGCTGCAGCCGTTCGAGGCGCTCGCCGGGTTCCGTCAGGTCGCCCGCACCGTCGAGCTGCTGCGGGCCCTGGCCGTCTCGGACCTCGACCCCTTCATCGACTTGCTCAACGACCAGTCCGACGCCGACGGTCTGCGTGCGCTGTTCACCACCTGGATCACCGCGCCGCAGCCCGACATCGACGTGCTGGTGCCCGCCGTGCTGGACGGTGCCATCCAGTACATCAGCTCCGGGGCAACGGAATTCGCCAGCGAAGTCAAGACGGTGCTGGAACTCGGGGAACGCTATCCCGGCGATGCCGGGGTGCTGGCGGCCCTGTTGCTGAACCGCATCACGCTGGCCCCGGGCGAGGCGATCTTCGTGTCGGCCGGCAGCCTGCACACCTACCTGCGCGGTTTCGCGGTGGAGGTCATGGCCAACTCCGACAACGTGTTACGCGGCGGCCTGACCCCCAAGCACGTCGACGTCCCCGAGCTGCTGCGGGTGCTCGACTTCACCCCGACCACCGAGGCGGAGGTGCGGTCCCACGTCCGCCGCGAGGGCTTCGGCCTGATCTACGAGACCCCGGCCGACGAGTTCGCGGTCGCGCTGCTGGAGCTCGACGGCGATTATCTGGGCCACGAGGTCGACGCCACGTGCAGCCACGAGGGTCCGCAGATCCTGCTGTGCACCGAGGGTTGCACGACCGTGCACGGCAAGTCCGGATCGCTGACGCTGCAACGGGGGATGGCCGCCTGGGTGGCGGCCGACGACGCCCCGATCCGGCTGGTCGCGCGCGAGCCCACCAAGCTGTTCAGGGCGACTGTCGGGCTGTGACTAGTCCCGATGGTGGCGACCCGCGTCGCCCGGTCCCCCGCGAGCGGGAGGTGCCCCCACCGCCGCGCTCGCGATCGCCACTGCCCGCCGGTGTTTGGCGGCCTGACGGCGCTCGCCCAGCCACAGCCGCAGGTTGTGCGCGATGGTCCGGCCGACGATGCGCGGCGGCGGAACCATATAGAGGCTGTCGAGCAGCGAGAACCGGCGCAAGAACCATTCCGCCAGAACCGGATCGGTCTCGGCGGCCCCCAGGAACTGGTCGAACAGCGCACCGACCGGCCGCCACCACCAGGGGATGGGTCCCTTGGTGCCGGCGTGGTGGAAGCTGACGTCGGCGATGGCGTTCATCGTCCAGACGGGGAAGGTGGTCTTGGCGGTGGCCCGGCTCAATTCCGCGGCCAGCTGATCGTCGGGGGCTCCCAGCGCGCGCCGCAGGTGACCGGCCTGCAGGGACGTCATCGTCATGCCCTGCCCGAAGGTCGGGTTGAAGCTGGCGACGGCATCGCCGAAGGGGATGATGCCGGCGGGGAAGCGATCCAGCTTGTCGTAGCGGCGCCACTTGCTGGCCGGAAAGGCGTGGAAAGCGGGTTCCCCCAACGGTTCGGCCTGCGCCAGCGCGGTGGTGACGTGGGCCGGGAGCAGCTCGTCGGCCAGGGCCAGCATCTCGGGGAAGGTTTGCGGCGGTTTGACGTCGGCCACCCCGAACGTGGTCAGCACCCAGGTGCCGTCCTCGTAACACAGCATGCCCAGCCCGAGCGACTTGTCGTGCGAGGCGCCGGCGACCACCACCTTCTCGGCGATCAGCCCTTCAGGGATGCGGAACTGCTGGGTGGCGTAGAAGATGCCGATGTCGAGGAGGTCTTCCCTCGGGCGCTCGTACCCCCATTGCGTCAACCACACCGGCAGCCGGGTGCCGCGACCCGCCGCGTCGACGACGAGGTCCGCGGCTACGAATTCTCGACATTCCGGGTCGCCGTTGTCGGCGTCGGCCGGATCCAACAGCACCCCGGTCACCCGCTGGCGCGACGGGTCGAACCGCGGTTCGACCACGGAACGCCGCACCATCGCAACGTTGTCCGTGTCCTGGACTCGTTTGCGCAACTGCCACTCCAAGTGCGGGCGGCTGGGCACATACGCGGTGAATTCGTCGCGCAGGGTGTGTGCGGTCCCGAGCACGTGGCCCGCGGCGCCGAGGTGAATGCAATCGGGCCGGTTCTCCAGCATGGGCACGCCCGCGGACACCATGTCTTCCAGTAGCCCGGGGAACAGGCTCTCGAACTCCATTGCGCCGCGGGCCATCAGCATGTGCAGGTGCCGGTCTTGCGGGACCGTCGCCCGGTTCGCCGGTGTGTCCGGCAATTCGTCGCGTTCGTAGACGGTGACGCGGGAAAAGGAATCCGAAAGCACCCGCGCCGCGCACAGGCCGGCGATGCTGCCCCCGATGACCACCGCATGGTCCCTGATGTTTGCTTTGGTGTCCGGCATCTCGGCAGAGTACCCAGTACTGTGACGGACCAATGGGTCCCAGTTGATGGGAAAGGGCGGCGGATGGCCAACCGATGGCGCATGAAGTCGGTCGAACAATCGATCGCCGACACCGACGAGCCCGACACCCGGTTACGCAAGGAACTCACCTGGTTGGACCTGGTCGTTTTCGGCGTCGCGGTGGTGATCGGCGCCGGAATCTTCACGGTGACCGCGTCGACAACCGGTGACATCACCGGCCCGGCGATCTGGATTTCGTTCATCATCGCGGCGGTCACCTGCGCGCTGGCCGCGTTGTGTTACGCCGAGTTCGCCTCCACCCTGCCGGTCGCGGGCAGCGCTTACACCTTCTCGTATGCCACCTTCGGGGAGTTTCTCGCCTGGATCATCGGCTGGAACCTGCTGCTGGAGCTGGCGATCGGCGCGGCGGTCGTGGCCAAGGGGTGGTCGAGCTACCTGGGCAATGTGTTCGGATTTGCCGGCGGCACAACCGAGCTCGGGTCGATCACCCTGGACTGGGGCGCGCTGCTGATTGTCGCCGGGGTGTCGACCCTGATCGCCCTCGGCACCAAGCTGTCGTCGAGGTTCTCCGCGGTGATCACCGGCATCAAGGTGTCGGTGGTGCTGTTGGTCGTCGTCGTCGGCGCCTTCTACATCAAGGGCTCCAACTTTTCGCCGTTCATTCCCAAGCCCGAGGCCGGGCATGAGTCCTCGGGTGTCAATCAGTCGGTGCTGTCGCTGCTGACCGGGGCGCACAGCAGCCACTACGGCTGGTACGGCGTGCTGGCGGGCGCGTCGATCGTCTTCTTCGCGTTCATCGGGTTCGACATCGTCGCCACCATGGCCGAGGAGACCAAGCGGCCCCAGCGCGACGTCCCTCGGGGCATCCTGGCGTCGCTGGCGATCGTGACCGTGCTCTACGTGGCGGTCTCGGTGGTGCTGTCCGGGATGGTGTCCTACACCCAGCTCAAGACCGTCCCCGGCCACAAGCCGGCAAACCTGGCCACGGCCTTCACGGCCAACGGAATCCACTGGGCCAGCAAGATCATCGCGATCGGGGCACTGGCCGGTTTGACCACTGTGGTGATGGTTCTGATGCTCGGCCAGTGCCGCGTCCTGTTCGCGATGGCGCGCGACGGCCTGTTGCCGCGGCAGCTGGCGAGGACCGGCTCGCACGGCACCCCGGTCCGGATCACCGTGCTCGTGGCGATCGTCGTGGCCGCGACCGCGTCGGTGTTCCCGATCGCCAAGCTCGAGGAGATGGTCAACGTCGGAACGCTGTTCGCGTTCGTCCTGGTCTCGGCCGGCGTCATGGTGCTGCGCCGGACTCGCCCGGACCTTGAGCGCGGCTTCCGGGCGCCGTGGGTGCCATTTCTGCCGATCGCCTCGATCTGCGCGTGTGTGTGGCTGATGGTCAACCTCACCGCGCTGACCTGGGTGCGGTTCGGTGTCTGGCTCGTGGTGGGTACCGCGATCTACGTCGGCTACGGCTACCGGCACTCGGTGCAGGGCCGTCGCGAGGCGGAGGGGATCGCGGCGCCCGCGAGGGCCGAACCCGACACCGTGCCCTAGAAGGATCGCTTTACAAAACTGCGCCTTGTGTCTAGACACAAGACGCCAATACCGATATTGTCAATCTCCAACGTGGTGTGACTCACAAGGAGGTTTGGCATATGACCACACTCGAACGGCAGGTAGGCCCCGAAGCGTCCGAGCCGCCCGTCTGGCGGGACAAGAAGCGCCGGCTCTGGCTGATGGGGCTGATCGCCCCCACCGCACTGTTCGTCATGCTGCCGATCACCTGGGGGCTCAACCAGCTCGGCTGGCACGCCGCCGCGCAGGTGCCGCTGTGGATCGGGCCCATCCTGCTCTATGTCCTGCTGCCGATCCTCGACCTGCGGTTCGGGCCCGACGGGCAGAACCCGCCCGACGAGGTGATGGAGCAGCTGGAGAACGACAAGTACTACCGCTACTGCACCTACATCTACGTTCCGTTCCAATACCTCAGCGTGATCATGGGTGCCTACCTCTTCACCGCCTCCAACCTGCACTGGCTCGGTTTTGACGGCCCGCTGGGCTGGGCGGGCAAGCTGGGCGTGGCGCTGTCGGTGGGCGTGCTCGGCGGCGTCGGCATCAACACCGCGCACGAGATGGGCCACAAGAAGGACTCGTTGGAACGGTGGCTGTCCAAGATCACCCTGGCGCAGACCTGCTACGGCCACTTCTACATCGAGCACAACCGCGGCCACCACGTGCGGGTGTCCACGCCGGAAGACCCGGCGTCGGCCCGCTTCGGGGAGACCTTCTGGGAGTTCCTGCCGCGCAGCGTCTTCGGCAGCCTGCGCTCGTCGCTCCGGCTGGAGTCCCAGCGCCTGCGCCGGCAGGGCAAGAACCCGTGGAACCCGGCGACGTACCTGTCCAACGACGTGCTCAACGCCTGGCTGCTGTCGATCGTGTTGTGGGGTGTGCTGATCGGGGTCTTCGGCCCGGCGCTCATCCCGTTCGTGATCATCCAGGCCGTCTTCGGCTTCAGCCTTCTCGAGGCCGTCAACTACCTGGAGCACTACGGGCTGCTGCGGCAGAAGAACGCGGGAGGCCGCTACGAGCGCTGCGCGCCGGTGCACAGCTGGAACTCCGACCACATCGTCACCAACCTGTTCCTGTATCACCTGCAGCGGCACAGCGATCACCACGCCAACCCGACCCGCCGGTACCAGACCCTGCGCAGCATGGAAGGCGCGCCCAACCTGCCGAGCGGATACGCGTCGATGATCTCGCTGACCTACATCCCGCCGCTGTGGCGCAAGGTGATGGACCGTCGGGTGCTTGAGCACTACGACGGCGACATCACCAAGGTCAACATCCACCCGCGGATGCGCGACAAGGTGCTGGCACGCTACGGGGTGCCCGCATGACCACCTACCGCTGCCCGGGCTGCGACTACACCTACGACGAGGCGAAAGGGGCTCCGCGGGAAGGCTTTTCCGCGGGGACGCCCTTCAGTGACATCCCCGACGACTGGTGCTGCCCCGATTGCGCAGTGCGCGAGAAGGCCGATTTCGAAACCACGTCCGGCGACGATGCGGCCGCGCAAGCGGGTGAGGAGGAGCCGGACAATTGGATAGGAGTGAACCAGTGAGCGACTACAAGCTCTTCATCTGCGTGCAGTGTGGATTCGAGTACGACGAGGCCAAGGGCTGGCCCGAGGACGGCATCGCCCCCGGCACCCGCTGGGACGACATTCCCGACGACTGGAGCTGCCCGGACTGTGGCGCGGCGAAATCCGACTTCGAGATGGTCGAGGTAGCTCGATCCTGAGCGCCCCAACAACTAGTGTCGCGCCTGTGAAGCGGATGCCATACCCCGAGGCGTCGCGCGTCCTGCTGCGCGACTCGGTGCTGGACGCGATGCGCGAGCTGCTGGGCACCCGCGACTGGTCCGCCGTCACGCTGGCCGACGTGGCCCGCGCCGCGGGCATCAGCCGGCAGACCATCTACAACGAGTTCGGCTCACGGCAGGGGCTGGCGCAGGGTTACGCCCTGCGCCTGGCCGACCGGCTGGTCGACACCGTCCATGCCGCGATCGATGCCAACGTCGGCAACGTCTACGAAGCGTTCTTGCAAGGCTTCCGCGACTTCTTCGCAGAGTCGGCGGCGGACCCGTTGGTCATCTCGTTGCTGTCCGGTGTCGCCAAGCCGGACCTGCTACAGCTCATCACCACCGACAGCGCGCCCATCATCACGCGGGCGTCGGAGCGGCTGAGCACGGCATTCACCCGCAGCTGGGTGGCCACCAGTGACGAGGACGCCGGCGTGCTGGCGCGGGCCATCGTGCGGCTGGCGTTGAGCTACGTGTCGATGCCACCGGAGGCCGACCACGATGTGGCGGCGGATCTGGCGCGGCTGATGACGCCGTTCGCGGAGCGTCACGGCGTCGTCAACGTCCCCTGACGCCACGCCCGAGCCGCCGACTAAAGTGGCGCAAGAGCGCATACCTAAGCTAAGTAATCCTCATGGAACCTGAGCCGCAGAAGGAATGAGATTTTTATGACGACGACCGAAAGTTCGCTGAGCGCCGACGTCCGCAACGGCATCGACTTCAAGGTCGCCGACCTGTCGCTGGCCGATTACGGTCGCCGGGACATCGAGCTCTCCGAGCAGGAGATGCCAGGTCTGATGTCGCTGCGCCGCGAATACGCCGAAGTGCAGCCCCTCAAGGGAGCGCGGGTCTCGGGCTCGCTGCACATGACGGTGCAGACCGCGGTCCTCATCGAGACCCTCGTCTCCCTGGGCGCCGAAGTGCGCTGGGCGTCGTGCAACATCTTCTCCACCCAGGACCACGCCGCCGCCGCGGTGGTCGTCGGCCCGCACGGCACCCCCGAGGAGCCGAAGGGTGTGCCCGTGTTCGCCTGGAAGGGCGAGACGCTGGAGGAGTACTGGTGGGCCGCCGAGCAGATGCTGACCTGGCCCGACGAACCGGCCAACATGATCCTCGACGACGGCGGCGACGCCACCATGCTGGTGTTGCGCGGTGCGCAATACGAGAAGGCCGGCGTGGTTCCGCCCGCCGAAGAGGACGACTCCGCCGAATGGAAGGTCTTCCTGAACCTGCTGCGCCGCCGCTTCGAGACCGACAAGGACAAGTGGACGAAGATCTCCGAGTCGATCAAGGGCGTCACCGAGGAGACCACCACCGGCGTGCTGCGCCTCTACCAGTTCGCCGCGGCCGGTGACCTGGCCTTCCCCGCGATCAACGTCAACGACTCGGTGACCAAGTCCAAGTTCGACAACAAGTACGGCTGCCGGCACTCGCTGATCGACGGGATCAACCGCGGCACCGACGTGCTGATCGGCGGCAAGAAGGTGCTGGTCTGCGGCTACGGCGACGTCGGCAAGGGCAGTGTCGAGTCGCTGGCCGGTCAGGGCGCGCGGGTGACCGTCACCGAGATCGACCCGATCAACGCGCTGCAGGCGCTGATGGAGGGCCACGACGTCAAGACCGTCGAGGACGTCATCGGCGAGGCCGACATCGTCATCACCACCACCGGCAACAAGGACATCATCACCCTCGAGCACATGAAGGCGATGAAGGACAAGGCGATCCTGGGCAACATCGGCCACTTCGACAACGAGATCCAGATCTCGCGGCTGGAGAAGTCCGGGGCCACCAAGACCAACATCCGCCCGCAGGTCGATCTGTGGACCTTCGGGGACACCGGCAAGTCGATCATCGTGCTCTCCGAGGGCCGGCTGCTGAACCTGGGCAACGCCACCGGTCACCCGTCGTTCGTGATGAGCAACAGCTTCTCCAACCAGGTGATCGCCCAGATCGAGCTGTGGACCAAGAACGACGAGTACGACAACGAGGTGTACCGGCTGCCCAAGCACCTCGACGAGAAGGTGGCCCGCATCCACGTCGAGGCCCTCGGCGGCAAGCTGACCAAGCTGACCAAGGAGCAGGCCGAGTACATCGGCGTCGACGTCGACGGTCCCTACAAGGCCGACCACTACCGCTACTGAGCCTCGGTGACCCGAACGTGAAATCAGCTTCACGTTCGGCATCGGGTGTGAAGGTAACTTCACACCCGACGGCCCGCTAGGCTCGCGCCGTGCTGATCGCGATCGAAGGGGTTGACGGCGCGGGCAAGCGGACGCTGTCCGAGGGCCTGCGAAAAGCGTTCCAGGCGGCCGGGAAGTCCGTGGCGATCGTGGCCTTCCCGCGCTACGGCAAATCGGTGACCGCCGACGTCGCGGCCGAGGCCCTGCACGGTGAGCATGGTGACCTCGCGTCATCCGTCTACGCGATGGCGGTGCTGTTCGCGCTCGACCGGGCGGGGGCCGTCGAGGACATCGAGGCGCTGCGCCGCGACCACGACGTCGTGATCCTGGATCGCTACGTCGCATCCAACGCGGCCTACAGCGCCGCGCGCCTGCACGAGGACGCGGCCGGGGCGGCGGCCGCCTGGGTGCTCGATCTCGAGTACCGGCGGCTGCGGCTGCCCGCCCCCGACTGGCAGGTGCTGCTCGCGGTGTCGGCGGAGCTGGCCGGGCAGCGCGCCCGCAGCCGGGCGCAATCCGACCCGGGGCGGTCGCGCGACAGCTACGAACGCGACGACGAACTGCAGCTGCGCACTGGCGCGGTGTACGCCCAGCTGGCCGCCGCGGGCTGGGGCGGGCCCTGGTTGGTCGCCGACGCGGATGTCGATCCGGGCCGCCTGGCCACCACCCTCATCGGCGCCAAGGACGTCCCCGCAACCGTCCGGGAGGGCGCGCCGGGGGCCCCGAGCACGGGAATTTGACCGTATTTGGCCCCATATTTGCGGCTCGGAGCAAGAAACGCCCGTGTGGCGCCCCAGGTTTGTCCCGATCTGGTGACACCATGGACTCCATGAGGCAAAGGATTTTGGTCGTCGATGACGACGCTTCGCTGGCCGAGATGCTCACCATCGTGTTGCGTGGGGAGGGTTTCGACACCGCGGTCATCGGTGACGGTACCCAGGCCCTGACTGCGGTGCGCGAACTGCGCCCCGATCTAGTGTTGTTGGACCTGATGCTGCCCGGCATGAACGGCATCGACGTCTGTCGCGTGCTGCGCTCCGATTCGGGCGTTCCGATCGTCATGCTGACGGCCAAGACCGACACCGTGGACGTGGTCCTCGGCCTCGAGTCGGGCGCCGACGACTACATCATGAAGCCGTTCAAGCCCAAGGAGCTGGTGGCCCGGGTGCGGGCGCGGCTGCGGCGCAACGATGACGAGCCGGCCGAGATGCTCTCCATCGCCGACGTCGAGATCGACGTGCCGGCGCACAAGGTGACACGCAACGGCGAGCAGATTTCCCTGACGCCGCTGGAATTCGACCTGTTGGTCGCATTGGCGCGCAAACCGCGGCAGGTGTTTACTCGTGATGTGCTGCTCGAACAGGTGTGGGGCTACCGGCACCCGGCGGACACCCGCCTGGTGAACGTGCATGTCCAGCGTCTGCGGGCCAAGGTTGAGAAGGATCCTGAAAACCCGACCGTGGTGTTGACCGTTCGAGGAGTGGGTTACAAGGCCGGACCTCCGTGACCGCTGGCGACAATGATGAGCGCCGTGGGGGAGGGCGCCGGCGGTGATCTGGGGCTCCCGGCGACGCACTCGGAGCCGCTGGGGGCGCTCCGGCCCAATGAGTCGCGGCATGGGTGCGGTGAGTCGAGCCGTGGCGGCTGCCTGGCGCCGCTCGTTGCAGCTGCGTGTCGTGGCGCTGACGCTCGGGCTGTCCCTGGCGGTGATCCTGGCACTCGGCTTCGTGTTGACCAGTCAGGTCACCAATCGTGTGCTCGACGTCAAGGTCAAAGCCGCCATCGAGCAGATCGAGCGCGCGCGCACCACCGTCGGCGGGATCGTTAGCGGCGAGGAGACGCGCTCGCTGGACAGCAGCCTGCAGCTGGCCCGCAACACGTTGACGTCGAAGACCGACCCCGCGTCGGGCGCCGGGCTGGCCGGCGCGTTCGACGCGGTGCTGATCGTGCCCGGCGACGGGCCGCGCGCGGCGACCGCGGCCGGGCCCGTCGACCAGGTGCCCAATTCCCTGCGCGGCTTCGTCAAGGCCGGGCAGGCGTCGTACCAGTACGCCACCGTGCACACCGACGGCTTCTCCGGTCCGGCGCTCGTCATCGGCACGCCGGCGTCGTCGCAGGTGGCCAACCTGGAGCTGTACCTGATCTTCCCGTTGAAGAACGAGCAGGCCACCATCACGCTGGTCCGGGGCACCATGATCACCGGCGGCGCCGTCCTGCTGGTGCTGCTCGCCGGGATCGCGCTGCTGGTCTCCCGCCAGGTGGTGGTGCCGGTGCGATCGGCGTCGCGGATCGCCGAACGGTTCGCCGAGGGGCACCTGTCCGAACGGATGCCGGTGCGCGGCGAAGACGACATGGCCCGGTTGGCGGTGTCCTTCAACGACATGGCGGAGAGCCTGTCCCGCCAGATCACCCAGCTCGAAGAGTTCGGCAACCTGCAGCGCCGGTTCACCTCCGACGTCAGCCACGAACTGCGCACCCCGCTGACCACCGTGCGGATGGCCGCCGACCTCATCTATGACCACAGCGCCGACCTCGACCCCACGCTGGCGCGGTCCACCGAGCTGATGGTCAACGAGCTGGACCGGTTTGAGTCGCTGCTCAACGACCTGCTGGAAATCTCCCGCCACGACGCCGGTGTGGCCGAGCTGTCCGTCGAGGCGGTAGATCTGCGCACCACCGTGCAGAGCGCTCTCAGCAACGTGGGCCACCTGGCCGAAGACGCCGGCATCGAGCTGCTCGTCGACCTGCCGGAAGAGGAGGTGATCGCCGAGGTCGACACCCGGCGGGTGGAGCGAATCCTGCGCAACCTGATCGCCAACGCCATCGACCACGCTGAGCACAAGCCGGTGCAGATCCGGATGGGCGCCGACGAGGACACCGTCGCCGTCACCGTCCGCGACTACGGGGTGGGGCTGCGGCCCGGCGAGGAGAAGCTGGTGTTCAGCCGGTTCTGGCGGGCCGACCCGTCGCGGGTGCGCCGGTCCGGGGGCACCGGCCTCGGCCTGGCGATCAGCGTGGAGGACGCGCGCCTGCACCAGGGCCGGCTGGAGGCGTGGGGCGAGCCCGGCGAGGGCTCGTGCTTCCGGCTGACGCTTCCCCTGGTTCGCGGCCACAAGGTCACCACCAGCCCCCTGCCCATGAAGCCCATTCCGCCGACCGCCAACACCGGCCCGGTGGGCGCGCAACAGACCAAAGACCGTTCGCGGCAACGTGAACACGCCGAGAGGAACGGGTAATGCGCCGCCTGCTCGGGCTGCTGTTGCTGGCTTCGCTGCTGGCCGGCTGCGCGGGGGTGCCCAGTTCGTCGGCGCCCCAAGCCATCGGCACCGTCGAACGGCCTGCCCCGTCGAATCTGCCCAAGCCGACCCCGGGCATGGATCCCGACGTGCTGCTGCGCGAATTCCTCAAGGCCACAGCCGATCCGGCGAACCGGCATCTGGCGGCCCGGCAGTTCCTCACCCAGTCGGCGTCCAACGCCTGGGACGACGCCGGTAGCGCATTGCTGATCGACCACGTGGTGTTCGTGGAAACCCGTGCCGCCGAACGGGTTTCGGCGACAATGCGGGCGGACATCCTGGGGTCGCTGTCGGACATGGGGGTGTTCGAAACCGCCGAGGGGGTGCTGCCCGACCCCGGCCCGATCGAGTTGGTCAAGACCTCGGGCGGGTGGCGAATCGACCGCCTGCCCAACGGGGTTTTCCTGGACTGGCAGCAGTTTCAGTCGACCTACAAGCGCAACACGCTGTACTTCGCCGACCCGACCGGCAAGACGGTGGTACCCGATCCGCGCTACGTCGCGGTCGCCGATCACGATCAGCTGGCCACGGAATTGGTGTCCAAGCTGATCGCCGGGCCGCGGCCCGAGATGGCCCACACGGTGCGCAACCTGCTCGCCCCGCCGCTGCGGCTGCGCGGACCGGTGACCCGGGCCGACGGCGGCAAGAACGGGATCGGGCGCGGTTACGGCGGCGCGCGCATCGATCTGGAGAAGCTGTCCACCACCGATCCGCACAGCCGGCAATTGCTTGCCGCGCAAATCATTTGGACGCTGGCAAGGGCCGACATCCGGGGCCCGTATGTGATCAACGCCGACGGCGCGCCGCTGGACGACAGGTTCGCCGAGGGGTGGACGACCTCCGATGTGGCCGCCACCGACCCGGGCGTGGCCGACGGGGCGGGCGCCGGGCTGCATGCCCTGGTGAACGGCTCGCTGGTATCGCTGGACGGTCAGCGCTTCACCAACGTGCCCGGGGCGTTCGGGCGCATGGGCGACCAGACCGGCGCCGCGCTGTCGCGCAGCGGGCGGCAGGTGGCGTCCGTCGTGACGCTGCACCGCGGCGCGCCGGACGAGGCGGCGTCGCTGTGGATCGGTGACCTCGGTGGCGAAGCGGTCCAGTCCGCCGACGGGCACAGCCTGTCGCGTCCGAGCTGGTCACTGGACGACGCGGTCTGGGTGGTGGTGGACGGCAACAACGTGCTGCGCGCGATCCAGGAGCCGGCGTCGGGGCAACCCGCCCGCATCCCGGTCGATTCCGTCGCCGTGGCCAGCCGGTTCCCGGGGCCGATCACCGACCTGCAGCTGTCCCGCGACAGCACGCGCGCCGCGATGGTGATCGGCGGTCAGGTGATCCTGGCCAGTGTCGAGCAGACCCAGGCCGGCCAGTTCGCCCTGACGTACCCGCGGCGGCTCGGTTTCGGGCTCGGCAACTCGGTGGTGTCGCTGTCCTGGCGAACCGGTGACGACATCGTGGTGACCCGCACCGACGCCAGCCACCCGGTGTCGTACGTCAACCTCGACGGGGTGAACTCCGATGCGCCCGCCCGGGGCCTGCAGATGCCGGTGATGACGGTCGCGGCCAACCCGTCGACGGTCTATGTCGGGGCACCCCAAGGGGTGCTGCAGTATTCGGCGTCGGCGGCCGAAAGCCAACAGGGGTGGTCGGAGGTGCCCGGGTTGACGGTGTTCGGGGCGGCGCCGGTGCTACCGGGCTAAGAGGCGGCGCCCGGCGTTGTCACCCCCGCCCGCGACACTGGCCCCCATGCTGGACCTCATCCTGCCGCTGCAGTGCGGCGGCTGCGGGGCGCCATCGACCCGCTGGTGTGACGCCTGCGCTCGGGAGCTGTCGGTGGCCGCCGACCAGCCGCATGTGGTGAGCCCCCGCGTTGACCCGCAGGCGCCGGTGTTCGCGCTGGGCCGCTACGCCGGCTCCCGCCGGCAGGCGATCCTGGCGCTCAAGGAGCAGGGTCGCGCCGATCTCGTCGGGCCGCTGGCGGGCGCGCTGGCCACCGGCGTGCACCGGTTGCTGACGTGGGGAATCGTCGAGACCCCGCTGACCGTCGTGCCGGCGCCGACCCGTCGTTCGGCGGCGCGCCGGCGCGGCGGCGACCCGGTCACCCGGCTGGCACGCACGGCGGTGGCCGGCCACCCGGCCATCACCGTCGCCCCGGCGCTGCGGATGAGGGCGCTGGTTCGCGACTCGGTGGGCCTGGGCATCACCGCCCGCGAGCGCAACGTCGCGGACCGGGTGGTGCTGCGCGGAACGCGGCCGGGCACCGACGTCTTGATCGTCGACGACGTCGTCACCACCGGGGCGACGGCCCGCGAATCGGTGCGGGTGTTGAACGCCGCCGGCGTTCGGGTCACCGCCGTGCTGGCGATCGCGTTCGCCTGAGGCTGTGCGGTCGCCAAGAGGATGTGAAGAACTCGCAACAGCTCAGCGAAATTAGTGGCATGGCGAGGCGAACAAGAGCTAACGTCGAGGACAACGCTAATCAACTCACTGGTCTGACTCACTGGTCGCGACATTCTCAGGTTGAAGACCCCACTCGCGGGAAGGGGTGAGTATTCGACACCTTGCATCGGCGAGCAGCCTGCGGCGGTGACTTTCAAAAGGCCGCTCTCCCACCTCGTCGGCGCGTCGTCAGCAAGCCGGGCACGCAGGGCGCGTGCGACGTGAAAAAGAAACGAGTTGTCACGTATGTCAAGGCTATCCGTGGATCCCGGTCAGATTCTTGACCAACCGTCGACGCAAACCGACGGCCAAGTTCAACCGACGACCAATGCCGAAGTCGTGTTCAAGGGCCGCAACGTAGAAATCCCCGACCACTACCGTCTGTACGTCTCCCAGAAACTCGCCCGCCTCGAGCGGTTCGATCGCTCCATCTATCTCTTCGATGTCGAGCTCAAACACGCGCCCAACCGGCGCCAGCGCAAATCATGTCAACGCGTGGAGATCACCGCGCGCGGTCGCGGGCCGGTAAGCCGGGCGGAGGCCTGCGCCGACAGCTTCTACGCGGCGTTCGAGTCCGCGGTCGACAAGCTGGAGAACCGGCTGCGCCGCGCCAAGGACCGCCGCAAAGTCCACTACGGCGACAAGACGCCGGTGTCGCTGGCCGCCGCCACCGCGGTCGTGCCGCCGCCGCGGCAGGAGCGCATGCCGGAGCCACCGGTCGAGCATGACGGCGCCGAGACGGACCACGAGCCGGGACGGATCGTGCGGACCAAGGAACACCCGGCCACTCCGATGACGGTCGACGACGCGCTCTACGAGATGGAGCTCGTCGGGCACGACTTCTTCTTGTTCCACGACAAGCAGACCGAACGGCCGTGCGTCGTCTACCGCCGGCACGCCTACGACTACGGGCTGATCAGGCTCTCCTGACGGGTCCTCAGGCGGCGACCCGCCGCGGCCCGCAGTGCCGCGTTTGCGATCGCCGCTGCGGCGGCCATTGGGGGGTCGTCGCCTACCATGGGAGTCGCCTTATCAAAGACTCCTACCAACAGGGGACATAGCTGTGCTGTCGAAGTTGCTGCGCCTTGGCGAAGGTCGCATGCTCAAGCGTCTCAAGCGGGTGGCTGACTACGTCAACACCTTGTCCGACGAGGTCGAAAAGCTGACCGACGCGGAGCTGCGGGCCAAGACCGATGAGTTCAAGAAGCGGCACGCCGACGGCGAAAGCCTCGACGACCTGCTGCCCGAGGCGTTCGCGGTGGCCCGCGAGGCGGCCTGGCGGGTGCTCGACCAGCGCCCGTTCGACGTGCAGGTGATGGGCGCGGCGGCGCTGCACTTCGGCAACGTCGCCGAGATGAAGACCGGTGAGGGCAAGACCCTGACGTCGGTGTTGCCTGCCTACCTCAACGGCATCGGCGGCAAGGGCGTGCACGTCGTCACGGTCAACGACTACCTGGCCAAACGCGACAGCGAGTGGATGGGGCGCGTGCACCGGTTCCTCGGTCTGGACGTCGGCGTGATCCTCGCGCAGATGACGCCTGACGAGCGCCGCGTGGCCTACCACGCCGACATCACCTACGGCACCAACAACGAGTTCGGCTTCGACTACCTGCGCG
Source organism: Mycobacterium nebraskense (assembly GCF_002102255.1). Taxonomy (GTDB): domain Bacteria; phylum Actinomycetota; class Actinomycetes; order Mycobacteriales; family Mycobacteriaceae; genus Mycobacterium; species Mycobacterium nebraskense. The sequence continues at coordinate 51,815 of NZ_LQPH01000150.1, forward strand.
ACAACATGGCGCATTCGCTCGACGACCTGGTGCAGCGCGGGCACAACTTCGCCATCGTCGACGAGGTCGACTCCATCCTGATCGACGAGGCCCGCACCCCGCTGATCATCTCCGGGCCCGCCGACGGCGCCTCCAACTGGTACCTCGAGTTCGCCCGGCTGGCGCCGCTGATGGAAAAGGACGTCCACTACGAGGTGGACCTGCGCAAACGGACCGTCGGCGTGCACGAACTGGGCGTCGAGTTCGTCGAGGATCAGCTCGGCATCGACAACCTCTACGAGGCCGCCAACTCGCCGCTGGTCAGCTACCTCAACAACGCGCTGAAGGCCAAGGAGCTGTTCAACCGCGACAAGGACTACATCGTTCGCGACGGCGAGGTCCTCATCGTCGACGAGTTCACCGGCCGCGTGCTCTACGGCCGCCGCTACAACGAGGGCATGCACCAGGCCATCGAGGCCAAGGAGCACGTCGAGATCAAGGCCGAGAACCAGACGCTGGCCACCATCACGCTGCAGAACTACTTCCGGCTCTACGACAAGCTCGCCGGCATGACCGGTACCGCCCAGACCGAGGCGGCCGAGCTGCACGAGATCTACAAGCTGGGCGTGGTGCCCATCCCGACCAACAAGCCGATGGTCCGCACCGACCAGTCCGACCTCATCTACAAGACCGAGGAAGCCAAGTACATCGCGGTGGTCGACGACGTCGCCGAGCGCTACGAGAAGGGCCAGCCCGTCCTGATCGGTACCACCAGCGTCGAGCGCTCCGAGTACCTGTCGCGGCAGTTCCAGAAGCGCCGCGTTCCGCACAACGTGCTCAACGCCAAGTACCACGAGCAGGAGGCGACCATCATCGCCGTGGCGGGCCGCCGCGGCGGGATCACGGTGGCCACCAACATGGCCGGCCGAGGCACCGACATCGTGCTGGGCGGCAACGTCGACTTCCTCACCGACCAGCGGCTGCGCGAGCGCGGCCTCGATCCGGTGGAGACCCCCGACGAGTACGAGGCGGCCTGGCACGAGGAACTGCCCAAGGTCAAGGAGGAGGCCAGCAAGGAGGCCGCCGAGGTGGTCGAGGCTGGCGGCCTATACGTGCTGGGCACCGAGCGCCACGAGTCGCGGCGCATCGACAACCAGCTGCGCGGCCGCTCCGGCCGCCAGGGCGACCCGGGCGAGTCCCGCTTCTACCTGTCGCTGGGCGACGAGCTCATGCGCCGGTTCAACGGCGCCGCGCTGGAGGCGATGCTGAACCGGCTGAATCTGCCCGACGACGTGCCGATCGAAGCCAAGATGGTCACCCGCGCGATCAAGAGCGCCCAGACCCAGGTCGAGCAGCAGAACTTCGAGGTCAGGAAGAACGTCCTCAAGTACGACGAGGTGATGAACCAGCAGCGCAAGGTGATCTACGCCGAGCGCCGCCGCATCCTGGAGGGCGAAAACCTCAAGGAGCAGGCGCTGGACATGGTCCGCGACGTGGTCACCGCCTACGTCAACGGCGCGACCGCCGACGGTTACGCCGAGGACTGGGACCTGGAGGCGTTGTGGACGGCGCTCAAGACGCTGTACCCGGTCGGCATCGACCACGAGACGTTGATGCGCCTGGACGCTGACTCCGAGCGCGACGACCTCACTCGCGAGGAGCTGCTCGACGAGCTGCTCAAAGACGCCGAACGCGCTTATGGCGCAAGGGAAGCCGAGCTCGAGGAAATCGCGGGTGAGGGCGCGATGCGGCAGCTGGAACGCAACGTGTTGCTCAACGTCATCGACCGCAAGTGGCGCGAACACCTCTACGAGATGGACTACCTCAAGGAGGGCATCGGGCTGCGCGCGATGGCGCAGCGCGACCCGTTGGTGGAGTACCAGCGCGAGGGCTACGACATGTTCATGGCCATGCTCGACGGCATGAAAGAGGAGTCGGTCGGGTTCCTGTTCAACGTCACCGTCGAGGCGGTGCCGTCGCCTCAGGTCGCGCCGGTGGAAGCGCCGGAGGGCCTGGCGGAATTCGCGACCGCCGCCGCGGGGGAGCAAGGCGGCACGTCGACGGCCGTGCGCGAAGAGGCCCCAAGCATGTTGCGCGCCAAGGGCATTGATGACGAGGCGCCCGCGCTGACGTATTCCGGTCCGTCGGAGGACGGCTCGGCGCAGGTGCAGCGCAACCGCGGCGACGGTCAGAAGACGCCGGCCGGGGTGCCCGGCGGGGCCAGCCGGCGCGAGCGCCGTGCGGCCGCGCGGCAGCAAGGGCGCGGCGCCAAGCCGCCCAAATCGGTGAAGCGCCGCTAGGCGCGTCCACCTTCCGCCGAACGTGAAGCTAGCTTCACACTCGGCGACGAACGTGCGGCAGGCTTCACACTCGGCGGTGCCCGAAGATTTGAGGCGTCCGCCCCATGCGTTGCAGGCGTGCGTGCGCGGACGATTCACGCATGACCAAAACACGCACCCCGTTGGACGCCGCCACGGCCGTCCTGCAAAATCCCCACCTGCCGGCCGGCGATGACGAACGGTTCGTCGGCTTCGGTGTGATGGGCCTTCCGTTCGCCAGCGGACACTACCTGGCGCTGCGGCACTTTCCGGCGACGTCGTTCTCGCCCGGCTATCGGTCGGTGTGGCACCGCGATCCCGACGGTGTCTGGACCTTCTACGCGACGACGCCGGGCCCGCAGAGCTGCGCCCGCTTCTTCAGCTCGGCGACCCCCAACGATGCGGTGCAGTGCGACATCGACGTCGCATGGGTCACCCCGTGGTCGCTGTTCGTCGAGATCCCGGGATTGCTTGCGTGGCAGATCGATATCGGCACCACCCCGTCGACGCGGCTGATGAGCGCGGTCGGCGGACGGTTGCCGGCGCGCGCGTGGACGAACCGGGCGGTGCTGGCCGCCCTGGGTATAGCCGCCGGCCCGACCCTGCGCGCCGGCAGGGTACGGCTCTCGGGAACGGCGCCCAACGGCCAGCGATTCATGATCGCACCCGCGCGGGTGTGGTCGGTGGAGCACTCGCGCGCGGTATGGCGCGGTGCGGACCTCGGACCGGTCGGGCCGCTGCCGCGTCAGCCGCGGTTGGCGGGCTTCCGGCCGCCGCAACGCGGCCTGTTCGTGGTGGGCTCGGGACATTTCGAAACGTTCGACGCCGGCCACCATCATGCCGTCGGACGCACTGTGTCAATCGGCTGACCGCGGGCCGATGAGCTGGGCACAATGAGGCCCATGTCGGAGCCCGAACTGCCGACCCGCGCGGAGCTGCTGGCCGCGCTGTCGGTGGCGATCGACCTCGGCCTGGGCCAGCCCGCCGAGCACATGCTCCGGGCGGCCCTCATCGCGACCAGACTTGCCGACCGACTCGGGCTCGACACCGAACAACGGGACTGCACCTACTACACGACCTTGGTCATGTGGATCGGCTGTCACGCCGACTCGCATGAATACGCGCGGTGGTTCGGCGACGACATCGCCGTGCGCCACGACTCGTATCTCGTTGACTGGTCGGGGTTACCGTACTTGCGGTTCCTGGCCGGCAACGTGGGTCGCGGCCAGCCGCTCGCGCACCGGTTGAGTGTGATGGCAACGCTGTTCGCCGACGCGCGCGGCAACATCTCCCGGTTGATCCACTCGCATTGCACCTCGGCCGCCGTGCTGGCCGACCGAATCGGCCTGGGCCCCAACGTGCAGGCGACGGTTGCGTTTGCGTTCGAGCGCTACGACGGCGGCGGGCTGCCCGCGGGCGCCCAGGGCGACGAGATCCCGATTCAGATGCGGATCGCTCAGCTGGCCGACATGGTCGAGGTGCACCACCGCACCTATGGCGTTGCGGGGGCCGCGGCCATGGTGCGCGACCGGCGCGGCGGCCAATTCGATCCGCAGGTCTCCGACGCGTTCCTGCGCCACGCCGAGGACGTCCTGGCCGGCCCGCCCGCCGGCGACGCGTGGGCGGCGGCCCTGGCGGCGGCGCCCGATCAGCATCAGCGGCTTGACGACCAATCGCTGGACGCCCTGCTCGCCGCCCTCGGCGACTTCGTCGACCTGAAATGCCCGTTCACCCTTGGGCATTCGCGGGCGGTGGCCCGGCTCGCCGGGGACGCCGCGCGGGCCGCGGGTGTCGATGCGGAGGCGGTGGCATTGACGCGACGCGCGGGCCACGTCCACGACCTGGGCCGTATCGGGGTGTCGAATCAGATCTGGTCCAGGCCGGCGTCGTTGACGGCCTCTGAGTTCGAACGCGTTCGGCTGCACCCGTATTTGACGGTGCGCATCCTCAACCAGGTTCCCGGGCTCCGGCAGCTCGCGGAGGTCGCCGGCAATCACCATGAATGCCTTGACGGCTCGGGGTACCCGCGCGGGCTCGCCGGGCCCGCGCTCGGCCTGCCGGACCGCATCCTGGCGGCCGCGGTCTGCTACCAGTCCGCCTGCGAGCCGAGGCCGTATCGCGAACAGATGTCCCCGGACGCGGCGGCCCGGCGGCTGCGCGGGCGGGCGCAGGCCGGTGAGCTGGAACCGCTCGCCGTCGAAGCGGTGCTGCACGCGGCGGGGCAGCCGGCGCAACGGCCCAACATGCGGCCGGACGGGTTGACCCCCAGGGAGATCGAAGTGCTGTGCCTGGTCGCTCGCGGCGCCTCCAACAAGGAGATCGCGGCGTCGTTGGTGATCAGCGAGAAAACCGCCCGCAACCACGTCGAGCGAACCTACGCCAAGATCGGCGTGTCGAACCGCATCGGCGCCAGCATGTACGCGCTGCGCAACGGACTAGTCAAAAATGCCTAGGGCCCCGTTTCGCGAAGTTGAGGCAAACGACCTATAGGCGAGCGCGCGCATGCGGCGGACACTTAGCCCATGAAGCGATACATGACGCTTGGTTACGGCGCCGCGGCGTACCTGCTCTTCCTCGCGGCCTTTTTGTATCTCATCGGTTTCGTGGGCAACCTCGCGGTGCCGCGAAGCGTCGATCGTGGGCTCGCCGCGCCCATCACCCAAGCGATACTGATCAACGCGGCGTTGGTCGCCTTGTTCGGTGTCCAGCACAGCGTGATGGCCCGGCCCGCGTTCAAGCGATGGTGGGCGCGGTTTGTGCCGTCGTCGATCGAGCGCAGCACCTACGTGCTGCTGTCGAGCGTGGTGCTGGCCCTGCTGTACTGGCAATGGCGAACGATGCCGACGGTCATCTGGGATGTGCGGTTGCCGGCCGCCCGCGCGGTGCTGTGGGTGCTGTTCTGGCTCGGCTGGGCGATAGCGCTGCTGGCGACGTTCCTGATCAACCATTTCGACCTGTTCGGGCTCCGGCAGGTGTACCTGGCGTCGCGCCAAAAGCCTTACACCAGCATTGAATTTCGCGTCCGTCTGCTCTACCGCGTGGTGCGTCACCCCCTGATGCTCGGGATGGTCATCGCGTTCTGGGCCGCACCCGTCATGACGGCCGGGCATCTGCTGTTCTCGATCGGTATGACGACCTACATCCTGATCGCCACGCAGCTCGAAGAGCGTGACCTGGTCGCGTCGCTCGGCCACCAATACAGCGATTACCGCCGCGAGGTGTCGATGCTGCTGCCGATTCCCCGCCGGCACACCACGGGGATGGCCCGGCAGGGCTGATTCTCTAGCAGTTGTTTAGGAGCTCGGCGATCCGGCGACAGCGCCTCCGTCCGACCTGTCACGATTGACGGTATGGATGTCAACGAGGTGCTGCTGCCGGGCGTTGGCCTTCGCTACGAATTCACCGACCACAAGGGCGACCGCATCGGCATCATCGCGCGCCGCAGCGGCGAATTCGAGGTCGTCGTCTATGCCCGGGAGGATCCGGACGAAGCCAGGCCGCTTCTGCACCTCACTGACGAAGAAGCCGAGGCGGTGGCCCAGATCCTGGGGGCGCCCCGGATCGCCGAGCGGTTCACCGAGCTGGCCCGGGAAATCCCCGGACTCGAGACGGGGCAAGTCCACATCCTGGCCAACAGCCCCTTCGTGGGCCATCCCTTGGGCGACACCCACGCCCGCACCCGCACCGGCGCCTCCATCGTCGCGATCGTGCGTAACGAGGAAGTGCTCGCCTCGCCGGGCCCGGCCGAAATGCTCTATGCCGGAGACGTTTTGATAGTAATCGGCACCCAGGACGGCATCGCCGGCGTCGAGCAGATAATCGACAAGGGCTGAGCCGGTGCAAGTTTCGTGGGCGCTGCTGCTACAACTCGGCGCCCTCCTGGCCACGCTGGCCGTATTAGGCGGCGTCGCACGGCGATTCGCTTTGTCTCCGATTCCGGTGTACCTGCTGGCGGGCCTGTCGCTGGGCAAGGGCGGGATCCTCCCGCTGGCCGCCGGCGGTCAGTTCATCACGACAAGCGCGCCCATCGGCATCGTGTTGCTGCTGCTGACCCTGGGCCTGGAGTTCTCCGCGGCTGAATTCGCCGCCAGCCTGCGCCACCACCTGCCGTCCGCGGGTGTCGACATCGTCCTCAATGCGGCGCCCGGCGCGGTTGCCGGCTGGCTGCTGGGATTGGACGGCGTGGCCATCCTGTGCCTGGCCGGCGTCACCTACATCTCCTCGTCGGGTGTCATTGCGCGCCTGCTGGAGGACTTGCGCCGGCTCGGTAACCGCGAAACGCCGGCGGTGCTTTCCGTGCTGGTCCTCGAAGACTTCGCGATGGCGGCCTACCTGCCGCTGTTCGCGGTCCTGGCAGCGGGTGGCGGCTGGCTGCGCGCCGTCGGCGGCATGGTGGTGGCGGTGGCCGCGCTGCTGGCGGCGTTCGCCGCGTCCTACCGCTGGGGCCACCACGTCGGCCGGCTGGTCGAACACCCCGACTCCGAACAGCTGCTGCTCAGGGTGCTGGGTGTCACGTTGATCGTGGCGGCGATCGCCGAATCCCTGCACGCGTCGGCCGCCGTGGGCGCGTTCCTGGTGGGGCTCACGCTGACCGGGGACACGGCGGGCCGGGCGCGCAAGGTGCTGGGCCCGTTGCGGGATCTGTTCGCCGCGATCTTCTTCCTGGCGATCGGCTTTTCGGTCGATCCGCACGAGCTGATCCCGATGCTTCCGGCGGCGCTGTTGCTGGCTGTGGTGACCGCGGCGACGAAGGTGGCCACCGGCATGTTCGCCGCCCGGCGCGACGGAGTGGCGCGGCGCGGGCAACTGCGTGCGGGCACCGCCCTCATTGCCAGGGGCGAATTCTCGCTGATCATCATCGGATTGGCGGGCACGTCGATCCCCGCGGTCGCCGCGCTGGCGACGTCGTACGTCTTTATCATGGCGATCGCGGGTCCGGTGCTGACCCGCTACACGGGCGGTCCGCTGGCGCCCAGCGCCGGGCCTGCGCGCTGACCAGGCGGTCAGCCGATGTGCAGGGCCACCACCAGCCAGCGAGTGCCGGAACCGGCGGGCACCCGCTCGACGCGGCAGGCGATCGCGTGGATCCGGTCCCCGCGGCTGTACGAGCCGGAAACTTCGGCCGCGGCCCCCGGATCCCGGTGACCGGCCGGCTGCAGGCGCATCCGTCGGAGCACCGCGGCGCCCTCGTGGCCGGCGGCCGAATGGCCCACCGAGACGACGGAATCCACCAGGCTGGGCGTCAGCAAGGGGCGCAGCTGGGCGGGTGGGCGGCGGCGGTCGATGACTTCCAGCACCCGGCGCAGGGCCGCGTCGGCGAAGATCGCCGCCTGGCGCATCTGCCCGGACATCGCGGCCCGCGGCTCCTCGGTCGGCTGCCTGCCGGGCGGGTACGGCCGGTGCGGCGCGTGGGTGCTGCGCCGGCGCGATGGTGCGCGTGACGATTGCCGGCACGCAGGACCGTTCCGCGGTACGTCTTGTGTCGGAGGCTCGTAGTCGACGACGGGTAGGACGGCGAAGGCGTCGGGCGTACCCACGACAGGACGGGTGTTCAACGCGCACTCTCCAACTCTTCGGTCGAACCGGGAGCCCGCTGGAGAGTGGCTGGGCAGTGGTCATCATGGCACAACTCGCGCTCGCGCGTACCCGCGCTCGGCCGGGGACCGGCCAGACGATTACCGTGGGCGGGACATCTCCTTAAGCAACAGGGCCATGATTCGGTGAGGAGGACTGCGCCCTATGGTGACCCGGTTGTCCCCATCGGACGCATCGTTTTTTCGGCTGGAAAACACGGCCACCCCGATGTATGTCGGATCGCTGTCGATCCTGCGCCGGCCGCGCGCGGGATTGAGCTACGAGACGCTGCTCGCCACCGTCGAACAGCGGTTGCCCCAAATCCCGCGCTATCGGCAGAAAGTCCGGGAGGTGCGGGTGGGCTCGGCCCGGCCCGTGTGGACCGACGACGCCGACTTCGACATCACCTATCACGTGCGGCGTTCAGCGCTGCCCTCGCCGGGCAGCGACGAACAGCTGCACGAGCTGATCGCCCGGCTGGCGGCCCGGCCGCTGGACAAGTCGCGGCCGCTGTGGGAGATGTATCTGGTCGAGGGCCTGTCCAAGAACCGGGTCGCCCTCTACACCAAGTCGCATCAAGCGCTCATCAACGGCATGACGGCGCTGGAGATCAACCACGTCATCGCCGATCGCACCAAACGTCCGCTGGCGTTCCCCGAAGACATCTGGGTCCCGGAACGCGACCCGGGCAACGCGCGGCTGATCTTCGGGGCCCTCGGTGACTGGTTCGTGGGGCCGGGCACCCAGCTGCAGGCCGTCGGGTCGGCCGTCGGCGGGCTGGTGACCAACCACGGCGAACTCGTCGCCGCCGGCCGCCGGGTCCTCGATTTCGCGCGCGCCGTGGCGCGCGGCACCGCGCCCAGCAGCCCGCTCAATGCCACCGTTTCGCGCCACCGGCGGTTCACGGTCGCCTGCGGCAACCTCGACGACTACCGCACCGTCCGCGCGCGGTATGACTGCGACGTCAACGACGTGGTGCTCGCGGTGATCGCCGGGGCCTTGGGCAGCTGGCTGATGTCACGCGGGGTGGCGGTGTCGCCGACCGCGACGGTGCGGGCCATGGCGCCGCTCCCCGTCTACGCCGACGGCCAGCTCGACGCGACCGGCCCCGGCCAGGCCATCAGCCAAGTGATGCCGTTCTTGGTCGACCTGCCGGTGGCGGAGCCGAACGCGGTGGTGCGGCTTTCGCAGATCGCGCACACCACCGAGTCGAACCCGACGGCCGCGCGCCTGGTGGACGCCAGGACCATCGTCACCCTGTCGGGATTCGCGCCACCCACGCTGCACGCCATGGGTATCCGGGTGGCCACCAGTTTCCCGAGCTTTTCCAGGCGGACCTTCAACCTGCTGATCACCAACGCGCCCGGGGCTCAGTCGCAGATGTACATCGCCGGCACCAAGTTGCTGGAGACCTACGCCGTGCCGCCGCTGCTGCACAACCAGGCGCTGGCCATCAGCGTGACGTCCTATAACGGCATGCTGTATTTCGGCATCAATGCCGACCGCGAAGCGATGAGCGACGTCGAGCTGCTGCCCGGCCTGTTGAAACAATCGCTCGAGGAATTGCTCGAAGCTTCCCGGTAATTACTCGCGGTGAAAACCGGTGGCCGGTTCTATCATTCGTTGATGTGAGCAACGCGACGAATGGCCCCATGGCGAATTCCGCGAAATCAACGGAGCCGAACGCGCCGAGGATTTCCGACGACGTATACCAAGCCGAATTGTTCCGGTTGCAAACGGAATTCGTGAAGCTGCAAGAGTGGGTGCGGCATACCGGCCAACGCCTGGTGGTCGTCTTCGAAGGCCGCGACGGAGCGGGCAAGGGCGGAACCATCAAGCGGATCACCGAATACCTCAACCCGCGCGTCGCCCGCATCGCCGCGTTGCCCGCGCCGACCGAGCGGGAACGCGGCCAGTGGTATTACCAGCGTTATATCGCCCATCTGCCCGCCAAAGGGGAGATCGTGCTGTTCGACCGGTCGTGGTACAACCGCGCCGGCGTGGAGAAAGTCATGGGATTCTGCACGCCGCAAGAGCACGTGCTGTTCTTGCGGCAGACCCCGATCTTCGAGCAGATGCTGATCGATGACGGCATCCTGCTGCGCAAATATTGGTTTTCGGTCTCCGCGGCCGAGCAACTGCGCCGGTTCAAGGCGCGGCGCAATGACCCTGTGCGGCAATGGAAACTCAGCCCGATGGACACGGAATCGCTGTATCGGCGGGAGGATTATTCACGCGCCAAGGACGAAATGATGGTGCACACCGATACCCCGGTCAGCCCTTGGTATGTCGTGGAATCGGACATAAAAAAGCACGCGCGGTTGAACATGATGGCCCATCTGCTGTCTACCATCGAATATCACGACGTCGAGCGGCCCCACGTCAAACTGCCCAAGAGTCCGGTGGTCAGCGGAAACTACCAGCGCCCGCCGCGTGAGCTGTCCAAGTACGTCGACGACTACGTGGCCACACTGATCGGGGATCGATGACGCTCGTCTACATTCCGGCCACGCTGGCCATGTTGCAGCGGCTCGTCGCCGACGGATCGTTGCGGCCCGTCAACGGCACTGCGTTCGCTCTGACGCCGACGTTGCGCGAGGCGTACGCGGAGGGTGATGACGACGAGCTCGCCGAGGTCGCGCTGCGCGAGGCGGCGCTGGCGTCGCTGCGGCTGCTGGCCGACTCGGAAGCCGAAGGAGCCGCCGCCGCCGAGTCCCTGCCGCCGCGGCGCGCGGTGCTGGCCGCCGAGGTCGACGACGTCAGCTACCGTCCCGACCTCGACGACGCGGTGGTGAGGCTCGGTGCGCCCGTCGCGCTTCAGGACGTGGTCGCCGCCTACGTCGACAACGCGGAGGCCGAGCCGGCCGTGATGATGGCGATCGAGGCCATCGACGACGCCGACCTGGGCGACGAGGACGCCGAGCTGATCGTCGGCGACGCTCAAGACCATGACTTGGCGTGGTACGCCAACCAGGAGCTGCCGTTCCTGCTCGAGCTGCTCTGACCGGCGGAATGTGACGCAGTCCGGGCCACAACGCTAGCTACGACACCGTAGGTTACGGTACCGTAGGTTTCGTGAAGCGCACAGAATCGATCACAATATGAGCGTAAGCAACAAGCCGCTTAGTGATCAGGAGCTTCCTCTGGGCAGACGTAACCCCTCGATTACGGGCAACGTCGTCGAGACCAAGCGGCCCGTCGTCGCCGGCGCCGACCGGCATCCCGGTTGGCACGCGCTGCGCAAGATCGCCGCGCGCATCACGACGCCGTTGCTGCCCGACGACTACCTGCATCTGGCCAATCCGCTGTGGTCGGCGCGCGAACTGCGGGGCCGCATCCTGGAGGTGCGCCGCGAGACGGAGGATTCCGCGACGCTGGTGATCAAGCCGGGTTGGGGCTTCAACTTCGACTACCAGCCGGGTCAGTACATCGGGATCGGCCTGCTGATGGACGGACGCTGGCGCTGGCGTTCGTATTCGCTCACGTCGAGTCCCGCCGCGACCTCCGGATCCGGCTCGTCGCGCACGGTGACCATCACCGTGAAGGCGATGCCTGAAGGGTTCCTCTCGACCCACCTGGTGGCGGGCGTCGAGCGGGGGACCATCGTCCGGCTGGCCGCGCCACAGGGCAACTTCGTGCTGCCCGACCCCGCGCCGCCGTCGATCCTGTTCCTCACCGCCGGATCCGGGATCACGCCGGTGATGTCCATGCTGCGAACCCTGGTGCGCCGCAACCAGATTGGTGACATCACGCACGTGCATTCGGCGCCCACCGAATCCGACGTGATGTTTCGCGCCGAGCTGGCCGCCCTGGCCGCGGACCATCCGGGCTATCGCCTGCTGCTGCGCGAAACCCGCACCCAGGGCCGGCTCGACCTCGCCCTGCTCGACCACGAGGTACCGGACTGGCGTGAACGCCACACCTGGGCCTGCGGGCCGGAGGGCATGCTGGCCCAGGCCGAAAAGATCTGGTCGGCGGCGGGCGCCGGCGACCGGCTGCACCTCGAGCGATTCGCTGTATCCAAGGCCGCGCCGGCGGGCGCCGGCGGAACGGTCACCTTCGCCCGGAGCGGTCGCGCCGTCGCGGCCGATGCCGCGACGTCGTTGATGGACGCGGGCGAGGGCGCCGGCGTGCAGATGCCCTTCGGCTGCCGAATGGGTATATGCCAGTCGTGCGTGGTGAGCCTGGTGGAGGGCCACGTCCGTGACCTGCGCACCGGCGCGGAACACGAACCGGGCACCCGGATTCAGACCTGCATATCGGCCGCTTCCGGCGATTGTGTGCTCGACATCTAAAGGCTACTCACAGGTAACCTACGCGTTCGTAGGTTACGATAGCGTAGGTCAGTAACACACAACGACCGCAGGGAGAAAAAGACGATGGCGATCACCGACGTCGACGTATTCGCCCATCTGACGGACGCCGACATCGAAAGCCTGGCCGTTGAGCTCGACGCCATCCGCCAGGACATTGAAGACTCTCGTGGGGCGCGCGACGCCCGTTACATCCGCCGCACCATCGCAGCCCAGCGCGCGCTAGAGGTGGCCGGCCGGCTGATGCTCACCGCCAGTTCGCGGCGCTCGGCCTGGTGGGCGGGAACCGTCACACTGGGCGTGGCCAAGATCGTCGAGAACATGGAAATCGGCCACAACGTCATGCACGGCCAGTGGGACTGGATGAACGACCCGGAGATCCACTCCTCGACGTGGGAGTGGGACATGAGCGGGTCGTCCAAGCACTGGCGCTACACCCACAACTTCGTGCACCACAAGTACACGAACATCCTCGGGATGGACGACGACGTCGGCTACGGCTTGCTGCGCGTCACCCGCGACCAGCGCTGGAAGCGCTTCAACATCTTCAACCTGGTGTACAACACCCTGCTCGCGCTCCTCTTCGAGTGGGGCGTGGGCCTGCAGCACGTCGAGCTCGGCAAGATCGCCAAGAAGCGGATGGATCACGACGACGCCCGGCAAAGGACGGACGAGTTCCTGGCCAAGGCCGGTCGGCAGGTGCTCAAGGACTATGTCGCCTTCCCGGCGCTGACCGCGCTGTCGCCCGGAGCCACGTACACGTCCACGTTGAAGGCCAACGCGGTTGCCAACGTGATCCGCAACGTGTGGGCCAACGCCGTCATCTTCTGCGGCCATTTCCCCGACGGCGCAGAGAAATTCACCAAGACCGACATGATCGGCGAGACCAAGGGGCAGTGGTACCTGCGCCAGATGCTGGGCAGCGCCAACTTCGAGGCCGGGCCCGCGCTGCGGTTCATGAGCGGGAACCTGTGCCACCAGATTGAGCACCATCTGTTCCCGGACCTGCCGAGTAACCGGTACGCGGAGATCTCTGTGCGGGTGCGCGAGATCTGCGACAAGTACGACCTGCCGTACACCACCGGCTCTTTCCTCATGCAGTACGGCAAGACCTGGCGCACGCTGGCCAAGCTGTCGCTGCCCAACAAATACCTGCGCGACGACGCCGACAACGCCCCGGAAACCCGCAGCGAGCGCATGTTCGCCGAACTGGAGCCCGGTTTCGCTGGCACCGACCCGGAGACCGGCCGGCGGCGCGGGCTGAAGACCGCCATCTCGACCGTGCGTGGCTGGCGGCGCGCCAAGCGCGCGCAGCGGGATGCGCGGCGGGCGGTCGGCGGCGCGAACGACCTGGCGGCCTAGCGTTTCGCACCGAACGGGTACTCAGCGCGGGCTTTCGGGGGCTCTTTCTCGCAGTGAGTGCACGTTCGGCGCGGCCGGCGGTCTAGCCGCCCTCGCCCATCGTCGTTCGCCATACTGGGATACGTGCAGGTGTTCGTCGGATCGCACGTGTCGCACTGGGATTTCCCGCGCAGCATGGCCAGCGTCGCGTTGATGGCCGAATTCGGTTGCGAGAACGGGCTTGCCGTAGCGGACGTGCTCAAGGGGACCGGCCTGTCGGAGGCCGACCTGCGGGACCACAATCGGATGATCGTCGGGCGCCAGGAGCTGGCGGTGGTGACGAATCTGGTGAACCTGCTGGGTGACCCGGCCGACCTCGGGGTGCGGGTTGGCGGCGGCTATCACGTCGGATCGCTGGGCATCTTCGGTTTTGCCTGCCTGACCAGTTCGACATTGGGTGACGCCGTCCGGTTCGCGGCCCGGTTCTATGAACTCAGCTACGGCTTCTGCCTGCCGACCGTCACGGTGGAGGGGCCGGTGGCGGCGATGCGGCTCGACCTGCCCGACCTGACCGGCCCGGTCGCGGAGTTTCTGGTGCGACGCGACTTGGCGGCCATCGCGCGGGTCATGGCGGAGCTGCTCGGCCGTCCCGTTCCGTTCACCTCGATCGAGTTCGCGGGCCCGGCGCCTTCGTCGGACGCCTTGGCGTGCAAGGCATTCGGCGTGACCCCGCGCTACGATTCGCCGGCCAACGTGGCGCGCTGGCCGGCCGTGCTGCTGGACAACCCGCTCCCGCAGGCCAGCGAGATCAGCGTGGCCATGTGCGAGCAGCAGTGCCGCGCCCTGTTGGAGCGCCGCCGGGAGCGGACCGGTGTCGCCCGGCAAGTCCGTGAGCGACTGGCGTCGATCGACGGCCAACCCCACACGATCGCGGCCGTCGCCCGGCAACTGGCGATGAGCGAGCGGACGCTGCGCCGGCGGCTTGCCGAGGAGAACACGACCTTCCGGGATCTGGTCGAGGAGGTGCACCGGGTTCTCGCCGAGGAGCTGTTGGCAACGGGCGCGCTTTCGGTGGATGACGTCGCATTGCGGCTGGGCTACGCGGAGGCGACGAGTTTCATCGCCGCGTTCAAACGGTGGACGGGCACAACTCCCGCCCGCTACCAGCGTTCGGTCGCGCCCCGCGAGCGGTTGGCCGCCGGCTGAGCGTGGCCGGAATCATGGATTTGCCGACCGCAATCGGCTGCCCCTGACGTGCCGCGCGCCCCTACCGTTTGAGTCATGACTTCAACTCGTCCTCGGATATTGGTGATCGGGGCCGGCTTCGGTGGCCTCGCCGCCGCCTACGAGCTATCGAGGGGCGGTCTCGCCGACGTGACCGTGCTGGAGAAGGCCGACGACGTCGGCGGCGTCTGGCGGGAGAACACCTACCCCGGTGCCGCCTGCGACGTCCCGTCGAACCTGTACTCCTACTCCTTCGCCCGAAAGACCGACTGGGGTCGGCGGTACGCCGAGCAGCCCGACATCCTCGGCTACATCCATGACACCGCCGACCGGTTCGGCCTGCGCGACCTGGTGCGGACCGGGGTCGAGGTCACCTCGGCTGAGTACGACGAGAGCGCCGCCACCTGGCGGGTCGCGGCCGCCTCCGGCGAAACCTTCGAGGCCGACGTCCTGGTGCCCGCCGTGGGACAGCTGTCGCGGCCGGCGTTCCCGAACATCCCGGGACTCGACACATTCGCGGGCCCGTCGTTCCATTCGGCCCAGTGGCGCCACGACGTCGACCTGGCAGGCATGCGCGTCGCCGTCCTCGGCACCGGCGCGTCGGCGATCCAGTTCGTTCCGCGCATTCGCGAGACTGCCAAGCGAGTCACCGTTTTTCAGCGCTCCGCACCGTACGTCATCCCGAAGCCGGACCGCGCCTACACCGACGCGCACCGCGCCGCCTTCCGGAAGGTGCCCGGGTTCGCCGCCGCCATGCGCGGGCTGATCTGGGAGATCTCGGAGTTTTTCGGCCTCGCGCTGACCAAGCTCGCCCCGCTCGCCCGCCTGATGGGCGTCGTCGCGTCGGCAAACCTCAAGCGCCACATCAAAGATCCGATGCTGCGGGCCAAGCTCACGCCCGACTACCCGATCGGCTGCAAGCGCGTGCTGTTCAGCAACGACTGGTATCCGGCGCTGGCCTGCGACAACGTCGATGTCGAGACCGAGGCGATCACCGAGGTGGCGCCCACGGGTGTGCGCACCGCAGACGGCCGGCTGCATGAGGTAGACGTCATCATCTACGGCACCGGATTCAAGGCGACCGAGTTCCTTGCCCCGATGACGATCACCGGCCGCGACGGGCGCGACCTGCATGCCGAGTGGGCCGAGGGTGCGCGCGCCCACCTGGGCATGGCCGTGCCGGGCTTCCCGAACATGTTCCTGATCTACGGACCGAACACCAATCTAGGCAGCAGCTCGATCATCCTGATGATGGAACAGCAGGCCCGCTACATCCGCCAGATCACCGAAGAGCTCGCCAGCGGGGGCGTGGCCCGCGCGTTCGAAGTCCGGGCCGCCGTGGAGCAGGCCTACGATGCGGAGGTCCAGTCCCGCCTGGACGCCGGCGTCTGGACCACCTGCGACTCCTGGTACCGCACCGCCTCCGGCCGCGTCACCACCAACTGGCCGGGGCTGGTACACGAATACCAGCGCCGCACAAGGACAGTGGCCCTCGCGGACTACGAGCAAGTGCTGCCCGAGCGCGCGGCCAAGAAGGTTGGCGCGTGACCCGGTTCGGCGGCCGGGACTACGCTCGGAAATATGCTCGCAGCGTTCGGATTCGAAACCATGGGTGTGGTCGTCGGGGACATGTTCTTCGTCGACCCGACTCCGCTCAAAGGTCAGGAGACCCCGGAACGGGGAGTCAGGCTGGAACTGCGCCTCGTCGATCGGGATGAGCCGCAGGGGTCGATCTACGCCGGCGTCCCGATCGGATTCAACCGCCCGGTGTGGCGGGTGGATCTGTTCGGATCCACCGAGAGCCCGCCCGGGACGCTGGACCGGGCCCATCACCACCCGCGGTTCGACGGCTGGGAACCCGGCCGGCGGCACTTCGTCCCCGAGCTGTCGGCCGACCCGGTGTCCTGGCTGGCCGATCAGCTGGCCGACCCGGCCGCCGTGCTGGCCCGGGCGGGCGTCGATCCCGATGAGGTCAGCGAGGCCGACAAGGCCGGCCTGGCCGCGGCGGCCCCGGAGATCGTCGCGGCGGTGAAGCGGATGCTCGACGGGGTGCGGGACGGGGAATTGGCTCCGGCGCCCGCCGAGCCGGTTGCCGCCGCCCGCACCGGCTGGCTCTGATCAACCCTCAGTCACCTTGGCGGCCAGCGCCGCCAGCTTGGCGTCGAGTTGTTCTGCGGCGCTGAGCAATTCGGGATTGGGCTCGACGACCATCAGCGACGACGGCTTGACGTAGGTCAGGCTGCTGCCGGCGCCCTCGTCGGCCAGCAGCAGCTCGACCGGCACGAACAGGCCAGCGGTCACGTCGTGGCGCAGCATCGTGATCGCGATCAACGGGTTGCCGAGAATGACGCGGATCGTCTTGCGGTCGATGCCGGCCTTGGTGATCCACGTGCCGTGGTCGACGATGCCGAACAGCATGAATCCGCTTGGTCCGACGTGGGATTCGACCCGTTCCTGATAGGACTGCCAGCTGTCGGTGGTCGTCGCGATGTCGTTGATCGGGACGGGCTGCTCGCCGATGTCGGCCAGCAACGCGGCGAGCACCTCGTCGTAGCTCTTGGCGCTGTCGTAGCGCACCCGCACACCGCCGAAGCGGGTCTCAGTCACCGGACTAGCCCCTCCGCTCGATGATGGGATACCACGCGAAGTCGTAAATCCATGTTCTCCAACACCTTTCAGGCCGATCCGTGCGCCGATCTACAATTTCCCTGTCCGCATATCCTCGCCAACCTTCAGGATTGGAGTCCAGTTCTCCGGTTGAACCCTCTCCCAAAGCCCGCCCTTCCTCAGCGCTCTCCCTAATTCGTCTTCTCTCCGGAACCACTCCTCGGCACTCCTGATCCGATTCGGGTGGATCTCGTCGAGCAGGGCGTAATCGCGCTTGACGACTGTGAATTTCCAGAGATTCCAGAATCCCGTGAAGTTGTCGCGGATGTTCATGGTGCTCTTGTCATTCGGGTCCGCGTTGTACCCAGCGGGCGTATCGGCGATCCTGCTCAGGGGACCCTCGCGCCAGTACGTGTCCAAATCGGTGTCGATGTAGCGCGCGGGATGTCCGGTGACCTTCTCAAACGCTGCAGCGAGATCCGCGTAGCCAATCTGGTCAATAGCGACTTCGAGGTCCATCCCATTCGCGCGCTCGGGATTGTCGAAAAGCCAACGAACATAGTATCCGCAGTCTTCGAGAGACACATGTGGCACAGCTCCCGCGCCAAGCGGAACCCGCCAAGTTAAGACACCGTCCTCCACGGTGGGCGCCATGGGTGTCCCGGGTGAAATCACCATCTCGATGTAGGGACCCGAAGTGAAGAGCGCTGCGCCCATTCGATCGCTATTCATCTGATTCTGGAACAGGATCCACTCGCCCACGCGGCCCTTGCCGTCATAGTGGCCGGTGCGGAATCGAGAGTCATATCCTGACTTCTTGAGCCCATAGTCGAGGTTTCCATAGACGAAGAACTTGATTCCTTCTTCGATGGCTATCTCGTAACTGCGCATCGCCCAGTAGATCTCGGATTTCTCACCGGTATTGAACCCGTCGATGTTGATGAATGCTCCGTCGCAACCGCGGAATCCCTCGCGCAGGATCGCTTCGTCGGCGAATGAGCCTTCCAGGACGGAGACGTTGTCGAGGGCGAGGAGGTCCTTGGCTCGTCGGGAGCCGGGGTCGCGGCTGAGGAGTCGAACCGAGTATTTCTTGTCGGCGACCAGGGCACGGATGATGGGAATACCCTGGGCGCCGGTGCCGCCGATGACAAATATTTTCGAGGTGGTGTGCGAAGACATCGTCGGTGTCACAGCCGCTCGATGATGGTGGCGTTGGCCATGCCGCCCCCCTCGCACATCGTCTGCAGGCCATACCTGCCGCCGCGCTGTTCGAGCGCGTTGACGAGTGTCGTCATGATGCGAGCGCCGCTGGCGCCCAGCGGGTGGCCGATCGCGATGGCACCGCCGTTGACGTTCGTCTTGGCCAGGTCGGCCCCCGTGTCCTGCGCCCACGCGAGCACGACGGGCGCAAACGCCTCGTTCACCTCGAACAGGTCGATGTCGGCCAGCGTCAGCCCGGCGCGGTGGAGCACCTTTTCCGTGGCCGGGATGACCCCGGTCAGCATGTAGAGCGGATCGGAGCCGACGACGGTGGTGGTGTGTATGCGGGCCAGCGGGCGCAGGCCGAGCTTCTTGGCGACCTCGCTGGTGGTGATCAGCACGGCGGCGCTGCCGTCGGAGAGCGGCGAGGAGTTGCCGGCGGTGATCGACCAGTCGATCTGCGGGAAGCGGGCTTTCATCGCCTCGCTGTAGAACGCGGGCTGCAGCCCGGCCAGCGTCTCGACCGTCGTGCCGGGCCGGATGAATTCGTCGGTGACAAGCCCGGCGATCGGGATCAGCTCGTTGTCGAACAGCCCGTCCTTGGTGGCGCGGGCGGCCTTGTCGTGGCTGCCGGCGGAGAATTCGTCGAGCTGGGTGCGCGAGAAGCCCCACCGCGCGGCGATCAGTTCGGCGCTGATGCCCTGCGGCACCAGGCCGTCGGGGTAGCGCCGCGTCATGTCGTCGCCAAAGGGATTGCTACCCGGCAGCACCGAGGTGCCCATGGGGACGCGGCCCATCGACTCCACGCCGGCGGCGACGACGAGGTCGTAGGCGCCGGAAAGCACGCCCTGGGCGGCGAAGCTGATGGCCTGCTGGCTGCTGCCGCACTGGCGGTCGATGGTGACGCCGGGAACCGACTCGGGGAATCCGGCGCCCAGCAACGCATTGCGGGCGATGTTGACCGCCTGGTCGCCGACCTGGGCGACGGCGCCGGCGATGACGTCGTCGATCTGCGCCGGGTCCACGCCGCTGCGCGTCACCAGTTCGCGCAGGCTGTGCGCCAGCAGGTCGGCGGGCAGCACGTCGTGCAGCGCACCGCTGGGCTTGCCCTTGCCGATGGGGGTGCGGACAGCTCCGACGATGACGGCGTCGCGGTTCATGGCTCCTCCTCGAGTCCCACAATCTAGGTATAGATCCCTGTACCCAGGTAAACATCTAGGTACACTAAATGCAACCCAGCTCGGGAGGTGATCTATGACACTGCTGCAGGGACCGCTGGCCGACCGCGATGCCTGGTCGGCCGTGGGCGAATGCGCGATCGAGAAGACCATGGCGCTGGTGGGCACCAAATCCGCGATGCTCATCATGCGCGAGGCGTATTACGGCACCACGCGCTTCGATGACTTCGCCCGCCGGGTGGGCATCACCAAGGCCGCCACCTCGGCGCGGCTGTCCGAACTGGTCGAGCTGGGGCTGCTGAAGCGGCAGCCTTACCACCAGCCCGGGCAGCGCCGTCGTGAGGAGTATGTGCTCACCGAGGCCGGCATCGACTTCATGCCGGTGGTGTGGGCGATGTTCGAGTGGGGCCGGCGCCACCTGCCGGGCCAGCACCGGCTCCGCCTGACCCATCTGGGCTGCGGCGCGGACGCGGAGGTCCAACTGCGTTGCACGGAAGGGCATTTGGTGCCACCCGACGAGCTCGGCGTGCGGCTGGCTAAGTCTGGTTGAGTGCGGCCAGCAGCCGGCGGGCCGCGGCCACCCGGCGGGCGGCGGGGCCGGACAGGGTGTCGAGCGCGCATTCGGGGTCGGCCGGCGGTCCCATGTGTCCGCAGCCACGGGGGCAGTCCTCGATCACCTCGGCAAGGTCGGAGAACGACGACAGCACGTCGTCGGGCCGGATGTGGGCCAACCCGAACGAGCGGATCCCCGGGGTGTCGATCACCCAGCCGGACCCCGGCAGCGAGTCTCCCAACGGCAGTGCCACAGTCTGCGTCGAGGTGTGCCGCCCCCTGCCGATATCGGTCACCTCACCGACGGCCCGATCAGCCTCGGGCACAAGACGGTTCACCAAGGTCGACTTGCCGACGCCGGAATGTCCGAGCAACACCGTGATCTTGCCGGGAAGCAACTCTGCCACCGCCAGCAGGGGATCGTCGACACCGGCGGCGACCACCGTCAGGTCCAGGTCGGCGAACTGCTCGGCGAACGGCTCCGGTGGCGCGAGGTCGGTCTTGGTCAGGCACAGAATCGGCGTCAGCCCGCCGGCATAGGCGGCGATCAGCGCGCGGTCGACCAGGCCCGTGCGCGGCGGCGGGTCGGCCAGCGCCACCACGATCAGCAGTTGGTCGGCGTTGGCGACCACCACGCGTTCGGTGGGATCGGTGTCATCGGCGGTGCGCCGCAACACCGTTCGCCGAGGTCCTCGCCGCACGATGCGGGCCAGGGTGTCCGTCCGTCCGGACAGATCACCGACGATGTCGACGTCGTCGCCGACGACGATCGGGGTGCGGCCCAGTTCGCGGGCCCGCATGGCCGTGACCCGGCGATCGGGGTCCCCGCCGAGCACACATCCCCAGCGGCCGCGGTCGACGCTGATGACCATCGCGGATTCGGCGGTGGCGTGCTCGGGACGAGTCTTGGTGCGCGGTCGCGAGCCCCTGCCGGAGCGGACCTTGACGTCGGATTCGTCGTAATCGCCGGGCTTCAACCGGTGGACTCCAGCATTCGCGCCCACAGCTGCGGAAACTCCGGCAGCGTCTTGGCGGTGGAGCCGATGTCGTCCACCTCGACCCCGGCCACCCGCAGCCCGACGATCGCGCCCGCCATCGCCATCCGGTGGTCGGCGTAGGCGCGCCAGACGCCGGGCCGCAGCGGTGTCGCGGTGATCACCAGGCCGTCGGGCGTTTCGGCGCAGTCGCCGCCCAGGCGATTGATCTCGGCGCTCAGCGCGGCCAGCCGGTCGGTCTCGTGGCCCCGCAGGTGGCCGATGCCGGAGAGGCGGGAAACCGATCCCGGCTTGGCCAGCGCGGCCAGCGCCGCCACCGCCGGGGTCAGCTCGCCGACGGCGCGCAGGTCGACATCGAAACCGGGGTAGCCGTCGTAATCGGCGGACCCCTGCACCTCGAGGAACGAATCACCGTGAGTGACAACGGCATTCAGCTTGCCCAGCACGGTCAGGATGTTTTCGGAGGGTTGCACACTGGCCGCCGGCCAGCCGGTGATGCGTACCGTTCCGCCGCTGACCACGGCCGCCGCCAGGAACGGCACGGCGTTCGTCAGATCGGGTTCCACCTCCCAGTGCCGCGCCGCGACCGGGCCGGGGCGCACCCGCCAGCGGTTGGGAACCGAGTCGTCGACTTCGACGCCGGCCTGCCGCAGCATCACCACGGTCATCGCGATGTGCGGCGCCGACGGCAGCGTCGCACCGGTGTGCTGCACGGTCAGGCCCCCGGTGAAGGACGCCGCGCACAACAGCAGCCCCGACACGAATTGCGACGACGCCGAAGCGTCGATGGCCACGGTTCCCCCGGCGACCGATCCGCTGCCATGTACCCGGAAGGGCAGACCAGCGCCCTCGATCGGCACGCCCAGACCGCGCAGGGCGTCGAGCAGCGGCGCGATGGGCCGCACCCGGGCTTGCTCGTCGCCGTCGAACTCGACCACCGCTTCGGCCAGCGCCGCCAGCGGCGGAACGAACCGCAGAACCGTACCGGCCAGGCCGCAATCCACTCGCGCGCCGGGCCCGGGAGCAATCCGACCACTCACCGTCAGCTCCGACCCGGCGCCGTCGACGCGCAACCCCAGGGTGCGCAGCGCGCCGATCATCAGGTCGGTGTCCCGGCTGCGCAGCGCTCCGCTGATGGTGGGGGTGCCGTGGCCCTGCGCGGCCGCCAGGGCGGCCAGCACCAGCGCCCGGTTGGTCTGCGACTTCGAGCCCGGAACGGTCACGGTCGCGCGCACCGGTTTCGGCGCGCTTGGGGCCGTCCACATACTCACCGGTCCATCATTGCGTGTCTTTGTGGCTCTGCCACCATGGGAGTTATGTGTGGACGGTTTGCGGTCACCACCGATCCGGCGCAATTGGCCCAGAAGATCCAGGCGATCGACGAGGCGACGGGCGCCTCCGAAACTGCCGGGGCGCCCAACTACAACGTGGCCCCCACCTCGACCATCGCGACCGTCGTGAGCCGGCACACCGACCCCGACGACCAGCCCACCCGCCGGGTGCGGCTGATGCGCTGGGGCCTGGTGCCCCCCTGGGCCAAGGCCGGCGACGACGGGGCGCCCGAGACCAAGGGCCCCATGCTGATCAACGCCCGCGCGGACAAGGTCACCACCTCGCCCGCGTTCCGGTCGAGCGCCAAATCGAAGCGGTGCCTGATCCCGATGGACGGCTACTACGAATGGCGTGTCAACGCCGACGCAGCCGCCGGCAAGAAGTCCCGCAAGACACCGTTCTTCATGTACCGCGAGGACGGCGAGCCGCTGTTCATGGCGGGGCTGTGGTCGGTGTGGAAACCGGCGAAGGACGGTGCGCCGCTGTTGAGTTGCACGATCATCACCACCGACGCGCCCGGCGAGCTGGGCGAGATCCACGACCGGATGCCGTTGGTGGTGCCCGAGCGGGATTGGGACCGCTGGCTGGACCCGGACGCCCCCGTCGATGAAAAGCTGCTCAGCCGCTCGCCCGACGTGCGCGGCATTCGGATGCGCGAGGTGTCGACGCTGGTCAACAACGTGCGCAACAATGGGCCGCAGCTACTCGAGCCGGCCAGCCCGGAGTCCGAACAGGCGACTTTGCTTTAGCGCGTCAGTTGCTGAGAACCAACTTCCAGTTGCCGTTGACGTTGCGATCCGGGACGCACCAGAAGTTGTTCCAATTACCCGGCGTCGAGGCCTTCACGCCCGGGCCGGCGTCCTGGCAGGCCGCCCGAGTCGGGTAGTTGCCCTCGGTTTGGATCGTGTCGGCGTGGCCGATGCCCACACCGGTGGTCATCAACCCGGAGAAAGCCAGCACACCGGCGGCGACAATCGTCGCGCCGCGGGATCGCTTCGTCTTCATGGCGCGAGCGTAACGCCACGGCGAGAAATCGGCCCGGTTTTCGCCACGGCCTTACGCCCGCGCGGATGCAGGCGGCAAGGTACCGCCGCTACGGACCGGAGTACCCCGGCGGGTTCACGCCGTCCACCCAGAAGTCGACGCCGAGCTGCCCACCCGGCACGCAGTTGTAGACCGACAGATCGGTGACGCCGGACTCCACCAGCACGTCCTCGCACAGCAGGGTGTTGCCGGTGTACTCGCGGGAGGGCTTGTTGAGGATGACGTACGCCGCGTCGGAGTACACCTCCGGCTTGCGGGCGCGTCCCATCGCCTCGTCGCCGCCGAGCAGGTTCTGTACCGCGGCGGTGGCCACCAGCGTGCGCGGCCACAACGTGTTCGACGCGATGCCCGCCTCGCGCATCTCCTCGGCGATTCCCAGCGCGCACAGCGTCATGCCGAATTTGGCCATCATGTACGCGGTCGGCTTCAGCCACTCCTTGCCGAGCAGCACGGGCGGTGAAAGCGTCAGGATGTGCGGGTTCTGCGCGGCCTTCAGGTGCGGGATGCAGGCCTGCGACACGGCGTAGGTGCCGCGCACCTGGATGCCGTTCATCAGGTCGAACCGCTTCATCGGCACCTCGGTGATGGACCCCAAGTTGATCGCCGACGCGTTGTTGACGCAGATGTCGATGCCGCCGAACTGCTCGACGGTCTTGGCCACCGCGGACTCGACGGACTCCGGGTCGCGGACGTCCCCGACGATCGGCAGGGCCTGGCCGCCCGCCTCCTCGAGTTCCTTGGCGGCGGTGTACACCGTGCCCGGCAGCTTCGGGTGCGGCTCGGCGGTCTTGGCGATCAGGGCGATGTTGGCGCCGTCTTGTGCCGCACGTTTGGCGATCGCCAGGCCGATACCGCGACTGGCGCCGGAGATGAACATGGTCTTGCCGTTCAGGGACATGGCGCCACATTAACGTCCTGCCGCGACGGGCCGGATCGGGGGACGGGCGGCCATGGATTCCGCCGGGAAATAGCACGTCGGTCACCGCTGTTAGAACAATCGGTCTCTGAAGTGACGTGGGCGCACCCGGGCAGACACTGTCGGTGGCAGCCTCTAGATTGGGAGGAGCGGTTTGGTGTCAGCGGCGACGAGCCTGTTGGACAGTCCAATGGGTGCCGAGCAGCTGGCTTGCTTTCTTGCAAGCCCGGTGGCGCTTTCAGCGCTGTCCGGCGACACCGCAGCAGAAGGGACCGGGGTAATCGAGATGGCCGACACTGACGGCGCGACAGCACAGGAGATTCCCGATCCCGCCCCGCCGGAGACCGACGCGGAGCTGATGGCGCGGTTCGAGCGCGACGCGATTCCCCTGCTGGACCAGCTCTACGGCGGTGCGCTGCGCATGACGCGCAATCCCGCCGACGCGGAAGACCTGCTGCAAGAGACGATGGTGAAGGCCTACGCGGGCTTTCGTTCCTTTCGGGCCGGCACCAACCTCAAGGCGTGGCTGTACCGGATCCTGACCAACACCTACATCAACAGCTACCGCAAGAGGCAGCGCCAACCGGTCGAGTATCCGACCGAAGAGATCACCGACTGGCAGCTGGCGTCCAACGCCGAGCACTCGTCCACCGGGCTGCGCTCGGCCGAGGTCGAGGCGCTCGAGGCGCTGCCCGACAACGAGATCAAGGAAGCGCTGCAGGCGTTGCCGGAAGAATTCCGGATGGCGGTCTACTACGCCGATGTCGAGGGTTTCCCTTATAAGGAGATCGCCGAGATCATGGATACGCCCATCGGGACGGTAATGTCACGGCTGCACCGCGGCAGGCGTCAGCTGCGTGGGCTGTTGGCTGACGTGGCTAAGGAGCGGGGCTTCAACCGCGGCCACCAGGCGCACGAGGAGGTGTCGTCATGAGCGAATTCTCCGGCTCCAGCGACACGTGCCCCAACGACGACGATCACGGCGCCGTCGGCTGCGCCGAGGTGATCCGCCAGGTCTGGCTCCTGCTCGACGGCGAATGCACGCCGGAGTCCCGGGACCAGCTGCGCCGCCACCTCGAGGCGTGCCCCGGGTGCTTCAAGCATTACGGCCTCGAGGAGCGGATCAAGGCGTTGATCGCCACCAAGTGCCAAGGGGAGAGGGCCCCCGAAGGCCTGAAGGAGCGGCTACGGCTGGAGATCCGCCGGACCACCATCATCCGGGGTACGCAGTAGCGGTCCTCAGGCGTTGGGCCGCTTGCCGTGGTTGGCTTTCTTGTGCTTGCGGTCGCGCTTCTTACGGCCCCGTTTGGCCATCGGTCGAACCTCCGTTGATTGGTCTTTGATCCGGGCGTCCGGCGCCCGTCAGCCTGCCGCACAGTCTCTCACGGAAGTCGGGCGCTGCGACAACGGCCCGTGCGCCGCGGTCCCGAGCAGTCCTGTGGTTCGATGTACGTGAGCCTGACGGAAGCTAGATGGACCAGCAGCCAGCCTGCGCAATGGCCGAAATGAGTGGGGTGAAGATGGCCGAGGATGTGCGCGCCGAGATCGTGGCCAGCGTGCTCGAAGTCGTAGTGAACGAGGGTGACCAGATCGGCAAAGGCGACATCGTGGTGCTGCTGGAGTCGATGAAGATGGAGATCCCCGTCTTGGCCGAGGTCGACGGCACCATCAGCAAGGTGAGCGTCTCGGTGGGCGATGTCATCCAGGCGGGCGACCTGATTGCCGTGATCAGCTAGCCGTTGGACCGCCCTGTCTGCTGCCGGGGGATGGCCCGGGGAGTGAGTGATGTCGACTCTCGGTGATCTGCTTGCCGAACACACCGTGCTGCCGGGCAACGCGGTGGACCACCTGCACGCGGTGGTGGGGGAGTGGCAGCTGCTGGCGGACCTGTCGTTCGCCGACTACCTGATGTGGGTTCGCCGCGACGACGGCATGTTGGTGTGTGTGGCGCAGTGCCGGCCGAACACCGCGCCCACGGTGCTGCTCACCGACTCGGTGGGCAGTGTCGTCGGCGCCGACCGGCTCGCGCTCGTCGCCGAGACCTTCGACTCCGGCACCGCCCAGCGGGATTACGATGCGGGCCAAGAGGATTCGTTGCTGCCCGGCCCGCACGTCGAGGCCTCCCCGGTGCGGTATGGCGGCCAGGTGGTGGCCGTGCTCACCCGGCATCAAACCGCCGTCGCGGCCGACCGCGCGTCCGGCCAGCTGGAGATGGCATACCGGGACTGCGCCGGCGATCTCGTTCACATGCTCGCCGACGGTACCTTTCCCGACGTGGGGGACGTGGTCATGTCCCGCTCCACCCCCCGGGCGGGCGACGGCTTCATCCGGTTGGACGTGAACGGCGTCGTCGCCTACGCCAGCCCCAACGCGGTGTCGGCCTACCACCGGATGGGCCTGACGACCGAGCTGGAGGGCCGCAACCTGGTCAAGGTGACGCGCCCGCTGATCTCCGACCCGTTCGAGGCGCAGGAGCTGGCCGAGCACGTGCTCGACTTGCTGGCCGGCGGGAAGAGCATGCGGATGGAGGTCGACGCCGGCGGCGCCACCGTGCTGCTGCGGACACTGCCGTTGGTGGTCGACGGCGCCAGCGCCGGTGCCGCGGTGCTGATTCGCGACGTCACCGAGGTCAAGCGCCGCGACCGGGCCCTGATCTCGAAGGACGCCACGATCCGCGAAATCCACCACCGGGTGAAGAACAACCTGCAAACGGTGGCGGCGCTGCTGCGCCTGCAGGCCCGCCGGACGGTCAACGCCGAAGGGCGCGAAGCCCTGATCGAGTCGGTGCGCCGGGTGTCGTCGATCGCGTTGGTGCACGACGCGCTGTCGATGTCGGTCGACGAGCAGGTGAACCTCGACGAGGTCATCGACCGGATCCTGCCGATCATGAACGACGTGGCGTCGGTGGACCGGCCGATCCGGATCAACCGGGTCGGCGATCTGGGCGTGCTGGACTCCGACCGGGCGACGGCCCTGATCATGGTGATCACCGAACTGGTTCAGAACGCGATCGAGCATGCATTCGACCCTGCGGTCGAAGAGGGATCGGTGACCATCCGCGCCGAGCGTTCGGCGCGCTGGCTCGACGTCGTCGTCCACGACGACGGCCGCGGGTTGCCGGAAGGCTTCAGCCTGGAGACGTCCGACAGCCTCGGTCTGCAGATCGTGCGGACGTTGGTGTCGGCGGAACTCGACGGCACGCTGGGCATGCGCGAAGCTCCTGCACGCGGCACCGACGTAGTGTTGCGGGTGCCGATCGGTCGGCGAGCCCGACTGGTGTTGTAGGCGTACACAACAGTGCGGCCCCGACTTTCGTCGAGGCCGCACTGTTGGCTCTAACTGAGTCAGACTCCGCTACGGGCCTTCGTCCGGGCGTTGCGACGCTTGAGTGCGCGCCGCTCGTCTTCGCTCATGCCGCCCCAGACGCCCGAGTCCTGGCCGGTATTCAGGGCCCAGGAGAGGCAGTCCGTGGTCACCGGGCACCGATTGCAGACCAGTTTCGCGTCAGCGATCTGCGCGAGCGCCGGGCCGCTGTTCCCTACCGGGAAGAACAGCTCCGGGTCCTCGTCGCGACAGACCGCCTTGTGGCGCCAATCCATAAGTTGTTACTCCTCACTGAGTGCGCAGCAAGGCGCACGGCCAATTTTCTTCGGCTGTTAACGCGTGCACAAGAAAAGGGTCCGTACCCCTATCTAAATTTCTGCATGCAACCTTTTGATCGTTTCACAGGCCCAACAGATGTCAATAGCGTGAGTTAGCTCGTGGGCAATCTCACTTTGATCGTTCAGTAGTCGGGCCATTACTCCGTTGTACTACACTGACGGGCCGATCTCGGGGAGAGTTTTCGCCGCCTGGCCCCCGGGCGCTTCGTTTCCGCAGCTCAGAGCGGATCTTTCCGGGGAGGCGCGACCACCGCCAGTGCGTCGGGTACCGCCTTGAACGTCATACTTTCGCGCACGCCGAGGTAATCCCCGTCGAACTGGCAGGCGACCGGGCCCCCGGTCGAGGTGACGCGCAAGCAGGGCACGTCGTCCTCGGTGATGAGGTGGTCGAACTCGAACTTGGGCCGTTTGGCGAACATCTGCCGCACGATCCGCAGGGTGGGGATCGTTTTCATGCTGGTGGGTGCGAACACTCCCAGCCCTGACTCGAAGGTGCAGCCGGGATTGGTCCAGACCGGCCGGTCGTTGGCGAACGTCCAGGGGCTGGAGTTGGAGACGAACACGAAGCTCACCCCCGGGATGGGTTCGCGGCCGGGCAGTTCGAGCTGGAGCATCGGTTCGCGGCGCGTGTAGCCCCACACGGCGGGTACGGCCGCGCGAATGTAGCGCCACGCGGTGACCTTGCCGCCCTTGTCGCGTTCGGCCTCGACGGCGGCGACCACCTCCGCGTCGACCCCCATCCCAGTGTTGAACACCGCCCACCGCTCACCGCAGTCGATCAGGCCGATGCGGCGCCAGGTGTGGTGGCGGCGGTAGTCGTCGAGCAGCTGGATGAGCTGGTTGGTGGCGGCCACCGGGTCCCGCGAGATCCCCAGCGACCGCGCCAGCACGTTCGCCGAACCGCCGGGGACCACCGCGACCGCCGGCACCGGGCCGGTGGGCCCCGAAGCCGCACCGGGACGGCCGAGCAGGCCGTTGACCACCCCGCTCACCGTGCCGTCGCCGCCGTGCACCACGACCAGGTCGACGCCGTCCGCGACCGCCTTCTCCGCGAGTTCCGCGCCGTGACCGCGGTGGTTGGTGTGTTCGACGGTGAGCTGCAGGCGGCTCTTGAGCGCGTGCGCCAGCAGGTCGCGGCCGGCCGGGGTGGTGGAGGTGGCTGTGGGGTTCACGATCAGCACGGCGCGCATGAGGCACGAGCTTATGCGGGCCGGTTAAGGCCGCGCTGTGGGGAACTGCCCCGCCAGCGGGGGTGACTACGCTGACGCGGGTGACAGTTTTCCGTCGCAACCCGGGGGCCGCCCCGGCCGCCGTACGCGGCGCCGGGCTCCTCGTGATGGTGCAGGGGGTGGCCGCGCTGGTCATGGCGGCGGTGCTGGTGGTGCGGGGCATCGCCGGGGCCGACCAGCGCGTGGTCAACGGCCTGGGCACGGCGGTCTTTTTCGTCCTGGTCGGGGCGGTGGTGCTGGCCGCCGGACGCGCGCTCACGCTCGGCAAGCGCTGGGGGCGCGGACCGGCCGTGATCACCCAGCTGCTGTTACTGCCGGTGGCGTGGTACCTGACGGTCGACTCGCACCGGCCCGGCTTCGGGATTCCCGCGGCCGTTGTGGCGCTGGCCGTGGTGGGGTTGCTCTTCAGCCCCGCGGGCGTGCGTTGGGCCGCCGGCGGCGATCAGCGCGACTCCGCCAGCTCGGCCAACCGGGGCCCGGACAGTCGATAGGTGGTCCACTCGCGCTGCGGTTCGCCGCCGACGCCGTCGTACAGCGTGATGGCATCGGCGTTCCAGTTCAGCACGGCCCAGGACAATCGCGTGTAGCCCTTGTCGAGGCATTCGGCCGCCAGCGCCGCCAGCAGTGCGCGGGCCAGGCCGCGGCGGCGAAATCCCGTCCGCACGAACAGGTCTTCGAGGTAGATGCCCGCCACGCCGTCCCACGTGGAGAAGTTGAGGAACCACAACGCCATCGCGGCGATCTCGCCGTCGACTTCCGCGACGTGTCCGTACACGGTCGGGGTGGCACCGAAAAGCGCTGCGGCAATTTGCTTTTCGATGACCGTACATTGATCTGCGGCGTGTTCGTATTCGGCCAGTGCGTGAATCATTGCGGTGATCGCGGCGGTGTCCTCGGGCGCGGCGCGGCGAATGGTCATTGCTCGACATCCAGCGCGTTGAGGATCGTGGCGAATTTCGTTGTGGTTTCCGCGACTTCCTCATCGGGGTCGGATTCGGCGACGATACCGCCACCGGAGCGGGCGAGCGCGGTGCGGCGGTCAGCCGACAGCTGCGCACAGCGGATGGACACCACCCAGTGGCCGTCGCCGCGCGCGTCGCACCAACCCACCGCCCCCGCGTAGAACCCACGGTCGCCTTCCAGCTCGGCGATGAGCTCGATCGCGGCCTTGGTCGGCACCCCCCCGACCGCCGGGGTGGGATGCAGCGCCAGCGCTAAATCGATTGCGGTGGTTGATGTATCGCGCAGGTGGCCGCTGATCGGTGTGCACAGATGCCACACCGCCGCGGTGCGGCTCAACTCGGGCTCGGCGGCGATCGTCAGCTCGTCGCACAGCGGCTCCAGGGCGGCCCGGATGGTCTCGATGACCAACTGATGCTCGTGCCGGTCCTTGGCCGATCCGGCCAGCCCGGCGCCGCTGGCGGCGTCGGCTTCCGGGTCGGCGGCGCGGGGCGCCGAACCGGCGAACGGCCGGCAGGTGACCCGGTCCCCGGTGCGCGCCACCAGAAGTTCGGGGCTGGCGCCCACCAGCGCCACGCCGGCGTAGTCGTCGCCGGCGCCGGTCAGGTCGACGAGATAGCCGTATGTGGCCGGGTCCGCGGCGATGAGCCGGCGCAGGATGATGCGTCCGTCCAGGGGGGCGTCGGCGACGAGCCGCAGCGCGCGGGACAGCACCACCTTGCTCAGCAGGCTGTCGGGAGCGGTCAGCTGATCGAGGGCCCGGCTGATCCGGCGGCGGTAGTCGGCCGGCGGCGGGTCGGCGGCGGCGATACGCACCGGCGGCAGCGGGCCGGTGGGCCAGTCCGGTGGCCCGTCGGTGCGGCGCACCGCGTCGGGCGCGAGCAGCGCCGGGGGCCGGTCCACGTCAAATGGCAACGCGCCCAACACTATCGGGGCCGAACCCGAACGCAGCGCGTCCTGCGCCGCTGCCACGTCGCGGTAGCGCTCCCGCACCCCGTCGGCGACCAGGGTTTGCTTCGGTCCGCACAGCGCGAACGGCGGTTCGGTGTTCACCCGGGTTTGATCGCCTGGGGCTGGCTGGTCAATCCGAGCGCAGCGAGCTGCCGCACGCCATGTTCGAAACCGCACACGGCAACGGAGCCGGCCAGCATCCAGAAGCGGCTGCCCTCGACCAGGGGCAGCTCCACCCAGCGCGTGATGACCGACCGGGAAAAGTGGCTGTGCCCCACGAACACCACGTCGCGCGAGCTCATCTGCTCCAGCGCGAATGCGACGGCTCGATCGGCACGGTCGCTGACCTGCTCCACGCTCTCGCCGCCGGGGCATCCGTGCGTCCACACCAGCCAATCGGGGACCAATTCCTGGATCTGCGGGGTCGTCAACCCCTCGTAGGAACCGTAATCCCACTCGGCGAGCAGGGGAGAGACCTCGTCGACGGCGAGCCCGGCCAGCTTGGCCGTGGTCAGGGCGCGTATGCGCGGGCTGCTGATCACCAACGGGTCGGCGAGGTTCAGCTCACGCAGAACGCGGCCCGCGAGCTCGGCCTGAACACGGCCGGTGTCGGTGAGCTCGAGGTCGGTTCGGCCCGTGTGCTGGCCGGATTTCGACCACTCGGTCTCGCCGTGACGGAGTAGGACCAGGCGATGGTTGTGCAAGCCCATATCGACCGATTCTGCCGGATGGACATGCCAGCGCCCGCTGGAGTCACTGCCCGCAGCGCGCGGCGAGCGAACGTGCCAGGATGGGCACTGTTGACCCATGGCGACGACGCAGAGGGGAGAGCCGCGCCTATGGCTAAGACCCGGGTATTGGCGGTGGCCAACCAGAAGGGCGGCGTCGCCAAGACGACGACGGTCGCGTCGCTGGGCGCGGCGATGGTGGACGAGGGTCAACGGGTGCTGCTGGTCGACCTCGATCCGCAGGGCTGCTTGACCTTCTCGCTCGGCCAGGATCCCGACAAACTCCCGGTGTCGGTGCACGAGGTGCTGCTCGGTGACGTCGAGCCCAACGCCGCGTTGGTCTCGACGATGGAGGGAATGACCCTGCTGCCGGCCAACATCGACCTGGCGGGAGCCGAGGCGATGCTGCTGATGCGCGCCGGCCGCGAATACGCGCTCAAACGCGCGCTGGCCAAGCTCTCCGACGATTTCGACGTGGTCATCATCGACTGCCCGCCGTCGCTGGGCGTGCTCACCCTCAACGGGCTGACCGCCGCCGACGAGGTGATCGTGCCGCTGCAGTGCGAGACACTCGCGCACCGCGGTGTCGGCCAGTTCCTGCGCACGGTCGCCGATGTCCAGCAGATCACCAACCCGGACCTGCGGCTGCTGGGCGCCTTGCCGACGCTGTACGACTCGCGGACCACCCACACCCGCGACGTGTTGCTGGACGTCGCCGACCGCTACAACATGCCGGTGCTGGCCCCGCCGATCCCGCGCACCGTCCGTTTCGCCGAGGCCAGCGCCTCGGGCTCGTCCGTGATGGCGGGGCGCAAGAACAAGGGCGCGTTGGCCTACGGCGAGCTGGCGAAGGCGTTGCTCAAGCATTGGAAGACCGGCAAGCCGCTGCCGACGTTCGCCGTCGAGGTCTAGCGGTTCGAGTGTGCGGTCACGGCATTGAGTGTGCCGTGGCGGTGCGGCCAGTCGGCGTGTCGCCGCCCTGAGCGCCCACGCGACGTCAGCCCAGGCCCACGACGGTGTCGCCGCGCTGCTCGAACACCCGGGATCCCGCGACGGCCGGGACCACCGCCCGTCCGGGCGTGCCCGGCGCCCGGTTCACCGGGATGTAGCGCTCGTTGGCGCCGCTGACCGGGTCGTAGACCCCGATCGCGCCGCTGACCGGGACCAGGAGGCGGCCCGCCATCATGGCGCCCGGCCCCAACGGGGCGGTCGTGTCGCCGGCGGCGATGGTGTAGCGCAGCGTCAGGTTGGGCGTCTCGAAAACCATGACGGAATCGCCGGTCCACCAGGTGATCAGGCTGCCCGCGTGCGAAACCGCCCCAGGGGTCGACGGCGGTTTGGGCAGCAGGACGCTCGACACCGCGGTGCCGGTCTCATCGACCACCTCGACCCGGGGCCGCGGTGACGGCAGGTACACCGCGGTGTTGCTCTCCCAGACGGCCAGCACCCGGGCACCCGAGTCCGCCGTGATCCCGGGTTCGGACACGATGCGTTGCTGTGGTTCGTCGTCATCCTTGCCCGGCCGCAGCAGCACGAGCCGCAGGTCAGCCTGGTTCGCGCAGGCCTCGAGCACCGATACCGCCGACGAGCTGGCCGCCGCCGAGACCAGCTTGCAGCCGGAGTGCAGCCCGCGAGCCGAGGGCTTCACCCGGGCGTCGGTCTCGCCGTAGGCCACCATCCGGACCATGTCCGAGCGCCAGAGTTCCAGCCGGGTGTCGCCGGCCGACAACACCGTGGTGCCGTCGGAGGACAGCTGCACGTGCGGGTCGGCGTAGCCGCTGCGGGCGGGCCCGCGGCTACCCGTGGACCCGTCGAGCGTGCTCGCCTGCCCGCACCCGCGGTCGTCCCGGTATACGGCGACGGCGTAGTGGTAGATCCAGGAGACCCCGCACAGGTCGCTACCGCGTTCGTAGCTCCAGCGGGACTGCCCCGAGCCGGGGTCGCGTCCGTCGACTCGGCGGCCGTCGCCGGTGACGACCGTCCCGCCGACCGCCACGGGTGCGGTGGTGGCCGGACTGGCCGCGGTCCACAGCTCCTTGAGCGTGGCCGGTACCTGTCGGGCCGGGGTCGGGTTGGGCGCCGGAACGGCGGCCGGCCGGCTGATGGTGGCGCGGGCGTCGCTGGTCCACCAGATCAGTGAGGCGACTGCGCCGACCACGACCGCGATCGCCAGGGCGGCCAAGAGGTCGCCCTTGGTCCGGCGTTCGGGTCTGACCATCCGTGGGCGCGCGGCTCAGTCGGCGTGCGCGCCGGCTTCGGCGGGCTTGCGGCGCCGACGGCGGCGCGGGCTCGTTCCGGTGTTACCGGTCGCCTCGGCGGCGGATTCACCTTTGGTGGCGCCGGTCGCGGCATTCCCGCCGGGGTGTCCGGTGGCGGGTTGGCCGCCGCGGGTGCGCCGCCGCGGCGCACCGGAGCGAGCACGCTCGGACCGTTCCGCCTTCTGGCCGTCACGCTCGGTCTTGGGGCGCTGGCCCTGTGGCTTCTTGGGCGTGCCGATGGTGCCGCTCGCCTCGGCGGGGATGCCCAGCTCTTCGTAGAGGTGCGGCGAGTTCGAGTACGTCTCGGCCGGGTCGGGGGTGTTCAGGCCCAGCGCCTTGTCGATCATGGTCCAGCGGGGCAGCTCGTCCCAGTCGACCAGGGTGACCGCGATACCGGTCTTACCGGCGCGACCGG
Organism: Mycobacterium nebraskense; assembly: GCF_002102255.1. Lineage (GTDB taxonomy): Bacteria > Actinomycetota > Actinomycetes > Mycobacteriales > Mycobacteriaceae > Mycobacterium > Mycobacterium nebraskense. Next base: position 86,591 of record NZ_LQPH01000150.1, read on the forward strand.
TGCGGCCGATCCGGTGTACGTAGGCCTGTTCGTCCTCAGGGATCTGGTAGTTGATGACGTGGGTGATGTCGTCGATGTCGATGCCGCGGGCGGCGACGTCGGTGGCCACCAGCACGTCGATGTCGCCGTTGCGGAACGCCTTGAGCGCCTTCTCCCGGGCGATCTGACCCAGATCGCCGTGGACGGCGCCGACCTTGAAGCCGCGCTCGGCGAGGTCGTCGGCGACCTTCTGCGCGGTGCGCTTGGTGCGGGTGAAGATCATCGTCGCGCCGCGGCCCTCGGCCTGCAGTATCCGGCTGACCATCTCGACCTTGTCCAACGCGTGGGCGCGATAGGCGAACTGCTCGGTGGTGTCGTGCGTGGCGGCCGAGTGCGGTGCCTCCGCCCGGATGTGGGTGGGCTGATTCATGAAGGTGCGGGCCAGCGTGATGATCGGGCCCGGCATGGTCGCCGAGAACAGCATGGATTGCCGGTCTTCGGGGATTTGACGCAGGATGCGCTCGATGTCGGGCAGGAAGCCCAGGTCGAGCATCTCGTCGGCCTCGTCGAGCACCAGCATGGACAGCCCGCCCAGCTGCAGGTGGCCCTGCTGGGCCAGGTCGAGCAGCCGGCCGGGGGTGCCGACCACGACGTCGGCGCCGGCCTGCAGCGCCTCGATTTGTGGCTCGTAGGGCCGCCCGCCATAGATCGAGACGACGGACAGACGCCGGCCCTCGTCGGCGGTGAGGTACTTGGCCGCGGCGGCCAGGTCTTCGGTGACCTGCATGCACAGCTCGCGGGTGGGCACCACGACCAGGGCGCGGGGGGCACCGGTGAGCGCCCGCACGCCGACTCCGGACGTGATGCGGTTCAGCAGCGGCACGCCGAAGGCGAGGGTCTTGCCCATGCCGGTGCGGGCCTGGCCGATCACATCGTCGCCGGCGAGCGCCAGCGGCATGGTCAGTTCTTGGATCGCGAACGGGCGTTCGATGCCCTTTTCCGTGAGGGCACGGACGATTTCGTCGCGAACGCCGAGGTTGGCAAAAGTCAATTCAGTTGTGCTGGTGAGTGTGCTCATGCGTGGGTAGTAAGCCTTTCGGTGACGTATCGGTTTGTGTCGGTGTTTCTCTGTCGCGGTCAAGCGCGCACGAGTTCCGACTCCGAATACGTCGCCGAGTTGCCGGCCCCTGCTCAATCTGGGCGGGCCAGCTGTGCACGCACATTTCGCCGATAGCTGCTTGGAAAGCAATACAGCCGCTATCTACACCCATGATAGCTGGTCGACAGCTGGCCCCCATTTCGCGCCGCTTCCGCCGACTACAGTGTTGCCATGACCCGGCCCTCTTGGCAGCCCTCCGCCGACCAGGTGGACGATTCGCCCGCCCCTCGTCTGTCGGCCGACCACCCGGGCGTCAACGAGTTGTTCGCGGTCTTGGCGTATGGCGAGATCGCCGCGTTCTATCGGCTCACCGACGAGGCGCGGATGGCCCCTGACCTGCGCGGACGGATCTCGATGGCGAGCATGGCCGCCGCCGAGATGCAGCACTATGAGGTGCTGCGCGACGCCCTGGAACGACGGGGCGTCGATGTGGTGCCGGCGATGTCGAAGTACGTCTCGGCGCTGGAGAATTACCACCGACTGACGATGCCCAGCACGTGGCTGGAGGCCCTGGTGAAGACCTATGTCGGCGACGCCCTGGCTGCCGACTTGTACCTGGAGATCGCCGACGGGCTGCCCGACGAGATCGCCGGCGTGGTGCGGGCGGCGCTGTCGGAGACCGGGCACTCGCAGTTCGTCGTCGCCGAGGTGCGCGCCGCCGTGACCGCCAGCGGCAAGCAGCGCAGCCGGCTGGCGCTGTGGTCGCGTCGCCTGTTCGGCGAGGCGATCACGCAGGCCCAGTACCTGCTGGCCGACCACGACGAGCTGGTCGACCTGGTGATGTCGGGCGCCGGCAGCCTGGGCCAGCTCAGCGCGTTCTTCGACCGGCTGCAGCACACGCACGACCGGCGGATGCGCGAACTGGGTCTGAGCTGAGGCTCAGCGCGCGCAGGTCGCCAGGCTCGAGTTGGTGGTCGACGCGGCCACCAGTTGACCGGCGGCGTTGACGATCGAGCAGTTGAGCCGGCCGTAGAAGCTGGTCGCGACCACCGACGGGTTCTGGATGCCGGGGTTCAGGATCACCGCCTTGGTCCACGGCAGCGACACGTTGAAGTCGGTCTGGGAGTGGCCCTGCCCGTCGGTGTAGACGATGTTCACCAGGTCCAGCAGCTGCTTGGTGCCGGTGACGCTGTAGACGACGGTGCGCGGGTTCAGCGCGGCCGGCGGCGGGGGCGTCAGCGTCAGGGGCGGTGCGGCGGTGGGCGTTCCCGTCGGCGCCAGGCTGGGCGACGCGCTGGGCGTGGTCACGGTGGTGAACGTTTCGGGCGGCAATTGGGCCGTGCGCGAGGGGCTGGGCTGCGCGCTGGGCGGGACGGAACTCTTCGTGGTGGCGGGCGCGGACGTCACCGGCTGGGGGGCCGGTGCGACGACGGCCTTGGTCGACGCGCTGTCGCCGCTGTTGATGATGACGGCGGTCGCGATCGCGCCGACGGCCACCACGGCACCCAGGATCGCCGTGACCGGGCGCCAGCGAAGCTCGACCGGCCAGCCGGTCCAGCCGTAGTCGCCCTCGGGGTAGGAGTCGGCTCCGTAAAGCTCATCGGTCTCGTCGTCGGGGTAGTCCCGCACCTCGTCGAGATCGGCCAGTGTGGTACCCATGGTGCCGAAGTTAGCGATGTGAAAACACAGATCGGGCTTCGAACCCGGGTCTGAGATCAGCTGCAAGCTAATCGTTATCTGCTCGCGACCGAGGTTTCGCTCAGCGCGAACCGTGCGGTGGGGGGCTGTCGGGGATGCGGGCCCACGGCGTCCACTAGCCTGCAGCTGACAGGTCTGTCGACTTCGATACCAACGGAAGGGGTGACCGTGGAGGTCAAGATCGGTATTACGGACAGTCCGCGCGAGCTGGTCCTCGCCAGTGCGCAGACGCCGGCCGAAGTCGAAGAGCTCGTCAGCGCCGCGCTGAGCGAGGGACCGGGCCTGCTGAGGCTGAACGACGAGCGGGGACGTCGCTTCCTCGTTCACACCAGCAAGATCGCCTACGTCGAGATCGGCCCCGCCGACGCACGCCGGGTCGGCTTCGGCATCGGCGCCGAAGTTGCCAAGCTCACCGGCAAGGGCGCTAAAGGCGAGTAAGCGGCACGTGTGACAGCCCGCCCCAGGCGAACTGGACGGTGCCCTCGACGGCGTCCGCCTTGGAGATCGGGCGGTCGGAGTCGAGCCAGTAGCGGGCGCAGTCGACGCTGATGCCGACCAATCCCACCGCGATCATCCGGGCGCGGTGCGGATCGAGGCCCGAGTCCTCGCTGATCAACGCGAACACCGCGTCGATACACGATTCGGTGGCGACGCGCACTTGCGCGGCCACCTCGGGTTCGGTGACGTAGTCGTTCTCGAAGATCAGCCGGTAACCCTGGCTGTCGTGCTCGATGAAGTCGAAGAACGCCTGGACCGCCGCGTGCAACCGCCGGCGGTTGTCGGTCGTGGTCTGCAACGCCTGCTGCACGCCCGAGACGAGGTTCTCGACGTGCCGGGCAAGCACGGCCAGATAGAGCTCGAGTTTGCTCGAAAAGTGTTGATACAGAACCGGTTTGCTAACCCCGGCCCGGTCGGCGATCTCGTCCATACCCGCCGCGTGATACCCGCGATCGACAAAGACATCGCTGGCGACGCTGAGCAACTGACCCCGACGCTCATCCCGGGGTAACCGGTTGCCGCGCCGGCTCGAAGCCGCAATGCCGTCCCCGGGCCGACTGCGGTCGGCCGACTTGACGGCACGCCGCGCCGCCGGTTTGGCGAGTTCGCTCATCGAGTCCTCATCTGATGTGTCGGCAACCGGCCGCCGGCACTACTGGGCCGGCCGCGCGCGGCTCGTTGCACAGACATTACTACCCGCGTCGTTCTGGTAATCGTCGTCGCCGCCGTCGTCGCTGCCAGAATGTGGTGCCGGGCGGTGCATTCGGGCGCGCCAAGGACGGCTGCGCTGCCGACTATGTAATCCTGGGGAAATGACGTCCCAGCGGCCTTCGCGCGGCACCGGTCGAGTTCCGGTGCTGCGGGACGAGTGGCGGGAACCGCTACGGGCCCTGCGTGACCCGATCGCGCGCGACGCCGGACGGACCCGGGCCGACCGGGAGCGGCCGCGCCAGTGGCGCAAACAGACGTGGCTGGGACGGTTCGTCTCCACGTACGGTTGGCGCGCTTACGCGCTGCCCGTTTTGGCGGGGCTCACCGCGGTCGTCGTCTACCAGACGGTGACCGGCACCGCCGCGACGAAACCGACGGCGAATCAGCCCATCCAGAGTCCGCAGGCGATCGGCGCGGTGGGCACCTCGATCATCGACGTGCCACCTCGCGGGCTCGCCGCGTTCGACGCCAACCTGCCGGCCGGGACGCTGCCGGACGGCGGCCCGTTCACCGAGGCGGGCGAGAAGACGTGGCGCGTCGTGCCCGGCACGACGCCGCAGATCGGTCAGGGCACCGTCAAGGTGTTTCGGTACACGGTCGAGGTGGAGGACGGCATCGACCCCACGATGTTCGGCGGCGACAACGCTTTTTCCGAGATGGTCGACCAGACGTTGGCCAATCCCAAGGGCTGGACCCACAATCCGCAATTCGCGTTCGTCCGGATCGACGGAACTAACGGGGGAAATCCCGACTTCCGGATCTCACTGGTGTCCCCGGTGACGGTCCGCGAGGGCTGTGGCTACGAATTCCGGCTGGAGACCTCCTGCTACAACCCGGCCTTCGGCAGGGACCGGCAGTCGCGGGTGTTCATCAACGAGGCGCGCTGGGTGCGCGGCGCCGTCCCTTTCGAGGGTGACATCGGCTCCTACCGCCAATACGTGATCAACCACGAGGTCGGCCACGCCATCGGGTACGTGCGCCACGAGCCGTGCGAGCAGCAGGGCGCGTTGGCGCCGGTGATGATGCAGCAGACGTTCTCCACGTCGAATGACGATGCCGCCAAGTTCGACCCGGATTTCGTCAAGGCCGACGGGAAGACGTGCCGATTCAACCCCTGGCCGTTCCCGATCGCCTAACTCGGCTCGGCCCACGCTCGCCGGGTTGAATTCATTGCCGTCCACTTCGGCGGCTGCTGTGATGGTTATGGACGAACCGCAATGCGAGACCTAGGAGAACCGAGGAGAAGTGGTGTCGACATCGTTGCCGCCTCTCGTGGAGCCGGCAGACCAGCTGACCCGCGATGAGGTGGCCCGCTACAGCCGCCATCTGATCATTCCCGGCCTGGGCATCGACGGGCAGAAACGGCTCAAGAACGCCAAGGTGCTGGTGATCGGCGCCGGCGGGCTGGGCGCGCCGACGCTGCTGTACCTGGCCGCGGCCGGTGTCGGAACGATCGGCATCGTCGATTTCGACGTCGTCGACGAGTCCAACCTGCAGCGCCAGATCATCCACGGCGTGGCCGACGTCGGGCGGTCCAAGGCCCGGTCGGCGCGCGAGTCGATCGCCGCGATCAACCCGTTGGTCCAGGTGCGTTTGCACGAGTTCCGGCTGGATTCGAGCAACGCCGTCGGCCTGTTCGAGCAATACGACCTGATCGTGGACGGCACCGACAACTTCGCCACCCGGTATCTGGTCAACGACGCCGCGGTGCTGGCCGCCAAGCCGTACGTGTGGGGGTCGATCTACCGGTTCGAGGGGCAGGTCTCGGTGTTCTGGGAGGACGCGCCCGGCGGGCGGGGCCTCAACTACCGCGACCTCTACCCGGAGCCGCCGCCACCCGGGACGGTGCCGTCGTGCGCCGAGGGCGGCGTGCTCGGCATCGTCTGCGCCTCCGTCGCGTCGGTGATGGGAACCGAGGCCATCAAACTCATCACCGGGATCGGCGAATCGCTGCTGGGCCGGTTGATGATCTACGACGCGCTGGAAATGTCCTACCGCACCATCAAGATCCGCAGGGACCCCGAGGACGTCTTCCGGCCGAAGATCACCGAGTTGATCGACTACGAGCAGTACTGCGGTGTGGCGCCCGACGACGCCGGTTCGGTTGTCACCGGCTCCACCATCACCCCGCGGGAATTGCGCGAATTGCTGGATTCCGGCAAGAAGCTGGCGTTGGTCGACGTTCGTGAACCCGCGGAATGGGACATCGTGCACATCGACGGCGCCCAGCTGATCCCGCAGTCGTCGATCAACTCCGGTGAGGGTCTGGCAAAGCTGCCACAGGACCGCATGCCGGTGCTGTACTGCAAGACGGGGGTGCGCTCGGCCGAGGCGCTGGCGGCGGTGCGGAAGGCCGGATTCTCCGATGCGGTGCATCTGCAGGGTGGCATCGTGGCATGGGCGCAGCAGATGCAACCCGACATGGTGATGTACTGACCCGATACGCCCTGCTTGTCTGGCGGCGACCCGCCGCGCCCGGCCTCGCCGCGCTCGCGGTCGCCGCAGGTGGCCTCGTCTAGGCTACCCGTGTGAATGTCGAGCCACCGCCGGAGCATGTGCTGGCGGCGTTTGGTTTGACCGGTGTGAAGCCCGTCTATCTGGGGGCTAGCTGGGAAGGCGGCTGGCGCTGCGGCGAAGTCGTGCTGTCGCTGGTGGCCGATCACGCCCGGGCGGCTTGGTCGGCCCGGGTGCGGGAGACGTTGTTCGTCGACGGTGTTCGGCTGGCCCGTCCGGTCCGCTCGACGGACGGGCGATACGTGGTTTCCGGGTGGCGGGCGGATACCTTCGTCGCCGGCACGCCCGAACCCCGGCACGACGAGGTGGTCTCGGCGGCGGTGCGCCTGCACGAGGCGACCGGCAAACTGGAACGCCCCCGATTTCTGACGCAGGGCCCCACCGCGCCGTGGGGTGACGTGGACATCTTCATCGCCGCCGACCGCGCGGCCTGGGAGGAACGGCCGTTGGCCTCGGTGCCCCCGGGCGCCCGGACCGCCCCGCCGACGGCCGACGCCCAGCGGTCGGTGGAACTGATCAATCAGCTGGCCACCTTGCGCCGGCCGACCAAGAGCCCGAACCAGCTGGTGCACGGGGACCTTTACGGCACAGTGCTTTTCGTCGGCACCGCACCGCCGGGGATCATCGACATCACCCCCTACTGGCGGCCCGCGTCGTGGGCGGCCGGCGTCGTCGTGGTCGACGCCCTGTCTTGGGGTGAGGCCGACGACGGACTCATCGAACGCTGGAACGCGTTGCCGGAATGGCCACAGATGTTGTTGCGCGCCTTGATGTTTCGCCTGGCCGTTCATGCGCTGCACCCGCGGTCGACCGCCGAGGCCTTCCCAGGGCTGGCTCGCACCGCGGCGCTGGTCCGGCTGGTGCTCTAGCGACGGAAGTCGTAACGGACCTCGCGCAGCGCAACCCTGCCGTCGGTGGCCAGGACCCCTTCGGCGCGCAGCAGCTCCAGTTGCCGGGTGGTCAGATGACGCGCCGGGCGCCCCGAGGCAGTGATCACCCGGTGCCACGGCAGGTCCGAGGAGTCGGTCCGCATGATCCAGCCGACGATGCGCGGGCTGGAAAGGCCTGCGACGTCGGCGATGTCGCCGTAGGTGGCGACCCTGCCGGACGGAATCGCCGCGACCAGCGCGCGCACCCGCTCGACCTGCTCCTCGGTCACCGGCGCCACGATCAGCGGGCTTCCAGCAGCTCGCGCGTCAGCGCGGCGACTTCGGCCGGCGCGGCGTAGGGCACCATGTGGTTGCAGTCGAATTCCAGCATCCGGAAATCGGATCCCAACCGTTCCCGCAGTCCGGCGACGAGGTGGTCGCCGACGTATGGCGGCGAGGTGCGCTTGGCCCGCACGAGGACCGTCGGCGTCCCGGCCGGCGGAAGCACGATGTCGCGGGCCAGCTCACTCCAGTACGACATCATCGCCGGCAGGCTGACGCGCCAGCCGTACCGACCGCCCGGCAGCTCGATCAGATGCTCGTCGATCTCGGCGTCGAGCAGCGTGGGATCGATGTCCGACCAGGAGCCGTGCACCTTTTCCAGGCGCGCTTCCTCGGCGTCGGGGTAGTCGGGCGAGGACAACATCGCGTCGGCGATCTCGCGCATCCACCCGCCGTCCAGTCCGACCGCCGGGTCGAGCAGCAGCAGCGCCGCCACCCGCTCCGGTCGTGCCGCGGCCAGCTGCATGGCGAGCGCGCCGCCGAAGGAGTGCCCCACCACCAGCACCGGCGCCTCGGCCTGGTCGTCGAGTAGCGCGGCCATCGCCTCGACGTTGGCGTCGATGGTCCACGGCGCCGCCCACGACGACCTGCCGTGACCGATCAGATCCGGTGCCGCGAAGGTGATTTCGGGCAGCAGGCCGGCCAGCTGCTGCCAGCGCTGCCCATGGCCGGTCAACCCGTGCAGCGCCAGCACTCGCACCGGACCCGGCGGGCCGTAGCGGTGCACATGGAGATCAGCGGTCACTCGTCGATCGTGCCAGCCGCCGCCACGCCCGCTCGCGTGCAGGCGGCTCAGCGTTGGTCGTCCCACTCGTCGTCAGTGGGGACGACGTAGGCCTGCTCGATCACGTCGGCCTCGTTCGCCTCGCGGTCGGCGACGTTCAGATACTCCGTGTCCAAGCCGGCCTCATCGTCGGAGTCGACGGGTTGCAGTTGTTCCGCGGCGTCGCCTTCGGGCGCTTCGTCGCTGGGAAAGCCGGGTTCGAATTCCGTCACGATTACCTACCTTTCCTCACCGGTCGTCTGGCGCTCGGGCCTCCATCGTAGGGGGCCGCGCCGGTGCAGGTCGGGTCGGCTTGTCAGACCCTGGTGATTCCATGCAGCCATGTCGTACACCTGGGACACCGAGGCGCGGGCTCTGCTGGCGCCCGGCGTGCGCGGGCCGGTCCGGGTGCTGGGCGGCCCGGGCACGGGCAAGAGCAGCCTGCTGGTCGAGGCCGCGGTCGCCCACATCGACGCTGGGCTCGACCCGGAATCGGTTCTGCTGCTTACCGGTTCCGGCCGGCTGGGCATGAAGGCGCGTAGCGCCTTGACGACGGCGTTGCTGCGGCCGCGCTCCACCGGGCCCTGCCGGGCCGCCGTGCGCGAACCCTTGGTACGTACCGTGCACAGCTACGCGTACGCGGTTCTGCGGCGGGCCGCCGAGCGGGCCGGTGATGCGCCGCCGCGGCTGATCACCAGCGCCGAGCAGGACGCCATCATCCGGGAGCTGCTGGCCGGTGACCTCGAGGACGGACCGCGCGCGGCGACCGCGTGGCCCGCCCATCTGCAACCCGCGCTGGCCACCGCGGGCTTCGCCACCGAACTGCGAAACATGCTGGCGCGCTGTGCCGAACGGGGCTTGGACCCGCAGGACCTGGAGCGGCTGGGCCGTCGGTGCCGGCGTCCGGAATGGACCGCCGCCGGGCAGTTCGCCCGACAGTACGAGCAGGTGATGCTGCTGCGGGCAGCGGTCGGGACGGCGGCGCCCCAGGCGACGACGCCCGCACTGGGCGCCGCCGAACTGGTGGGTGCGGCCCTGGAAGCCTTCGCGATCGATCCTGAGCTGCTGGCCGCCGAGCGGGCCCGGGTGCGGGTCTTGTTGGTCGACGACGCCCAGCAACTCGACCCGCAGGCGGCCCGCCTGGTCCGGGTGCTCGCGGCGGGTGCGGAGCTGGCCTTGATCGCCGGCGACCCCAACCAAGCGGTGTTCGGCTTCCGGGGCGGTGAATCCGCCGGGCTGCTCGAGGACGATTCGGAGTCGGTGACGTTGACCGTCTCGCATCGCTGCGCCCCGGCGGTAGCCCGCGCCGTCAGCGGCATCGCCCGCCGACTGCCCGGCGCCAGCGGCGGCAGGCGGATCGAGGGCACCGGGCCCGAGGAGGGATCGGTCACGGTGCGCCTGGCCGCGTCCGCACACGCGGAGGCGGCGATGATCGCCGACGCCCTGCGACGCGCGCACCTGGTCGACGGCGTGCCGTGGTCGCAGATGGCGGTCATCGTCCGGTCGGTGCCACGGGCCGGCGCCCGATTGCCCCGCGCGCTGGCCGCCGCCGGGGTGCCGGTGGCCGCACCCGCGGCGAGTGGGCCGCTGTCCGACGAGCCGGCGGCCCGGGCGCTGCTCACCGTCCTGGCGGCCACCGCCGACGGGCTCGACGGCGAACGGGCCCTGGCGCTGCTGACCGGCCCCATCGGTCGCGTCGACCCGGTTTCGCTGCGGCAGCTGCGCCGAACACTGCAGCGCGCCAACGCCAATCACGCACCGGGCGATTTTGGGGACCTGCTGGCCGGCACGCTGTCCGGTGACACGCCACCATCGGGCCCGCAGTTTCGCCCGGTGCAACGGGTGCGGGCGGTGCTGGACGCGGCCGCGCGCTGCCATAGCGCGGGCCAAGACCCGCGCTACACGTTGTGGGCCGCCTGGCACCGTTCCGGTCTGCAGCGCCGTTGGCTGTCGGCTGCGGAGCGCGGCGGTCCCTCGGGTGCCCAGGCCACCCGTGACCTGGAGGCGGTGACCGCGTTGTTCGACATCACCGATCAGTACGTGTCGCGCACGTCGGGTGCGTCGCTGCGCGGACTGGTCGAGCACGTGGCCGCGCTGCACCTGCCGAGCGTGAACCGGGAGCCGTTGTCAACCGTGGAGCAGGTGCGGGTGCTCAGCGCGCACGCCGCGCTGGGACACGAATGGGACCTGGTGGTCATCGCCGGGCTGCAAGAGGGGTTGTGGCCCAACACGGTTCCGCGCGGCGGTGTGCTGGGCACCCAGCGGTTGCTCGACGTGCTGGACGGCGTCACCGAGGACGCGTCGGTGCGGGCGCCGCTGCTGGCCGAGGAGCGGCGGCTGCTGGTGGCGGCGATGGGCCGGGCCCGCCGGCGCTTGGTGGTGACCGCCGTGGACAGCGACACGGGCGGCGCGGACCAAGACGGCGCGCTGCCGTCGGCGTTCTGCCACGAACTCGCGCAGTGGGCCGACGGCGACGGCGATCTCGCTGGCGAGCAACCCATCTCAGCGCCCCGGGTGTTGTCCACGGCGGCGCTGGTGGGCCGGCTGCGCGGTGTCGTGTGCGCACCCGACGGCGCGGTGGACGACGCCACCCGCGCTTGCGCGGCAACGCAATTGGCGCGGTTGGCCGGGGCCCGCGTCCCGGGCGCCGACCCGGCGGGCTGGCACGGCCTGATCCCGGTCAGCACCAGCGAGCCGCTACGTGGCGACGACGACGCCGTCACGCTGACCCCGTCGACCCTGCAGATGCTCAACGACTGCCCGCTGCGCTGGCTGGCCGAGCGGCATGGTGGAACCAATTCGCGCGATCTGCGCTCCACCATCGGTTCGGTGCTGCACGCCCTGGTCGCCGAACCGCAGCGGAGTGAATCCGAACTGCTGGCCGGGTTGGACCGCGCCTGGCGGCATCTGCCCTTCGAAGCCGAGTGGCATTCGGCCAACGAGCTGGCGCGGCACCGCGCGATGATCGAGGCCTTCATCGAGTGGCGTGCGCAGACCCGGGGCGAGCTGACCGAGGTCGGCGTCGAGGTCGAAATTGACGGCGCCCTCGGGGCGTCCGGCGATGACGGCGGCGAAGTGCGCTTGCGCGGCCGGGTCGACCGGTTGGAGCGCGATGCCGCCGGCCGGCTGGTGATCGTCGACATCAAGACGGGCAAAACGCCGGTCAGCAAGGACGATGCCCAACAACACGCCCAGCTGGCGATGTATCAGCTGGCGGTGGCCGAAGGCATGGTGGCCGCGGGGGAAGAGCCCGGCGGCGCGCGGCTGGTCTACCTCGCCAAGGCCGGAGCCTCGGGTGCCACGGAACGGGAGCAGGATCCGCTGACGCCGGCCGCCCGCGACGAATGGCGCCGGCTGATCCGTCGCGCGGCTCAGGCGACGGCCGGGCCGCGGTTCATCGCCCGGCGCAACGACGGCTGCTCGCACTGCCCGTTACGGCCTTCGTGTCCGGCGCACGCCGACGGGGCGGCGCAATGAACCCGCGCTACAGCCCGGACGAATTAGCTTGCGCGCTGGGGCTTTTCCCGCCCACCGACGAGCAGGCCGCCGTCATCGCGGCACCGCCCGGACCGCTGGTCGTCATCGCGGGCGCCGGCGCCGGCAAAACCGAGACCATGGCCGCGCGGGTGGTGTGGCTCATCGCCAACGGCTACGCCGAACCCGGCCAGGTGCTGGGATTGACCTTCACCCGCAAGGCCGCCGGCCAGCTGCTGCGCCGGGTCCGGTCCCGGCTGGCCCGGTTGGCCGGCGTCGGCTTGGGTCCCGACGGCGCGGCCCCCGCGGAACCGGCGGGCGCCCCGACGGTCAGCACCTACCACGCCTTCGCCGGTTCGTTGATCCGCGATTACGGGCTGTTGTTGCCCATCGAGCCCGACACCCGGCTGCTAGGCGAGACGGAGCTGTGGCAGCTGGCTTTCGACGTGGTGAGCGGATATCGGGGCGAGCTGCGCACCGACAAGACCCCGGCCGCGGTCGCGTCGATGGTGTTGCGGTTGTGGGGTCAGCTGGCCGAACACCTGGTGGACACCCGCCAGCTCGGCGATACCCATGTCGAGCTGGAGCGGCTGATCCACGCGCTGCCGGCGGGCCCCAATCAGCGCGACCGCGGCCCCAGTCAGTGGCTGCTGCGGCTGCTGGCCACCCAGACCCAGCGCGCCGAGCTGGTACCGCTGCTCGATGCGCTGAACCAGCGCATGCGCGCCGCCAAGACGATGGACTTCGGCGTCCAGATGGCCTGTGCGGCACGGCTGGCGGCGAACTTCCCACAGGTCGGCGAAGACCTGCGCGGCCGCTACCGGGTGGTGCTGCTCGACGAGTACCAGGACACCGGGCATGCCCAACGGGTCGCCCTGTCGGCCTTGTTCGGCGGTGGCGTCGACGATGGGCTGGCCCTGACCGCCGTCGGCGACCCGATTCAGTCGATCTACGGTTGGCGCGGCGCCTCGGCGACCAACCTGCCGCGCTTCACCACCGACTTTCCCCTATCCGACGGCGCCCCCGCGCCGGTCCTGGAGCTGCGGACCAGCTGGCGCAACCCGCCGCGGGCCCTGCAGCTGGCCAACGCGATATCGGCGGAGGCGCGCCGCAGGTCGGTCGCGGTGCACGCGCTGCGGCCGCGACCGGACGCCGCGCCGGGGACCGTCCGCTGCGCACTGCTTACCGATGTGCAGGCTGAACGTGAATGGATCGCCGACGAGCTCGCTACTCGGTACCACGGGGCCCGGGACGACGGCGTGAGCCCGCCGACCGCCGCGGTTCTGGTGCGCCGCAACGCCGACGCCGCCCCCATCGCCGATGCCCTGCGCGCCCGCGGAATCCCGGTCGAGGTCGTCGGGCTGGCGGGGCTGCTGTCCGTCCCCGAGGTCGCCGACGTGGTGGCCATGCTGCGGCTCGTCGCCGACCCAACCGCGGGCGCGGCGGCGATGCGGGTGCTCACGGGTCCGCGCTGGCGCCTCGGGGGTCGGGACATCGCCGCGCTCTGGCGGCGTGCTCGGCAACTCTGCGACGGGCTGGGCGCGGGCGGGACGTCCGCGCCGGAATCGATCGCGATCGCCGCGGGCCTGGAGGCCGACACCGCGTGCCTGGCCGACGCCATCGCCGATCCGGGTCCGGCCGAAAAGTACTCGGCCGCGGGATATCGGCGCATCACCGCCCTGGCCGCCGAACTGCGCGCCCTGCGCGGCCACCTGGGCCATTCCCTGCCGGACCTGGTCGCCGAGGTGCGCCGCGTGCTGGGCGTCGACTGTGACGTCCGCGCCGCGGCGGCGGCGAACGCGGGCTGGACCGGCACCGAACACCTCGACGCGTTCGCTGACGTCGTCGCCGGCTACGCCGACCGAGCCGACGTCGCCGGCGTGACTGACCGTTCCGCAACGGCGTCGGTGTCGGGCCTGTTGGCGTTCCTGGAGGTGGCCGAGTCCGTCGAGAACGGTTTGCCGCCGGCCCCGTTGGTGGCCGCGCGCGACCGCGTCCAGGTGCTCACGGTGCATTCCGCGAAGGGGTTGGAGTGGCAGGTGGTGGCGGTGGCACACCTGTCGGGCGGAATCTTTCCGTCGACCGCCTCCAGGAGCACCTGGCTCACCGACGCGGCCGAGCTACCGCCGCTGTTGCGGGGCGACCGCGCCTCGGTCGGTGCACTGGGCATCCCGGTGCTGGACACCTCGGACGTCACCGATCGAAAGCAGTTGTCCGACAAGATTTCCGAGCATCGCCGCCAGCTCGAACAGCGCCGCGTCGACGAGGAGCGCCGGCTGTTGTATGTCGCCGTCACCCGGGCCGAGGACACCCTGCTGGTGTCGGGTCATCATTGGGGTGCCACCGGTATCAAACCGCGCGGCCCCTCGGATTTCCTGTGCGAGATCAAGGAGGTCATCGACCGTTCGGCCGCGGCCGGGGAGCCCTGCGGGGTGGTGGATCAGTGGGCGCCCGCGCCCGCCGACGGTGACCGGAACCCGTTGCGCGACAACACCGTCGAGGCGGTATGGCCGGCCGACCCGCTGGCCGCCCGGCGCGGCGATGTCGAGCGCGGCGCGGCGTTGGTGACCCGGGCGATGTCGGGCGACGCGGGTGAGGAAAGCGCCGACATCGAGGGTTGGGCCGCCGACGTCGATGCGCTACTGGCCGAGCGCGCGCGGTTGGCGGAACCGACCGCCGGGGAGCTGCCCAGTCAGTTGTCGGTCAGCGGCCTGGTGGACCTGGCCCGCGACCCCGCGGGCGCGGCGCAGCGGCTGAGGCATCGGCTGCCGACCCGCCCGGACCCGCATGCGTTGCTGGGCAATGCCTTTCACGCCTGGGTTCAGCAGTTCTACGGCGCCGAGTGTCTGTTCGATCTCGCCGACCTGCCGGGCGCCGCGGACTCCGACGTCGGAGATACCCGGGAATTGGCCGCGTTGCAGGCGGCTTTCACCGAATCGCCGTGGGCGGCCCGCGCTCCCATCGCCGTCGAGGTGCCGTTCGAAATGCCGATCGGCGACACGCTGGTGCGCGGCCGCATCGACGCGGTGTTCGCCGACCCCGACGGCGGCGCCACGGTCGTGGACTGGAAGACGGGTGAGCCGCCGCACGGGCCGGAAGCCGTGCGGCAGGCCGCCGTCCAGCTCGCCGTCTACCGCTTGGCGTGGGCCGCCTTGTCCGGTGTCCCGGAATCGTCGGTGCGGACGGCCTTCTATTACGTGCGCGCCCGCGCCACGATCGCCCCCGATGATCTGCCCGCCCCCGCTGAACTGGCCGGGTTGCTGGCCGACCCCGCCGTCGCGTGACCTGCGCTGCCCGCGTACGCGGGTCGCGATCGTGGTTACATTGATTCGTGCGTGTCTCCTGCGCTGGCGTCGAGCCGATGACGGACCGCCGTGCGCAACGGTAGGTCCCGACAACTGAGCGGCCTGGAAGAAGCGCTGACCGCCCAGCGAGGCCACCAATTGGTCGGCGTGGTGCGCATCCCCGAGGATCACGCCAGCCCCATCCGCGTCATCACCCGCCGCGTGGCCATCGCGCTGGTCGTGTTGTTCGCCGCGGCGGTCATCGTTTATGCGGACCGCAACGGGTACCGCGATGTGCGGGGGCAGCCGCTGACCTTTCTGGACTGTGTGTACTTCTCCGCGGTGTCACTGTCGACGACGGGCTACGGCGACATCACGCCGTACACCGAAACCGCGCGTTTGGTTCACACCCTGATTTTTACCGCGCTGCGGATCGCGTTCCTGGCCGTGCTGGTCGGCACGACCCTCGAAGTGCTCTCCGAGCGGTCCCGGCAAGGGTGGAAGATTCAGCGTTGGAGGAACAAAGTGCGCAACCACACGATCGTGATCGGCTACGGCACCAAGGGCAAAACGGCGGTCGCCGCCATCCTCGGTGACGAGGCTGCCCAGGGGGACGTCGTCGTCGTCGACACCGATCGGAGCACCCTCGAGCACGCCGCCAGCGCGGGCCTGGTGACCGTGCACGGCGACGCCACCAAGGCCGATGTCCTGCGGTTGGCCGGGGCGCAGCACGCCGCCTCGATCATCGTCGCCACCAGCCGCGACGACACCGCGGTGCTGGTGACGTTGACGGCGCGCGAGATTGCGCCCAACGCCAAAATCGTGGCGTCGATCCGGGAATCCGAAAACCAGCACCTGCTGCAGCAATCGGGCGCGGACTCGGTGGTGGTCTCCTCGGCCACCGCCGGCCGGCTGCTCGGGCTTGCCACCACCACACCGAGCGTCGTGGAGATGATCGAGGACCTGCTGACCCCGGACTTCGGGCTGGCGATCGCCGAGCGCGAGGTGGAGCCGACCGAGGTCGGCGGTTCCCCGCGGCATCTGCGCGACATCGTGCTCGGCGTGGTGCGCGACGGCCACCTGCTGCGCATCGGCGCGCCCGAGGTGGACGCCGTCGAGGCCAACGACCGGTTGCTCTACATCCGGCACGCGGGGCACTAGTGGCGATCGCAGGAGCGGCGAAGCCGGTCGCGGTGGGTCGCCACGGAGTGAGGGCCTAGTGGCGATCGCAAGAGCGGCGAAGCCGGTCGCGGTGGGTCGCCACGGAGTGAGGGCCTAGTGGCGATCGCGGACTTTCAGCTGCGGAACGTTCCGTTGCTGTCGCGCGTCGGCGCCGACCGGGCCGACCAGCTGCGCACCGACGTCGAAGCGGCCACCGCCGGATGGGCGGACGCGGCGCTGCTGCGGGTGGATTCGCGCAGCCAGGTGCTGGTCGCCGACGGCCGGGTGGTGCTTGGCGCCGCGGCCAAGCTGGCCGACAAGCCGCCACCGGAAGCGGTGTTCCTGGGCCGCATCGACAACGACCGCCACGTGTGGGCCATCCGCGGCGCGCTGGAGGCACCGGCGGACCCCAACGTGCGCACCGAGGTGGTGAACCTGCGCGGCCTTGGCTCGATCCTCGACGACACCAGCAGTCAGCTGGTGTCGTCGGCCGTCGCGCTGCTCAATTGGCATGACTCCGCGCGGTTCAGCTCGGTGGACGGTTCACCGACCAGGCCGGCCCGGGCGGGCTGGGCGCGGGTCAATCCGGTCACCGGGCACGAGGAGTTCCCGCGCATCGACCCGGCGGTGATCTGCCTGGTCCACGATGGCGGCGACCGCGCGGTGCTGGCCCGCCAGGCGGTGTGGCCGGAGCGGATGTTCTCGCTGCTGGCCGGGTTCGTCGAGGCCGGTGAATCCTTCGAGGTCTGCGTCGCTCGCGAGATTCGCGAGGAAATCGGCCTCACCGTCCGCGACGTGCGCTACCTGGGCAGCCAGCCGTGGCCGTTCCCGCGCTCACTCATGGTCGGCTTCCACGCCGTCGCGGACCCGAGCGAGGACTTCTCGTTCAACGACGGTGAGATCGCCGAGGCGGCGTGGTTCACCCGCGACGAGGTGCGCGCGGCGCTGGCTGCGGGTGACTGGTCCAGCTCGGCGGAGTCGAAACTGCTGCTGCCCGGGGCGATCTCGATCGCGCGGGTGATCATCGAATCCTGGGCCGCGATCGACTGACCCGACGCAGCTACTTGATGCGGTCGGTCACCGTCTTCAGGATGGTGCTGGCGATCTGCTCGGTGGGTTCGATTCCCAGCACGCCGACGGATACCAGCACCGATGATTTCACCGTGTACAGGTGGATCCATCCGTCGGAGTCCAACTTCAGGGTCTCGGTGTCCGGCTTGTTCAGGGCGAAGTCGTAGGCGCTGTGGTGCAGGGCGACGCACTGGTCCAGGGTCGTGTGCAGCTGGTTGAGGGCCCCGCGCGCGGCGGCCGCGTTCGGGTAGATGACGACGGCGTTGGTGACCTCGTTGATCGGGGCGATGCCGCCCGGCCTCAGGTCGTCGGTCGAGCCGCTGTAGGCGAGCGAACGATATTCCTTCCAGCCGCCGGCGAAGGTGAGGTCGGTGGTGCCCACCGCCCGACACGGGCCCGGCGGGTTCCCGACGGTCTCCCGTGGCGGATCGTGGCGATCGGCGTACGAATACGGTTGCAGGCCTTCGAAATTGGCGATGCGACGCGCGTCTTCGAGGCTGATGGTCAATGATTCGGCGTAGGCGTGTTGGGTGGGATTCGCCGTCGTATTGCCCGGCGAGTGCGAGCACGCCGACAGGAACGCCGCGGCGCCGCAGGCGATGACGACCAAAGCTTTGCCGACCTTGGACAGACGCCGGAGAAAGCGGCTCGACCGAAAACTCGACGCCATGGTCTCCTATGTTAGGCCGCTGTCCGCGGCGCGCGGACCACTTGATCAACGCCGGCGGCGTGTCGTCGCGGCCTGGGCCGATGCGCTCAGGCGCCGACTTCGGCCAGCTTGGCCTTCACCTCGGCCGCGCTCGGGTTGGTCAGCGTCGACCCGTCGGCGAACTTCACCGTCGGAACCGTCCTGTTGCCGCCATTGACCGAACCGACGAACTCCGCCGCCGCGGGGTCGTGCTCGATGTCGACCGCCTCGTAAGGGATTCCGTTGGACTTCAACACGGTCATGAGCCGGTGGCAGTAGCCACACCATGAGGTCGTGTAGACGGTGATCGGGGCGCTGGTCATAGCTCGTTAACGTAGCCCGCCGACAATGTGTTCCGCGCCGCGGGCACCGCACGGGTACGGGCGGCGTGGCGGCGGCAACTCGCCGACGCGCACTGGGCGGCGCCACGGTTTGTCGGCTATCGCTGCCAAGATGGACGCCATGCCGTTGGTCGCTGACGCCTTGACCGCCGGACTGGACGACGAGCAGCGCGAGGCCGTGCTGGCTCCGCGCGGGCCGGTCTGCGTGCTCGCTGGCGCCGGGACGGGCAAGACCCGCACCATCACGCACCGCATCGCCCAACTGGTGGCGGGCGGTCATGTGGCCGCCGGGCAGGTGCTGGCGGTCACCTTCACCCAGCGGGCGGCGGGGGAGATGCGCTCCCGGCTGCGGACGCTGGACGCCGCCACGGGCACGGACACCGGTGTCGGCGGGGTGCAGGCGCTGACGTTTCACGCGGCGGCGCACCGGCAGCTGCGGTACTTCTGGCCGCGGGTGGTCGGTGACACCGGCTGGCAGCTGCTCGACACCAAGTTCGCCGTGGTCGCGCGGGCGGCCAGCCGCTCCCGGATCAACGCCAGCACCGACGACGTCCGCGACCTGGCGGGCGAGATCGAGTGGGCCAAGGCGTCGCTGATCACCCCGGAGGAGTACCCGGCGGCCGTGGCCGCGGCGGGGCGCGACATCCCGTTGGACGCCGCCCGGGTCGCGACGGTCTACGGCGCCTACGAGGCGCTGAAGGTGCGCGACGAATCGGTGACGCTGCTCGATTTCGACGACCTGCTGCTGCACACCGCGGCCGCGATCGAAAACGACGCCGCCGTGGCCGACGAATTCCGGGGCCGCTACCGCTGCTTCGTCGTCGACGAATACCAGGACGTCACGCCGCTGCAGCAGCGGGTGCTGGCGGCGTGGCTGGGCGACCGGGACGACCTGACCGTCGTCGGCGACGCCAACCAGACCATCTACTCGTTCACCGGGGCCTCACCGCGGTTCCTGCTGGACTTCTCACGGCGGTATCCCGACGCCACCGTGGTCCGCCTGGAGCGCGACTACCGCTCCACCCCGCAGGTGGTGTCGTTGGCCAACCAGGTGATCGCCGCGGCCCGCGGCCGGGTCGCCGGCAGCAAGCTGCACCTGTCCGGGCAGCGTCCGCCAGGCCCGGCGCCGTCGTTCCACGAGTATCCCGACGAACCGGCCGAGGCCGCCGCGGTCGCCGCTTCGATCGCCCGGCTGATCGAAGCGGGCACCCCGCCGTCGGAGATCGCCGTGCTGTACCGGGTCAACGCGCAGTCGGAGGCCTATGAGGAAGCGTTGACCGAGGCGGGCGTTCCGTATCAGGTCCGCGGCGGCGAGGGTTTCTTCACCCGTCAGGAGATCAAGCAGGCGTTGTTGGCGCTGCAGCGGGCGGCCGAGCGCGGCGCCGAGGGGCCGCTGCCCGCCGTCGTGCGGGCGGTCCTGGAACCCCTGGGGCTGACGGCCGAGCCGCCGGTCGGCACCCGCGCCCGGGAGCGCTGGGAAGCGCTCACCGCGCTGGCCGAGCTGGTCGACGACGAGGTGGCCCAGCGCCCGCAGCTGGAACTCCCGGGCCTGGTGGCCGAACTGCGGTTGCGCGCCGACGCGCGACACCCGCCGGTGGTGCAGGGCGTCACGCTGGCCTCGCTGCACGCCGCCAAGGGACTGGAATGGGATGCGGTGTTCTTGGTCGGGCTGGCCGACGGCACACTGCCCATCTCGCACGCGTTGGCGCACGGCCCCGATAGCGAGGCCGTCGAGGAGGAACGTCGGCTGCTCTACGTCGGAATCACCAGGGCGAGAATACATTTGGCGCTCAGCTGGGCGCTGGCCCGCCACCCCGGCGGGCGGCAGGGCCGCAAGCCGTCACGGTTCCTCAACGGCATCGCGCCGCAGGCGCGCACCGACGCCGCGCCGAGCAAGGCCCGGCGCAACCGGGGCGCCGCGGCGCGCTGCCGGATCTGCAACAAGGACCTGTGCACCGCCGCGGCGGTCATGCTGCGGCGCTGTGAAACGTGCGCCGCCGACGTCGACGAGGAGTTGCTACTGCGGCTCAAGGCGTGGCGGCTCGACATCGCCAAGGAACAGAAGGTGCCCGCGTATGTCGTCTTCACCGACAACACGCTGATCGCGATCGCCGAGCTGCGCCCCGACGACGAGGACGCGCTGATCGCGATCCCCGGCATCGGCGCACGCAAGCTGGAACAGTACGGGCCCGACGTGCTGGAGCTGGTGCGCGACCGTTGACCGGTAAAGGTGCAGGTCAGAAAATCGGTTGTGGTGAACGGCGGCGACCGTTTACCCTCGAAACCGCGTGCTGGCGCTATGAAAGGAGGGTGGCCACGATGATCAACGACGCGTTCGGTGTAGGCGTGGCCGTCGCGGCGCTGTCCGCGCGGACCTTCCATGCCGCCCACACCGCTACGCCGGCGGCCGCGCTCAAGCATCGCGCCGCCGCCGCCGCCACGAACGCGTCCGTGGGACTCGAGGTCCACCGAATGGCTACGTAACAGCCCGGTTTTCACCGAATGGCCACGGACCCGAAGTCAAGGATCCGTGGCCACAGTTTTAGGGGCATCAATATTGAAAGCCCGCTACCTGGTCCGGATCACCGCAGGAAGCCCCGACCAGGAAGCAGGTGAGCAGGACATGTCGGCACTGACAGTCCCCAGACAGCCATCGCTGGTGTTGCCGTGTCACGTCGGCGATCCCGACCTCTGGTTCGCCGAGACCCCGGCCGACCTCGAGCGCGCCAAGGCGCTCTGCGCGGGCTGCCCGATCCGGCGCGCGTGCCTGGCGTCGGCGCTGGAGCGGGCCGAGCCGTGGGGCGTGTGGGGCGGCGAGATCCTCGACCGAGGCTCGATCCTGAGCTTCAAGCGACCGCGCGGGCGACCCCGCAAAGACGGGGTCGCCGCGTGAGCCGCGCTAGACGACCGCGCTGTCGGGTTCGGCGAAGCCGGGGATCAGCTGCTCGGACAGCTCCTTGATCGGCACACGTGCGTCCAGCTGGCACAGGATCGCGGCCACCGACGCGATCACACGCATCGGGATGGCCAGCTTGGGCGGCAGGTCCATCTGCCGGGCCGTCTTGATCTGCGACACCGACCGGTCGATCTGGCCCACGGTCATGCGCTGCAGCCACTTGCGCGTGTAGTGGAAGACGTCGACCTCGATGGGTTCGACGTACTGGCGCAGCATTTCGTCGATGTCGCGTACTGACACCTGCTGGCCCTTCTGGATGAAGCCGACTTTCTCCATCGTCGGCAACAGCAAGTCGTAGTTCTTGTCCCGGGCCAGCCGGATCGTCATCCCGAGCTCGATGGGGTAGCCGCCGGGCAGGGGTGCGACGGCGCCGAAGTCGATGACGCCCATCCGGCCGTCGGGGAGCAGCATGAAGTTCCCGGGGTGGGCGTCGCCGTGCAGCATTCCCAGCCGGCGCGGCGCGTCGAAGGTGAGCTCCAGTAGCCGGGTACCGATCAGGTCGCGCTGCTCGCGAGTCCCATTGCGGATGATCTCCGCCAGCGGCAGCCCCTCGATCCATTCCTGGACCACGACCTTGGGCGCGCTGGCCACGACGTGCGGTATCGCGAAGTGCGGGTGGCCCTCGTAGGCCTTGGCGAAGGCGCGCTGGTTGTCGGCCTCCAGCCGGTAGTCGAGTTCCATCTCGGTGCGCTCGACCAGCTCGTCGACGATGCCCTGGACGTCTGCGCCCGGGGCGAGCTGTTTGACCAAGCCGATCATCCGCTGCATGGTCTTGAGGTCGGCGCGCAGCGCCTCATCGGCACCCGGGTATTGGATCTTGACGGCCACCGGGCGGCCGTCGGCCCAGACCGCCTGGTGCACCTGGCCGATGCTGGCCGAGGCGATGGGTTTGTCGTCGAACGAACTGAACCGCTCCCGCCACTTGGTGCCCAGCTGGCCGTCGAGCACCCGGTGCACCTTGTTGGCGGGCAGCGGCGGGGCGTCCTTTTGCAGCTTGGTCAACGCCTCGCGGTAAGGCTCCCCGAACTCGTCCGGGATGGCGGCCTCCATGACCGACAAGGCCTGGCCCACCTTCATCGCCCCGCCCTTGAGCTCGCCCAAGACGGTGAACAGCTGGTTGGCGGCTTTCTCCATCAGCTCGGCCTGGACTTCGTCTCTCGATTTGCCGGTCAGCCGCTTACCGAAGCCGAGGGCCGCCCGGCCGGCGAAGCCGACCGGGATGCTGGCCAGCTTCGCGTTTCGCGCCGCACGGCCGCGCTTGATGTCTGCCACGTACCCATCATCCATGACGGCCGGGTCGCCTCGCGCTTGATCTTCGCAACACCTGGTCCCCGGGCCGCCGGCCGCGCGGAGCCCTAGGTTGTCCTTGCGGGTTGCAGTCGGCGACCCACCGAAGGGCGGTATCGACCAGGCCATGGCAGCAAAGCAATCGCAGCACGACGCTGCAGACTCCTTGTTCAGGGCGATCATCGAGACGCTGGACAAACACCGAAACGACCAGACCTTGACCGCGGAGATCCTGCACCAGCTCGCCACGGCCTACGAGTCGGTGTCTGCGAACGTCCCGGACCAGGGGCGGCTGGGGTAGCGCCCGCGTCAGCACGAGCACAGCGGATGCCGGTCCCATTGCCGCGCGACGATGGCGCCGGCGTTGAGATCGAATTCCAGCGTGGCGTTCAGCGTCTGGGGCGGGCCCGGATCGGGTACCGCCTCGTGCTTGCGGACCGCCGCGATTACCCGGTTGACCTGGCTGAGCGCCAGCGCGGCGGTCGCCAGCAGCGTGGCCCGGTCGGCGACCCCGACGGTTTCCCGCAGCTGCGCCGAGATGGCCGGCCACGCCGCGTCGCGGTCCCGCCGATGTAGGTCGGTGCAGCCCAGGCAGCTGGTCGTGCCGGGGATGACCAGCGGACCGACCAGCCCGATGCCGTCGCGGACCCGTACCGGCAGGTGGGGGACACCCTGGGTCTGCAGATCGCGGACCATACGCGGATCGGCGACCAGGTAATCCGACAGCACCACCAGGTCGACGGCGGTTGCCGACACGGTGGCGTGCGGTTGGCTGCTGTGGGCGACCCGGGCGCCCGAGCAGCGCAACGCCTCGACGAGCAGCTCCGACAACGGGCCGCGGCCGTGGATCCGGATGGACGGCGCCCGGCCGCGGGATTTCGCGCACTCGGTCGCGACGCCCGCGCCGACCAGCTGGGCGACCAGGTCCATCAGCCCCTCGGCGTCCTGCAAGCCGCGGTCGGCGGCCCACCGCTGTAACTCCGATAGCGGCGTCGGTGACCGCATGGACCGCAGCAATGCGGCCAACTCCGCGGCGGCCAGGCCGCCCGGTGGATGCACCAGCACCGCGCGACGGGGATCCCAGCCGATCTGGACGGCGCCGTCGGGCCGCAGCAGCACAGGCATGGCCGGGTTCAGCGCGTAGGTGGAAAGCACGGCCGGTGGCACGGGTGCACTGTGCCACGCGGCGGGTAGCCGCCTTGGTCAGTTATCCACAGGACCGGGGCCGGGGTCCTCGGGGTTCTCCTCGAGTTTGGCGATCGCCTCGTCGATGCCGCTGGTGTCGCCGCCGATGATCCGGTCGATGAAGCCGGCCGGCTCGTCGAGGTCCTCGGCGGCGGGCAGCAGATCGGGGTGTTGCCAGATCGCGTCGCGGGCGTCCACGCCGACGGCCTCGGTGAGGCGCTCCCACAGCGCGGCGGCTTCGCGCATCTTGCGTGGCCGCAGCTCCAGGCCCACCAGCGTCGCAAAGGTCTGCTCGGCAGGGCCGCCGGTGGCGCGGCGGCGGCGCAGCGTTTCGCCGAGGGCGGCCGCACCCGGAATCCGATCGCCCAGTGCCGCGGTCACCACCACCTGTACCCAACCCTCGATCAGCGCGAGCAGCGTCTCGAGGCGTTCCAGCGCCTGCGTCTGCGCCGGGGTCGCCTTGGGCTCGAAAACGCCTTGCCCCAACAGGTTTTCGATGGCCG
The DNA here is from genome assembly GCF_002102255.1 of Mycobacterium nebraskense. GTDB lineage: Bacteria > Actinomycetota > Actinomycetes > Mycobacteriales > Mycobacteriaceae > Mycobacterium > Mycobacterium nebraskense. The sequence continues at coordinate 111,014 of NZ_LQPH01000150.1, forward strand.
CCGGGTCGGATAGCGTCGCCGGGTTGAAGTCGCGGGCCAGCTCCTCGATACCGCTCATGTCGATCTGCATGCCCGTCGCATAGGCCTCCACGGCGCCCAGCAGCTGGCTCGACAGCCACGGCACGTGGCTGAACAGGCGGTGGTGGGCGGCCTCGCGGGCGGCCAGGAATGTCAGGATCTCGCTGCGGGGCTGCTCGAGTCCGGCGGTGAACGACTCCAGCGCGTCCGGGAGGATGGCGGCAACGCCCTTGGGCCCCAACGGCAGACCGATTTCGGTCGACGTCAGCACCTCGCGGGACAATCGGCCCAGCGCCTGCCCCAGCTGGGAGCCGAAGGCCATACCGCCCATCTGCGACATCATCGCCATCAACGGGCCGGCCATGCTCTTGGCCTCCTCGGGTAGCGACGAGGCCCACACCGTCGAAATCTGTTGCGCCATCGGGTCGCACAACCGCTTCCAGGTCGCCAGGCTGTTGTCGACCCAGTCGGCCGGGGTCCAGCCCACCGCCTTGGTGGTGCCGGCGGGCAGCGCCGTGGCACCGTCCAGCCAGGTCTCGGCGAGGTGTACCGCGTCGGCGATCGCCGAGTGTGTCGTGGGCGGGATCGGCGCCACGAACCCGATCGAGTTCGTGGCCACCCGGCGCGCCAGCTCGTAGTTGACCGGTCCCGATTGGCCCCCGGCCATCCCGGTGCCCGCGCTGGAAAACATCTGACCCAGCTGAGTGAAGATCTGCCCCAGGTCGCCCATGCCGAATGCGCCGAACGGATCGGAGCCGCCGGAGCCCGAATTGGGATCTTTCTTCCCAGGTTTGTCGGGGTCTTCTCCGTGGGAGAAGCCGAAAGGCAGGTCAGCCATACCGTCAACGGTACTCACCGCTGGAACGGGGCGGGCGGTCTCGGGTCAGCTTGTGGCTGAACCGTGCGCAACGGGCTCCGTCTAGTGTAATCGGCGTGAACAGGCGGATTCTGACCTTGATGGTCGCGCTCGTGCCGATCCTGGTCTTCGGCGTGTTGCTCGCGATGGTGACGGTGCCATTCGTCTCGCTGGGCCCCGGCCCCACCTTCGACACGCTCGGCGAGGTCGACGGCAAGCAGGTGGTGGCGATCGAGGGTGCCGCGACCCATCCGACCACAGGGCACCTGAACATGACCACGGTGTCCCAGCGGGACGAGCTGACCCTGGGTGAAGCGCTGACGCTGTGGCTCTCGGGGCAGGAGCAGCTGGTACCGCGCGATCTGATCTACCCGCCGGGCAAGTCGCGGGACGAGGTCGACAAGGCCAACAACGCGGACTTCAAGGATTCGGAGGACAGCGCCGCGTACGCCGCGCTGGGCTACCTGAAGTACCCCGCAGCGGTCACGGTCGCCAAGGTCACCGATCCGGGTCCGTCGGCGGGCAAGCTGAAGGACGGCGACGCCATCGACGCGGTCAACGGCACCCCGGTGGCCGACGTCAACCAGTTCACGGGATTGCTGAAGAGCACCAAGCCCGGCCAGACGGTGACCATCGATTACCGACGCAAGAACGAGCCGGCAGGCGTGGCGCAAATTACGCTGGGCGCGAACAAGGATCGCGACTACGGCTTCCTGGGCGTCGCCGTGCTCACTGCACCCTGGGCGCCGTTCGTCGTGGATTTCAACCTCGCCAACGTGGGCGGGCCGTCCGCCGGCCTGATGTTCAGCCTGGCGGTGGTCGACAAGCTGACCACCGGTGACCTGACCGGGTCGAAGTTCATCGCGGGAACCGGCACCATCTCCGCCGACGGGAAGGTTGGCCAGATCGGCGGCATCACGCACAAGATGGTCGCCGCCCACGCGGCGGGCGCCACCGTATTCTTGGTGCCAGCCAAGAACTGCTACGAGGCGAACTCGGACAATCCGTCCGGCCTGCGCCTGGTGAAGGTCGAGACGCTTGGCCAGGCGGTCGACGCGCTGCATGCGATCACGTCGGGGGGCCAGGCGCCAAGCTGCTGAAGTTGGACGGGCCGGGATCGCAGGTCGCGCGATGCGTAGAGTTGTCACCGTCGATCAATCGAGCAGGGAGCGTAGCCAGTGGGGATGCGACCCGCCGCACGGATGCCGAAGCTGACTCGGCGTAGCCGGATTCTGATCCTGATCGCACTGGGTGTGATCGCTTTGCTGCTCGCCGGTCCGCGGCTGATCGACGCCTACGTGGACTGGCTGTGGTTCGGTGAGCTGGGCTACCGCTCGGTGTTCACGACCGTGCTGGTCACCCGGTTCGTGGTCTTTCTGGTGGCCGGCCTGCTGGTGGGCGGCATCGTGTTCGCCGGCCTCGCAGTGGCCTACCGCACCCGCCCGGTGTTCGTGCCGAGCAGCGAGAACGACCCGGTGGCCCGGTATCGCGCCGTCGTCCTGTCCCGGCTGCGGCTGGTGGGCATCGGGGTTCCGGTCGCGATCGGCCTGCTGGCCGGCATCGTCGCGCAAAGCTACTGGGTGCGCATCCAGCTGTTCATGCACGGCGGGGACTTCGGCATCCGGGATCCGCAATTCGGCAAGGACCTCGGCTTTTACGCGTTCGATCTGCCGTTCTATCGCCTGCTGCTCAGCTACCTGTTCGTCGCCGTGTTCCTGGCCTTCGTGGCCAACCTGTTGGCGCACTACATCTTTGGTGGAATTCGGCTGTCGGGCCGCACCGGCGTGCTGAGCCGCGCCGCTCGAATCCAGCTGGTCACCGTGGTGGGGCTGTTGGTATTGCTCAAGGCGTTCGCGTACTGGCTGGACCGCTACGAGTTGCTGTCGCACACCCGCGGGGGCAAGCCTTTCACCGGCGCCGGGTATACCGACATCAACGCGGTGCTGCCCGCCAAGCTCATCCTGATGGCGATCGCGCTGATCTGCGCCGCCGCGGTGTTCTCCGCGGTCGTCCTGCGCGACTTGCGGATTCCCGCGATCGGCCTGGTGTTGTTGCTGCTGTCGTCGTTGATCGTGGGCGCCGGGTGGCCGTTGATCGTCGAGCAGATCAGCGTCAAACCCAATGCCGCGCAGAAGGAAAGCGAATACATCGGCCGCAGCATCACGGCCACGCGGCAGGCGTATGGCCTGACGTCGGACGTGGTCACCTACCGCACTTATGCGGGTGATACGCAGGCCACCGCGCAGCAGGTGGCCGACGACCGGGCGACCACCGCCAACATCCGGCTGCTCGACCCGACCATCGTCAGCCCGGCGTTCACCCAGTTCCAGCAGGGCAAGAACTTCTATTACTTCCCCGACCAGCTGTCCATCGACCGCTACCTGGACCGCAACGGCGCGCTGCGCGACTACGTCGTCGCGGCCCGCGAACTCAACCCGGACCGGCTGATCGACAACCAGCGGGACTGGATCAACCGGCACACCGTCTACACCCACGGCAACGGGTTCATCGCGTCGCCGGCCAATACGGTGCGCGGAATCGCCAACGACCCCAACCAAAACGGTGGTTACCCCGAATTCCTGGTCAACGTCGTCGGCGCGAACGGCAGCGTGGTATCCGACGGCCCGGCACCGCTGGACCAGCCGCGCATCTACTACGGCCCCGTCATCTCCAGCGCGTCCTCCGACTACGCGATCGTCGGGCGCAACGGCGCGGACCGCGAATACGACTACGAGACCAGCTCCGAGACCAAGAACTACACCTACACCGGGCTGGGGGGAGTGCCCGTCGGGGACTGGTTGTCGCGCAGCGTGTTCGCCGCCAAGTTCGCGGAGCGAAACTTCCTGTTCTCCAACGTGATCGGCTCCAACAGCAGGATCCTGTTCAACCGCGACCCGGCCCGGCGGGTGGAGGCGGTGGCGCCGTGGCTGACCACCGACAGCTCGGTGTACCCGGCGATCGTGAACAAGCGGCTGGTGTGGATCATCGACGGCTACACCACGTTGGACAACTACCCGTACTCCGAACTCACCTCCCTGGAATCGGCCACCGCCGACTCGAACGAGGTGGCGTTCAACAAGCTGGCCCCCGACAAGCAGGTCTCCTACATCCGCAACTCGGTGAAGGCCACGGTGGACGCCTATGACGGCACCGTGACGCTCTACCAGCAGGACGAGCAGGACCCGGTGCTCAAGGCGTGGATGCAGGTCTTCCCCGGCACGGTCAAACCGAAGAGCGACATCACCCCCGAGCTGGCCGAGCATTTGCGGTATCCCGAGGACCTGTTCAAGGTGCAGCGGATGCTGCTGGCCAAGTACCACGTCAACGATCCGGTGACGTTCTTCTCCACGTCGGACTTCTGGGACGTGCCGCTGGACCCGAACCCGACCGCCAGCAGCTATCAGCCGCCCTATTACATCGTCGCGAAAAACATTGCCAAGAACGACAATTCGTCCTCGTATCAGCTGACGAGCGCGATGAACAGGTTCAAGCGCGATTACCTGGCCGCCTACATCAGCGCCAGCTCCGACCCGGCGACGTACGGCAGGATCACCGTGCTGACCATCCCGGGTCAGGTCAACGGGCCCAAGCTGGCCAACAACGCCATCACCACCGACCCGGCGGTGTCCCAGGACCTTGGTGTGATCGGGCGCGACAACCAGAACCGGATCCGCTGGGGCAACCTGCTCACCCTGCCGGTGGGCCAGGGCGGCCTGCTGTATGTCGAACCCGTCTACGCCTCTCCGGGAGCCAGCGACGCCGCCTCGTCGTACCCGCGCCTGATCCGGGTGGCGATGATGTACAACGACAAGATCGGGTACGGCCCCACGGTGCGCGACGCCCTGACCGGGCTGTTCGGTCCCGGCGCGGGCGCGGCCGCGACGGGAATTCAGCCGACCGACGCCGGCAACCCCCAGGCGGCCCCACCGGTCACCCCGCCCGCACCGGCCAGTCCGCCGGGATCGCCACCGCCGACGGCGATCCCGCCGGTCCCGGACGGGTCGGTGACGCTGTCCCCGGCCAAATCCGCCGCCCTGCAAGAGATTCAGGCGGCGCTGGGCGCGGCCAAGGACGCCCAGAAGAAGGGCGATTTCGCCGGCTATGGCGCCGCGTTGCAGCGGTTGGACGACGCAATCACCAAGTACAACAACACCAAATAGCTTTCAGGCGTAGGCCGTTCGGAACCTCTCCCGATAGGCTTTCGGGCTGATGCCCAGGTGGTTGACGAATACCCGTCTCAGCGTCTCGATGCTGCCGAAGCCGGCCATGCCCGCGGTCTCGGTGACGGAACGGCCGGATTCGAGTGCGCCACGGGCGAAATCGATTCGCACCAATTCGACATAGCGTGCCGGACTCATTCCGAGCTCGGACTGAAAGAGGCGGGTCAGCTGACGGGTGCTCAGTGACGCCCGGGCCGCAAGAGATGTCACGCTGTGGTTCGCGGCCGGGTTGGCCGCGACCGCATCGATGACCGCCCGCAGCGGCGACTGTGGCGGCGGATCCGCCTCGACCAGCACCGAGAATTGTGATTGGCCCCCAGCGCGTTTGAGGTAGACGACCAGCCACCGGGCGACGTTGCGGACCAGTTCGGTCCCGTAATCCATTTCGACCAACGCCAGCGCCAGATCGATGCCCGACGACACCCCGGCCGAGGTGAAGACGTCGCCGTCGCGGACGAAGATCGCGTCGGGCTCAACGGTGACATCCCGAAAGGCCCGGGCCAACAACCGGGCCTCGTTCCAGTGGGTGGTGGCGCGCCTGCCGCTGAGCAGGCCGGCCTGCGCGAGGATGAACGACCCGGTGCAGATGGAGGCCATCCGCCGCGCCCGTCCCGACATCGATCTGATGGCCTCGACGAGCGCGGGGTCGATGGCTCGCCGGGGCAAATGGTCGCTGCCGGCGACCAGAACGGTATCGGCGGAATCGATCGACGAAAGGCGGTCGGTGACACCCATTCGGTTCCCGATCGACGTTGTCACCTCCCGCCCGTCCACCGATGCGATTTTGAGCTGGTAGTCGGCGCCGAACCGGTTGGCTTCGACGAACACTTCACCCGCTCCCGCGACGTCCAACAGCGTCACGTCGTCGAAGACGACGATCACCACCACCCGCGAACCCACTCCAGCCACGCAAGACATTGTGTCGCGTTTTGTGGAGAGGACGGCTCGAACGGCCACGGTCGGGGAGCCCGCGCGGCCGCAGACTGGCTAGCACGATCACCCGAAGGAGACACGATCATGACCGCCAGCTCGATCGAGAGCATTGCCGACATCCGCATACCCGACTCGCCGTTGGTGCGCGAGGCCACCGATTTCATTCGTGACGCCGAGGACGACCTGCTGTTCAACCACTCGCGGCGGGTGTTCCTCTTCGGCGCGCTGCAGGGCCGGCGCCGCGGGCTGCAACCGGACCTGGAGTTGCTCTACGTCGGCGCGATGTTCCACGACCTCGGGCTCACCGAGCGCTACCGCACCTCGACGATTCGCTTCGAGGTCGACGGCGCGGACGCCGCCCGGGACTTCCTGACGGCGCGCGGCGTCGATAGGGCCGACGCCGAGAAGGTGTGGCTCGGCATCGCCCTGCACACCACAACGGGCGTGCCGGAATTCCTTGCGCCCGAAGTCGCTTTGCTCCAAGCCGGTGTCGAGGTCGACGTGGTCGGCATCGGGCGGGCGGATCTGGCCCCCGATGCCATCGCCGCGGTGACCGCCGCCCACCCGCGCCCGCAGTTCAAGCGGCGCATCCTGGCGGCGTTCAACGACGGCATGAAGCACCGCCCGCAGACCACCGCAGGCACCATGAACGCCGACGTGCTGGCGCACTTCGATCCCGCCTTCGAGCGCGTCGACTTCGTCGACAAAATCTTCAACAACAGCTGGCCGGAATAGCGGAAAGGAGCGGACACGTGGATATCCACGAGGCGCTGTACACCACCAGGATGATGCGGCGGTTGCGGCCGGACCCGATTCCGCTGGACACGCAGGCCCGCATTCTGGACGCGGCCGTCCGCGCCCCCAATGGGGGCAACACCCAGCGCTGGCACTTCGTGGCCGTCGATGATCGTGAACTCATCCGCGAGTTCGCCCAACTGTTTCGGCGAGCCCGCGCCATCGAGTACGAGAAGTTCAGCGCGGGGGCGGGACCGATGGTGGCGACGGCCCCCGGTGCGGACCCGACCACCCACGCCGAGACGATGTGCCGAATGCAGGGCTCGGGAAACTACCTGGCCGACCATTTCGAGGAAATCCCCCTGTTGCTCTTCGTTTTCGCCATCGACGACCTCGGCGGCGCCAACATCTATCCGGCGATCTGGAGCGCGTTGCTCGCCGCACGTGCCGAGGGTGTCGGCGGTGTCATGACGATGGTGCTCCGCAATTTCAAGGACGAGGTGAACGAATTGCTGGGCGTGCCGGTCGAGGAGGGCTGGGAGATGTCGGCCATGCTGACCCTCGGCTACCCCCGGGGTAAGTGGGGTGTCGCGGCCAATCGGCGTCCCGTGCACGAGGTTTCCTCCCGCAACGGCTGGGGCAAGCCGTTCGGTATCGAAGTGCCGCAGCCACTCTGGCCATAAGCTTGCAGCGCAAGGTTTTCCGAGGAAGGCGAGTCAATGGCCGAGCCGAATGAAATCGGGGTCACCGTGGTGCGGCCGGGGGAGGGCGAGTACGTCGCTCTCCCCGGATTCGGGGCGGTGTTCAAGCTGTCCAGCAAGAGCAACGGGGGCGAGGTGTCCATCGTCGAGCACCCGTTTGAAGTGGGCCTGCTCACGGCGGCGCACCGGCACACCTGCGAGGACGAGCATTCAATCGTGCTGGCGGGCGAGATCGGCTTCCGTTCCGACGACAGCGAGGTCGTACTCGGTCCCGGTGGATACATCACCAAGCCCCGGGGGCAGATGCACGCGATGTGGAACGCCGGCAGCGAGCCGGGCCGCATCATCGAAGTCATCACTCCGGGCGGATTCGAAAACTACTTCCGCGAGCTCGGCGAGCTGCTCGTCGAGCACGCCAACGACCCGGTTGGCAAGGTCCTGCACGAGTTGCCCGAGTTCGGCGAGCTGGCCGACAAGTACGGGCTGACCTACGGGTCGCCCGACTGGATGGACGACATCGCGAAACGGTACGGGCTGAACCCGCCGTCGCACTGAGCAGGGACCGCACCCCCGCTGAGCCCGCGATTTGGTCGCCGCGATGCCGGTTCGGTAACCTGGCATTTACCAACGCGGGGTGGAGCAGCTCGGTAGCTCGCTGGGCTCATAACCCAGAGGTCGCAGGTTCGAATCCTGTCCCCGCTACTAGCGGAAATGGCCCCCGGAGGACACTCCGGGGGCCATTTTCATGCCTGATGGCCACGTGTTTGGCCACATTAGGCATGCTAAGCATCTAACTATCTCCTGCATCGCCCGGGTCCCAGCCGTTGCCGATGAGGAATGCGGCCGCCCGCTCGGCGGCGTCTCGATCATCGTTTCGCAGAACATGCGCATAGGTCTGCAGGAAGAATCCAACATTGGCATGTCCGATCCGCTCGCTGATCACCTTCGGGCTTATGCCAGCTTTGAGCGCACCGGTCGCGTAGGAGTGCCACAGATCGTGGAAGGTGATCCGCGATAGTCCTGCAGCTGCCGCGAGACGATCAAAACGCTGTCTAATGGTGTCGGGGTGCGGCGGGCGGCCGTTCTCAAAGGTGAAGACAAAGTCGCCGGGCTGATAGTCGGCGCCGAAGAACTCGCGCTCACGGTTCTGAACCACGCGCCAGTTACGCAACGCTGCGACTGTGGCCCGATCGATCGAGATCGTTTGGTCGGCGTTCTTTGTTTTGCCTCCTTCCTTGTCGGGTGGTCATCGTCGCTGCAGTGCAATCCCTTTCGAGGCGCACGTTAGAGACGACAGCGCCGATCTGTCCTACACAGGTCAGGCGGTTCTTAGGAAACTGTGACCTTAATGCAAGAGGTGGGGTGTCCTATGAGTCCAACAGTCCGGACAGTCCGGCGGTGTGGGTCGTGTCCTGAAACCGGTGTAAATGGGGCCGGGCGTAGGTTCTGCTTCGAGACCTACCAAGTCATCGAAGAAAGG
>NZ_LQPH01000151.1 GCF_002102255.1 Mycobacterium nebraskense
TGGGCTACATGTAGTCAGTAGACAACCCAAAACCGCAGGTCAACACCCACCCGTCAACACATCAGGGGGAACTTCGGTTTAGTCTATTGGCCCATCTTCGTGTCGAGTTCATCGGAGTTACCCCTGTATATTCTTTGCGATTTCAGACTGTTGCGTCTCAGATCGACAGTGCGATGTGTATCTCATTTCGGGCATCCCAGGAACGACGACGTACATATCGCACCTATGGCTGGCGTAGGAGTGCGCTCGGGTCCGCGCAGCAGGTCTGTTCTGTATGGAGGTCTCGACGCGTACGTTCTCGTTCTGCGAGCGGGTGGCGATTCCTCTAGCCGCGGCTTCTGTGGGATTCTCATCGAGATAGCGGAGGCCATTCTCTCATCTTTGTGGCGGATCCTCGGGAGCATCGTGCTCGGCGAAACCTTGGCGGTCGGCGGCTGGTGGCAGTGGTCGGTCCTCGCGGCGGCGGCGGTGGTGATCGTCGCGACGGTGGGCCTGGCGCGCGGTGAGGCCGCCTCCGTGTCGGTCGGCGCCGGGCGCGACGTGAAATCCACCGACCGGCCCGAGGCGGCCTTCCAAGCTTGAGCGGGGCCGCTACAGCAGCCCGAGTAGCTGCAAGCCGATGACGTACTGGATGATGATGGTCGGCGAGACATGCGGAATGTCGTTGTCGGGGCCAACTTTCGCGTCTTGGACCGCGGCACGGAACCGATCGGTCGGCGCAACGGGACCCGAGATCGGCTCCGCCGGCTGCAAATAATGGGAATTCCTCGACAGCAACACCCCCAGAATTGAATGCTCGCGCTGTCGATCCGGCAGGGCGCGCAGCCCGGCCTCGAACCGGTGCAGCCACTCGCTGAAGTCATCGATGCGCTCGATCGGATAACCGGCCTCGATCAGCCAGTCGACGTACTCATCGAGCCCGATGCCGTCGTCGTGCTGATTCATCACGTGGTAGGTCTGGTACCCCGTCGACGATTCCCGGCCGACCCGGGTGCCCAAGGTGGCTATGGCCTCGGCGACGAATTCCACGGGTAGCCCGTCGTAGTGCGCGCGTTGCCGATTGCCTTGGGCGTCAAGCTGATAGAATGAACGCGGTGCAACGCCGGTGGCCACCACACTGAGTACCATCCGGGTGACCATGTCGGACAGATTGAGCTGGCCAGCATAGGTGGTGTCGGCCAGAATCATTCCGCTGCGGAAGACCGCGACTGGTAACCCACACAGGTCGTTGGCCTCCCGCAGCAGCACCTCACCGGCCCACTTGCTGTTGCCGTAGCCGTTGACGCGGCTGCCGTCGTTCTTCCGGCTGGGGCTGATGATCCGGATGTCGGCGTCCTCGGTGAACGCCGACGGCGCGATCTGATCGCCCACGTTGGCGGTCGACACGTAGGTGTAGGGCTTGAGCTTGGTGGTGAGCGCCAATCGGATCAGCTCGGCGGTCCCGACGACGTTGGGCACGAATAGCTCGCTGTAGGGCAAGACGCCGTTGACCACGGCCGCCGGATCGACGATCAGATCGACCGTGTCGGCAAGCCGCTGCCAAGTCTGTTGATCCAATCCCAAATTGGCTTCGCCCTTGTCGCCGGCGATGACCTCCAGATGGTTCTCGGCCAATTCCCGGAAATACCGCAGCAGCTGCGGGTCGCCGGTATCGAAGGTCTTCTCCAGACGCGCGCGGGCTTCCTCGTCGGGCTTGGCCCGCACCAGGCAGATCAGCTTTCCGTCGGCCAGTTCGAGCCATTCGAGCCATTGCAGCACCAGGTAGCGGCCGAGGAACCCGGTTGCCCCGGTCAGCAGGACGGTGCGTACCTCCGCGTTGGGACCCGGCAGCGACGGCGCGGCGCCCAGCGTGGTGGCGTCGATGAACTTGTCCAGCGTCAGGTCGGTCGCGTACACCTCGGTGGCGTCGGGCCCGTGCGCGGACACGAAGCGCGGATCGTCGGCGTGTTTGTCCACCTGTTGGCTCAGGCCGGCGACTGTGGGGGTGTTGAAGAGGGTGCGCACGGTCAGGTGGGTGTGCAGGGTTTTGTTGAGGGTGGCGATGAGGCGCATTGCGGATAGGGAGTCGCCGCCGAGGTCGAAGAAGGAGTCATCGATCCCGACGCGGTCCAGGCCGAGCACCTCGGCGTAGGTGTCGGCGAGGATGTGTTCGATGTCGTTGCCCGGCGCCCGGTAGTCTGCGTCGCGGTAGGCCGGTGCCGGCAGCGCGCGCGTGTCCAGCTTGCCGTTGACCGTCAAGGGCAACGCCTCGATCACCACCAGGGCGGCCGGAATCATGTAGGCCGGCAACCCTTCTCGCAGCCGCGCCCGCGTGGCGACCATGTCGAGTGCCCCCGGCACCGATTCGGTGACATAACCAACCAGGCGCTTGTCACCGGGGCGGTCCTCACGCACGATCACCACGGCCTGATCCACGGCATCCAAACCGTTTAGCGCCGTCTGGATTTCGCCGAGTTCGATGCGGTACCCACGGATTTTGACCTGCTCATCGATGCGGCCCAGATACCACAACTGTCCATGAGCGCCCCAGCGCACCAAATCCCCGGTGCGGTACATGCGCTGCCCGGGGGCCCCGAACGGGCACGCCACGAACCGCGATGCGGTCAGCCCCGCCCGGCGCAGATAGCCGGTGCCGAGTCCGCGCCCGGCCACGTACAACTCACCCACGGTGCCCGCCGGCACGGGTCGCAACCACGAGTCGAGGACGAAAAACGCCGCCCCGGGCACCGGCGCACCGATCGGCGGTGCCCCCGCCCCGGCGCTCAGTCGTGGACTGACCGCCACACACATGGTGGTCTCGGTCGGCCCGTAGGCATTGGTCATGATCCGGCCCGGCGCCCACCGATCCACCAGCTCGGCCGAGCATGCCTCAGCGGCCACCACCAGCGCCATCGACGTCAACGCCTGCGGTGACAGCGCCGAGACCGCCGACGGGGTTTGATGCAGCACCGTCACGTGCTCGTCAATCAGCAAGGCCTGCAGGTCTTCTGGCAGCGCAGCTACGGATTCTGGCACGATCACCAACCGCGACCCGTGTAACAACGCGCCCCAGATCTCTTCCACCGAGGCATCGAAGGCATACGAATACCACTGCGACCACACCTGACCCGGCCCCGACGGCAACCCCACGTGCAGCGACCCCAACAACTGCGTGACGTTGTGGTGAGTGGTCGCCACTCCCTTGGGGACGCCGGTCGTACCCGAGGTGTAGATGATGTGGGCGAGGTCGTCGGCAGCAGGCAACGGCAACCCTGTGCACGGCTTGGTAGTTAGCGCGGGGTCAGCAACATCGATGATCCGCACATCGTGCCCGTCGAACCGCGCCGCCAATCCCGTACTCGTCACCGCCGCCACCGGGCGGGCATCGCCAATCATGAACTCAATCCGCGCATCGGGTACCGCCGGATCGATCGGCAAATACGCCGCCCCCGACTTGAGCACGCCCAAAATCCCCACGATCGCGGGCACCGAACGCTCGAACAACACCGCCACGCACTCACCGCGGCGCGCGCCATGATCAACAAGCAAGTGCGCCAACCGATTAGCAGCCTGGTCCAACTCCCGATAAGTCATCGAGGCACCGGCACAACTGACCGCCACCGCCTCCGGGGTACGAGCCACCTGCGCCACGAACAACTCCGGAACGGACACCCGGACCACCGACTCACCCAACGCCGCCCGATTGCCCAGCGCATCGAGGCGCGCACGCTCGGCGGTATCGAGCACATCCACCGACGACAACCGCCGCAACGGATCGGCCGTCATCGCCACCAAAACGCGTTCCAGCCGATCAATCAGCGCCCCAACGCTTTCCACATCGAATAAATCGGTGCGGAATTCCACCGCGCCGCCGATTCCGGCGGGTTCGCCGTCCTCGGTGAAGCGTTCGCCGAGCGAAAATGTCAGGTCCATGCGCGCCGTGCGGGTCTTAAGCGGTAACTGGGTGATCCGCAGGTCACCCAAGCCCAGGGCCGCGGCGGGATCGTTGTCGTGGTCACGCAGGTTCTGCCAGGTCATCGACACCTGGACCAGGGGGTGGTGGCTAAGCGACCGGATCGGGTTGAGCCGCTCCACCAGCAACTCGAAGGGCACGTCCTGGTGTTCAAGAGCCTCCAGGCTGCGGGTCCGAACCTGGGTCAAAAGGTTGGCGACGGTGACGTCGCCGCCCAGATCGACACGCAGTATCAAGGTGTTGACGAAGAAGCCCACCAACTGATCGAGGGCGGCGTCACTGCGACCCGCGATTACAAATCCCACCGAAATATCGTTGTTCGCAGTGATTTTGGAGAGCATCACTGCGAGGGCCGCCTGGATGACCATGAAGCTGGTGGCATTGCGCTGGCGGGCCACCGCGCGCACCCGCTGTTGCAACTCCGCCGGCCATTCCACGGCCACGCTCGCACCGCGGTCGTCGGCAACCGACGGGTAGGGCCGATCGGTGGGCAGCTGCAGCCGCTCGGGCATCCCCGTCAACGCTTCCTGCCAATAGGCCAGGGCGACTCCGATGGGGCTGCTGGGGTCCTCGAGATCGCCGAGGTGGGCGCGCTGCCACAGCGTGTAGTCGGCGTATTGGACGGGCAATGCGGCCCACCCAGGGGCCTGCCCCGCACACCGGCTGGCGTACGCAGCCCCCAGATCGCTGACCAGTGGGGTCACCGACCAGCCGTCGGCCGCGATATGGTGCACGGTGGCGACGAGCACATGCTCGTCCTCGGCGACGCGAAAAACCTTTGCGAGCAAGGGGATGTGAGTTCCCAGCTCGAACAAGTGATGCGCGGCAGCGCCAACGGCCTCATCCAGTCGGGCGGGCGGCCATGCGGTGGCATCGATGACCTCCCAGCCGAAGTCCGCACGCTCGGCCGCCACCACTTCCTGGTAAGGCACACCGTCGCGATGCGGAAACACGGTGCGCAGCGATTCGTGCCGGGCCACCACGTCTGCCAGCGCCGCGCCTAGCGCGCCGACATCGAGGCGGCCGCTCAGCTGCAAGGCCGCCGCCATGTTGTAAACCGGTGAGCCGCCGTAAAATTGGTCGAGGAACCACAATCGGCTCTGACCGAACGACAAAGGGATCACGGCGGGCCGTTCGCCGGCCACCAACGGCTCCGGTGCGCCCCCGTCCGTACGGACCCTGGGCGCCAGTTGGGCGACGGTGGGTGTGTCGAAGAGGGTGCGCACACCAAGGCGGGTATTCAGGGTTTTGTTGATGGCGGCGATGAGGCGCATCGCGGTCAGCGAATCGCCGCCCAGGTCGAAGAACGAGTCATCGATGCCGACGCGGTCCAGGCCCAGGACCTCGGCGTAGGTGTCGGCCAGGATTTCCTCGACGGCATTGCTCGGTGCCCGGTACTTCGCGTCGTGGTATTCCGGTGCCGGGAGGGCGCATTTGTCGAGTTTGCCGTTGACCGTCAACGGCAGCGCCTCGATCGTCACGACCGCGGCCGGAACCATGTAGGCCGGCAGCTGCTTGGCCAGCTCGGCACGTGCGGCGGCCGGGTCGATGGTGCCGGTGATGTAGCCCACGAGACGTGAGGCGGCGGGGCGGTCCTCGCGGGCGACGACCGCTGCGGCGTCCACGCCGTCCAAACCGGCTAGCGCAGTGCGGATTTCACCAAGCTCGATGCGATACCCGCGCAGCTTGACCTGCTCGTCGACACGCCCCACGTAGTGCAGCTGCCCATCGGCGCGCCACCGCACCAGGTCACCGGTGCGATACATGCGCGCGCCGGGCGCTCCAAACGGGCATGCCACGAATCGCGACGCGGTCAACGATGCCCTGCGCAGGTAGCCGACGCCCACGCCGCGACCGGCCACATACAACTCACCGACCACGCCGGGCGGCACCGGCCGCAACCACGCATCGAGCACAAACAGCGCCGCGCCCGCCACCGGCGCGCCGATCGGCACCATCGCGTCCCCGGCCTCGAGCGGAGCGCTGATGGTGACATCCACAGTGGTTTCGGTTGGGCCGTAAGCGTTCGTTAGCACTCGCCCCGGCGCCCACCGATCCACCAATTCGGCCGGGCAAGCCTCGCCGCCCACGATCAACGCGGTCGATCCCAGACCGTCAAGCGACAACGCCGCCAAAGCAGAGGGGGTCTGGCTCAACACGCTGACCTGCTCGTCAATCAATAGCGAGCGCAGCTCTTCCGGTGATCCCGCTACTGCCTCGGGTACCACCACCAGCCGCCCGCCGTGCAGCAACGCACCCCAGATCTCGCGGACCGAGGCATCGAATGCGTAGGAATGCCATTGCGCTGAAACCTTAACGGGTCCCGGTGCGGCCAGGCCGGCGTCCAGCCCTTCCATTAGTTGGGTGACGTTGCGGTGAGTGACCGCAACGCCTTTGGGGACGCCGGTGGTGCCCGACGTGTAAATGATGTGAGCGATTTCTTCGGCAGCCGGCACCGGTGGCGCGAAGCTGGGCTGGGCGTCGACCGGCGCGTCGACGTCGAAGACCTGCAGGTTGTATCCGTCCAGCCGGCCGGCCAACTCGGCGGTGGTGATTGCGGCGATCGGCCCGGCGTCGCTGAGAATGAACCCGATCCGGGCATCGGGGACCGCGGGATCGATGGGCAAGTACGCAGCCCCGGTCTTCAAGACGGCCAGGATGGCGACGATTGCCTCAGTCGAGCGCGAAAACAGCAGCGCCACAGCCTGACCCGGTCCCACTCCCTGGCCGGCCAAGAGGTGCGCCAATCGGTTGGCGGCCTCGTCTAGCTCGAGATAGGTCATCGAGCGGCCGGCGCAGCTGAGCGCCGTCGAATCGGGCGTGCGGTTCACTTGTGCCGCAAACAGTTCCGGTATCGACACGCTGACGACAGGCTGGGTCAACACCGCGCGATTGCCCATCTCGTCCAACCGCGCGTGTTCGAGCTCATCGAGGACGTCGATGGAGGACAACCGGCGGGTGGGATCCGCCGTCATCGCCGTCACCACCCGCTCCAACCGGGTGATCAGCGTCTCGATGCTTTCCGCGTCGAACACATCCGTGCGGAATTCCACCGTCCCGGAAATCCCGGCGGGCTCACCGGCCTGATTCCACCGTTCGGCCAGCGAGAAGGTCAGGTCCATCCGGGCGGTGTGAGTGTCCAGCGGCATCGGGGTGATGTGCAGATCGCCCAAAGCGAGTCCCGCAGCCGGGTCGTCGTGCTGCCCGGGAAGGTTCTGCCACGCCAAGGCCACCTGGACCAGCGGGTGATGGGCCATCGATCGGGTCGGATTGAGCCGGTCCACCAATACATCGAAGGGCACGTCCTGGTGCTCGTAAGCGGCAAGACTGCGCGAGCGAACCTGGGCCAACACTTCGGCCACGCTGCGATCACCGGCCACCTCGACCCGTAACACCAGTCTGTTGACGAAGAAGCCCACCAGTTCATCCAGCGCGGAGTCACGCCGCCCGGCGACCGGGAACCCCACCGCCACATCGCTAGTCGCGCATAACTTGCCCAGCAGCACCGCTAGCGCGGCCTGCATCACCATGAAACTGGTCGCGTCATGCTCACGGGCCAGCGCGCGCACCCGCCGCTGCACTTCGGCGGACCACTCCACGACCGCATTGGCGCCCCGATAATCGGCTACCGGCGGATACGGCCGATCCGTCGGTAGCTCCAGGCGTTCGGGGATTCCAGCCAGAGCCTTTTCCCAGTAGGCCAACTGGTCGGCGATCGGGCCGTCGCTGTCGTTGAAATCCCCGAACCGGGCACGCTGCCACAACGTGTAATCGGCGTACTGCACCGCCAGCGGCTCCCAGTCGGGGGCCTGCCCGCCACAACGGCTGGCATAGGCCACCCCCAGATCACGCACCAGCGGCGTGATCGACCACCCGTCGGCGGCGATATGGTGCACGGTGGCCACCAGCACATGCTCGTCTTTGGCGATCCCGAAAAGCTTTGCACGTAACGGTGTTTCGGCCGCCAGGTCGAACGCGTAGCGCGCTACACCGTCGATGGCCTCCTCCAGACGGGCCGCGGACCAGCCACTGACATCGACAACCTCCCAGCCCAGCTCCGCCCGCTGCGGTGACACGACTTCCTGGTACGGCACACCGTCGATGTGCGGGAATACCGTGCGCAGCGATTCGTGGCGACCCACCACATCCACTAGTGCGGCCCCCAACGCATCGGCATCCAGACACCCGCGCAGCCGCAGCCCCACCGTCATGTTGTAAACCGGTGAGGGCCCGTGCAACTGGCCAAGGAACCACAACCGGCTTTGGGCAAACGACAACGGAACCAACGCGGGCCGTTCACCGGCTACCAACGGCTCGCATCCACTCCCGTGCTTACCGAGATGGGGCGCAATCTGGGCGACGGTGGGGGCGTCAAAGAGGATGCGCACGGTCAGATCGGTGTGCAAGGTTTTGTTGATGGTGGCGACCAGCCGCATTGCGGACAGGGAATCTCCGCCAAGGTCGAAGAAGGAGTCATCGATGCCGACGCGGTCGAGTCCCAGGATGTGAGCGTAGACGCCGGCAAGGATTTCCTCGACGGCGTTCGACGGGGCGCGGTATGCGGCGTCGCGATATTCCGGCACCGGCAGCGCCCGGCTGTCCAGTTTGCCATTGACCGTCAGGGGCAGCGCCGGCACGACCACGACGGCGGCCGGAACCAGGTAGGCCGGCAACCGCTCACCCAGTCGGGTGCGCGCGGCGCCAGCATCCAGCGCACCGCTCACCGATTCGGTGACATACCCGACCAGACGCTTGTCACCGGGGCGATCTTCGCGAACGATCACCGCCGCCTGATTCACATGATCTAATTCGGTTAGCGCTAATTGGATTTCGCCCAACTCGATGCGATACCCACGGATCTTGACCTGCTCATCGGCGCGCCCCAGATACTGGAGCTGCCCATCGGGGCGCCAACGCACCAAATCCCCGGTGCAGTACATACGCGTCCCAGGACTTCCGAAGGGACATGCCACAAAGCGCGACGAGGTCAGCCCGGCCCGACCCACGTATCCAGCGGCTACCCCTTGACCCGCCACATACAACTCGCCGACCACACCCACCGGGACCGGCCGCAACCACCCGTCGAGCACGAACAACGCCGCCCCGCCCACCGGGCCACCGATCGGCGGCGTCCCCGAACCGGCCGCCAAGGGCGCACTGACCGTCACCACCATCGTCGTCTCGGTCGGCCCGTAGGCATTGAACATCACCCGCCCCGGCGCCCACCGATCCACCAACTCCGCCGAGCACGCCTCGGCGGCGACCACCAACGTCACCGACCCCAATGCCTCTGGAGACAGCGCTGATACGGCGGACGGAGTCTGGGTCAGGAAGCTGACTCGTTCGGCGGTCAGCAAGGCCTGAAAGTATTGTGGCACAGCGGCTACCGACTCGGGCACCACCACCAGCCGAGACCCGTGCAACAACGCGCCCCAAATCTCCCACACCGAGGAGTCGAATGCATAGGAGTGCCACTGCGACCACACCTGTCCGGGCCCCGACGCCAGACCCAGGTGCAGCGACTCCAGCAACTGCGTCACGTTGTGATGAGTGACCGCAACACCTTTGGGCACGCCTGTTGTCCCCGACGTGTACACAATGTGGGCGATGTCATCACCGGCCGGCACCGCCAATCCCGCACTGGACTGGGCAGCAATGCCAGGATCGTTTACGTCAACCACCGACAGTCCGTACCTGTCGAACCGCGGAGCCAACTCCGCGGTCGTCACCGCAGCGACGGGTGCGGCATCACCGAGCACGAATTCGATCCGCGCATCCGGCACCGCGGGATCGATCGGCAAGTACGCCGCTCCGGACTTCAGCACGGCCAAGATCGCGACGATCGCCTCCGCCGATCGCGAAGACAGCACCACCACACACTGACCCGGTCCGGCGCCCAACCCAACCAGCAAGCGCGCCAGGCGATTAGAGGCCAGATCAACCTCGCGATACGTCCACGAATCCTGACCACAACTGATCGCCACCGCCTCAGGCGTACGGACCACCTGCGCGCCGAACAAGTCCGGTATCGACGGCCCGGCCACCCCCTTGCTCAACACCGCGCGATTGCCGAACTCAGCCAGCCGAGCATGCTCGTCGGTATTCAGCAAGTCCACCGTCGACAACCGCCGCAACGGATCCGCCGTCATTGCCAATAGCACCCGCTCCAACCGATCCGCCAGAGCCCCAACACTTCCCGCATCAAACAACTCGGAGTCGTATTGGATGCCCAGCGCCAGCCCGGGGCCTGGTATGGCTTGTAGGGTCAATGGGTAGTGGGTGGATTCGTGGCTGGTGAACTCGGTGATGGCCAGGTCGCCGAGTTCCATCGAGGCCGCCGCGTCGAGAGGGTAGTTCTCGTAGACGAACAGGGTGTCGAACAGCTGGTCGTGGCCGGTGATGCGGTGAATCTCGGACAGCGCCAGGTGTTCGTGATCCAGCGTGTGCTGATTGGCGTTGTGCAGCTGGCTCAGCAGGTCAGCGATAGTAGTCTGCGCCGTCACTTGCGCCCGCACCGGCACCGTATTGATCAGCAGGCCCACCATCGATTCGACCCCGACCAGGTCGGCTGAGCGCCCCGAGACCGCGGCACCGAAGACCACGTCGCGCTGTCCGGTCAGCGATATCAACAGCTGCGCCCAGCCTGCCCGCAGCACGGTACTGATGGTGGTGTGGTGCGCCCGTGCCAGTTGGTGCAGCGCGCGGGTGGTCTGCTCGGAGAGCCGGTACGATTCCATGCCTCGCGACCCCGGCCGTTGCCGGTGCGGGGAGCCCACCAGCGTCGGTGTATCGAAGCCGGTCAGCACGTCTCGCCAGGCCGCCTGGGCGGAATCGAGGTGTCGGCCGGCCTGCCAGGTCACGAACCTGCGGTACGGCACCGGCGCGGCCAGGCGCTGTTCATGATAGGCGGCAAAGATTTCCTGGAGCAGGATCGGCAGGGACGAACCATCGAGCACCACGTGGTGGTTGGTGAGCACGAACCGGTAATGGTTTGGGGCCGTGCGGATTAACGCCACCCGGAAGACGGGTGGATTGGTCAGGTCGCAGACCGCGACGCACTCGTCGGCGCACAATCGTGCGACCAGATCGCCGAGCCCGGCGTCGCCATCGAAATCCACGTAGCGCCAAGGCACCGCGGGTTCGGCGGGAATGATCTGCACGGGTGGGTCGATTTCCGGACAGAAGCGGGCGGCCAGGTTAGGGTGGCGGTTGACCACGGCGTGCACCGCGGCACGCAGCCGGTGCGGGTCGAGTGGGCCGGCTATGCCGATGTTCAGCTGAATGGCGTACAGATCGACGCCGCCGGGTGGGGCGGTTGTGGCGTAGAAGAACAGTCCCTGTTGAAGTGGGGTGAGAGGCAATATGTCGGCAACGCGGTCGTGCCGTTCGAGTTCGTCGATCTGCTGCTGGGTCAGACGTGCGGGGGCCACGTCCGACGGACTGAGACCTCCCCCGCCGAGGCGCACGTGTGCGCAGATCCCGGTCAGCGCCTCAAACCACAACTGGCTCAACCGGTTTACCTGAGCGTGATCCAGCGCGGAGGTCGCCCATGTCCAGTTGGCGTGCAGCTGCGGGCCGGCGTCGCTGTCCAGGGTGCCGGCGTTGAGTGCCACGGTGTGGGTCAGCGGCGTGGGCACCGCGGTTGCGACGGCGGTGGCCGACAAACTGTCGAGGCTGGGCCGCCATACTTCTTCGGAGAGCTCGGCCGTGCCGGCCAGTCGGCCCAGGTAGTTGAACATGAGCACGGGGTCGCAATCACCCAGGTCGACATCGGAATTGAGGTAGCGCAATAGCCCATAGGTAAGGCCGTCGGGCAGTAGGCGGAGCTGTTCTTTGGCCTCTTTGATCACCGCGCCCAGTGCGGCCTCACCGGTGACCACCTGCGCCCAATGCAGGCCACCGGCGTGCAGTACCACCGGGTATTTCGCGGTGAACCAGCCCACCGTGCGGGATAGGTCGCCATCGGCGCTCAGCTCCTCCTGGCGCCCATGGCCCTCCACGTCGATACCTATCGGCGCCTTGGTGTTGCCCGAAAGCTGCACGACCGCCAGCGCGAATGCGATCAACAGAATGTCTTGCACGCCAGCGTGAAACGCCGCGGGGACATCGCCGAGGAGCATGCGGGTCGTCTCGGCGTCGAGTAGCGCCGACAGGTTGCCGGCGTTGGCATGGGTATCGATGCGTCGAACCGTCGGCAGTGCGGCCGGGGTGGCCGAGACCTGGCGCCACGCGTCGGCCTGGGCCGCCACCTCGGGGCCGCGCGCGTACTCACCCAGCAGCGAGGACCACCGGGCAAAGGAAGTGCCGCCCGGCGGCAAACACATCGGCTGCCCGCTGCGATGCTGGGCCCACGCGATGTTCAAGTCTTCTAACAGGATTCGCCAGGAAACCCCGTCGACGGCCAGGTGGTGGATGATCAACAGCAGCTGGCCGGTGCCTGCCGCCCAGAGCGCGCTGAGCATCACCCCGGCGCCCGGATTCAGCCGCGACCGCGCGTCGATGATCGCCTCACGGGAGAGTTCGTTGACCGACCGCACGCATCCGCCGGCGTCCACTGAGCCCGCGTCGGGCACCGACAGCGACCATTCCCCGGCGCCATCGTCGCCGACGCGCAACCGCAACATGGCGTGCCGATCCAGCAGGGCCTGCAGGACCGCCACCACGTCGGCCTCGCTGACCCCGGCCGGGGCCTGCACCAGCATTGTCTGGTTGAACTGATCGACCGGGCCCTCAATGTTATGCAACCACCGCATGATTGGGGTCGCGACCACCTCACCCACGCCCGGGTCGGCCACGTGATCATCGCCGGTGGCCATCGTGGCGACCCGGGCCAGCCGGGCCACGGTCTGCTCGACGAAAACGTCACGCGGGCGGCACATTACGCCTGCGGCCCGCGCGCGGGTCACCACCTGCAACGACATGATGCTGTCGCCGCCCAAGTCGAAGAACGAGTCGTCGATCCCCACCCGCTGCACGCCCAGGACTTGGGCATAGATGCCGGCCAGAATCTCTTCGACCGCGTCGCCCGGGGCCCGGTATGTCCCGGCGGAGTATTCGGGCGCCGGGAGCCCGCGAACGTCGAGCTTGCCGTTGGCAGTCAGCGGCAGCGCGTCGATCGCCACGATCGCCGACGGGACCATGTAGGCGGGCAGCCGCTCGCCGAGCCGGGTACGGAGCTGGGCGGGGTCGGCGCTGCCGGTGACGTATCCGACTAGACGCAAGGCAGCGGGGTGGTCCTCGCGCGCGATCACCACCGCGGCCGTGATGCCGTCCAGTGCGGCCAGCGCGGCCTGCACTTCGCCGGGTTCGATGCGGTGTCCGCGGATTTTGACCTGCCCGTCGGCCCGTCCGAGGTAGCGCAGTCGCCCGTCCGGGCCCCAGCACACACGGTCCCCGGTGCGATACATCCGTGTTCCGGTGCCGCCGTAGGGATCGGCGACGAATCGCTCCGCGGTCAGTTCGGGCCGGCCCAGGTAACCGTGCGCCAGGGCGGGGCCGCTCAGGTACAGCTCGCCGACCACCCCGACCGGGGTCGGGCTCAGGCGCGCGTCGAGGACCAGGGCGCGCACCCCCGGAATGGGCGCACCGATGCCGACCGGCTGTCCCGGCGCAAGCGGTGCACTGCAGGTAGCCCAGATAGTGGCCTCGGTGGGGCCGTAGGCGTTGAACATCCGCCGGCCCGGTGCCCACGTGGTGACCAGCTCTGCCGGGCACGCCTCCCCGGTCGCGATCAGCGTCCGCACATCGGGTAGCCGGGTGCGATCCAGCGACGAGAGCACCGTCGGGGTGAGCACCGCCGCGCTGATTTGCTGGTCGCGCAGCAGCGCGGTCAGCGCTTCGCCGGCGGAGGCCTCCGGTGGTGCCACCACCAACGTCGCGGTCGCCCCGACCGCCAGCAGCAACTCGCCGACAGACACATCGAACGTCGGGGCGGCCACCATCAGCACCCGCGCGCCACCGGTCAGCCCGAAAGCACGGTGGTGGGCGGCTACCCCGTGCAGACCAGCGTGGCTCACCGCCACCCCTTTGGGGACGCCGGTGGAGCCGGACGTGAAGATCACGTGGGCGGTGTTGTCCGCCCGCAGCGGGGCGAGCCGGTCGGCGTCGGTGATCGGGGCCGTCGACCGCCCGGACATGTCCAGGCCGTCGACGGCGAGCACTGGGCGCGACCCGACACCGGCCACGGTGTCGCCGCCGCGGGTCAGCACACACAACGCCGCGACCGTGTCCAGCACCGTGGCGATGCGCTGCGCCGGATGCGCCGGGTCCAGCGGCACATACGCGCCGCCGGCCTTGAGCACCGCCCACCACGCCACGACCAGTTCCAGGCAGCGATCCATCGCCACGCCCACCGCGGACTCCGGGCCGACCCCAGCCTCGATCAGCGCCCTGGCCAGCCGTGTCGAGGACTCATCGAGCTCGCGATACGACAACCTCCGGGTACCGTCGACCACCGCCACCGCGTCGGGCTCGGCCGAAACCGCCGCGGCCAACAGCTGCGGCGCCACCCCCACCGGTGTGGATGCACCGGCGCCGGACCAGGCCGAGGTGACCTGGTCACGCTCACCGTGATCCAGCAACGACACCTCGCCCAGCGCCTCCGAGGGATCCGCCGCCAGAAGGCGGTCGAAAAGTGACTCCAGACGGGTTATGTGCCTTGCGATTTCGTCGTCGGTATAGCGGTCGGGATTCCATCCGAAGTGAACCTGCGGCGCTTCGTCGTCCAGCTGCGGGTAGACGCTGAGCGCGATGTCTTGGATCGGGAAGTTGGTCAATACGGTGCACGTCGCCAGCGAGGGCCCGAAGTGAATGGGTTCCGCGAAGCCGAGGACGTTGATCACCGGCCCGAACTCGACGTTCGTGTCGAGACGGGCCCCGTCTCCGATGATGTCCGGGAAACCCCCGAACTGCTGGTGGCGCAGCGCACCGACCAGGGCCGTGCCGACCCGGTCGGTCAGTGCGCCGATGGTGTCGGTGTCTTCGACACGGATGACCAGCGGCACCATGTTGGATACCATGCCCGCACACTTTTTCAGCGCCGCGGTGGTGCGCGCCGACACCGGAAGAGACAATGAGATCTCTTGGCGTCCTGTTGTTTTCGCGATGAATACGGCCATCGCCACAACGACCCTGGCAACGTCGAACCGGTGATTCTCCGCGAGCCGATGCGTGCACTCCAACTCGCGCGTCAACTGATGGCGTGGCGGCACCGACCGCTGCGTGCCCGCCAGGTCGACGACTTCCAGCGGCCCGCGCACGACGGTCTTCCAGTACTCGGCGTCGGTAGCGCTGCGCGAAGACCGTTGGTATTTCAGATCCGCGTCGCGGATTACGGCGAACCCCGAGAAATCGACTTCGCCGGTCTGTGCCGGCGCCCCGGAGTAGACGTCCGCGATGTGCCGGATGAAATTGTTGGTGCCATACCCGTCCAGCAGAACGTGGTGGGTGCGCAGGTAGAAGTAGGACAGACCGTCGGCGATCCGCAGCAGCGCAAAGTTGGTGAGCCGGTCACGGACCAGGTCGACCGGCCGGCGGTAGTCCTCATCCATCCAGCTGCAGGCGGCTGCGACCGGGTCGGGCTCGGCACGCAGATCAAGAGTGTTCAGGGTTTGCGGAATCGAGTGATCGAGCACAAAGACGGGCTCGCCATCGACCAGCGCTACCCGCGCGCACGGTGAGCCGAATCGGGTGGCCGCCGATTCACAAGCGGCCATGAGCTTTTCGGGGTCGACATCGTGATCGATCGCGAGGAACCCGGCAAAGTTGTACGGGACTTCAGGCCGAAGTTCTTGGGCGGCCCATATCGCGCGTTGCGCGATGGTCAACGGCCCCAGCAGGTCTGGTTGCGTACCGTAGTTGAGCATCTGACGACGAACTTTCTAGTTGGGCGAGCGTGTGGACGACTCGCGACGTTGGCATCGTTGGGCCGCCTTATGTCACAGTCGATACGACCGACAGAAGCCGCCACTGGAATCATCAAATGGATGGTGCTGCATCGTATTTTCTAGCCGATTCCACTGGCAGAAATGTCGCCGCGATGATCGCGACAATCGCCAGTGCGGCGGCCACAAAAAACACCATCGCGTAGTTCCTCGGCACTGCATCTTCGTGGCGATTGAACTGAGCCGTCAACAGCACCGTCATCAACGCGGCTCCAGCGGCGCCGCCCAACTGATTGTTGACGCTTCGCAGCGTCGTGCCCCGAGCGATCTGATGCGGCGCCAACGGCTGCACGCAGGCCGCCGACAGTGGCGTCGCGGCACAGCCCACACCCATGCCCATGAGCATCAGTCCGGCCAGCAGCGTCGGTGAGTAGTCTGCTTGTCGGACGACTCCGATGGCGAAGGTGCCCAGGCCTGCTGCCATCAGGGGGAAGGCGATCAGCACGATCTTGCCCGGCCCGGATCTGTCCATAGATGCCCCGGCGAAGGGTGTGGTCAATAGGATGCCGATCCCCATTGCGATCAAGTGCATCCCCGACTGCATCGGCGTCTGGTGCAGCGCGACCTGGAAATAGCTTGGGACAAGCAACAAGATGCCCACATAAGTGGCCGCGAAGATCAGCAACGTCACGTTGGCCTGTCTGACCACGCGGTTCTTCAACAATCGCAGGTCGATGAGCGGGGCATCTGTCCGGCGCCAGGCGTGAATAATGAAGGCGGCGATCAATACCAGGCCGGCAATTGAGGGGATCAGCACATGGTGATCGGCGATCGTGCGATGTCCCGGGATGGATGATACCCCAGCCAGCAAAGTCACCATGCCGGATGACAGCAGCAGCATGCCGGTCACGTCGAGTGCCTCCGACGGCAGGGGACGATCCTTCGGAAGCATCACCGCCGCGAGTGCGAAGGCGCTCAGCCCGATCGGCAGGTTGATCAGGAAGATCCACTTCCAGCCATAGGTGCCGATCAACCACCCGCCCAGGATCGGCCCTCCAATAGGGCCGAGCAAGAAGGGAGCTGCTCCTAGCGCAACCAGGCGGCCGAGCCGCTTTGGACCCGACTCGCGGGCCAAGATCACAAAGCACAGCGGTGTCATAATGCCGCCTCCGCATCCCTGGAGCATACGAAAACTGATGAGCAGCAATATATTCGGAGTTATCGTGCACAGCAGTGACGCCAGCGTGAAGACTAAAACACCACCCGTGAAGAGCCGCTTGGTGCCGAATCGGTCGGCTGCCCAACCGGTTACCGGGACCACGGCGGCAAACGCCAACATATAGCCGCCCATCGTCCACGAGACGATCGCCTGAGTTGACCCGAATTCGGCGACAAAGGTCCGTTGAGCAACGGCGACCGCGGTACCGTCCAGCTGCCCCATCATGCTGGCCAGACCGCAGACTCCGCCGATCCAGAGCAGCCTGGCGTCTATCCTGTCCGGGTAGCCATCGACGGATTGCTGACAGACGGAGTCAGTCGGGAGAAGGCAACTTCTCATGGCCGGCCGGTCAGGTAGCCGCCTCGCCGAAAGAACTTCTCCCCGCCGCACTCGACGCCGTCCGCGGAACGGACGCGGGTGATCACCAGGCCGCGGTTGCGGCCGCGATGGGCGTCGGGTCCGCAGACCACGACGCCGCCCTCCTCCTGGACGATCACCCGGCCCGTCGTTCCGCCGTAGCCGGCGTCGGAGACACGCGCCTCGAGGATCTCGATCTGCTCCCCGCGGTAGAAGGTGAACGCGGGGGGATACGGATCGGACAAAGCGCGGACGAACCGCTCGAGATCGCCGGCCGACCAATTCCAGTCGATCAAACTGTCGCGCTCCGAACGCTTGTGGAAGTACGTCCGCTCGGCCTTGTTCTGGGGCCGCCAGACCGCGGTGCCGGACTCGAGTGCACTCAGCGCTTCCTCCAGCACATCCGGAATCAGATCCATGCCTCGCAGCACCAATTCGGTGCCGGTGTCGGTGGGGCCGATCGGCACCGATCGCTGGACGAGAATGTCCCCGGTGTCCAGCCCGTCGTCCATCCGGTGCACCGTCAACCCGAATTGGGACTCGCCACTGATCAACGCCCACAGCACCGGGGAAAACCCGGTGAAGCGCGGGAGCAACGAATCGTGCAAGTTCAGGGTTCCGTGCAGAGGCAGATCATACAGTTCCGCCGGCATCCGGTAATACCAGCTGTTGACGACGACGACGTCGGGTTCCACGCGCTTGACCAGGTCGATGGTCTCGGCGTCAACCGTCTCGGTGAGATGCAGAGGGATACCGTGCTTACGCGCGAGGTCGTCGACCGGCGCCGACCAGATCGCCTTGTACGATTCCTCGCTTGAGGGGTGGGAGACGGCCAGTAAGACGTTATGGTCCGTCTCGATGAGCGCCTTCAAAGTCCTATAGCCCCAGGTCTGGAACCCGAAGAAAACGATGCGCATGCGCGAAACCCTTCTAGCTCGTTACCGACCGACCAGTGGCTCCGCCATCGATCGAGGCAACGGCGCCCACCAGAAAGTGAGCTTACGGTAGCCTTACCTAAGTTGCACGGCGGGGCATACACATGCCGAATAGCCGTCTTATGGGCCGCGGTGTGCTGATCACGGAACCGAGCGAATTACCGTTTCTAACAAGGCTTTTAGCGTAACAGCGTTGAGCTACGCGGCACTTCCTGTGCCCGAAGACGCTACGGGTTGATCGTGTTGTCGCCGACCTGGCGGCCCCAGACGTACTCGATCGCATACGGCGATCCAGTGTCCAGGTGGTTGTACGGCGCAATGCTGTTGCCGGAGTCGATGATCAGCTCGGGTGCCGGCCACAAATAATGCGTGATCGGCTGCCAGCATCCCGGCGCATCCCCGGGCCCACCACGAGCGTTCACCCGCGGCAGATTCTCCGGGTAGATGTAGGGGTTGGGTGGCCCGCCGACCAGGCCGGGCGTAGCGCCAAGCCCCAGTGTGAGCGCGGCGAAGGCGACCAACGATCGCGGGTTCGCGACCAGCCCCAATCCAGATAGCGCCCCGGTGTTCATGTTCAGCGAGTGGGCGTTGAAGCCGCCTTCGGCGGCACCCGTCGCGGCCAACGCATCGTGTTCGTTGCGCATCAGGCAGTAGATTTCCGTGAGGTAGGCGTCCAGCAGTTGCGCCGTCGGCACCAGGTCGGCGGCCCCACGCGCCAGGTACGGCCCACCCTTGTTGAACTGATCCGCGCCGGTATTGCCAAACCCGGCCGCCGACAACAACGCCTGATCCAAATCCTTTTGCTGCGCATTGATCGTGCGCGAGGTGATCACCGCGTTGTTGAGGAAGTCGAACAAATCCGGTGAGGCGTTGGCGTAGGTATCCCCCAACCGCGCCAACCGTGCAATATCCCTACGCTGGTGCTTCTTGACCAGCTGCGGCTCGAACGTGCCTACCTGGTCCCGGGGCACGTCGATCTCGACCTGGACGCGGGCATCTGTGAGGACCGTCTTCCTGCGGATTCCGTTGCGGGAGTCGCCACTTCCATAACCTGCCGGTCGTGGCGGTCATAACCCAAATGTTCGGACAGTTCTTCGTCCAGAGCGGTTTCGATGACCGTCTTGGTCATCGCCTCGAGCAGCCCACCCGGGCCGGTCAACGCCACGCCCGCTTCGCGGGCCTGGCGCACCAACTCCCGGGCAACTTCGAGCGCGTCGACGTCCCGGGCGTCGGGGATTGATCGCCGCCACAGCGGCGGCTTCTTCAGCATTCTGCGGTGGCTCCGCAGCCACGACAGTCTCGGTCATCATCAGACGACCTTTCCGACTCCGACACACCGGGATCGATCAGGCCGTTTACACCCTTACTGCGATAGTCCCGGCACACGCGCGTAGGCAGCTGGCTGCGTTGATGATCGAACGACTCATGTAAAGGCGACTCCCATGGCTTGAGGGGCGAGGCTGGGAATGGCTTGGCTTCCTCGAAGCTCTGTCGGTGTTGGAGGCAGTGATGCAGCTGGCCGAGGAGTTTGTTGAACAGGTGTTGGGTGGCGGCGGCCATATCGCGGCCGTTACCGATAATCGTCCTCGGCTAGGTGTACCGGGACATGACGTTGGTGGCAGGCGTGTCGGCTTGATGTGAGGAGAACCCCCGGGTGGGGTGTGGCTTGTCTAGGTCCACTACCGTCCGGAGGTTCTCGTGTCCCACCGTAATGCCCGCACCACCTTTCATGGCCGCCTGTTGATGGTGCGGCGGTATCGGGAGGGATGGGCCAAAGCTGATATCGCCACCGCAATGGGAGTGTCACGCAAGTGCGTACACACCTGGACCAGCCGGTTCGATGCCGAGGGTGAAGCCGGCCTGCTGGACCGATCCTCGCGGCCGCACACGATGCCCAATCGGACCTGCCGGGTGCTGGAGAACCAGATCGTGGCCTGGCGTCGGCGCCATCGCTGCGGCCCCGATGATATCGGCGCGAAATTGGGAGTCAGCGCCCGCACGGTCTCGCGCGTCTTGCGCCGGCGAGGGATTCCCTACCTGCGTGACTGTGACCCTATGACCGGGATGGTGATCCGGTCCTCGAAGGCCACCGCGGTCCGGTACGAACGGACCCGGCCCGGCGAGCTGGTGCACATGGACGTCAAAAAGCTGGGGCGTATCCCGGACGGCGGCGGATGGCGCGCCCTCGGCCGCGGCGGAGGCGAAAATCGAGACCGCAAGCACGGCAGTGGATTCGACTACGTGCACTCGCTGGTCGATGACTACTCCCGGCTGGCCTACAGCGAGGTACTGCCCGACGAGAAAGGCCCGACCTGCGCAGCATTTCTCCGCCGTGCCGCCCAGTACTTCCACCGCCACGGCGTCGCGACCATCGAGCGCGTCATGACCGACAACGCCTGGGCCTACCGATACTCATTGCGCCAGGTATGCGTCGAACTGGGAATCTGCCAAGTCTTCATCAAACCGCACTGGCAGAACGGCAAGGTAGAGCGCCTCAACCGCACTTTGCAGACCGAATGGGCCTACCGACGTGTCTTTACCTCCAACAGCCAGCGCGCCGCAGCCCTTGCGTCCTGGCTGCAGTACTACAACACTCAACGACGCCACCACGCACTCGGCGGCCTACCGCCCATCAGCCGACTGCAACCAACGTGGTGACCCGGTACAGCTAGGAGTGTTTGGGCGGTGCCGGCTCCGGTCGAATCCTGAGCAGTTTCTTCCAGCGTCGACCGCGACGCGTAGCCATATTCGAACATACGAGTTCGATGATAGGCACAGCCACCGACAAACCTCGCGCCAGCGGTTACGGCACCCGGGTTCGGTGCCGCTTGTCGTGCGGCGGGACGCCGTTCACGCCGCCGATGGACTGCGCGTAGCTGCCCACCGCGTAGGCGGCGCCAGAACCCATGACGGCCAACGCATCCCGGTTGATGTTGTCGACGGTTTCGCGGGGGCCCTGATAGTTGGGGTCGAACGGCACGCCGGCTTGGCCGCCCCACAGTCGGGCCTGCACCGTGGTCTTCGGTTGCGAGGCACCGGCCGTCATGCCCCCGATCGGCACGCCCGCGACCATGAAGGGGTGGTAGTCGGCCAGAGTGTTCAGCGGCATGTCCGCGGGCCGCTTGCCGGCCAGGTTCAGATAGCCGGCCAGGGTGCGCTCGATGCCGGCCGACCCGTCCGGGACATCCGCGTAGGTCACCCCCGGCGCCGGCGGGCCGGACTGATCGCCGTCGTCGGTGAAGAAGCCGGCGTTGGGCGAACCCAGCGTGGTGAAGTTCAGGTACATCGCGATGTCGTTGAGCTGATCGCTGTTCATGCCGAACACGTAGTCCATGACGCCGTTGAGCCCGTCCTCGTCGGCACCCCAGAACGTGAACCGCACCGCATTGTTCACCGGCGCCAGCGGGCCCAGCTGCAGGGCCGTTTCCAGCACCGCGGCCACCCCGGATCCGTCGTCATTGATGCCCGGACCACCGCGCGCGCTGTCGAGATGCGCACCCACCATGATCACTTCGTGTGGCGAGCCGGTCTTGGTCTGCGCCAACACGTTTCGCGATGTGATCTTGACGTTCTGGGCGTCCAGCACCAGGCGGATGGGCGCGCTCGCGCCGGC
Organism: Mycobacterium nebraskense; assembly: GCF_002102255.1. GTDB lineage: Bacteria > Actinomycetota > Actinomycetes > Mycobacteriales > Mycobacteriaceae > Mycobacterium > Mycobacterium nebraskense. Next base: position 21,959 of record NZ_LQPH01000151.1, read on the forward strand.
GAGCGCGCTCGCGGCATTCGGATTGGCAACCGCGACGGGCACGGTCAGCTGCTTGAAGTAGCCCGGATTGAACAACGTGGCCGGGGCGCCCTGGCCGGCGGGCGCACTGAGCACGACCAGCGCGGCCGCACCCTTGGCCACCGCGCTGTTCTGCTTGTCGACCACCGAACAACGCGCGTCGTCGACGATGGCGATCGAACCCTTGGGCAGCGCCGCCGGGTAATCGCTGGCCGCACAGCCCGACGGTTGGGTGGGCCGGACCGGCTGCCCCGTCAGACCGCCGGGCGGTGTCTGAACCAACAACGAGGCCTGGTCGACGGCGTAGCTGCGGCCGGCGACCGTCATCGCCGGCCTGCCCGGGGAAACAGTGTACAGCCGGTCGAACTGCGGCGTCAGTACCTCGAAGCCACTGTCGCGCAGGGCTTTAGCCACGTAGTCGACGCTGGCGTCGTAGCCCGGCGTGCCGTCCGCCCGGTTTCCTTTGTTGGCGTTGGCGATGCTCTGCAGCGCGTGCAGATGGGTGAGCATCCGATCGGCTGTCACTTTCCCGGCCAGTCCGCGACCCAGATCCGGTTCGGCAGCAGGCGATCCCGGCCGCGACGACGAGCAACCCGCCAACAGCGCGGCCGCCAGCAGCAATGTCGCGCCCCGCCGGCGGGTCATGGCTTGGTTAGCACGTGGCGGGTGCGGTCCTCCATCGTGGGCACCCCGTTGTGGCCGCCGAGGTCCTGGGCGTATAGGCCCACCGCGACGGCGACGCCACCACCATTGACGCCCAGGGCGGTCCGGTCGATGTGATCGAGGGTGTCGCTCTTCTGGTGATAGTTGGGGTCGAACGGCTGATCGGCGGTCCCTCCCCACAACTTGGCCTGCTCCGCAGACATTTTCGCCTCGGCACCGGAAAACAGGCCGCCGGCGGGGACGCCCGCCAGGGTAAATCCGTCATAGTCGGAGCGGCCGTCAAACGCGGTGTCTTGGGCGGTCTTTCCGGCGGATTTCAGATAGGCGACCAGCGTGCGCTCGATGCCTGCCGACCCCTCGGGAACCACCGGCTGGCCGCGGACATCAGCCGGCAGCGATTGGTCCCCGTCATAGGTGAAGTAGCCGGGGTTCGGCGACGCGAGCATGTCGAAATTGAGGTACAGCGCAATGCTTTTGAGTCCAGTCAAGTCCAGCGACTCGACGTAGTCGCGCGATCCGATCACGCCGGGTTCTTCCGCGCCCCAGAACGCGAAGCGCACCGCGTTGCGCACCTGTGGCGAATTCCCCAGCCGCAGCGCGGTTTCCAACACCGCGGCCACTCCCGACCCATCGTCGTTGATGCCCGGCCCTTCGGGCACGCTGTCCAAGTGCGCGCCCACCATGACGACGTTGTTCGTCGACCCCGTCTGGGTCTGCGCGATCACGTTGCGGGCCTTGAAGCTCTGGACGCTCGCGTTGAGCTTGATGGTGGCGGGCCCCGGCTGGGTGCGCAATTGCACGCCGACTGACCTCGTCACGCTCACCACCGGGATCTTGACGATCGTGTTCGGTCCCAGGGTGCCGCTCATCTGTTGCTCGTCGACGTTGTCGGCGACGATCATCGCGACCGCCCCACGCTGCGCCGCGACGTCCTCCTTCCGAGCGAAGGGGCACGTGCCGCGGTCCACCAGGACCACGGCCCCCTGCGCCGGGAGGTTGCCGTAATCCGTGGGCGCGCAGCCGGGGCCATTCGTGGCGGGCAGGACCACCAGCGGCCCGCTCACCCCGTCCGGCGGGGTGCCGAGGCTGAAGTCGAGCGCGTGCGCCTCCACCGACTGGCCACCGACGGTCACCACCGGCTTGTCCCCGTGAAACACCCGCGCCGAGAAATCGGGGGTCTGCACATCGAAACCGCTGCCGCGCAACGTGTTTACTACGTAGTCGACGCTGGCTTCATAACCGGGGGTGCCAACCGCCCGAGTGCCGTTGTTGGCGTTGGCAATGTCCTGGAGCTTTGTCAGGTGGGCCATCATCGCATCGGTCGTGATTTTGTCGTGCAACGCACTGGCGAACTTGGCCGCGTCGGGGTCACCGGTCCCTTGTCGCGAGTTGGCCGAGCGATGGAAGCAGCCGGTCGAAAATGCGGTCAAGGCGACCGCGACGAGAACCGCCGGGATCGTCGTGGATTTGTTCACCATCGCGCCCCAGGTTAGACCGCGGCACGAGCGGCCGGGATCAGGACACGGCGGTATCAGACGTAGAGCGCAGTGAACGGCGCAAAGGGGATGTTGCGCACCACAAACCACGCTGCGACCAGCACCATGGTCAACACCGCGGCCCAGCGGCCGTGTTGCCAGCTCCGGATGCGTCTGCCCGCCAGCCGTCCATAGGTCCAGGCAAGGTACGCCCACACCAAAAGCACGACAGCCGCCAGGCCCAACGCGTTGAACCTGGCGGCCGCCATTATGTTGCCGTGCATCAGGGAATACAGCATGCGCAAGCTGCCGCATCCCGGACAGTCGATACCCAACAGCGCCTTGGTGGGGCACACCGGCAGCGGACCGTTGGGAGTGGTCGGGTCACCCGCCCAGATGGCGGCGCACATCAACGTCGTGGAAGCGGCCACCACCAGTGGCGCACCCAGACTCAACGGCACCGACCCTTGGCGGGTCACCATGGTCGCGAACCGTGCTCAGAACATCGCGGCAAGCGCCGCATTGGTGTTCGTGTTCAGCGCGCCGACCGCCATCAAGATGCCGTAGATGATGCCCACGACGACGCCGATGACCGCCGACCAGATCACCCATTTCTTGGCGCTGTCGGCGGACGCCTGCGCCTCGGCATAACGGCCCTGCGCCCAGAGACCGTTGACTTGGCTGGACTTGACGATCGCCACGATCCCGAAGGGGAGGCAGCAGAACAGCGTCACCAGGATGGACCACACCAAATAGTTATTCGGCGCTTGCCCGGCGGGCTGCTGCGGCGGGTAACCAGGCGGCGGAGGGGGCGGTGCCGGCGGCTGTGTCATGGATTCTCCAGTCCCGAGAAGTTAGCTGGCGTAAGGCGGTGCTAACCATACCCGAGCACAGTCGCGGCGGCACTAGCAATTTGAAAATCCCCTTTGGACGCGCAGAGGTGCGGCGCGACGGCCTCGTAGCGTTCAGCCCCCGTTCTCCTGCCGGCCCAGCTCGGCCGCCTCGGCCGCCAAAGACGACCGGGCAGGTGAAAAGAACTGATTGGCAGCACGTTTCGAAATGGCTGGATAGCGCCCGTTGCGCCGCGGTGTTTGAGAAGGATGCCCAGACAGACAGTTGCCAGCGGAATGTGTTGCTTTGTCACGACATAGCCCTACGATCCCTACTTAGCGGAAGAATGTTTCTCCGGTGAGCGACGCCGGTTCGACAACCGCTTAGGAGCCATAGGATGTCCCATCTCAGCAACGCGTTGCGGGCCGCCACGGCGGCGGCGCTCGCGGGCGGTTCCGCCTTAGCGGGCACCGTCACCGCAACCGCGGATCCCGCCAATACCGGTAGCTCGTCGGACATCAACACGCTTGCGGCATCGCTGTCAAAGGGCTACGGGCTGAACAACTGCACCGCCCAGAGCATCACCACCGGCGAACTGGCGTCGTTGACCTGCGGGCAGAGCCCCGACCCGAGCGGCCCGGTCCAGGCCAAGTACATCCTGTTCAACAACGGCGAAAACCTGGTCGGCTCATTCAAAGCCAGCATCAAAGACGACGTGCTGGGACCCTGCGGGGACAGCGGCCAGTCGCCCACGAGCTGGCATCAGGGCAGCAACAGCAGCAACGCCGGACAGGTGGCGTGTGGGACGTATCAGAACGCCGCCGAGATCATCTGGACCTCGGACGCGAAGAACATCTTGAGCTACATCCGCGGGTCCAACACCGACGCCGCGGCGCTGTACCAGTGGTGGCGGGCCAACGGCTGACGTTCACAGTTGGGGGGCAACGGATTTCTGCATCACCAACCAACAACCGCAGGGAGGCAACGAAAATGTCACATCTCACCACCGCGCTGCGAGCCGTTTCGGCCGCAGCTCTCACCGGCAGTTTGGCTTTCGCGGGCGGCGGCACCGCGGCCGCGGAACCCAATACCGGCAGCGCCGCTGATATGAACACCCTGGCCGCCAACCTGTCGAAGGGCTACGGCCTCAACAACTGCAAGCCGCAGGAGTTGACCGAATCCGGTGAACTGGCCGAGCTCCTGTGCGGGCAGAGCCCCGACCCCAGCGGCCCGGGCTCTGGCGTCTACGCCCTCTTCTCCAACGGCACGAATTTGAGCTCCGCGTTCAGTTCCACCATCAAGGACGTGTCCCTGGCCGCGTGCGGGGACGCCGGCCAGTCGCCGGGCACGTGGAAGCAGAACGGCCAGACGGGCGGCCAGATCGCATGCGGCACCTACAAGAACTATGCGGTGTTGACCTGGACCACCGACGCCAAGAACGTGTTGGGCCATCTCACCGCGTCCAACTCGGACGTCAACGCCCTCTACCAGTGGTGGCGTACGAACGGCTGACCCGTCACCACAGCGCGGACACCAGTTCGGCTGCGGCGCGCATCCCGGCGGCGTTGGGGTGCAACGGCGCCGGCCGGCCCGGCAGCGGCACACCGGGTCTCGTGGTCCAGGGGTCGCCCGACCACGCGTGGTGCTCCCGGCTGGCCGCGGCGGCCCGGACCGCCTCGCAGCCGCTTGCCGACGCCGCGTCGGCCGTGAGTCGTTCCAGCGTCGCGGCCACGTGGCGACCGAGATCGGCATTTGTTTCCGACAGCGGGGCGGCCGGCGTGCCGGCGGGCGGCAGGACGGTCAGGTAGTCGACGAATAAGACCCGGGCCCGCGGGGCACGCTGGCGCACCGCGCGACCGACCGCGCACAACGATTCGAACACCGCGTCAAGGGCTGCGATGCGCGCATCGCGGTCCAGCAGTTCGGAAATGCGCGCCCCGAGCAGCGGCAGCCGGCGGAGCGGGCGCGGCACCGAGGCGGCCATCAGCAGCGGAATGTAGCCGACGTCGTTGCCGCCGATCGTGATGGTCACCAGGCTTTCGGAGCCGTTCAGGGCGGTGATCTGGGGCGGTGCGCCGCGCTGGTGCTCGGCGAGCACGTGGGCGGTGGTCGCGCCGGAGAAGGTAACGTCTACCAGTTCGAGGTCGCATCGCTGCGCGACCAGGTGCGGATAGTTGCGCGCCGACCGGCCCGAGCCCCAGGGAGCTCTCGCGGCGCGGGGCCGGATGCCGGGACCGGCCGCCATCGAACTGCCGAGCGCCACATACCGTTTCATCGTCGGGGGCTGGATGCCTGCGCCCAGAAGCGTTTGGGAATCCGCCCGGCCCGGCGGGCCAGGTAGCCGGCGGTGACGGCGGCGGCCATCGCGGCCGCCATCGTCGCCGGGTCGGCGGCCCGGGTCACTGCGGTGGCCAAAAGCACGGCGTCGCAACCTAACTCCATGGCCAGCGCGGCGTCACTGGCGGTGCCGATGCCGGCGTCGAGCACCACCGGAACGCCGGCCCGCGCGACGATCATCTCGATGTTGTGCGGGTTGGTGATGCCCAGCCCGGTGCCGATCGGCGAGCCCAGCGGCATGACCGCCGCGCATCCGGCGTCTTCGAGCCGACGGGCCAACACCGGGTCGTCATTGGTGTAGGGCAGAACGACGAACCCGTCGTCGACCAATTGCTCTGCGGCACGGATCAATTCGACCGCGTCGGGCAGCAGCGTGCGTTCGTCGGCGATCACTTCCAGCTTGACCCAGTTGGTGTTCAGCGCCTCGCGGGCCAGCTGCGCGGTGAGCACCGCCTCGGCCGCGCTGCGGCACCCCGCGGTATTGGGTAGCGGCGTGATGCCGAGACGGTTGAGCAGGTCCAGTAGCCCCGTCCCGCCTTCCGCGTCGACCCGTCGCATCGCGACGGTGGTCAGCTCGGTGCCCGACGCGACCAGGGCCTCCTGTAGCGAGGCCAGGCTGGTCGCTCCCCCGGTGCCCATGATGAGCCGCGAGGCGAAGCTGCGATCGCCGATCGTGAGTTTTGCTTCCGTCCCGTGACGATGCGGGCCCCCATGGCCCGAGGAAGAACGGGACACTTCGGATTCAGCCACCCTGCACCGCCGTCACCACCTCGAGCCGAGCACCATCGAAAAGCGTTGTCGTCCAGTTGGATCGGGGTAGCACGGCGTCGTCCATCGCCACCGCGACCCCCCGGTCCGGGTAGCCCAGCGACTCCAGCAGCGCGGCCACCGTGGTCCGCTCGTCGACGTCGACCTTCTGCTCGTTGACCACGACGATCATGACGGGGCTCCGACCGGGGCCAGTTCGGACACGATCTGTTCCGCGGTCCACGGCGCCAGCAGAAATCCGGATCGGCCGTGGCCGCCGGCCACCAGGGTTCGCTCGTCCAGGCGTTGCACCAGGGGCAGGTTATCGGGCGTCATCGGGCGCAGCCCGGCGGCACACTCGGCCAGCTCGTATTCGCCGAGCGCCGGCAACACCGCACAGGCGTCGTCGAGCAGGTCGCGCACCCCCGAGACCACCGGGGCCGTGTCGCGCCCGTGTTCGTACTGGGTGGCGCCGACGACCACCCCGTCCGCGCGCGGAACCAGGTACACCTGCCGCCCGTGCACGCGGGCGCGAATGACGCGCTGCGGCACCGGCATACACCCCGGTCGCCAGCGCAGCCGCAGCACCTCACCCTTGACGGGCCGCACCGGCAGGCCGGGCCACAACGCGGGGGCGTCGATGCCGTTGGCGATCACCACCGCGTCGCCGTCGACCGCGGACAGGTCGTGCGCCGGCGGCGCCCATCGCACGCCGAGGCGCTCGCATTCCGCGCACAGGGCGTCCAGTACCGCGCGGTTGTCCACCGCCAGCTCGGTGGGCGCCCGGAAGCCATGCCGGATGCCTTGCGCCAGCAGCGGTTCCAGGTCCCGGGCGGCCGACTCCCAGACCACCGGATGCCCTTGCGCGGACAACCAATCGGCGACGGTGCGCAGGTCCGCGACGTCGGCTTGGTCGACGGCGACCACCAGCGACTCCCGGGCGGTGACCACCTGCGGCGGCAGCCCGTCCAGGAAGCCGCCCTCGCGCCACAGCCGCAGCGACTCCAGACCCAGTTGCAGCAGCCGCTCCTCGCCGGGCCAGCCCTCGCTGTGCGGGGCGAGCATGCCGCCCGCGACCCAGGACGCGCCCTTGTCGGCCGTGCGGTGCACCCGCACCGACCACCCGGCCTGCGCCGCACGGCGTGCGACCGCCAGCCCGATGACACCGCCGCCGATGACCGCCAACGACCCAGGGTCTGATGGCATCCTGTCCATTCCGGGGCCTCCCTTCGCCGGCATGACCCGGATCAGGTGTGACGGTAAGGGCAGGTCCCGCTGACCCTGGCTGTGCCCACTCTCAGCCCCGCAGATGACTACCCGGGACTCCCGTGACTACTGAGTTCTTCGGCCTCCACGCTAGCGCGCTAGCGTCGCGGTGTGCATCAGCGAGTTACCCGGCTGGCGGCCGCGCGGCTGTATCTCTGCACCGACGCGCGTCGGGAGCGTGGTGATTTGGCCCAATTCGCCGACGCCGCCCTGGCCGGCGGGGTCGACATCATCCAGTTGCGCGACAAGGGGTCGGCCGGTGAGCAGCGGTTCGGTCCCCTCGAGGCGCGCGACGAGCTGGCGGCGTGCGAGGTCCTGGCCGATGCGGCCCGCCGGCACGGCGCCCTGTTCGCGGTCAACGACCGGGCGGACATCGCCCGCGCGGCCGGCGCCGACGTGCTGCACCTGGGCCAGGGCGACCTGCCGCTGGACCTGGCCCGCGGGATCGTCGGCCCGGACACGCTGCTCGGCCTGTCCAGCCATGACCAGGATCAGGCCGCGGCGGCTAGCTCTTCGGGGCCCGCGGGGCCCGACTACTTCTGCGTCGGGCCGTGCTGGCCCACCCCCACCAAACCAGGGCGAGCGGCGCCGGGCCTGCCATTGGTGCGCGCGGCCGCCGTTTTCGGCGGCGAGAAGCCGTGGTTCGCGATCGGCGGTATCGACGAGCAGCGGCTGCCCGAGGTGCTCGCCGCCGGCGCCCGCCGGATCGTGGTGGTGCGCGCGATCACCGCCGCCGAAGACCCGCGGGCCGCGGCGCAACGGCTCAGATCAGCTCTTGCAGCAGCGAGTTGATTCGGGGATGCAGCGGCGTCTGATCGGCTTCCCCCGGCATGCACCAGACGAAGACGCCCGCCTCGATCTCGATCGTGCGCGGCAGGTGCCGCCGTCGTTCGTCGGCGTGGCCCAGCGGCACCAGCGCCGTGGCCGTGCGCAGCCGTTGCCAGCTGGCCGCGAACCCGGGATGCAGCGGCAGCTCGGCCACCTCGTCCTCGGCGACCCAGCGCATCTCGGCGCTCTCCCGGTTGGGCACGGTGTGCAGCAGCTCGGCCGCGTCGGCGACGACCGTGGTGTAGCTCCAGCGCTCGCCGCCGAGCCCGGCGACCTCGGCGGTGACCACCGTCGACCGCACGGTCAGCAGCTCGCCGTGCAGGCCGGCCTCCTCGTGCGCCTCGCGGACCGCGGTCTCCTCCGGCGTCTCGTGGCTGTCACGGGCGCCGCCCGGCAAGCCCCAGGTTCCGCCCTGATGGCTCCACACCGCGCGATGCTGCAGCAGCACCGCGGGGGTGCCGTCCGGCCGCGGGGCCCGCAGCAGCAGACCGGCCGCACCGAAGCGGCCCCAATAGTGGGCGCCGCTGTCGGAAACCACCCAACCGTCACCGTCGCCCTGCACGAGTTCAGGATATGCACGTGACCGCCTGGTCAATTGGCCTGCCTCCACCCATCCGGCGCAACATTCTCTTAGAATTTGCTTATAGAGTTTGGTGCAGCGTTCCAGTGGCCGCGAAAGTTGAGGGCTGATTCGACGTGACGGTTGAGCTGGCGCACCCGTCGACCGAGCCGCAGGGGTCGCGGTCGCCGGCCGAGCCAGCCCATCCGCGCTGGTGGTTCATCTCCACCACGCCGGGCCGCATCCTGAGCATCGGAATCGTCCTGGCGGTGCTCGGCGGTATCTGCGCCTTTGCCACCTCGACCACCATCAACCACCGGCAGCAAGTGCTGACCACGGTGCTCAATCACACCGAACCGCTGTCGTTCGCCGCCGGACGGCTGTACACCACCCTGTCGGTGGCCGACGCCGCGGCGGCCACCGCGTTCATCGCCGAAGCCGAACCGCCGCCCGTCCGGCAGCGCTACGAGCAGGCCATCACCGACGCGTCGGTGGCGGTGACGCGGGCGTCGAGCGGACTCACCGATGAACCGCTAATCCAGTTATTGGGCCGGATCAACGCCGAGTTGGCCGTCTACACCGGCCTGATCGAAATCGCGCGCACCAACAACCGCGAGGGCAACCCGGTCGGCTCGTCGTATCTGTCGGAGGCCTCGGGCCTGATGCAGTCGACGATCCTGCCCGACGCGGCGCAGCTGTATCAGGCGACGTCGGAACGGGTGGACGCGGAAACCACCGCGTCCACGGAGATCCCGGCTCCGGTCATCCTGGTGGTCACCGCCACCGCGGTCTTCGGCGCCTTCGCCCATCGATGGCTGGCCAGGCGCACCCGGCGCCGAATCAACCCGGGCCTGGTCGTCGGCGGCCTCGCTATTCTCGTCATGGTGGTATGGGTCGGAACTGCGTTGACCATCTCCACGGCCGCCAGCCGTAGCGCCAAGAACACGGCCGCTGACTCGCTGCGGATCGTGACCAACGTCGCGATCACCGCCCAGCAGGCGCGAGCCGACGAGACGCTATCGCTGATCCGTCGCGGGGACGAGGAGAAGCGCAAGCAGTCGTTCTATGAGCGCATCGACTCCATGCATCAGCAGCTCGACCAGTACATGGGCCGCAGCGATGCCGTCGACAAACCAGACCTGGAAGGCGCCGACCAGCTGCTGCTGCGCTGGCGGCAGGCCAACGACCGGATAAACTCCTACATCTCGGTGGGCAACTACCGGGCGGCCACGCAGGTCGCCCTGGGCAGCAGCGAGGACGACTCCACCCCGGCGTTCGACAAGCTCGAGGACCAGCTGGTGAAGGCCATGGACCAGAGCCGCACCCGCCTGCGCAACGACGTCCTCAACGCGCGCAGCGGGCTGTCCGGCGCCCAGGTCGGAGGCGTGGTGCTCAGCCTCGGCGCCGCCATCGCGGTTGCGCTGGGCCTGTGGCCCCGGCTGAAAGAGTATCGATAGTGACGCGGCCGGCCGGGTTGCGGCGGGCGGGGGCCGTGCTCGCCACGGTGGCCGTGCTGGCGGGGTGCGCGCACACGGAATCGCTGACTGTGGCCACCGTGCCGACGCTGCCGCCGCCCACCCCGGTCGGCATGCAGCAGCTGCCGCCGGAGCCGCCGCTGCCGCCGGACGACCCCAGCCAAGGCTGCGACCTGACCGCGAGCCTGCGGCCCTTCCCCACCAAGGCCGAGGCGGACGCCGCGGTCGCCGACATCCGCGCCCGCGGCCGGCTGATCGTCGGGCTCGACATCGGCAGCAACCTGTTCAGCTTCCGCGACCCGATCACCGGCGAGATCACCGGTTTCGACGTCGACATCGCCGGGGAGATCGCGCGCGACATCTTCGGCGCCCCGTCGCACGTCGAATACCGCATCCTGTCGTCCGACGAGCGCGTCACGGCGCTGCAGCACTCCGAGGTCGACGTGGTGGTCAAGACCATGACCATCACCTGCGAGCGACGCAAGCAGGTCAACTTCTCGACCGTCTACCTCGACGCGAACCAGCGCATCCTGGTTCCACGGGATTCGTCCATCGCCAAGGTGGGCGACCTGTCCGGCAAGCGAGTGTGCGTGGCGAAGGGCACGACGTCGCTGCACCGGATCCGCCAGATCGACCCGCCGCCGATCGTCGTATCGGTGGTCAACTGGGCCGACTGCCTGGTGGCGATGCAGCAGCGCGAGATCGACGCGGTCAGCACCGATGACTCGATCCTGGCCGGGCTGGTCGAAGAGGACCCCTATCTGCACATCGTCGGGCCCAACATGGCCACCCAGCCCTACGGCATCGGGATCAACCTGACCAACACTGGACTGGTGCGGTTCGTCAACGGCACGCTGGAGCGGATCCGCCGGGATGGCACGTGGAACACGTTGTACCGCAAGTGGTTGACGGTGCTGGGGCCCGCACCCGCCCCGCCCACGCCGAGGTATGTGGACTGATGGCCGAGTCGGAGAAGATCGAACAGCCGGAATCCGGCTCGGAGGACGTGAGCCCGGGCACCCAACCGCCGGACACGCAGGGCGGCCCGACGACGGGGCGCATCCAGGCCACCCAGGCGCTGTTCCGCCCCGATTTCGACGATGACGATGACGACCACTTTCCGCACATCTCGCTCGGCACCCTGGACAGCGAAGCGCAAGACCGGGTGACGATGGGGACGCGGGTGCTGCCTCCGGTCAGACATCTCGGCGGCGGCCTGGTCGAGATCCCACGGGTGCGGGACATCGACCCGCTCGAGGCCCTGATGACCAGCCCGGTGGTGCCGGAGGGCAAGCGATTCTGCTGGAACTGCGGAAAGCCCGTCGGCCGGTCCGGCAAGGAGGGCAGAGGAACGTCGGAGGGCTGGTGCCCCGCCTGCGGCAGTGCGTATTCGTTTCTGCCACAGCTGAGTCCGGGAGACATCGTCGCCAACCAGTACGAGGTCAAGGGCTGCATCGCGCATGGCGGCCTGGGCTGGGTGTATCTGGCGGTCGACCACAACGTCAACGACCGCCCGGTGGTCCTCAAGGGCTTGGTGCACTCCGGTGACGCCGAGGCGCAGGCGATCGCGATGGCCGAACGGCAGTTCCTCGCCGAGGTGGTCCACCCGCAGATCGTGCAGATCTTCAACTTCGTCGAGCACAAGGACCGGAACGGAAACCCGGTCGGCTACATCGTCATGGAGTACATCGGCGGGCAGCCACTCAAGCACGGCAAGGACAAGAAGCTGCCCGTCTCCGAGGCCATCGCCTACCTGCTGGAGATCCTGCCCGCGCTGACCTATCTGCATTCCATCGGCCTGGTCTACAACGACCTGAAGCCGGAGAACATCATGCTCACCGAGGAGCAACTCAAGCTGATCGACCTGGGCGCGGTGTCGCGGGTCAATTCTTTCGGATATCTCTACGGCACACCGGGTTTCCAGGCGCCCGAGATCGTGCGGACCGGCCCGACGATCGCCACCGACATCTACACCGTCGGCCGCACCCTCGCGGCGCTCACGGTGAACCTGCCCACCCGCAACGGGCGCTACGTCGACGGCCTGCCCGAAGACGACCCCGTGCTGACCACCTACGACTCGTTCCGCCGGTTGCTGCGCCGGGCCACCGACCCCGACCCGCGGCGCCGGTTCGGCAGCACCGAGGAGATGTCCGCCCAGCTGATGGGCGTGCTGCGGGAGGTGGTGGCCCAGGACACCGGGGTGCCGCGGCCCGGGCTGTCGACCATCTTCAGCCCCAGCCGTTCGACATTCGGGGTGGACCTGCTGGTCGCGCACACCGACGTCTACCTGGACGGCCAGGTCCATTCGGAGCGGCTGACGGCCCGCGAGATCGTGACCGCGCTGCAGGTGCCGCTGGTCGATCCGGCCGACGTCGCCGCTCCAGTCCTGCAGGCGACGGTGCTCTCCCAGCCGGTGCAGACCTTGGATTCGCTGCGTGCGGCGCGCCACGGCACGCTGGACGCCGACGGCGTCGAGGTGTCCGAGTCGATCGAATTGCCGCTGATGGAGGTCCGCGCGCTGCTGGACCTGGGCGACGTGGCCAAGGCCACCAGGAAGCTGGACGACCTGGCCGAGCGGGCGGGGTGGCAGTGGCGGCTGGTCTGGTATCGGGCCGTCGCCGAGCTCCTCACCGGCGACTACGACTCCGCGACAACGCATTTCATCGAGGTGTTGGACACCTTCCCCGGCGAGCTGGCGCCGAAACTGGCGTTGGCCGCCACCGCAGAGCTGGCCGGAGACGTCGACGAGCAGAAGTACTACCAAACGGTGTGGAAGACCAACGACGGCGTGATCTCGGCGGCCTTCGGGCTGGCCAGATGGCTTTCCACCGAAGGTGATCGAGCCGCCGCGGTGCGCACCCTGGACGAGGTGCCGCCCACCTCAAGGCATTTCACCACCGCGCGCCTGACCAGTGCGGTGACCCTGCTGTCCGGCCGGACGAAGAGCGAGATCAGCGAGGAGGACATTCGCGACGCCGCCCGGCGCGTGGAGGCGCTGCCGCCCACCGAACCACGCGTGCTGCAGATCCGCGCACTGGTGCTGGGCTGCGCGATGGACTGGCTGGAGGACAACAAGGCCAGCACCAACCACATCCTCGGCTTCCCGTTCACCGAGCACGGGCTACGGCTGGGCGTGGAGGCCGCGCTGCGCAACCTGGCCCGGGTTGCGCCCACCCAACGCCATCGCTACGCGCTGGTGGACATGGCGAACAGGGTGCGACCCACGAGCACGTTCTGATTGGGCTGCTCTCCCCCACCCGCTCTCCTCGCATCGCGTGTGCGCCCAGGGCGGCGACACGCCGGGCGGTTTCAACCCTGAGCGCACACTCAAAGCCGTGAACGCACACTCGATGCGGCCAGCGCGGCCCGAACCCGACGGACGATGGCGGCGGGGCGGTCCTCCGCGACGACCCGGACGACGATCCACCCCATCCGCTCCAGCGTTTCGATCCGCCGAATGTCCTTGACGTATTGCCTTCTGTCCGTGCGGTGTTGGTCGCCGTCATACTCGACGGCGACCATGGCCTCCTCCCAGCCCAAATCCAGGAAAGCGACCGGGAATCCGTCGTCACCGAGCACCGGTAGCTGGGTCCGCGGCCGCGGCAGACCCGCATCGATGAGCAGCAGCCGCAGGTAGCTCTCCCTGGGCGACTGGGCGCCGGCGTCGACCAGCGGCAGCGCGGTTTCCAGTCGCCGCAAGCCGGGTGAGCCGGGATGGCATCGCGCGACCCGCAGTACGTCGTCGGCCTTGAAACCCGTCGCCCTGGCCAGCGCGTCGAGTCGCACCACGGCCGAGCGGACGGCCCCGCCCCGGCCGATGTCGAAGGCAGTGCGCTCGGGCGTGCTGACCGCGTAGCCGCCCATGATCTGCGTCTCGCCCTCCAGCAACCCCTCGCGCCGCGTCAGCACGCCGGGCGGCGGGCGGCCGTTGGTGTGCGCCAGCTCGACGGGCACATCGTCGGGAATCCATTCGGCGCCATGCAATCTGGCGGCGGCCGCCCCGACGACCGTCGCCCGGCGGCCCGACCACAGCCAGGCCGCCAGGATCCGCAATTCAAGCGACGGCTCGACGCCGTTCGGCAGGTAGACGTTCGGAAGCACCGCGCGGTAGCGCGTTCTCAGTTGATGCCGGGTCACCGCCCCGGACGCCAGCGCCTCGCTGCCGATGAACGGATCTCCCATGCCGGGAACGTTCGCACGGGAGCGGCGGCCGGGGTGTGCGGCTATCCACAGGGCCGCTATGAACCGCTCAGCACGCTGACGCAGTCGCGGGCGATGGCCAGCTCTTCGTTGGTCGGGATCACCAGCACGGCGATCGGGGATTCGTCGGCGGAGATCTGCCGGGCGCCCTTGCCGCCGCCGAGGTTGCGCCGTCCGTCGAGCACGATGCCCAACTCCTCCAGCCCGGCCACCGCGTCGCGACGCACCGCGGCGTCGTTCTCCCCGATGCCGGCGGTGAAGGTGATGACGTCGGTGTGCCCCAGCACCGCCAGGTAGGCGCCGATGTACTTGCGCAGCCGGTGGGTGAACACGCTGTAGGCCAATTGGGCTGCGCCGTCGCCCGATTCGATCATCGTGCGCAGCCGGCGGAAGTCGCGCTCACCGGACAGGCCCACCATCCCCGACCGCTGGTTGAGCATGGACTCGACCTCGTCGACGCCCATCTTCGCCATGTGGCAGAGGTAACTGACGATGCTGGGGTCGATGTCACCGCTGCGGGTGCCCATCACCAGGCCCTCCAGCGGTGTCAGGCCCATCGAGGTGTCGAGGGGCCTGGTGCCGGCGATCGCCGAGGCGGAGCAGCCGTTACCCAGATGCAGCACAATCTGTTTCAGGCCATTCAGCGGCCGGCCCAGGAAGGTGGCGGCCTGCTGGCTCACATACCGGTGCGACGTGCCGTGAAACCCGTAACGGCGGATCTGCCAGCGTTCGGCCAGGCCGCGGTCGATGGCATAGGTCGCCGCCGCGGGCGGCATGTCGTGGAAGAACGCCGTGTCGAAGACCGCGATGTGCGGAACATCCGGCAGCAGCTTGCGCGCCACCTCAATTCCCTTGACCGCGGGCGGATTGTGCAGCGGCGCCAGTTCCGACAATTCGTCGAGCTTGCCGATCACCGCGTCATCCACCGGTGTGGGCTTGTAGAACGTGTTGCCGCCGTGCACGACTCGGTGGCCCACCGCTACCAGGCCGCAAGCACGGAGGTCGATCCCCTCCTCGTACAGCGTGTCGAACGCTTGGCGCAGGGCCGCGTCGTGGTCGCGGACCGGGGACGACTCTTCTCCGATCCGTTCGACGTTGCCGGTCGCGCGGGCCACGCCCGAGTCGGGATCGACCAACTGGTATTTCAGTGAGGACGAGCCGGCGTTGATCACCAGCACAACCCGGTCGGCGCTAGCCATGAACGCCCTGCGCCTGGATCGCGGTGATGGCAACGGTATTCACGATGTCCTCGACCAGCGCGCCGCGGGACAGGTCGTTCACCGGTTTGCGCAGGCCCTGTAACACCGGCCCGATGGCGATCGCCCCGGCGCTGCGCTGGACGGCCTTATAGGTGTTGTTGCCGGTGTTGAGGTCGGGGAAAACCAGCACCGTGGCGCGGCCGGCCACCGCTGAGTCGCGCAGCTTGGTGGCCGCGACGGACGGTTCTATCGCGGCGTCGTACTGGATGGGGCCCTCCACGGGCAGCTGCGGCGCCCTGAGTCGAACCAATTCCGTTGCCTTCCTGACCTTCTCGACATCGGCGCCGGTGCCCGATTCGCCGGTGGAGTACGACAGCATGGCCACCCGCGGCTCGATGCCGAACTGCGCCGCGGTGCGCGCGGACGAGATCGCGATGTCGGCGAGCTGCTCGGGCGTCGGGTTCGGGATGATCGCGCAGTCGCCGTACGCCAGCACCCGATCTGGCAGGCACATCAGGAAGATGCTGGACACGGTGGCGACATCCGGGACGGTCCTGATGATCTCGAAGGCCGGCCGAACGGTGTGCGCCGTGGTGTGGGCGGCGCCGGACACCATGCCGTCGACAATGCCGTTATACACCAGCATGGTGCCGAAATAGGTGGCGTCGCGCATGATCTCGCGGGCGTGCTCGACGGTGACGCCCTTGGCCTTGCGCAATTCTGCGTACTGGTCGGCGAACTGGAAGCGTAAGTCGCTGGTGAGCGGGTCGATCACGTGCGCACCATCGAGATCCACCCCGAGTTCCCCCGAACGCTGGCGGATCTGCGCCTCGTCGCCCAGCACCGTGAGGTCGGCCACGCGGCGCTGCAGCACACGGCCGGCCGACTTGAGGATGCGGTCGTCGTCGCCCTCGGGAAGGACGATGTGCTTGCGGTCCGAACGCGCCTGCAGCGTCAGCCGGTGGATGAACATCTGCGGCGTGGTCACGGTGGGTATCGGAATGGCAAGCTGTGCAAGGAGATCCGTGACGTCGACGTAGCGGTCCATCAGCTCCAGCGCGGTGTCGATCTTGCGCTGCGAGTTCGCCGTGACGCGGCCTCGGGCCGCGGCGGCCGCACTGGCGGTGTCGTAGGTACCCAGCGCGGTGGCGATGATGGGCAGTCGCAGCCGCAGCCCGGCGACCAACGCCGCGATGGAGGGATGCAGTGGGAAGCCGCCGTTGAGGACGATGCATGACAGCGACGGAAACCCTTCGGCCGCATGGGCGCTCGCCACGGCGAGCACCACGTCCGAACGGTCGCCGGGGGTGATGACCGCCATGCCGTCGCTCAGCCGTTCCAGCACGTGGTCGGCGGTCATCCCAGCGACCAGCACGCCGGTGACCTCGCGTTCCCGCAGCGACGCCTCACCGCTGACCGGCGTTCCGCTGACGGCCTTTTCGAGTTCGGCTACCGTCGGCGCGGACAGCAGCGGCTCTTCGGGCAGCACGTAGCTGCGCTGGGTGAAGGCCTGCAGCGCCTCGGCGACCTCGCCCAGCTGTGCCGGTTCGCAGCGGTTGGCCACCACCGCCGCGGCGTGGGCGCGCTGGGTGGCCAGCTCCGTCAGACACACCTCGACGACGCGCGCCACCTCCTCGGGGGTGCGGCCCCGGCCGCTGACGGTGAGCAGCACGGGCGCACCGAGGTTGACGGCGATCCGGGCGTTGACCGAGAGCTCAGCGGGCTGGGTGACGTCGGTGTAATCGCTGCCCACGATCACCACCGCGTCGCAGTCGTCGGCCATCGCGTGATAGGCGTCGACGATGGTGGCGATCGCGGCGTCGCTGTCGGCGTGCAGCTGCTGGTACGTCACGCCGACGCACTGCTCGTAGGACAGGCCCGCGGTGGTGTGCTGCAGCAGCAGGTCCAGGATGTAGTCGCGGTCGTTGCCGTCGGGAACCCGTGTGATGGGCCGGAAGACGCCGACCTTGGCGACGGTCGCGGTCAACCGGTGCAGCAGCCCCAGCGCGAGTGTCGACTTGCCGGTCTCCGGTTCCGGAGCGGCGATGTATATCGCTGAGGGATCAGGCAAGTCGCCGCAGCCTGGGAGCCAGGTCCTTTTCGAAGAGGTCCAGGAACCGGCGCTGGTCGTGGCCGGGGGCGTGGAACACCAGGTGGTTGAGCCCCCAGCCGACGTAGCCCTTGACCTTCTCGACGGCCTCGTCGGGATCGGACGCCACGATCCAGCGCTTGGCGACCTGCTCGATCGGCAGCGCGTCGGCGGCCTTCTCCATCTCGATCGGATCGTCGATGCTGTGCTTCTGCTCGGCGGTCAGCGACAGCGGCGCCCAGAACCGGGTGTTCTCCAGCGCCAGCTCGGGATCGGGATCGTAGGAGATCTTGATCTCGATCATCTTGTCGATGTCGTCGACGTTGCGGTCGTTGGCCGCTGCGCCCTCCTGCACGGCCGGCATCAGCTTGTCCTTGTAGAGCTCCTCGCCCTTGCCGGAGGTGCAGATGAAACCGTCCCCGGCCCGCCCGGCGTATTTGGCCACCGCCGGTCCGCCGGCGGCGACGTAGATGGGGACGCCGCCCGCGGGCACGTCGTAGATCGAGGCGCCCTTGAGCCGGTAGTACTCGCCGTCGAAGTCGACGCGGTCGCCGCGCCACAGCTCGCGCATCAGGCGCACCGATTCGCGCAGCCGGGCGAACCGCTCCTTGAACTCCGGCCACTCGCCCTCGTAGCCGGTGGCGATCTCGTTCAGCGCCTCGCCGGTGCCCACGCCGAGGAAGATTCGGTCGGGGTAGAGGCAGGCCATGGTGGCGAAGGCCTGCGCGATGACGGCGGGGTTGTACCGGAAGGTCGGCGTGAGCACCGAGGTGCCCAGCACGATCCGCTTGGTGCGTTCGCCGACGGCGGTCATCCAGGACAACGAGAACGGGGCATGCCCACCCTCGTGTCGCCACGGCTGGAAGTGGTCGCTGACGGTTGCGCTGTCCATGCCGTGACCTTCGGCGGCGACAGCGAGTTCGACGAGCTCGCGCGGTGCGAATTGTTCGGCGGATGCCTTGTATCCAAGTTTCAGTTCAGCCACCCGTTCTTTCTACTCCTACACTCGCGGGCATGGCGGAGCTAGTTCAGGTCACCGACACGGTGCACCTCGCCCAGGGCGACGCGGTCAACTGGACGCTGGTCACCGACGACAGCGGCGTCATGTTGATCGACGCCGGCTATCCCGGGGACCGCGAGGACGTGCTGGCCTCGCTGTCCAAGCTGGGCTACGGCCCGGGCGACGTGCGCGCCATCCTGTTGACGCACGCGCACATCGACCACCTGGGCACCGCGATCTGGTTCGCCGGCGAGCACGGCATTCCCGTGTACTGCCACGCCGACGAGGTGGGACACGCCAAACGGGAGTACCTGGAACAGGTGTCCATTATCGATGTGGCGCTGCGGATTTGGCGGCCCCGGTGGGCCAAGTGGACCGCCCACGTGGTCCGCAGCGGCGGCCTGATCCGCGACGGCATCCCCACCGCCCAACCGCTGACCGCCGAGGTGGCCGATGGACTGCCGGGCCAACCGAGGCCCGTTTTCAGTCCCGGCCACACCAACGGACACTGCTCGTACCTGATCGACGGCGTGCTGGTCAGCGGTGACGCGCTGATCACCGGCCATCCCCTGCTACGTCACCGCGGACCGCAGCTCCTGCCGGCGATTTTCAGCCACAGCCAACAGGACTGCATCCGTACCCTGTCCGCGCTGGCGCTGCTCGACACCGAGATCCTGTTGCCGGGGCACGGCGACGTGTGGCGCGGACCGATTCGTGAGGCGACCGCCGCGGCCCTCACCCTGGCGAACGGCGAATGACCCAGACGCGCGTCACCCGCCACATCCGCGCGCCGCGGGGGTCGGTATATCGGGCCCTGCTCGACGCCGACGCGGTCGCGGCCTGGCGGGCGCCCGAGGGGATGACCGCGATCGTGCACTCGTTCGACGCTCGCGTCGGAGGCCACTTTCGGGTGTCGCTGACATACGAATCACCGGACGGCAGAGGCAAGACCGCCGATCGTACGGACACCTACCACGGCCGGTTCGTCGAGCTGGTGCTCGACGAGCGCGTCGTCGAGGAGATCGAGTTCGAAACGTCCGATCCGGCTTTCGCCGGCCCAATGCGGATGACGACGACGCTCAGCGACGCCAACGGCGATACCACCGTCGTCGTGCACCATGACGGCATACCGTCCGGAGTTTCCCCGCAGGACAACGAGATTGGCACCGAGATGGCGTTGGATAAGCTCGCGGCCTTGGTGGAGAGGGATCCGTTGTGACGGTTGCCAAGTCGATCGTCTTGTTCGCCGGGGCGGCCCTGTTCGAGATCGGGGGGCGTGGTTGGTGTGGACATGATCGCGCTCGGCGCTTGCGGCTTTGTGGCCACCCTGCGGCCCGACGGCGCATTTCGGTCGCATCTTGGCGGCCTGCGGCCGGGTGTTCGTCGCGGCAGCGCCCTCGCGTCGCGGGGCTTCGCCGAAGCGGCTCGGTAAGCGTTCCCGCATCGGCGATGTCGTCGTCTCACAGGAGTGCGCTTTGGCGGGCGCCGGTGAACGTAGACTCGATCGGGGGCTTAGCGCGAAGGGCATGGATGACCGCCGTTGATCAGGACCTGGTCTTTGCCGGGGTGGCACGGCAGGCACAGTTGGTGCGCGATCGTGAGGTTTCGCCACGCGAGTTGGTCGCGTTCCTCCTGGAGCGGATCGCGCAACTGGACCCGGTGTTGAATGCATTTCGCGTCGTGCTGGGCGAGCAGGCGATGGCGGAAGCAGCGCGGGTCGAACGGCGGCTCGCCGCCGGGGAGGTGCTGCCGCTGGCGGGCGTGCCGGTTGCGGTCAAAGACGACACCGATGTGGCGGGGGTTTCGTCGATGTGCGGCACCGGGATTGACACGGGCCCGGTGAGCAGCGACAGCGCCGCGGTGCGGCGCCTTCGAGCGGCCGGCGCGGTGATCATCGGCAAGACGCATCTGCCCGAGTTCGGTGCCGTCCCGATGTGCGAGTCGCCGACCTGGGGAGTGACACGCAATCCGTGGCATCTGGACCGGACAACCGGGGGTTCCAGCGGTGGTTCGGCGGCGGCGGTGGCAGCCGGCATGGTGCCCGGGGCACTGGGCACCGATGGGGGCGGGTCGGTTCGCATTCCGGCCGCGTGCTGCGGGCTGGTGGGCCTGAAGGGTCAACGCGGGTGGATCAGCACCATGCAATCACCCGAGCGGGCCTACCGGTTCCACGGCCTGCACCACATCGGCACGCTGGCCCGCAGCGTGGTCGATGCGGCGCTGCTGCACGACGCGATGGCCGGCGCCGAGCCCAACGACGAGATCACTTCAGCGTCACCGGCACCAGCGTTGACGGACGCGGTATCGCGCGCGCCGCGCCGTCTGCGGGTCGCGATCTCGTTCAAGCCGGTGGTTCCCGTGCCGGTCAGCGAGGAGGTGCGCCGCCCAGTGCTGGAGACCGCCGAGTTGCTCCGCTCGCTCGGCCACGAGGTCGTTGAGCGTGACCCGAGCTATCCGCCGGCTGCGACGCTCGCCGTGTTCGCACTGATGATGAATGGTCTCGCCCATGAAATCGACCGGCTGCCCACACCTGAGTTGCTGGAGCGGCGGATTCGAGCGGAGGGGCGTACCGCCCGCCTGGTCCCCGACTGGCTGGCTCACCGCGCGCTGGCCATGCGGGACCGGATGAGCGAGCGGGGGTTGCGGCCCATAGCCGATTGCGACGTGCTGATGACGCCGGTGCTGGCGAAGCCGCCGGTGCCTGTCGGACACCTTGAGGGGCTGGGGCCAACCCGCGCCATGGCGCGGGTATTGGCGTTCATGCCGTTCACCCCCCCGCAGAACTACACGGGGCAACCGGCCATGTCGATTCCGGCCGGAGTCTCGGCCGACGGCGTGCCCGAAGCTGTCCATCTGGTCGGGCGACCCCACGACGGGTCTACACTCGTTTCGCTTGCCGCGCAACTGGAATCGGTGCGCCCGTGGGCTCACCACCGGCCGCCAGCCGCGCGGTACCCCGCACCGGCCCAAGGTTGACCCGAACCGATGGCACACGCCCTGGTAACCGGAGCAAGCGGGCTGCTGGGATCCAACCTGACCGCCGAACTGATCGCGCAGGGGCACACCGTGACCGCCACGCGGCGCCCGAGCACCGATACGAGTTCGCTGGCCGACCTCCCGGTCAAGTGGGTCTTCGCCGACCTCGGTTCGGTAGCAGACCTCTGCAATGTGTTCGTCGGCGCCGACGTTGTCTTCCATTGCGCCGCATGCGTTTCGACCAGGAGAACGATCACACCTGCGATCTCGGCCGTCAATGTTGACGCGACGCGAGCTGTCGTCGAAGCCGCGATTGCCGTCGGCACGCCGCGGGTCGTCCATACCTCGACCGCGAACACGATCGGACCTACACCCGACGGCACACGCGCCGACGAGCAGACCCCATGGGGGTGGGACGAAGCCGGGCTGGCATCGGCCTACCCAGTCACCAAACGGCGTGGCGAAATCCTCGTGCAGCGGGCCTGCGACAAGTTGGATGCAGTCATCGTAAACCCCACCTACCTGGTCGGCCCGCGCGATGCCAGACCCAGTTCCGGCCGTCTCATCGTCGAGGTTGCCAACCGCCGAATTCCTTATTGGACACCGGGATACAACAACTTCGCGGATGTCGGCGAGGTGGCGCGTGGAATGATCGCCGCCTGGTTGCATGGGAAACGTGGCGAACGCTACATCCTGGGCGGCCAGGAGCTGACGTATCACGCCTACATCGAGCGAGTGGCACGGGAGGTCGGCGTCGACCCGCCGCATAGACGGTTGCCCTATCCGGTCGCATGGATCGGGGGTAAGGCCGGCGACCTGCTCGAGGCCGTCACCGGTCGGGAAACCACGGTGAACTCGATGTCCGTCGGGTACGCGTTCACCGACCGTTACCGGTACCGCAGCGATAAGGCGGTGCGAGAACTGGGTTATGTACTGGCCCCCATTGAGCCTGCAATCCGCAACGCGGTCAAATGGTTTCGCGCTCGAGGCATGATCCGATCCGGGGAGATTCCATGACGCCACAGCGCAACACGAGATACCACGCGTCGCCGCTCGTTTCGGCGTCTACGTTCACGTATCCGTTGCGGGCTCAATGTTTTGATTGAGGGCGAAGCGGTTTTCCGGGTCGAGGCGAGCCTTCAGCTTGGCGAGGCGCCGATAGGCGACTTCGCCGAAGCTGGCCCGGATGCGGGCCTGCCCCTCATCGCCGACGAAGTTGAGATATGCGCTCGCCGGACCGAGGGGACGCAAAGATTCGTACGCCTCATCGGTCCATGACTGACATCGTTCGGTGTCAGCGGGGTCGGTCCACGTGGTGACCAGATGGACGATGTAAGGATGGTTGCGGGCCGAAAAGGCCGTCGCCTCCGGCGGAACCCGGCTGGGAAAGCCGCCGAGCCGGATCAGGTGCAGGTGTGTTTGCGGCGCGGGGCGAGTCGGCCCGAGCAGCGCGATACGCCTGATCGCTTCGTCGGACAGCTCCGTCAGGAAGATCGACTTCCAATAGTTCAACCGACCGAACGGGGCCGTGTGGTCGAGGACTTGCTGCCAAGTGGGATAGGCGATTTCGCGCTGCAGTGACATCACCGGTTCGCGAGTCACCCCGCGGACCTGCAGCAGCGCACCGATCGCGGCCTGACCGACTTGTTCAGCTGCCGTCGAGCAGCCGAGGATCGTGACCAGGCGCCGTCCTGAACCCTCATCGGTGCCGAAGTCGACGAGGGCCGCCAGGTGATCGTCGGCGTTGTCCATCTGGGCGCGGAAGTGTTCGAGCACGGCCTCGGCGTCGGCGTCGTCGTAGGCTCGCACGCCCCCGATGACGTGATCGACCGGATGCAGGTCGAGCACGAAGTGTGCGACCACCCCGAAGTTGCCGCCGCCACCGCGCAGTCCCCACAGGATCTCCGGGTTCTGCAACTCGCTGACGAACAGCACCTCCCCGCTGGCGAGCACGAGCTCCGCGGCGGTCAAGTTGTCGCAGGTCAACCCGTATGTCCGGGACAACCAGCCGACCCCGCCGCCGAGCGTGAACCCGCCCACGCCCGTCGATGACACCACACCGCCGGGGCAGGCCAGACCGTGACGGGCGGTGGCCTGGTCGATGTCGCGCCAGGTCGCGCCGGGCTCGATCACGGCGATTCGGTGCTCGGGGTCAACGACCACACGCCGCATCAGGGAGAGGTCGATGAGGATACCGCCGTCGGTCGAGGAGTGTCCTGCAACGCTGTGCCCACTGCAACGCACCGCGATCTCGGCTCCCGAGCCGACGGCGTATCGGACGGCGGCCACGATGTCAGCGCGGGAGCGGCAGCGCAGCACGACGCCGGGCCGTTTGTCGATCAGGCCGTTGAAAACCTGCCGCGCCGAGTCGTAGTCGGCGCCGTCGGGATAGACCACGTCGCCGGTGAAGCCGGGAACCGGGTCGATCGTTCGTGTCATCAGAACCGGTAGGTCGTGCAGCCGACGGTGACACCCGAGCCGACCGCCAGGATCAGCGCGATGTCGCCCGGCCGTGCCAGCCCATGCCGCCGGGCGTGATCCAGCCCGTACGGCAGGGACGAGGTGAACAGGTCGTCATCGGAGCCGAACTCGACGAATCGTGATCTCGGAATGCCGATCTGGGCGGCAAGTTCGTCCAGCTCCGCCGTCGACAGCCGCGGCGGGAGCACGACCGCGATGTCGGAGGGGTCGAGCCCCTCCAGCGTCAACAGTTCCTTGGCGGCCGACGGGATGCAGCTCAGGTAAATGGCGGCGAGGTTGGGGTCGCGTTCAATCTGCAGCCGGCACCGCCCGTCCCGCTGCTGGGTGTAGGTGGTGAGCGCCCCGCCGTACTCGGGGTGCTGCTGGAAGACGAATCGGCCGAAGCCTTCCGTACCGTCGCTTCGGCTGAGCAGGATGGCCGAGCCCGTCTGGCGGATGCCGTTCAACGGATAGCCGCTTTCGGGGGTGTTGTTTTCTATCTCCGAGGCCACGACCATCGCACGGTCGGTCTTTCCCGCGCCGATCATTCCCGCGGCGACGTGGCAGGCGTTGAGGAAGCCGACCGCACCGTTGAGGACGTCGAAGGCGAGGGTCTTGGGCCCGTCCGGGGACTGCACGTCGCCGTTGATTCCGAGTTCGCCCGCGACGAGCGAGGCAACCGCCGGTTCGCTGAGAAAGTCGTCGCGGTAGACACCGGCGTGGAGGATCAGACCGACCGCTGCCCGATCAACGCCACTTTCGTCGAGGCACGCCGTGGCCGCTTGAACCGCGAACTGTATCGAGCTGGGAGACGTCGATTGCCCGGCGGGAGCGATGCCTACGTTGTCGATACGCACGCGGGGCGTCGCCGCTAGCTCTTTGCGGTGGTTGTCGGTCCCAATGCTGAGGCCGCGCTGGTCGCTGGTGCCTCGGCGCATTCGGTCGGGCAGGTCGTCGAAGGTGTACAGCGCGGCGCCGATGGTCTGTCCGGAGCCGGTGATGGAAAAGACCACGTTGTCGCCGGACTTGATCCGGTTGCTGAGGATGTAGTCGTGCAGCGCGACGAAGTGTGTCGTGCTGGCGGTGTTCCCCCGCTCCGCCACGTTGTAGATGGTGTTGTTCCGGTTGGCCGCGCCCTGTCCGAACACTTGGTTGATGGCGGCGACCGCGTCGTTGAGCGATGCCTCCGAGGTCTGGTGCATCACCAGGTGGTCACAGGTCTCGGGCCGCCACCCGTGCCGCTGCATTACCGCCGCGACGTAGGGCACCGCATGCTTGACCGCGATCGCGGTCTGCGTGACGGAGTCGGTGAACATGATGGCGCCGCCGTGCGAGGCTTCGGTCGCCTTGGCGATGCACAGTTTGCTGTAGCGGCTGAACGTGGCGATGTCGATGTCGTGGAAGCCGACCCGGCCGTTGGGCCCGCGCTCCAGGATCACCGCCGCGCCGGCGTCACCGAGGGTCAGGCAGGCGAGCCTCGGGTCCATCGGCCCCTCGATTTCCTTTTGCGCGGTCTCGGTGAGGTGGCTGATGTATTCGCCGCTGACCACCAGCGCGTTGCGAACCAGTCCGGTCTGCAGGAATGCGTCGGCAACGGTGATGCCGGTGAACATCCCGGCGCACGCGTTGCTGATGTCGAAGGCCAGCGCGTTGACAAAGCCACATTGGCCGCGCAGCCGCGAGGCGGTGCTGGGCTCGAAAGTGAACCTGTGCCCGAGCCCGTCGCGACGGGAGATGTTGCAGGCGATGACCAGGTCGATGTCCTCGCGGCGATAGCTCGACCGGGACAGGCAGTCGTCCGCCGCCTTCCTGGCAAGGTCGATCGAGAACTCGTCCTCGCCGACCACCCGTCGGTTCTTGATGCCGGTCAGGCGTTCCAGCGGTATGCGGACCTCGTTGGCGCACTCCGCCATGACCGTCTCGGTCGACACCGTCCGCGCCGGCAAGTACACGCCGATGCTTTCGATCACCGTGTTTCGCTTCTCGTCGGGTCTGGCTTGCACCGGTTTAAGGGCTGGTGCAGTGACGACCGCCTCGGCGGGGCTTTCGTGGTGATCCAGCCCCTCGCTGGCGACCGGCCCGTATTCGGCGGCGACCTCGGCGATCGTGCCGTACACAAACATCGACTCCGGTCGCAGTGGCAGGCCGGCCGCGTTCGCCCGCACCGAGACCTCCAGGCTCTGGGTGGAGGCACCACCGAGAGCGAAGAAGTCGTCGTTGACGCCGACCCGTTCCAGACCCATTACTGCACACCAGATCTCGGCCAGGACCCGTTCGGTGCGCGTGCGCGGAGCCACGAATGCCGGCTCCTGCGGCCCCGACGCGCCGCCTGCTGCCATCAAGGCCTTGCGGTCCACTTTTCCGCTCGACGTGAGCGGCAGCGCGTCCCTCACCTCGAAAACGGCCGGCACCATGGCGGCGGGAAGCAGCTCCAGCAGGAAGCGGCGCAGCTCTGCTGTCGACGGCACGGCGTCGCCGGCCGCCACGACATGGGCGACAAGGATGGTGTTCCCGCGGCTGTCGGTTCTGGTCACCACCGCGTCCTCGGCCACCGCGGGGTGTTTCGCCAACGCCGCCTCCACCTCGCCCGGCTCGATCCGGAAGCCGCGGACCTTGACCTGGAAGTCGATGCGCCCCAGGTAATCGATGTTGCCGTCGGGCAGATATCTCGTCAGGTCCCCGGTGCGATAGAGCCGCTGGACGGGGTCCGCGGTATCGCCGCCGAACGGATCGGCGACAAAGATGCTGGCCGTCAGATCGGGCCGGTTGAGGTAGCCGCGCCCGAGCCCGACACCGCCGATGAACAGCTCGCCGGGCACACCCACCGGCACCGGTTGTAGGTGCGCGTCCAGAATGTGCGCGCGGATGTTGGCGATCGGTCGCCCGATCGGCACCAGCGTGCCGGATTCGCCTCGCTGGCAATGGAATCCGGTGACGTCGATCGCGGCCTCGGTTGGCCCGTAGAGATTGTAGAGCTCGGCATCCAGCGTGGCCAGGAAGTGGTCCCGGAGGTCATACGGCAGTGCCTCGCCGCTGCAGAACACCTGGCGCAGCGCGGTGCACGCGGCCACGCCGGGCTCGGCGAGGAAGCGGCGCATCATTGACGGCACGAAATGCATTGTGGTGACGCCATTTTCGACGATAGTCCGAACCAGGTATGCGGCGTCCTTGTGGCCCTCGGGTTTTGCGATGACCACCCGGGCGCCGATGATCAGCGGCCAGAAGAGCTCCCAGACGGACGGGTCGAAGCTCACCGGGGTCTTGTGCAGCACCCGGTCGTCGCCGGTCAGCCGGTAGGCGTCTTGCATCCACAGCAGGCGGTTGCGGATCCCGGCGTGGGTGTTGAGCGTCCCCTTCGGCTTACCGGTGGAACCGGACGTGTGAATGACGTAGGCGAGGTTGGCCGATGTCGTCCCGGCGACGGGGGCGACGGTGGCGTCATCGTCCGACGGTGTGGACGGCGCATCCAGGCAGAGCCGGTGACCGGTGAAGCCGGTCGGCAGGTGCTCCAGCTGGCGCTGGTGGGTGACGCAGACCGGCGCGTCCGGTACGTCGTCCAGCATCGCGGCCATGCGCTGCGCCGGCTGCGCCGAGTCCAGCGGCATGAAGGCGCCACCCGCCTTGAGGACACCCAGCAGCGCCACCACCAGGTCCTCGGAGCGCTCCAGCAGGACGGGCACGACGACCTCGGGACCCACGCCGAGGTGCCGCAGCCGGTGCGCCAGGCCGTTGGCTCGCCGGTCGAGTTCCGCATAGGTCAACTCGCGGTCGTCACACGTCACCGCGACGGCGTCCGGGACGCGGGCGACCGTTGCGGCCACCATCTCGTGCAGGCAGGCCGGGCCGTCATAGACGACCTCGGTCTGGTTCCAGGCAGCCCGCTGACGTAGCTCCTCCTCGGTGAGCAAGGGCAGCTGCGAGACCCGCCGGCTGGGATCGGCGACGATCCCGCCGAGGAGTGTGGCGAAGTGCCCGGCCGTCCGCTCGATCGTGGTGGCATCGAACAGATCGGTGTTGTACTGCAGCACGCCGGACAGCTTCCCGTCGTGTTCGCCTATCTCCATCATCAGATCGAACGGCGCGCCGCCCTGCCCGACGTGGAGGGTTTCCAGCCGCAGCCCGCCGCTTTCCGCGCCGGTTCCGTCCGAGAAGCGGCGCGTTTGTTCCCAGGCGAACGAAACCTGGAACAGTGGCGTGCGGCCCGGGTCGCGCACCGGCCGAAGCCGCTCAACGAGCAGCGGGAAGGGATAGTCCTGGTGTTCGAGCGCGCCCTGCACGGTTTCCTTGACGCGGCCGAGCAGGTCCGTGAACGTCGGATCGTCGTGTAGGTCGGTGCGCAGCGCCACCGGATTGGTGAGGTAGCCGACCAGACCCTCCTGCGCGACCCGGTCACGGCACGCGAAAGGTGAGCCGATCACCAGGTCGTCCTGGCCGCTGTAGCGGTGCAGCAACGTGGCGTAGGCCGCCAGCAATGTCATGTAGGGCGTCGCCCCCAGGCTCCGGCCCAGCTGCTTGATCCCGTCCGTCACCGTGTCATCGACGGTGAAGCGGTGCACGGTGCCCGGGTAGGTCTGGACGGCCGGTCGCGGCCTGTCGGTGGGCAATTGGAGGGCCGGCAGGTCGCCGGCCAACTGCTCACGCCAGTAGGCCCAGAGGTCCTCGCCTTCGGCACCTGCGAGCATCCGGGCCTGCTGGTCGGCGTAGTCGACGAAGCTTTGCGCGGGCGGCGGGGGCGGGGCCGCACCGTGCTCGGCGGCGTAGAGCAAGCGCAGCTCGTCGAGAATGATGTCGATGGACCAGAAGTCGACGGCGATGTGATGCAAACCCAGGAGCAATACGTGTTCCTCGGGTGTGCGCTCCAGCAGCGTCAGCCGCAGCACCGGGCCGGTGTAGAGGTCGAAAGGACGATCGGTCTCCCGGCGGATCCACTCGTCGACCCCGGGCTCACCCGGGCCGAGATGGTGCCGGGCGATGCGCGCCGGCCAGTGCGGATGAACGAGTTGCACCGGTTGCCCGTCGCGCTCGGCGTACGTGGTCCGAAGCGCCGGATGCCGGTCGACGAGTGCCTGGGCCGCGCGTTCCAGCGCCGGCACGTCGAGCTCGCCGCTGATCCGCCCGGCATACGTGACGTTGTAGGCGGCGCTGGCCGGTGCAAGTTTGTGGATGAACCACATGGATCGCTGGCCGTACGACATCGGATGTACCGAGGCCGACTCCTCCGCTTCCTCCATCAGCAGCTGGGCCAGCAGCGCGCGTTTTTTCTCGGGAGACAGACCGGAGACGTCGATGGACTTATCCATCTTCGCGAACCTCCTGCGCGACGAGCTTTGTCTCGCCCCCGTTTTGGGCCCCTCTTTCGGCCAGCACCTTCTGGAGCATTTCTTCCACGGCCTCGTCCGAAAGATCAGGCACCTGGGTCAGCAGGTCGATCCCGTTGATCCCGCGCGACGGCGCACCGTCCGTTTGCCGTGTGGCCGATTTCTTCGGGGCGGCTTTCTTCGAGGCGGCCTTCTTCGGGGCGGCCTGCCGCGGCGCCCCGTCGGGCTGCGCCGCGGGTGTGCCGGCCGCCACCAAAGCCAGGTGGTCGCAAAGCCATTCGGCGAGACTGGCCACGCTCGGCCCCTCCAGCAGCTTGGTGACCGGCACGACGACGCCCAGGTCGCGTTCGACCTGCATCCGCAGCTCCAACGTGATGAGCGAGTCGACGCCGAGGGTGTTGAGGGGCGCCTGAATGTCCAGGTTCGATGGGGCCAGACCGAGTTTGCCCGCAGCGAGCTCGCACAGGTACGACTCGAGCAGCCGTCGGCGCTCTTCCGGTGTCGCACCCTGCAGCTCGTCGGAAAGACCGTTGCCCGGCCCGGACGCGGTCGCACCCTGCGGCTGGTCGCCCGAGGGCGCAACGCCCAGCTCCGCGAGCAGTGGCGGCTGCACGTCGGGCTGCCACCGCGCCCAGTCGATGTCGAGGACCACGGCCTGCGTCACCGACCTCGCCAGCAAGGACGACAGTGCTCGGAGGCTGTCGGCCGCCGACATGGCCTCGACGCCGTATTGAGCGAAGTAGCTCTGCAACTCGGACCGGGTGAAGAAGCCGAGCTCGGCCCACGGCCCCCAGTTGACGCTCAACGCCGGCCGGCCTTCGGCACGGCGATGCCACGCCAATGCGTCCAAAAAAGCGTTCGCTGCCGCGTAGTTCGCCGCCCCGGGCGGGCCCAGCAAGGACGCGGCCGACGAAAACAGCACGAAGAAGTCGAGTTCCGCGTCTGAAGTCAGCGCGTGCAGGTTCCAGGCGCCCTGAACCTTGGGCGCCATGACCTTGCGGAGTTTCTGCTCGTCGAGGCATTGCAGGATGGCGTCGTCGGCGATCCCCGCCGCGTGCACCACCCCGCGCAGCGGTGGCATCGACTCGCCGATCGACTCGATGACAGCGGCAACCTCGTCGGCTTTGGCGACGTCGGCCTGCGCGACGATCACCTCGGTGCCGCCCGCTCGCAGCGCGTCGAGCGACTCCTGCGCCGATGCCGAGGCGCCGCCGCGCCCCATCACGACCAGATGCCGGGCACCGTGCTCAGCCATCCATTTGGCCACCACGAGTCCGAGCGCACCGAGCCCACCGGTGATGAGATAGGTGGCCTCTTCGGTGAAGGCAACGGTCTCGGTGGGTTCCGGTGCGTCGTAGTGGTTCAGCCGCTCGACATAGCGGCGGCCGCCGCGGAGTGCCACGTCACCGTCGCGGCCATCCGCCCACACCTCCCGGAACAGGGCCCCGACTTCTTCCGGACCGCCACCGACGGACAGGTCGACGCACGTGCAGCGCAGTTCCGGGTGCTCATGCTCGATGGTGCGGGCCATCCCCCACACCGGAGCCTGGGCGATCGACACGGGTTCGGCTGCGGTTTCTGAGGTCGTTTTTGAGGTCCCTGTCACCTGCGATCCGCCGGTCACCAGCCACAGCCGCGGCGGAGCCGACCAACCCGCCCGCGCCAGCGCCTGCACGAGATGAAGCACGCTCACCGGGCCAAGGGTGGTGGCCGAGTCCAGCGACTCAGGCGACGTGTCGGCCGCCGGTGCGGCCAGCAGGTCCCACAGGTGCACCACCCCACGGCACGGTGGCCGCGCGTCGGTGAACGCGTCTTCGAGCAGCAGCCGAAAGTGTTCGGGCTGCGTCGGGTCAAGGCGGTAACTGTTCGGTGTGAGGCGCTCGAAGTCTTGATTATCCAGGCCCGGCTCGACCAACGCGCATGTCTGAGAATGCGATTCGAGGTGATCCCGGAGGGTTTCCGCGGTGATCCCGCCGTCACTCAAGATGAGCCAGCTTCCGGCTTCGGCCGGCGGGCTCGATCCGTCCCGCTCCGACAGGGACGCGGGCTGCCACCGCAGCTGGTACATCCAGTCGCGCAGACCCGCCTCCGTCGTGTCGCCGGGGACCTGTTGGAGCAGGTCGGGTGCGGTGATCGTCCCGACGTCCATCCAGGAGTGGACACGCTGCCAGGGATAGGTCGGTGCGGCTACGAAGTGGCTGCCCGCGGGGTACAGGTGCTCCCAGGCGACGGGCTGACCAAGGGTGTAGAGGGTGCCGAGCGACGCCAGCGCGGTCGCTCGTCCCCCGTCGTCACGCCGCATGGATGGCAGCGCGGTGCAACTCCGCTGCATGTCATCGGCGTCCTCGCGGATAGAGGTCAGCAGGACCGGGTGCGGGCTGATCTCAAGAACCGAGTCATGCGCACTGTCCAGCAGCCTCCGCAGTACGGGCGAGAAATGCACCGACGAGCGCAGGTTCTGCGCCCAGTAGTCGGCGTCGGACAAGCGGTCGGTCAGCAGGTCGCCGGTCACCGTGGAGTAGATGGGTATCGCCGGCGCGGTGGCCCGCAGTCCGGCGAGACCGGCGCGCAGAGCGGGGACCAACGCGTCCATCTGCGGGCTGTGGGCGGCCACATCGACGTCGACCCACCGGCAGAACCGCTCGCGCTGCTGCAACTGTCCCATCAGCTCCGCCAAGACCGTTTGATCCCCGGACAACACCGTCGACCGGTGGCTGTTGCTGGCGGCGATCGCTACCTCGCTCTCCCGGCCGGCGATGAGCTCCTGCGCTTCGTCGAGGCTGAGCTCCGCCGCCATCATGGTTCCGCGGCCACGGACCGTGCGGAGCATCAAGGCTCGGGTGCTGATCACCCGTGCGGCGTCCTCGAGGGTCAGCGCGCCGGCGACATGTGCCGCCGCGACTTCACCCATGCTGTGCCCCACCACTGCGGTGGGTTCGACCCCCCATGAGCGCCACAGGGCGGCCAGCGCCACCTGGATGGCGAAGATCGCGGGTTGGATCAGGCCGATGTCGGTGAGTTCCTCGTCCTTGGCCAGCACCTCGAGCACCGAGCTGCCCAGATAGGGCCGGATCGCGCGGTCGCACGCCGCCAGGGCTTCGCGGAATACCGGCTCCTCGGCCTGCAGTCGCTGCCCCATGCCGTGCCACTGTGAGCCCTGGCCGGGAAAGGCGAAGACCACGTCGGGTCGCTGGCCGGGACGGCACTTTCCGACGGAGATCCCGGGCCGCGACTGCCCGTGCCGGTAGGCGGCCAGGGACTCCAACATCGCGGCGGGGGAATCTGCGACCACGGACAACCGATGCTCGAGATGGCCGCGACGGGCACCGGCCGTGTAGCACAGGTCGGCCAGCCCAACCCCGGATGCCAGGGCCGACTGGTACCGGTCGGCCAGTGCGGCCAGGGCCTCGGGCGAGCGCGCGGAAAGCGGCAGCAACTCCGCTCGATCCGGTGCCGGGCCGGGCTCGACCGCGGCGGGCCGCACCTGCGGGGCTTCGGTAAGCACGGCGTGCGCGTTGGTGCCCCCCATGCCGAACGAGCTGACGCTCGCGACCGCTCGCCCACCATTTGCCGGCCACGGGGTGAGGGTTTGCGCCACCCGCACCGGCAGGTCATCGAAGGGGATCTCGGGGTTGGGCTCGCTGAAGTTCAGACTCGGCGGAATCGCCCTGTGCTGCAACGCCAGCGCTACCTTGATGAGCCCGGCCACCCCGGCCGCCGCCTCCAGGTGGCCGATGTTGGTCTTGACCGAGCCGATCAGGCACGGGCTGCCCGGCGGGCGGCCGTCCGCCAGGACGGTGCCCAGCGCGTTCGCCTCGATCGCGTCACCGAGGAACGTTCCGGTGCCGTGCGCTTCGACGTACTGGGCGGTGCCGGGCGAAAGACCGGCGCGTCGGTAGGCCGCGGCCAGCACGGCTTCCTGCGATTGCCGGCTGGGTGCGATCAGCCCGTTCGTCCGGCCGTCCTGGTTGATCGCGGTGCCGCGGACCACCGCATAGATCGGGTCGTTGTCGGCCAGCGCCCGACTGAGCGGTTTGAGGACGACGATCCCGGCGCCTTCACCCCGTACGTAGCCGTCCGCGCCGGCGTCGAAGGTCTTGGAGCGGCCGTCGGGCGCCATCAGCTTGGCCTTGGTGAAGTTGATCATCAGCGCCGGCGACAGGATGACGTTCACGCCGCCGGCCAGGGCCAGCGAGCACTCGCCGTCGCGCAGGCTGCGGCAAGCCAGGTGCACGGCGACCAACGACGAGGAGCAGGCGGTGTCGATTGCCATGCTCGGTCCGTGGAAGTCGTAGAAGTACGAGAGCCGATTGGCGGCGATGCTCAATGCGTTTCCGGTGCCCGTGTAGGCGTCGACAAGCTGGAACTGGCCGGCCCGCAGATTCGCGTAGTCGGTGGTGGAGATGCCGACGAATACGCCGGTGTCGCTACCCGCAAGCCGCTCGGGCACCTGCCCGGCGTCTTCCAGGGCCTCCCAGGCCACCTCCTGGATCAGGCGCTGCTGGGGATCCATTTGCGCCGACTCCCTCGGCGAGATGCCGAAGAACCGAAAGTCGAACTTGTCGATTTCCGGCACGAAACCGGCCCGTCGCGTGACCGAGGTACCCGGCACGGACGGATCCGCGTCGTAGAAGGCATCGGCGTCCCAGCGGTCCGGCGGTATCTCGCTGATCGCGTCCACGCCGTCCGACAGCTCCCGCCAGAAGGCCGCCGGCCCGTCGGCGCCCGGAAAACGGCAGCCGATGCCGATGATGGCGATCGGCTCATCCGCGGCGCGCACGCCACTGCCCGCACTGGCCGGTGCGGCGGTGCGGTCGGTGGCGGGGGCCTCCTCGGCCAGATGGCGGGAGAGCAGGTCGATGGTGGGGTATTCGTAGGGGAGTGTGGGCGAAAGTTCGCGTCCGAGCCAGGATTCCAATGCGGCGGTCAGCCGGATGGCACGGACGGAATCGAGGCCGTAGTAGGCGAACGGACGGGATGGGTCGATATCCGTTGCCGGGACGCCGAGTTCACCAGAGAGCTGGGTGACGAACCAGTCCGCGAGCTCCGCGGCGCTGCGCCCGCCGGGTTCCGACGAAGCGGCCGCAGGACGGATGTCGAGCCGCGGTGCACGCCATTGCGCGACCGCCTCAAGCTGGCCGTCGAGGAACTGCTGCCGGCAGACGGACCGCTGGATCTTACCGCTGGACGTCGTCGGAATCCGCAACGGCTCCAACAGAATAACGGCATCTACCCGAACCTCGTGGCGCTCGGTGATCGCGGTCCGGATTGCGTCGACGATTTCGTTGAGTTCGGCCTCACCGAGCTGTTGGTGGCTCACCTCCTGCACGACAACGAGCTGCTCGTCGGCGCCCGGTCCGGGAGCGATTGAGAAGACCGCACCCCTGCCGTGCAGGAGTGCCGGGTGGCAGGCCTGCACGGTCAGCTCGATGTCCTCGGGGTAATGGTTGCTGCCGCGGATAATGATCAGATCCTTGCGGCGTCCCGTGACGAACAACTCCCCGGAATGTAGGAACCCCAGGTCCCCGGTACGCAGGAACGGGCCGTCCCCGGTGTCCGCAAGATGCGCCGAGAATGTCGCTTCGGTCTGTTCGGGCTTTAGCCAGTAACCCTGTGCAACGCTAGGCCCGGCGATCCAGATCTCACCGACCTCGTCAGCCCCGCACGGCCGCCGGGTCTCGGGGTCGACGATGACGACCTGCTGGCCACCTTGCGGCTGACCGCAACCGACCAACGTTGAAGCGCTCGGATTTTCCGGCGCGACCTCCGTGACCCGTCGTTCGCGTAGTGCGATGCGATCGATGTGCCGAACCAACGGTAGCGGGGCGTCCGACCCCCCGGAGACCAGCAGCGTCGCCTCCGCCAACCCATACACCGGATAAAACGCCTCCGGCCGAAAACCGGCCGGGGCGAACGCCTCGGCGAAACCCTGCAGGGTCGCGCTACGCACCGGCTCGGCACCGCACATCGCAATCGCCCAGTTGGACAGGTCAAGCGCCGCACGCTCTTCGGGGGTACTGAGTTCGACGCACATGTCGTAAGCGAAGTTGGGTGCGGCGGTGATCACGGCGTGGTGCCGAGACATCGCTTCCAGCCACCGCATGGGGCGCTTGATGAACGTGCCCGGCGGCATGAGGGCGGAAGTACCCCCGACGTAGAGCGTCTCGAGGATACCGCCGATCAGACCCATGTCGTGATAGGGCGGCAGCCAGAACACACCGCGGGCGTTCGTATCGAATCCCGAATTCCACGTCCGCCGAATGGTTTCCAGGTTGTGGACCAGGTTACCGTGCGACAGCACAACGCCTTTCGGTGTGGCCGTGGAGCCCGAGGTGTACTGCACCATGGCGACTGTGCCGGCGTCGATGTCTGGTGGAACCCACGGCCGGTCGTCGCCCGCCGTGTCGGTGACAGCCCAGCGCAACGGACGCCCCCTGACCAGACCGTCCACCGTGGCCTTGATCCTCGTCTGGACTTCGGTGGTGGACAGAGCGAAGCCAGGTTGCGCGTCCGCGATGATCGCCTCGACGCGCGGGACCAGGTGATCGCGTACCGGCGGATGCATCGGAACGGCGACGGCGCCAGCGTAAAGACACCCGAACAAGCCGGCGACAAAGTCCAGGCCCGGCGGGCACAGCACCAGGACGCGCTCGCCGGCAGCGCCCAGTCGCTGGAGCGTCGACGCGATCTGCCGCGCGTGGGCATCCAGTTCCTGATAGCTCAGCCGGCTGACTCCTTGTTCCTCGCCATCGCGAGAGTAGGTGAACGCAAGCTTGTCCCGATAGCGTGCGGCTCGCTGCTGCAATTGCCCAACCAGCGTCGGCGCGGTAAGCGGCGGATAATCCGCTATTTTCCAACCGGATTCGACGCGGTGTTCGGCGTGCTCGGCACCGCTTTTATCGGCGGCGCTCGTCTCGCTCCTCTTATCGGCCTTCGGTCGGCCACTTGTTCTGCGGACTCGTGACATCAGCTTTGCCCCGTCATATGGGTGGTTGGTATCGGCATTTCCGTGCCCTGAGCCGCTATTGGAGCTTTCGATGACGCCGCCCTCGGTGTTGGTCTCGAGCAATCCGCGGAATGCCTCCACGGTGTAGCAGGTAACGATCGCGTCGGTGCGTGCCCGCACCGACGCCGAGCGGGCCATCTGGAACAACGGCTCGAGCTCACCGACGTACTCGCCGGCGGTGGCGACCTTGAGCAGCTCCTCGGCCCCGTCCGCCGATTCCCGGACGACTTCCAGTTCGCCGTCGGCGACGACGTAGATCAAGTCCCCCACGCTGCCTTGCGCGAACAACACCGAACCGCTTGCAAGACGCACGGTTTCGGGCTCGGAGTCGGTCGCGGTGACATCCGGCAATAGCCTGACCACGTGGTCGGCGAACGGCAGGATCCGCGTGTCGTGGGTGGCGACCACGACGATGCGCTCACCGCTGGCCAACTCCCGGAGCAGCCGCAGCACTCCTTGCACCTGGACTTGGTCCAGGTGGGCCGTGGGTTCGTCGGCCAAGATCAGCGGTGGGTCCAGCGCGATCGCGCGGGCCACCGCAACCCGTTCCCGCTCACCGCCGCTGAGGTCGCCGGGCCGGTGTGTCATGCGGTCGTGCAGCCCGACGCGAGTCAACAATTCCTCGGCGCGTTCGCGCGCCGCACGCCGCGACCACCCGGCCGCCCACAGCGGCACCATCACGTTCTCCAGTGCGGTCAGGCTTGCCACCAGATTGAATGATTGAAAGACGATGCCCACGGTGCTGCGCCGGTAAGTGGTCAGCCTGCGACGGTCCAGCGCCGTGACGTCGATGTCGCAGACTTGGATGCGCCCACCGGTCGGGCTGAGGATGCCGCCGATACACGACAGCAATGAACTCTTCCCGCACCCACTTGGGCCCAACACGATCACCAGGGATCCGGCCTTGACCTCCAGATCCAGACCGTCGATGACGCGGAGCGCCTGCCCACCGTTGGAGTACTCGACGACGAGATCTTTGATGTGCAGATCACCCACGACTATGAACCCCCAAACGCCAGCGCCGGGTCGACCGCTACCGCGCGCCGCACGCCCGCCAAGCTCGCCAACAGACCGATCACCACCGCGGTCGCCACCAGGGACAGGAAGGTCGAGGTGGTCACCACCACGAGCATCGGAAACAACGGGCCGAGCACAACCGCCAGCAGCCCACCGAGGACCGCGGCGACCAACGCGACGAGCACTGCCTGTAGCGCGAGCCCGGTGAGCACCGAATGACTGGGGACACCGAGGGCTTTGAACACCGCGAAGTCGCGGGTGCGCTCCAGCGCAGAGAGATAGATCAGCGATCCCACGATCATCGCCGCCACTCCCCACAGCAGAATCGCCATGTAGAACATCGCCAGGCGAGCCCCGTGCAGCGGGCGGACCATGTCATCGATCGCAGCGCGGCGATCCACGGCGCGGTAGCCGGCGGGTATTTGGGTGAGTGTGCCGCGCAAACCGATGGCGGAAACCACCGGCTGCGCGGAAAACATCAACCGCTGCGCCCCCGCAACGGTCAGAAACGCATTGGGTTGGCCTGCGAGCGTGGTCGACTTGTCGACCAGCCCTACGATCCGCAGCACCTCCGCACCCATCTCGACGTCGGCACCAATGGGTCGCCCCAGCGTGTTCGACATGGCGACCTCACCGGGATTCGACGGTGCCCGCCCCGCAGCGATCGGCGGCATCGCTTGCTCGGGCACACCGTAGACGTTCACGTTTTGCGGCGAGGGCCGATCTTGCAAGATCGTGTTGCCGTAGACCACCGGGATCGCCGATTCGACGCCCGGGAGCCGGGCGATCGCCTGTAATTCTGCCTCCGGGAACCTCGATGAACCCATGAACGGACCTACTGCGCCCGTCTGGATGAGGTAGGTGTCAATGCCGATTGAATCGACCACACGCTGCGCCTCGACACGAAAACCGTGCGTCAGCCCGGTGAGGATGAGGGTCAGCGCGAATACCATTCCGGTACCGATTGCCGCGATGATGAAGCGTCGCAGACGCCAATGCATGTCCCGCAAGGCGGTGGTCAGCATCGGCAGGCACATCTGCTCCCGCAGGTCACCGATAGACCCCACGGCTAGACCTCCGATCTAACTAGGTAGTAAGAATCTGCCCGCTCGACCGTGGGTCGCGTAGAGCCGAAGGGCCTTTATCGGACATGACCTAACGCCCCGCTTGCAGCGCAGGCCGGGCTCAACGTGGTTGAGTGGTTCGTGGATCTCCCCGGAATGCCCGTCCACACACTTAGCGGCGTGCGCGATCGGTCAGGTAATGCGTCGAAAAACCTTGGCCGAGAACATCGCTCGGCGCGGATTGTTTGATGCGCCTGTTCAACAGGCGGCGGCGGTCGCGTCGTCGACGATGAGGCGAACAACCGGTTTGCCACTACCTCAGCAGGGCGGCCCGCAACCAACTGCGTGAAACCGATGATCTCTATGAAACATATTGCAAGATAAGCTTTTCGCTGCCCAGACGAAGCCCCTATGAATGCAAAAAGACAGACGGCCAGCGCCAGCAGCACACGGCGACGCCAGGGTGGGCCGCCATGGGTGCGCGTCCTCAGCCGAGGATCTTCTCGAACGCGATCGGGACGAACGGGCCCCAGGACGGCAGCGGGTCGGCGGGCACCCGGGTGTACCCGGTCGCGTCGTACAGCGCCTCGGCCTCGGGTTGCCGGTTGCCGGTGATCAGGTAGAGGCGCCGATACCCGCGCGCGGCGGTCTCGGCCTCCAACGCCGCCAGCAGGACGCGGGCGTAACCGCGGCGCCGATGCGCGCGGTCGGTCCAGATCCGCTTGAGCTCGGCGGTCTCGGCGTCGTATCGCCGGAACGCGCCGCCGGTGACGGGCACGCCGTCCAGCACACCGATCAGCAGCCCGCCGTCCGGCGCCGCCAACTCGGCCTCCGGCACGGGCAACCAGGACAGGTGCGTGCTCGGCGTGCCGCCGTAGCGCTGCGCGTACTCGTCGGCCAGCTCGGCCAGCAGCGGCTGCGCCAACGGGTCGTTGTGGGTGGCCGACACGAACCGCAGCTGTTCGGCTGGGGCTGACTTGAACATCAAACTATTAAACCCGCGTCGCGGTGAGGTATTCCGGGACGAACTCGGTGCCGCCGGGGCCGCGCCGCCGACCTGGCAGCCCCATGGCGCCAAGCAGGTCGGTGACGTTGCGCTGCACCGTCTCCCAGCCGTTGGCCGCCAAATACTCCGGCACGTAATGGTATTGGCCCGCATGAGTCAGGCTGGCCAGGTCGACGTCCAGGCCCTGTCGGTGCCAGCCATCGACAAACGACCGCTCCGCCTCGAGCTGCAACGGGGTCCAGGTCGGCATGTGGTCGGCCGCGAACCGGCTGCCGGCGGCACTCATCGCGGTGACCCCCTGCAGCAAGCGGTCCTGCAGGCCGGGCGTCAGGTACCCGATCAGCAGCTGCTCGGCGATCCACACCGTGGGCGAGGTGGCGTCGAAACCGACCCGCCGCAGCGCGGCCGGCCAATCCTGATGCACATCGACGCAGACCGCGCGCCGGCTCGCGGCCAGTTCGGCACCCAGGCCGCGCAGCACTTCGGCTTTGAAGTCGAGCACCTCGGGCCGGTCGATCTCGTAAACGGCTGTCCCCGGCGGCCACCACAGCCGGTACGGCCGGGTGTCCAGACCCGATACCAGGATCACCACTTGGCGAAGACCCGCCCTCCCGGCTTCGGCGACGAACTCGTCGACGAACCGGGTGTGCGCCGCGCAGATGTCCAGGAACCGCGGGCTGCCGGTGTCGTCGGCGGCGTACCGATCGTCGTCGAGCAAGCGGACGAAGTGGTCGACCCCGGCGGCGCGCACCAACGGTTCGGCGAACGGGTCGTTCAGCTGCCCCTTGTTGGTGGCGACCGCCCGCGCGACGGCGCCGAATGCCGCGGTCACCGGCACGCCCGCCGTCGCTGCCATGGTTCTATACGCCGGACCGGCGCCGAAGCATCAGCCCGGCGACCGCCCGCCAGCCGAGCAATAACAACGCGGTGACCGACGCCGCCACCACCACGAAACTCGCCGCCACACCCGCGGAACTGGCCTTGCGCAACACCATGCCGACGACGACGGTGCACAGCCAGACGACCACTCCGGTCGGCACCACCGCGGTGGGGCGCCGCCAGGCACGGGATGCCAGCCACCCGACGACGGTGCCGGTGAGAAACGGCCACGCCGTCGTCGCGACGCCGGTGATGTTGAGTCCTTCGTCGTGGCTGCGCCGGCCGACGGCGCAGAAGACGAGTACGCCGAGGACGTCCAGGGCTAGCCAGGCCGGCCTCCGGTGGCTGAGCATGCAGCGAGACTACCGACAGGCTTGCCGACCTTGACCCTGCCGCCACGGTGAACCTAAGTTCGTCAACAATGAACGCACATTCACAAGGCCGCCTGGC
Organism: Mycobacterium nebraskense; assembly: GCF_002102255.1. GTDB lineage: Bacteria > Actinomycetota > Actinomycetes > Mycobacteriales > Mycobacteriaceae > Mycobacterium > Mycobacterium nebraskense. Next base: position 62,822 of record NZ_LQPH01000151.1, read on the forward strand.
CGTGGTGACGGGCGCCGGTTCGGGCATCGGCAAGGCGATAGCGCTGGCGTTCGCCGCACAGGGCGACCGGGTGATCGCCGCCGACCTGGACGAGGCCGCGGCGGCGGCCACCGCCAAGGAGCACCCCGAGCTGATCACCGCGCTGCCGGTGGACGTCGCCGACCCGGCCCAGGTCGACGCCCTGCGGGACGCGACGCACGCCGAAGCCGGCGTGCCCGACATCGTGGTCAACGCCGCCGGCTGGGACCGCACCGATCAATTCCTCAACGCCACACCGGAATTCGCGGCCAAGGTGGTGGCCATCAACTACCTGGGGCCGGTGCACGTCTGCGCTGCGTTCCTGCCGGGAATGATCGAGACGCACGCCGGCGGACGCGTCGTCAACGTCGCCAGCGACGCGGGCCGCGTCGGCAGCGCCGGGGAATCCATCTACGCCGGAGCCAAGGGCGGGGTGATCGCGCTGACCAAGTCGCTGGCCCGGGAGATGGCCCGCCATCAGATCACGGTCAACTGCGTGTGCCCGGGCCCGACCGACACACCGCTGTTCCACGCCCAGCCCGAGAAGCTGAAAGAGGCGCTGGTCAAAGCCATCCCGTTTCGCCGCCTGGCGCGCCCCGAAGAGGTCGCCGCACCCGTACTGTTCTTCGCGTCGCCCGCCGCGTCGTTCATCACGGGACAGGTGATCAGCGTCAGCGGCGGCCTGACGATGGCAGGCTGAGACCTATGAGCACCCAAAAACTTCCCGCCTTCGACCGGTACGACCCCCTGGGCCTGGACGCCTCCCTGTCCGACGACGAGCTCGCGCTGCGCGACACCGTCCGGAAGTTCTGCGCCGAGCATGTCCTTCCCTACGTCGCGGAGTGGTTCGAGATCGGCGACCTGCCGGTGCGCGAACTCGCCAAAGGGTTCGGCCAGCTCGGCCTGCTGGGCATGCACCTGCACGGCTACGGATGCGGCGGGGCCTCCGCCGTGCACTACGGCCTGGCCTGTGTGGAGCTGGAGGCCGCCGACTCTGGCCTGCGGTCGATGGTCTCGGTGCAGGGGTCCCTGGCGATGTTCGCGATCTGGAACTTCGGGTCCGAGGAGCAAAAGCGGGAGTGGCTGCCCGGTATGGCGACCGGCGAACTGCTGGGGTGTTTCGGGCTGACCGAACCCGACGTGGGATCCGATCCCGCCGCGATGAAAACCCGTGCGCGGCGTGATGGTTCGGATTGGGTGCTCAACGGCCGAAAGCTGTGGATCACCAACGGCTCGGTCGCCGATGTCGCGGTCGTGTGGGCCGCCACCGACGAGGGGATTCGGGGCTTCCTAGTGCCGACTAGGACACCGGGATTCACCGCCAACACCATCCACCACAAGCTGTCGCTGCGGGCCTCGATCACCAGCGAGCTGGTGCTCGACGACGTGCGGCTGCCCGCCGACGCGATGCTGCCCGAGGCGACAGGGCTGCGGGGACCGCTGTCCTGCCTGTCCGAGGCGCGCTACGGAATCATCTGGGGTTCGATGGGCGCGGCGCGGTCGGCCTGGCAGGCCGCGCTCGACTACGCCACGCAGCGCACCCAATTCGGGCGCCCGATCGCCGGATTCCAATTGACCCAGGCCAAGCTCGTCGACATGGCGGTCGAGCTGCACAAGGGTCAGCTGCTGTCGCTGCATCTCGGCCGCCTCAAGGACGGTGTCGGGCTGCGTCCCGAGCAGGTCAGCTTCGGCAAGCTGAACAACACCCGCGAGGCCATCAAGATCTGCCGGACCGCTCGAACCATTTTGGGCGGCAACGGCATATCGCTGGAGTACCCGGTCATCCGGCACATGGTCAACCTGGAGTCGGTGCTCACGTACGAGGGCACGCCCGAGATGCACCAGCTTGTCCTCGGCCAGGCGTTCACCGGCAGCGACGCCTTCCGCTGACATGGCCCCGCGTCTGGAGTACGCCGAAGAGCACCGGCAGTTCCGCGCACTCGTCCGCGAGTTCGTCCAGCGGGTGGTGGTCCCGGCGCACGAGCGGGCCGAAACGCGGGGCCAGTGGGACCGCTCGCTGTTCATCGAAGCGGGAAAGCTTGGCCTGCTGGGTTTTTCGGTTCCCGAACACCTCGGCGGCCCTGGGGTCAACGACTTCCGCTACAACGCGATCGTCATCGACGAACTGCAACGCGCCGGGGCGGCGGCCGAGACCATCGCGTTCACGCTGCAAAACGACGTGGTGCTGCCCTATCTCACCGACCTGACCACGCCCGAGCAACAACAACGCTGGCTGCCCGGCGTGGTGACGGGCGAGACGGTGCTCGGCATCGCCATGACCGAACCCGGCACCGGCAGCGACCTGGCCGGAATCCGTACCGCGGCGGTCCGGGACGGCGACCACTACGTCGTCAGCGGCGCCAAGACGTTCATCTCCAACGGCCAATGCGGCGACCTGTTCGTCGTCGCGGTGCGGACGTCACCCGATCGGCACAAAGGGCTTTCGCTTCTGGTGGTCGACGCGGACACCCCGGGTTTCTCCCGCGGCCGCAACCTGGAGAAGATCGGCCTGCACGCCCAGGACACCAGCGAGCTGACCTTCACCGACATGCGGGTGCCGGTAGCCAATCTGCTCGGAGAAGAGGGCAGGGGCTTCTACCAGCTGATGCAGAACCTGCCGCAGGAGCGGCTCGCACTGGGGGTGGGGGCGGTGGCCGCCGCCGATGCCATCCTGGCGGAGACGCTGGAGTATGTGCGCGGCCGCAAGGCGTTCGGGGCGCCGATCGCCGGCTTTCAGCACAGCCAGTTCGTGCTCGCCGAGCTGGCGACCGAAATCGACATCGCCCGAACTTATCTCGACGACTGCCTGGCCCAGCACCTCACCGGCGAGCTGACGGCCGCGCGGGCCGCACGGCTGAAATGGTGGACCACCGACCTGCAGGTGCGGACCGCCGACCGGTGCCTGCAACTGCACGGCGGCTATGGCTACATGCGCGAATACGCCGTGGCGCGCGCGTTCGTCGACGCCCGCATCCAGACGATTTACGGCGGAACCAACGAGATTATGAAGACGATTGTGGCCAAGGACCTGGGGATCTAGTGGCCGTCGACTACGGCTCTCTGCCCGTCGAGGAGGCGGTACGCGCGGCCCGGGCCAGCGCGCGGCGCCGCCAGGTGCTCGACGCCGCGGTAACGGTGATGGGCAAACACGGCTTCCACCAGATGTCCATGCAGGACCTGGCCGCCGAGGCGAAGGTCAGCGTCGGCCTCATCTACACCTACTTCGGCGGCAAGGAGGACCTGCTGCTCGCCACGATCGTGCGGATCCTCGACGTGTTCCGCGATCAGCTTGCGCCCGTGATGGATGCCGCCGGCGACGACGTGGTGGACCAGTTGGCCGCGGGCATCCGCCGCTACATCCAGATCGTGGACGAGAATCTCGATGGCGTGGTGCTGACCTATCGGGAAAGCCGGACACTGGCGCCGGCCGATCGGGCGCGGATCAAGGAACTCGAAATCGCCACCGCCGCACCGCTGCGCTCGGTCATCGAAGACGGAGTCGCCCAGGGCGTCTTCCGCGACGTCGACGTCGACCTCACCGTATTCGACATCATGCTGATCGCACACGGCTGGGCGCTCAAGCACTGGCACTTCGGGCCGCTCTACACCAGCGACGAGTACATCCGACTGCAGACCCGCCACGTGCTCGACGCGTTGGTTCGCGATGACCGTCGCGCCGACTACGCACACGTGCTGGAATGAGAGGCATGAAAGGCACCGCACTCCGTGGCATGCTCGCGGCTCTCGCGCTGGGTGCCGTTGCCGGTATCCCGCCAAGCGGCGCCGATCCCACCGTCACGCTGCCCCCGATGACGTCGAGCGGCGGCGGGCCGATCATCGGCGGCGGCAACAGCGCCGGGATCGCGCAGCAGCTGTTCAGCTTCGGCACTCCCAACGTGCAGGAGGCCGACGGCTCGGACGCGGCGCAATTCATCACGGCTGCCGCCGGCAGCGCCAATCCGCAACTGGCCGCGCCCTTCTCGTTGATGCGCCGGGCGCTGGCGTGCCAGACGAACAACGCCGGATTCGGGGCGCGCGCGTATCGGCGCAGCGACGGGCAATGGGGAGGCGCGATGGTGGTCGCGGCCAAGAGCGCGACGCCCAACGTCGACGCCCTGGCGGGCTGCGCCAAGACGAACTGGCGCAGGGCCACGGCCGGCACGCAGGGCTCACTCTGCAACAGCGGCTGGAGCACCCCGAACACCTACGAGAGCCGCCGCGGCGAGACCTACTACATCTTGCTCGCCGGCACCGCCGACGACTTCTGCACCACGCTCAACGGCAAATTCAAGGACAACTCCAACGGGTGGCCGTTCTAGCAGGGGCGGATGAGCTGACGCGAGTGGCGCGGTCTTGGGCCCGGGTTCGTGGTCAGATCGGCATGGGTTCTCACCCATTGCCTAGACGTTCATCGCAGTTCAGCGCGGGTCGTCCGGACGGACAAAACCGGAAGAACGGGCTCAGCGAGCGTTGACACCGCTGAGGTACCGCCCGACCAGCACGACGCGTGGGGGTCCGGATCTTCCGCGGAAGCGATGAGAGGGGTGGTGCTGTGCCGAAGCTTCGTGGCCTCAAACGCTACCGCATCGCCGGGACGCAGCGAGATGGCTTTTCCCTCGACGATTAGTACTCCACCGTTCTGGGTCGACGGCGGAGACTGCAAGCACACCAGGACCTGAATCGTTCCCTCGGCATCCCGATGAGGATTGATGAATTCGCCGAATTCTGGCGAGCAGCTATTGGCCGAGCGTGTTCTGCATCGCCGCCGCCACCGCGTTCACCGCGGGACCGCCGTCGCCCGACTGACACACCTTGGCCTGCAGCAGAACGTTTTCCCGCAACCGGGTTTGGAAGAAGCAGCGACGATCAGTGCCCGGCTCCTGCTTGCTCCACGCGGCGTCGGTGCCCGTGATCGCACCGTTGGTGAACGACCAGACCTGGGTCGTCCCGTTGTCGATATGCATCGTGCCAGTCCGCCCTGAGCACCCGCCGGTACGGTCCAGGATCCGGTGGAAGGCCCCGTTCGCGGCATCATCGGTGGCGAACACACCGACCGCCTGCTTGACGTAGTGGGTCTCATCGGTGGGCGACTCCTGCATGACCGCGCTGTTGAACGCCTCCAGGCCGGGATCGGTGTAGACCTCCGGCAGCCCGACATCGGCGTAGTTGTTGCACAGCGGGAGGTCGATCCAATAATCCTGCACCGGCGCCGTCGACGTCGCCGCCCACCCGATGGTCGCGCCGACGATGTTGCCCACCGACCCCTGGTCGAGCACCGCACGATTCACCACGCCCGGATCCGAAGGTCGCGCCGCGGCCGCCGGCATGGCGCCGAAACCGGCCAATACCACTACGACAACGGCGCACGCGCGAGCACCCGCGGCTCCCAGCATGCCTTTTAAAGTAATTCCGTCAGCGGTGAGAGGTCCAATGTGCGGCACCCGGCGCAGTCGTACGGTGGAGGTGCGCCGCAGAGACACCGGGACGGATCAGAGGGGACAACTATGTCGCGTCATCGCGTCGTCATCATCGGAAGCGGATTCGGCGGCCTCAACGCGGCCAAGGCACTCAAGCGGGCCCCCAAAGGATGCCAAGTCGACGTCACCCTGATCTCGAAAACCACGAGCCACCTGTTCCAGCCCTTGCTGTACCAGGTGGCCACCGGCATCCTGTCCGAAGGTGACATCGCCCCGACCACGCGGCTGATCCTGCGCCGGCAGAAGAACGTCCGGGTGCTGTGGGGCGAGGTCAGCGAGATCGACCTGACGGCGAAGACCGTGACGTCGCACCTGATGGGCATGCAGACGGTGACGCCCTTTGACAGTCTCATCGTGGCCGCCGGCGCGCAGCAGTCCTATTTCGGCCACGACGAGTACGCCGCCTTCGCACCCGGCATGAAGAGCATCGACGACGCCCTCGAGCTGCGGGCCCGCATCCTCGGCGCGTTCGAGGCCGCCGAAGTCGCCACCGACCCCGCCGAGCGGCAACGCCGCCTGACGTTCGTGGTGGTCGGTGCCGGCCCGACCGGAGTCGAGCTGGCCGGCGAGATCGTCCAGCTCGCCGAACGCACCCTGGCCGGGGCATTCCGGACGATCACACCCAGCGAATGCCGGGTTATCCTGCTCGACGCGGCGCCCGCGGTGTTGCCGCCGATGGGTGAGAATCTGGGCCTCAAAGCGCAACGGCGTCTGCAAAAGATGGATGTCGAGATCCAGCTCAACGCGATGGTGAGCGCGGTGGACTACATGGGCATCACGATCCAGGAGAAGGACGGCAGCGAGCGCCGCATCGAATGCGCGTGCAAGGTGTGGGCCGCGGGCGTGCAGGCCAGCGAGCTGGGCAAGATGATCGCCGAGCAGTCCGAGGGAACCGAGACCGACCGCGCCGGACGGGTCATCGTCGAACCCGACCTCACCGTCAAGGGGCATCCGTACGTGTTCGTCGTCGGCGACCTGATGTCCGTGCCCGGCGTACCCGGGATGGCCCAGGGCGCGATCCAGGGGGCGCACTACGTCACCACGCTGATCAAGCACGCGGTGAAGGGCCACGACGACCCGGCCAACCGCAAGCCGTTCAAGTACTTCGACAAGGGCAGCATGGCCCTGATCTCGCGGTACAGCGCCGTCGCGAAGGTCGGCAAGCTGGAGTTCGGCGGCTTCATCGCCTGGTTGGCGTGGCTGCTGCTGCACCTCTACTACCTGATCGGCCACCGCAACCGCATCGCCGCCATGTTCGCCTGGGGCATCTCCTTCCTGGGCCGCACCCGCGGCCAGATGGCCATCACCAGCCAGATGATGTATGCCCGGCCGGTGGTGGACTGGGTGGAGCGGCAAGCGCAGGAGGGGACGCTGGCGGCGGCCGAACGCATCGAAGCGGCCGAGAAGCAAGCCGGCTAGCTGAGGGCCTGGTCGATATCGGCGATCAGGTCGTCGGTGCCTTCCAGCCCGACGGAGATCCGGACCACGCCGTCACCGAGGCCGATCGCCGCGCGGCCCTCCGGGCCCATCGCCCGGTGGGTCGTGGTGGCGGGATGGGTGACAAGGGATTTCGCGTCGCCCAGGTTGTTGGAGATGTCGATCAGCCGCAGCTTGTCCAACACCTCGAAGGCCCGCTGTTTGGCTTTGTCGTCGGGGCAGTCGAGCGCGAAGGTGATCACCGTCCCGCCGCCGGACATCTGGCGCTTGGCCAGGTCGTACTGCGGGTGCGACGGCAGGTACGGGTAGCGAACCCAGCTCACCGCCGGATGGGTCTCGAGGAACTCCGCGATCCGGTGCGCCGAGGAATTGCTGTGCTCGACCCGGATGGCCAGCGTCTCAAGGCCTTTCACCAACACCCAGGCGTTGAACGCGCTCAGCGCCGGGCCGGTGTGCCGCATCAGCTTCTGCACCGGACCGTCGATGTAGTCCTTGTCGCCGAGGATGGCGCCGCCCAGCACCCGGCCCTGGCCGTCGATGTGCTTGGTGCCCGAGTACACCACCACGTCAACGCCGAGGGGAATGCCCTGCTGCAGCAATGGTGTGGCAAAGACGTTGTCCAACACCACTTTTGCCCCCGCGGCGTGCGCCAGCTCGACCACCGCGGCGATATCCACCAGCGACTGCATCGGGTTGGACGGCGTCTCGAAGAACACCGCCGCGGTGGGGACGGACAGGGCCTCCTCCCACTGCGCCAGGTCGTCGCCGTCGACGAAGACGGTCTCGACGCCCCAGCGCGGCAGGATCTCGTTGCACACCACGAAGCACGACCCGAACAGGCTGCGCGCGGCGACCAGCCGGTCCCCGGCGGCCAGCAGCGCGCCCAGCGAGGTGAACACCGCGGCCATGCCGCTCGCGGTGGCGAACGCCGCTGGCGCGCCCTCGATCAGGCGCAACCGCTCCTCGAACATCGTCACGGTCGGGTTGCCGTAGCGCGAGTACACGAAGTGGTCCAGCTCGCCGGTGAACGACTTCTCCGCAACGGCCGCCGAGGAGTAGACGTAGCCGGACGTCAGGAACATCGCCTCGGCGGTCTCGTCGAACCCCGAGCGCAGCAGCCCGCCGCGCACTCCGATCGTGGCCTGGCTGACGCCGTCGGGCAGCGCCTTGGGCGCTCGGACAGAGTCCCCCGACGAGGAGGCGTCGGTCATAGCCGCTTCCAGGGCAATCCGATTGCGCGCCAGCCTGATTCACCGCGCCGGCCCTCGGCATTCAGCTGGCCTTCGAACCCGTCCAGCACGTTGTAGGCCGGGGTGATGCCGGCCCGGGTCGCGACCTCGGCGGCACCGATGGAGCGGTTGCCCGAGCGACACAGGAAGACCACCGGACGCTCGGATTCCGTTTCGGGAACCCGCGCCCGCAGTTCGTCGGCGAAATTGGCGTTGTACCTGCCGTCAGACGTGTTCCACTCGATGAACACCACGTCGCGGCCCAGGCTGGACAGGTCGGGCACACCGACGAACCGCCATTCATCATCGGTGCGCACGTCGACCAGCACGGCGTCGGGGTTGTCGTTGAGCAGCTTCCATGCCTGCTGGGGCGTGATGTCTCCGGCGTAGGAGCCTGCGCGTTCTGTGCTCATGCTTGTCTGACCTCGTTCTTGGTGAGCATTGTGAGCCACATTATCCGCGCTCGAGCGTCCCGGCCTCGGCGAGGTCAGGGTGCCGGGCGATGACTCTCCTGCCCCCGGTCGCGCGCGGTCAGCCGGTTGGCGACCTCACGGGCGCGCTCGCGCGCCGCCGTCACCTCCGGGGCCGTCGCCAACGCCTGGAATCCCCGCCCGACGACGCGAAGGTCGCTCTCCGGCACCGCCAGCGCACCGGCCAGCGCGGCGGCAGGGGCGTCGGCGCGCTGCACCCGGTGGGCCGCGCCCGGCGAAATCATCATGGTGTCCACCGGCAGGCCGAGAATGGTGCGGGCCTGCAGTTCGAACGCCGAAAGCCGCTGGCTGCGCACGGTCGCCCAGGCGCTGTCGGCGGGGTGGGGCGTGACGTCGGCGAAGTACACCTCGTCGCCGTTGATCATCAACTCGACCCCGAAGACGCCGCGCCCGCCGAGCGCCTTGACGATCCGCGCGGCAATCGATTTGGCGGCGTCCGTCGCGGCCGCGCTCATCTTCTGTGGCTGCCAGGACTCCTGCACGTCGGCAAGCCCCTCGCGGTGACCGATGGGCGAGCAGAACTCGATCACCGGCCCCTGGGGTCCGTCGCTGCGGACCGCCAGCAGGGTGACGTAAAACTCGACCTCCACCACGGTTTCGGCCAGCACCCGGTGCTGGTCCCCCTGGCCTCCCGTCGCGCGCTGCCAGGCCGGCCCGATGTCGTCGGGCCCCGCCGCCACCGACTGTCCCCGCCCGGCGGCCGCGAGCACCGGCTTCACCAGCAATGGGTACCCGGCGTGGGCACCCACCGCCTCGAGTTCGCCGGCGGAGCCGACGAACCAGAACGGCGCGGTGGGCAACCCCAACTCGTCGGCGGCCAGCCGGCGCAGGCCCTCCCGGTCGGCGGTGAGCCGGACGGCGCGGGCGCTGGGCACCAGCTGGGCACTCTCGAGCCCTTCGAGGGCCCAGGTGGCGACCGCGTCTGTGGCGGTCACGACGAAGTCCGGCTGCAGCCCCCGGAGCGCCTTCGTCAGCTCGTCGGCGTCGGTCATCGCGACCACTAGCGACTGATCGGACACCCCGTGCGCGGGCGCATCCGCGCGCTCGTCGACGGCGATCACCTGCGCGCCGAGGCGTCGCAAGGCGATCGCCAGTTCCCGGCTGAGCTCCCCGGAACCGAGCAACGCCACTCGCGGCCTGACGTCGGTTTCGTCCACCGGCGCTTGCGGGGGCACGGCGAGCATGGTCGTCTTGTCGTCTTGTCCTTCGGTCACGCCGTCAGTCACCGCTCAAGGATAGGTCGGTCGCGCAGACCTCAAGGCTGGCCGGGAAGCAGCCGCACCATCAGCCCGTTGGCCTCGGCCAGCACCGCGTCCCCAGATTCGCGCGCGTCGACGAGTTCCGCGGCCACGAACGCCTTGCGGCCTTCGGTGCTCGTGACGCGGCCGCGGACCGCCAACGGCGCATCGATCGGGGTGACCTTGCGGTAGTCGACGTGCAGGAAGGCGGTTCGGCTGATCGGCCGTCCCGCGGCGTGCGAGACCATGCCGAATACGTGGTCGAACAGCAGCGGCAGCACGCCGCCATGCACGGCGTGGTTTCCGCCGACGTGAAACCGGCTGAAGTAGCCGGTCATCTCGACCCCGTCCGGCGCGTACTTCGTCAACGTCCAGGGCGGCAGCAGCAGGCTGCCCATGCCGGGCAGGTCGGGTGTCCGCCCGGCCGGCGCCTGGCCCTCGTCGGCCTGGAACGGGCCCAGGACCTCCACCAGGGCCGCGGCGCGGTCGGCCGCATCGTCCCAGACGTCCTGAGCGTCTGGGCCGGGGTCGGCGGACACGGCAAGGTCCTGCAGCTGGCGCATGGCCGCGACGAACCGGCCGAACCCCGGGCCCGGACTGGCCGGGCCGTATTCGGGAAAGCCGCCGTGGTGTTCGTATTCGGGGTCGAGTTCTTTCGGGTCCAGCTCCGTCACGGGCGGGCCGCCAGGACGTCGCGGCGCACGATCGTCTGTTCGCGTCCCGGGCCGACGCCGATGCACGAAACATGGGCCCCGGCAAGCTCTTCCAGCCGCAACACGTAGTCACGCGCCTTGGCGGGCAGGTCGTCGAATTCCCGCGCGTCCGAGATGTCCTCCCACCAGCCCGGCAACTCCTCGTAAATCGGTTCGGCACCGGCCAGTTCGCTCTGAGTCATCGGCATGTCGGTGGTGCGCACGCCGTCGACCCGGTAACCGACGCACACCGGCACGGTTTCCAGACTGGACAGCACGTCGAGCTTGGTCAGGAAGTAATCGGTGATGCCGTTGACCCGGGTGGCGTAGCGGGCGATGACGGCGTCGAACCAGCCGCAGCGCCGGCGCCGGCCGGTGGTGACGCCGAACTCGCCACCGGTCTTGGACAGGTATTCGCCGCTCTCGTCGAACAATTCGGTCGGGAACGGGCCGGAGCCCACCCGCGTGGTGTAGGCCTTGAGGATCCCGAGCACGGTGGTGATCCGGGTCGGGCCGATGCCGGACCCGACGGCCGCGCCGCCGGCGGTCGGATTCGACGATGTGACATAGGGATACGTGCCGTGGTCGACATCTAGCAGGGTGCCCTGCGAGCCCTCCAGCAGCACGGTCTCGCCGGCCTCCAGCGCGGTGTTGAGTAGCAGCCGGGTGTCGCGGATGCGGTGGCGGAAACCCTCCGCCTGTTCCAGGAGGGCCTCGACGACCTGGTGCGGATCCAGCGCCTTGCGGTTATAGATCTTGACCAGGATCTGGTTCTTCAGTTCCAGCGCGGCCTCGACCTTGTGGGTCAGCCCGTCGGGGTCGAGCACGTCGGCGACGCGGATACCCATCCGGGCGATCTTGTCCTGGTAGCACGGCCCGATGCCGCGTCCGGTGGTGCCGATCTTCTTGTTGCCCATGTAGCGCTCGGTGACCTTGTCGATGGCGACGTGGTAGGGCAACAGCAGGTGCGCATCGGCGGAAATCAACAGCTTGGTGGTGTCCACGCCGCGGTCTTCGAGGCCTTTCAGCTCGTCGAGCAGCACGCCGGGGTCGATCACCACACCGTTGCCGATGACGTTGGTCACGCCCGGGGTCAGCACGCCCGAGGGGATGAGGTGCAGCGCGAAGTTTTCGCCGCTGGGCAAGACGACGGTGTGCCCGGCGTTGTTGCCGCCCTGATAGCGCACCACCCACTGCACGCGCCCACCGAGCAGGTCAGTGGCCTTACCTTTGCCCTCGTCGCCCCATTGGGCGCCGATGAGGACGATTGCCGGCATGACTTGCTCCCGCCTGCTTACTGTGGTTCCACTGGCAATGCGCCGTATCTTGCAGCGCCGCAACGGCTTGCGACATCGTCCGGTGGCTCGAGCTGCCGACCTGCACCAGCGCCTCGGTTAACCACTCCGGGACCGTGCGCGTAGCTGGACGCGTCTTTGCTTGCCGCGCTCACGTGGCGATCCTAAACGTCGGGTAACGACGGACTTGTGCCAAGGCCCATTTGATCCCGACTCGTGTCGCGGAGCGCCCCGGCTCATCCTGAAGGCGGCGCGGGCAGCCGCCCGCTGGGCGGCATTTCCGTCCATGCGCCGACGGGCGGAGCACTTGCCGTCGCGGGCGGTTTCGCCGCACATACACCGCTGCCGGTCGGCGCGTCCAACATCAGGCACAAGCCCTTCGGGTTACGACCGGTCCTCCCGGCCGCCCAACCCGGCCACACGGGTTTCCCGTTCCAACTCACCAGCGTCCAGCCATCGTGCGGATTGCCCTGGATCACGACAATGCCGGCGTTGGGCAGCGGGTCGAAGAGCAGGAGCAGCGGATCGGGGTTTTTGACGCTCATCATCGTCCCGACGCCGATCGCAAACTCGCTGGAGATCGCCACTTCGGTGATCTTGCCGTCCGCGGCCCGGACCGGGTTGGCCAGGGCTTTGCCATACATCGTTTGCAGGGAGTCGCCGAAGCGACTCGCGTTGGTCACCGCATTGCCGTACATCGTTTGCAGCGCGCCGTTGAAGCGTTTGTCGAATTCGAACCCGTTAGCGTCGGTGGAGCCCGGAGCCAGCATCGGCACGATGCGTAGCCCGAGCAGCCACGCCACAGGGCCTAGCAGGTACGCCAGCCCCGCCAGGCTGACCTGCGGTAGGCCATTGAATGCGCCGGCATCGATCTCGTTGAGCCCGGGCGATACCTGAACATTCATCCCCACCGTGACTGCCATCGGCGCCGCGGTCTGCTGCGCCCTGATCAACTGCGACGTGAAGATCGCGGCGAACGGGCCCTGCGCCGCGAGCACCTTGGCGACGTTCTGCGCCTGTTCCTGGCCGAGCACAGTGAGTGCCGTTCCGGGCACCGACGTGTCGATCAAGCGCGCCGCATTGGCCTCCGACTGGCCATGCCGCACCAAGTCGATCACGATCGATTCGTCGGCCGACGCCGTCGCCGACCCGATGCACAGCAGGACAGTCGAAAGCGCTACGGCGCCAACACGGCGGAGTTGCTTTGTCAGCAAGGGACCCGCGGGCCGGTACCAGACACGAGCAGCGCGGTTCGTGTGGGTGAGAAGACGGCGGTGAGTCGGCGAATGGCAGTTCTCCGTTCTCTTAGCCAATCGTTGGCTGGCCGTGTTGCAGGAGTAGAGTATCCGGTTGTTACCGGGCAGTGGCGCAACAACTTTCGTAGTCCGCAACCATGTTGTGACTACTTCGTTATGACGAGATCTTCCTGCGCCCAAATGGTCTGGCTGCCGACCGGACGAGAGGCGTTGGAGGACAGCGATATTGGTCCTGCTTGATTGGATAGCTTGTGACGCAAGAAGACCGTGGCCTGGCGGTGTTGGTGTTCGGTGATCGACGGGTGCCACGGCCGCTGATCGGCCTGCCGGTCCACACCGCCGATCTCGACGCCGCGATCGGGCCGTACCGACGGCTGGTGGTGGTCGGCGCCGACGCCGACCTGGCCGCCGTGCTGACCCGACTGCTGCGCGCCGACCGGCTCGACATCGAGGTGGCCTACGCGCCGTGCCGCCGCACCCGCGCGACCCGGATCTACCGCCTGCCGGCCGGACGCCGCGCGGCGCGACGTGCCCGGCGCGGTTCCCCGCAGCGGGTGACCCTGGTCCGCGACGAGACCGGGTCGGTTGTCGTCGGGCGGGCCGGCTGGGCGCCCACCGAGGGCCGACACCTGCACGGCGAGGCGGTCGTCGACGACACCACGTTGTTCGATGGCCACGCCCCCGCCGTCGACATCGAGCCGACGCTGGCCGTGCCGGGCCTGCGCGCCCGCGTGCCGACGGGCTGGCGCCGCTGGGTGACCGGCCGCGCGGTCCAGCTGGGCAGCACCGGCGCCACCGTGATGCGCGACGGCGTACCCGCGCCGCGCCCGGCGCGCCGGTCGACGTTCTACCGCAACGTCGAAGGCTGGCTGGCGGTCCGATAGTTTCGACCGGTGAACCTGCCCGCCCGGCACGAATCGGTGCGACCCAGCCCCATCTTCCTGGCCCTGGTGGGCTTGACGGCGGTCGGCGGCGTGCTGGCCTGGCTGGCCGGGACGAGCGTGCGACCGCTGGCGTACTTCGGGGTGTTCACCTTCGTCATCGCCGGCTGGTTGGTGTCGCTGTGCCTGCACGAATTCGGCCACGCGGTGACCGCCTGGCGATTCGGCGACCACGACGTCGCCGTGCGCGGATACCTGACGCTGGATCCGCGGCGCTACAGCCATCCCGCCCTGTCGCTCTTGCTGCCGATGGTGGTCATCGCGCTGGGCGGGATCGGCCTGCCGGGCGCCGCGGTGTACGTGCGGACCTGGTTCATGACGCCGAACCGGCGCACCCTGGTCAGCCTGGCGGGCCCGGCGGCCAACCTGGTGCTGGCCGTGCTGCTGCTGGCGCTGACGCGGGTGTTCTACGACCCGGCCCATGCGGTGCTGTGGGCGGGGGTGGCGTTCCTGGGATTCCTGCAGCTGACCGCGCTGGTGCTGAACCTGCTGCCCATCCCGGGTCTGGACGGGTACGACGCCCTGGAACCACACCTGAGTCCCGAGACGCAGCGCGCGGTGGCGCCGGCCAAGCAGTGGGGCTTTTTCATCCTGCTGTTCCTGCTCTTGCCGGCCAGCCATTGGTTCTTTCAGATGGTGCTCTGGCTGTTCGAGTTCTCCGGGGTGCAGCCGTGGCTGGTGTCCGCGGGCAACATGCTGACCCGCTTCTGGAGCCGCTGGATCTGACCCTTGCTATATATGCGTGAATCCGCATATATTGCACGGCATGGGCGCCGGCCACAATCACAGTCCCGCCGAGACCGACGGGTCCCGGTTGATTCCCCGCATGATCATCGCCGCCGTGATTCTGGCGGCGTTCTTCGTCGTGGAGTTGACCACCTCGTTGCTGATCAACTCGATCGCGCTGCTGGCCGACGCGGGCCACATGCTGACCGACGTCGTCGCGGTCTTCATGGGCCTGGCCGCCGTGACGCTGGCCCGCCGGGGCAGCTCGTCACCGTCGCGAACCTACGGCTGGCACCGGGCCGAGGTGTTCACGGCGGTCGCCAACGCGGGCCTGCTGATGGGGGTCGCCCTGTTCATTCTCTGGGAAGCGATCCAGCGGCTCCGGGAAACACCGTCGGTCCCCGGCGTGCCCATGATCGTGGTCGCGCTGGCCGGGCTGCTCGCCAACCTCGTGGTCGCGTTGCTGCTGCGGTCGCACTCGGGGCAGAGCCTGGCGGTCAGGGGCGCCTACATGGAGGTGGTCGCCGACAGCGTCGGCAGCCTGGGCGTGCTGATCGCCGGTGTGGTGACGGTGACGACGCACTGGCCGTACGCCGACGTGGTGGTCGCCGTGCTGGTTGCGCTGTGGGTGCTGCCGCGGGCGATCTCGCTGGCCCGCGACGCGTTGCGGATCCTCTCCGAAACGTCACCGACCCACATCGACGTCGAGGAGCTGCGCTCGGCGCTGGGCGCCGTCGACGGCGTGACCGAGGTGCACGACCTGCATGTCTGGACGCTGTCGCCAGGCAAGGACATGTGCACCGCGCACTTGCGGAGCACCGGCGACTCCACCCGGGTGCTGCAGGAGGCCCGTTCCGTGCTTTCGGCCCGCGGGCTGCAGCACGCCACCGTCCAGATCGACTCGCCCGACACCGGGTGCTCGGAGACCTTCTAGGAGCTATTAGAGCCCCAGCGCGGGGCGAGCCGCGGGGTCGCAATCGTCGAGCAGGTCCAGGCAGCGCATGTACTCGTCGGGTTCGCCGATCGTGTCGGCCGCCCGCGCCAGGGCCGCCACGCACCGCAGGAATCCGCGGTTGGGCTCATGCGAATACGGCACCGGGCCGAAGCCCTTCCAGCCGTTGCGCCGCAGCTGGTCCAGGCCGCGGTGATAACCGGTGCGGGCATACGCGTAGGCGGTGATGGCCTGGTCGTCGGCCAGCGCCTGCTCGGCGAGCGCCGCCCAGGCCACCGACGCCGAGGGGTGCGCGGCTGCGACGATCCCGGGTTTCTCGCCGGCGAGTAGTTCCGCCTCGGCGTCGGGATCGCCCGGCAGCAGGGTCGGGTCAGGTCCGAGAAGGTCTCGCATCGGCGTCATGGCTCCTATTCTGCAGCTGCCCCGATTCGTCGGGGTGCCGGACCTCAACCATCACCCCATCGAGGGGGGCGGGTCGCTAAGCTCTCCAACTACCCCACCCGATAGCGGAGGACAGCAGTACTCATGCCCCATCCACCCGAGCCCGAACGCGGCGGCACGCCGAATCCGCCTGGGCACGAATGGGCCGCGCAATCAGGCGAAGACGCGACCGAGAGCGTGCCGCTGGTACCGAGCGACTCCGAGACCGAGACCGTGGTGATCAAACCCGATGCCGGCGGCGCTCCGAGGGATCCCGAGGAGGATGCGGACGGCCAGCCGCGCGAACGCCGCTTCACCGCGCCCGGTTTCGACGCGAAAGAGACGACGGTGATCGCCACCACCCCGGAGCCCGCCACCGAAGTCTTCGCTTCATCGCCAGGGCCGGAGGGCCCGACCGCACAGCTCGGGACGCCTCCTAAACCTGCTGTGCCGCAATCGATCCCGCCACGACCCGGGGGAAAGCTGCGCACCTCTCGCCAATTCAACTGGGGCTGGGTGCTGGCGCTGGTGGTGATCGTGCTGGCGTTGGCCGCGATCGCGATCCTGGGCACGGTGCTGCTCACCCGCGGCAAACACACGAAAGTATCGCAGGAGGACCAGGTTCGGACCACCATCCAAAGCTTCGACACCGCGATTCAAAAGGGTGATCTGACCACGCTGCGCACCATCACCTGTGGCACCACCCGCGACGGGTACGCGGACTACGACGAGCATTCGTGGGATGAGACCTACCGCCGAGTGTCGGCGGCCAAGCAGTATCCGGTGATCGCCAGCATCGACCAGGTGGTGGTCAACGGCCAGCACGCCGAGGCCAACGTCACCAGCTTCATGGCCTACGACCCGTCGGTGCGGTCGACCCGCAGCCTGGACCTGCAGTACCGCGACGACCAGTGGAAGATCTGCCAGTCCCCCAGCGGCTAACGCTCCTTGCGCCGAGTGTGAAGCTAGCTTCACGTTGGGCGCCGAGTGTGAAGCTAGCTTCACGCTCGAGCTAACGCCCTAGGCGCTCAAGGACTTTCCGGCGCAGTGCAGGTCGTCGCAGGCCTCCACCACGCGCTCGGTCATCGAAGCCTCGCCCTTCTTGAGGTAGCTGCGCGGGTCGTAGACCTTCTTGGCGCCCACCTCGCCGTCGACCTTCAGCACACCGTC
Organism: Mycobacterium nebraskense; assembly: GCF_002102255.1. Lineage (GTDB taxonomy): Bacteria > Actinomycetota > Actinomycetes > Mycobacteriales > Mycobacteriaceae > Mycobacterium > Mycobacterium nebraskense. The sequence goes on from NZ_LQPH01000151.1 coordinate 80,164, forward strand.
GTAGTTGCTGAACATGTGACCGGCGATCGGCCGGGTGAACGCGTACTGGGTGTCGGTGTCGACGTTCATCTTCACCACGCCGTAGCGCAGGGACTCCTCGATCTCCGACTTGAGCGAGCCCGACCCGCCGTGGAAGACGAAGTCGAACGGCTTGGCGCCGTCGGGCAACCCCAGCTTGGCCGCGGCCACCTGCTGCCCCTGGGCCAGGATGTCCGGGCGGAGCTTGACGTTGCCCGGCTTGTAGACGCCGTGCACGTTGCCGAACGTCGCGGCCAGCAGGTACTTGCCGTGCTCGCCGTGGCCCAGCGCGTCGATGGTCTTCTCGAAGTCCTCCGGCGTGGTGTACAGCTTGTCGTTGATCTCGTGGGCGACGCCGTCCTCTTCGCCGCCGACGACACCGATCTCGATCTCCAGGATGATCTTGGCCGCCGCCGCCGCCTTGAGCAGTTCCTGCGCGATGGCCAGGTTCTCGTCGATCGGCACGGCGGAGCCGTCCCACATGTGCGACTGAAACAACGGGTCCTCACCCGCCGCCACCCGCCGGGCCGAGATAGCCAGCAGCGGGCGCACGTAGCTGTCCAGCTTGTCCTTGGGGCAGTGGTCGGTGTGCAGCGCGACGTTGATCGGATACCTGGCCGCGACGACGCGGGTGAACTCGGCCAGCGCCACCGCGCCGGTCACCATGTCCTTCACACCCAGGCCGGAGGCGAACTCCGCACCGCCGGTGGAGAACTGGATGATGCCGTCGCTGCCGGCGTCGGCGAAGCCCTTGATCGCGGCGTTGACCGACTCCGAGGAGGTGCAGTTGATGGCCGGGAAGGCGTACGAGTTCTCCTTGGCGCGCCCCAGCATCTCGGCGTACACCTCGGGCGTGGCGATGGGCATGAGAACTCCTCTGCAGGCCGGGTGCACCCAGTATCGTCCAGGATGGTCAAGCGCTCACCCCGAAGCCGGTATCTTGAGGAATCGTGAGCACCACCGTGACGGCCCTGCCGCACATCTTCGACCCGATGTATTGGCTGGGCGCCGACGGCGTCTTCGGGTCCGCGGTGCTGCCCGGCATCCTGGTCATCGTCTTCATCGAGACCGGCCTGCTGTTTCCGCTGCTACCCGGCGAATCGCTGTTGTTCACCGGCGGACTGCTGGCCGCAGGCCCGAACCCACCGGCCAGCATCTGGGTACTAGCCCCCGCCGTCGCCACCGTGGCGATACTGGGCGATCAGACCGGGTATTTCATCGGCCGGCGGATCGGCCCGGCGCTGTTCAAGAAGGAAGACTCCCGGTTCTTCAAGAAGCACTACGTGACCGAATCGCACGCGTTCTTCGAGAAATACGGGCCGTGGGCGATCATCCTGGCCCGGTTCGCGCCGTTCGTGCGGACGTTCGTCCCGCCGGTCGCCGGGGTGTCCTACATGCGCTACCCGGTGTTCCTGGGCTTCGACATCGTCGGCGGCATCCTCTGGGGCGGCGGTGTGACGCTGGCGGGCTACTTCCTGGGCAACGTGCCGTTCGTGCACCACAACCTGCAGAAAATCCTGCTGGCCATCCTGGTCGTCTCCTTGACGCCGGTGTTCATCGCGGCCTGGCGAAACTCCCGGGGACGCCGGCAACCGGCGGCCGAGCCCGACAAGGAGCCCGAGCGGCTGACGACACCCGAGTAGCGGCCGCGTTCGGGGCGAGCTCAGACCGCGACTCTGAAGTCGCAGCCGGTGTTGGCGCGGACCTCCTCAACCGTCACTCCGGGATGCAGTTCGGTGAGCGTCAGCCCCTGTCCCGGCTCGACGTCGAAGACACACAGGTTGGTGATGATCATGTCGACCACGCCCTTGCCGGTGAGGGGCAGCGAGCATTGCCGGAGGATCTTCGGGCTGCCGTCCTTCGCGGTGTGGTCCATGATCACGATCACTCGCTTGACACCCGACACCAGATCCATCGCGCCGCCCGGCCCCTTGACCATCTTGCCCGGCACCATCCAGTTGGCCAGATCACCGTTCTCCGCGACCTCCAGCGCACCCAGGATGGAAAGGTCAATGTGACCACCGCGGATCATCGCGAATGAATCGGCGCTGCTGAAAAAGCTGGACCCGGGGAGACTGGTGATGGTCTGCTTACCCGCGTTGACGAGATCGGGGTCGACGGTGTCTTCGCTCGGGTACGCCCCGATGCCGAGCAAGCCGTTTTCCGATTGCAGCGTGACGCTGATGTTGTCGGGAATGAAGTTGGCCACCAACGTCGGAATGCCGATGCCGAGGTTCACGTAATAGCCGTCGCGCAATTCCTGGGCGGCGCGCTGCGCCATCCGCTCGCGAATGGGGCTGTCGTGCTTCAGCGCGGCACCACTGCTCGTCGTGCGGAACTCGATGCGCTTCTCGTAGCCGGTGCCCTCGATGATGCGGTCCACGTAAATGCCGGGGGTATGGACCAGGTCGGGATCTAGGTCGCCGACCTCGACCAGCTCTTCCACCTCGGCTATCGTCACGGCGCCGCAGGTGGCGATCATGGGGTTGAAGTTGCGCGCGGTCTTGCGATAGACGAGATTGCCTGCGCTGTCGCCCTTCCACGCCTTGACGATCGCCACGTCAGCCCGGATGCCTTCTTCCAGTACGTATTCGGTGCCGTCGAAGACCCGGGTGTCTTTCCCTTCCGCGAGAGTGGTTCCGTAGGCCGTGCGCGTATAGAAGCCGGGAATGCCCGCGCCGCCGGCGCGCAACTTCTCCGCCAGCGTGCCCTGGGGCGTGAGCGCGAGGTCCAGCTCGCCGGCCAAGACCTGGCGCTCGAATTCCTTGTTCTCGCCGACGTAGGAGGCGATCACCTTCTTCACCTGCCTGCCCTTGAGCAGCAGACCCATGCCGAAATCGTCAACACCGGCGTTGTTTCCGACGATGGTGAGGTCCTTGATGCCGCTGTCGACCACCGCCTGGATCAGCTTCTCCGGAATGCCGCAAAGACCGAAACCCCCGGCCGCGACGGTGATGCCGTCCTTCAGCAGGCCTTGCAGTGCCGACTCGGCGTCGGGGTGGACTTTACTCACTGAGCGCTCCTGTCCTGGTGCGGCGATTCGGCGGTGACGTTACAGGCGGCCTCCATCAGCATCCACCCCGACAGCTGCACCGACAGGTCCCGTTCGGCCACCTCGGAACTGTTCACCGCGCCGTCGACGAACTCCGCCTCGCCGGCGGCCTGGGTGGGCAGCTGGGCGTCGCGGTCCCAGAACGGGCCGAACAGCGGCAGCCCATCCACGGTTTGCCGGTAGTCCCACGCCGACTTCGCGCTGGCCAGCACGATCCGCCGGGCGGTGTCGCGGGCGACGGCGTCGTCGGCCGAGTCACCCGGCAAGGTGGTGGCGACCAACGCGAGGTATCGCGCCGTGACGCCGGAGAACAGGCCGCCGTCCCCGCCGCCGGCGCCGGAAAGCACGCCCGTCGGCGCCATGTGTTCGGCGACGGCCGCGACCAACCGGTGCACCCGGGGCGCGTGCCGATCGTCATGGGTGCGGGCCGCGAGTTCGGTTTCCAAACCGAGCACCACGCCCTGGCAGTAGGTGTACTGCGCGCGGACCAGCGAACCGGCTTTGATGCCGTCGAACACCAGGTGCGTCTCCGGGTCGATCAGCGTGCGGTCGATCCAGTCGGCCATCTGCTGGGCCCGCCGCATCCGGTGTCCGTAGCGGGCCAGGAAGATCCCCGCCGGGCCGTTGGCCGGGGCGTTGAAGAACTGGTCCTGCTTACGCCACGGGATCCCGCCGCCGTCCTCAGGCACCCACGCCTTGAGGAACTCCTCAGCCAGCTTGGGCAGCGCGCGATGGCGCTCGACGCCGGCGATGCGGGCGGCGCGTTCCAGCGCCAGCGCCAGCCAGGCCATGTCGTCGTAGTAGCTGTTGGTCCAGCGGAAGTTGTTGCGCAGCCGGTGCGAGCGGACCTGCCGGTTGATCTTGGTGTGCCGTTCGGGTTGCGGGTCGCGCAGCTGCGCGTCGACCAGGCAATCCAGCAGGTGCGCCTGCCACCAGTAGTGCCAGGTGCCGAATGAGGAGTCCCGCCGCGTCGGCGGCCACGCCACCACGCCCAGCTGCGTTCCGGGCAGCCCCCACAGTCGTTTCAGGTGTCGTTGCGCGACAGCGGCTTCGGAGCTGGCCGCCCGGTTGGCCCATAGCTGATCCATACCGCCGATCCTGCCTCATACTGAAATATGCGCTATCGGCAAACCCTTTCGGGGACCACGCACACCTTCGAGGGGCTGGTCGACGTGATGGCGAAGGCGACACCGCTGCGCTCCGGCGACCAGCTCGCGGGTTGCGCCGCCGGATCCGACGCCGAACGGGCCGCGGCGGCGTGGGTACTGGCCGATATACCGCTGGCGACGTTTCTCAACGACGTGGTCGTGCCGTATGAGACCGACGAGGTCACGCGGCTCATCATCGACAGCCACGACCGCGAGGCGTTCGGCCCGATTTCGGACTTGACCGTGGGCGGCTTGCGCGACTCGCTGCTGGATACGGCTTGCCGCGACGACAGCGCGGCGCGGATCGCCGCGATCTCCCCGGGACTCACGCCGGAAATGGTTGCGGCGGTATCGAAGATCATGCGCAACCAGGACTTGATCCTGGTGGCCGCCGCGGCGACGGCCACCGCGGCATTCCGCACCACGATCGGTTTGCCGGGCACGCTCGCGACCCGGCTGCAACCCAACCACCCCACCGATGACCCACGCGGGATCGCCGCGGCACTGCTCGACGGCCTGCTGATGGGCTGCGGTGACGCGGTGATCGGCATCAACCCCGCGACCGACTCGCCGCACGCCGCGTCGGACCTGCTGCACCTGCTCGACGACATTCGCCAGCGGTTCGCGATTCCCGTCCAGTCGTGCGTGCTGTGCCACGTCACGACGACCATGGAGCTGATCGACCGGGGCGCGCCCGTCGACCTGGTTTTCCAGTCGATCGCGGGCACTGAGGGCGCCAATTCCTCGTTCGGGACCACCATCGCGATGTTGATGGAAGCCAACGAGGCCGCCCGGTCGCTGCGGCGCGGCACCGTCGGCGACAACGTCATGTACCTGGAGACGGGGCAGGGTGCGGCGCTGTCGGCCGGGGCCCACCTGGGGGTGGGAAACAAGCCGGTCGATCAGCAGACGCTGGAGGCGCGCGCCTACGCGGTGGCCCGGGCTCTGCAGCCGCTGTTGATCGACACCGTGGTCGGATTCATCGGACCGGAGTACCTCTACGACGGTAAGCAGATCGTCCGCGCCGGGCTCGAAGACAACTTCTGCGGGAAGCTGCTCGGCCTGCCGATGGGCGTCGACGTCTGTTACACCAACCACGCCGAAGCCGACCAGGACGACATGGACACGCTGCTGACCCTGCTGGGCGCGGCGGGCACCGCGTTCGTCATCACGGTTCCCGGTGCCGACGACATCATGCTCGGCTATCAAAGCCTGTCCTTCCACGATGCGTTGTACGTGCGAAAAGCGTTGGGGCTGCGTCCCGCACCCGAATTCGAAGCCTGGTTGGCCGGCCTGGGCATGGTCGACCCCGACGGCCGGATCCTTCCCGTCGACCTCGCGACGTCGCCGCTGCGCGCACTGGCAGCCGGCTGATGGACGCCCCGAATCTGCCTTCGGACAACGACATTTGGGCGCCGCTGCGGGCGATCACGCGGGCGCGCATCGGACTCGGCCGTGTGGGAAACTCACTGCCGACCCGGCGCGTCCTGGAGTTTCAGGCCGCGCACGCCGCGGCGCGCGACGCGGTGCACGACCCCCTCGACGTCGACGGCCTCGTCCAGCGGCTGCACGACGTCGGCATCGACGAGCCGCTGCGGGTGCGCAGCCGAGCTACCTCGCGCAGCGAGTACCTGCGCCGGCCCGACCTCGGTCGCAGCCCGGCCGACCTGTCAAATCTGCCAACGACCAAGGCGGACATCGGTTTTGTCCTCGCCGACGGGCTCTCACCGCGTGCCCTGACCGACCACGCCGCGGGCATGGTGGACGCGCTGGTGCGCGAATTCGACAACCGCTACCGGATTGCCCCGCTGGTCATCGCGACCCAGGCGCGTGTCGCGCTCGGCGACCACATCGGTCAAGCACTCGGCGTCACAACGGTTCTCGTGCTGATCGGTGAGCGCCCGGGGCTGTCGGTCGCCGACAGTCTGGGCATCTACTTGACGCATCGACCGGCGCCGGGGCTCACCGACGCCGACCGCAACTGCATCTCCAACATCCATCCGCCCGACGGCCTCGACTACCCGACGGCGGCTTCGGTCGCCGCCGCGCTGGTGGCCGGGGCCCGCAAGCTCGGCCGCTCGGGCGTCGCCCTCAAAGACACAACGCGAGCAGCAATTGGCGCAGCCCAGTCAGGGAATGCGCAGGCAGAAGTAGATCGCAGTACGGCAGTGCCGCGGCCATCGAGCCGGCCAGCGGCTGGAATTCCTGCTGTGCCGCACGCGGATTGAGCCAGACCAGTAACTCGGCGCGGCGCCGCAGCCTTTCCATCGCGTGCGCGAGCACATTCGGCGGATCGCTGTCCCAGCCGTCCGAGGCGATGATCACCACGGCGCCGCGCAGCACGTTGCCATGTGGCGGGGCCAGCAGGGCGGCCACGCTGCGGCCGATGAAGGTGCCGCCGTAGCGGTCGGTGACTTTGGCGTTGGCCCGTTGCAGCGCCACCTCGGCCGACCGGTGCGACAGCACCGCGGTGAGCCGGGTCAGCGACGTCGAGAACGCGAAGACCTCGGCGCGGGCTCCCGCCTGGCGCGACACCGCCCGCATCAAATGCAGATACACCGCGGCGTAGGGCTGCATCGAGCGGCTCACGTCGCAGACCAAGACGATTCGCCGCGGCTTGCGGCGGGGTCGCGTCCGGGCCAGCAGCACCGATTCCCAGCCGGTCTTGCGCGACGCGTTCATGGTGGCCCGCAGGTCGATTCGCTTGCCCGCGTGACTGGGCTCGAATCGCAGGCTGCGCCGACGCGGCCAACGCGCGACGGTCGCCTCCAGCCAGATGCCGAGCAGGCGGAGGTCTTGCGCGTCGAAGCGGTCGAATGGTTCGTCAGCCAGCGCGGCGATCCGGCTGGGCAGCACGTCCGGCAGCAGCAGGCTCGAGCCCGCGGTACCGTCATCGGCCGCCAGCGCCCGCGTCACCCACGGCAACTTGTGGGCGGAAGTAGACCCACTGCCGGCCGGACGCAGTGTGCCGGCCGCGGGCGTTTTGGGGCCGGGCAGCGGCAGGGGCGTATCCGGGCGGCCGGTACCGTCGGGTTCGGCTGCGCCGAAGACCGCCGCGAAGACCGCGTCGAAGGCGCCGAGATCCTCCAACCGGTTGACCAACGTCAGCCTGGCCGCCCAATAGAGTGCGGTTGTGTTCTCCGGCGCCAGCGTTCGCAGCGCCTGCACGAAGCTCGCCGGGCCGCTGGCGGACACCAGCACTCCCACGCCGCGCAGCCGCGCGACCAGTGCCGCCGCGAACGCCGCCAGATCGACGCCCCGCAACAGCAAGGGAGTGCCCACGGGGCGCTAACGCCTCCGGCCGAGCACCCAACCCAGCAACAGCGCGGCGAGCACGGCCAGCACCAGCGGGGCATACTTCTTGAGCTGGTCGCCGCCGGCGAGCTCGAGCAGATCGATGGGTTCGGGCTCGGCGGCGGGAGCGGCGTGGCGCGGCTCCGGGATGCGCCCGACCTGCGACGGGCCCTCCGGTGTGGCCGGCGCCGGCACCGATTCGGCGGCGAGCTTGGCTTCGAGCGACTCCACGAACTGCCCCAGCAGCTTCTCCGACACCTGCTGCAGCATGCCGCTGCCGAACTGGGCCAGCTTGCCGACGATCTTCAGGTCGGTGTCGACGGCGACGCTGGTCTTCTCGCCGTCCGCCTGTAGCTGGGCGGTGACCGTCGCGGCCGCGTTGCCGGTGCCGCGCGTCTCCTTGCCCTTGGCGTCGATGACCGCGCGGTACTGGCCGCGGTCCTGCTCGACGAAACGGACCTTGCCACTGAACTCGCTGGTGACCGGCCCCACCTTGACCTTGACCTTGCCGGAATAGTCCTCACCCTCGTGGCCGGTGAGCTGCGCGCCCGGCATCAGCGGAATCACCTGCTCCAGGTCGCACAGCACGTCCCAGGCCTGGTCGATCGGCGCGCTGACGGTGAACTGGTTGGCGATCTTCATCCGGGGGTCCTCTCACATGCTGCTGTATTCGATGAACGCTTCGCGAATCAGCGTACGGTCGTCGGGAGTCTTGGCCAGCGCCCCCAGGCTGACCAGCGCGGCGGGATCGGCCAAGTCGGCGACGCCGAGCGACACCAGGGCGGCGACCCAGTCGATCGTCTCGGCCACGCCCGGGGGCTTGTCCAGGTCGAGATCGCGTGCGCTGCCGACGAATTGGGTGACGTGCTCGATCAGCGGGGTGGCGGCGCCCGGCACCGTCCGGCGCACGATCGCGGCCGCCCGGGAGGCCTCCGGGTAGTCGATCCAGTGGTACAGGCAGCGGCGGCGCAGCGCGTCGTGCAGGTCGCGGCTGCGGTTGGAGGTGAGCACCGCGATAGGGGGCCGTTCGGCGACGAAGGTGCCCAGCTCGGGGACGGTGACAGCGGCTTCGCCGAGGAACTCCAGGAGCAGCGCCTCGAATTCGTCGTCGGCCCGATCGATCTCGTCGATCAGCAGCACCGGTGGGGTGGGGCCGCGATGCCGCACGCAGCGCAGGATGGGCCGGTCGACCAGGTAGGCCTCGGTGTACAGATCGGCCTCGTCAAGGGCGGCCCCGCGGGCCTCGGCCAACCGGATGGACAGCAGCTGGCGCTGGTAGTTCCAGTCGTAGAGCGCCTCGCTGGCGGTCAGCCCTTCATAACACTGCAGCCGGACCAACGGTGTATCCAACACCGCCGCAAGCGTTTTCGCGGCGGTGGTCTTGCCGACGCCCGGCTCGCCTTCCAACAGCAGCGGCCGGCCCAGCGTGACCGCGAGATAGATCGCGGATGCGGTACCGGTGTCGAGCAGGTAGTCCCGCGCATCGAACCGGGCGATCACGTCGTCGACGTCGCTGAACACTGCCGGCGTCATGCGCCGGCTTTCCCCGCGAACGCCGTGCGGCATCCGGGGCCGCAGAACCAGTAGTCGGTGCCGGCCCGCCGCAGATGCTCGGCGGCGGGCCCGATCGGCACGGTCATGCCGCAGACCGGGTCGATGGCCTCGAGGGGGCCGCGCTCGGGCACGACGGCGCGGCCCAGGCCGCCGCGCACGCCGGCGACGAGTTCGGCGGCGATGGACACGGCGATCTCCGCCGGGGTCTTGGCGCCGATGTTCAATCCGACCGGCGTGTGGATGCGGGCCCGTTCGGCGTCGGACAGTTCGATCTCGTTGAGGATCGCGGCGCCGCGTATCTTGCTGGCCACCAAGCCGATATACCCGACGCCGTTGTCCAGTGCGGTACGGATGATTTCGGCTTCCGGGCCGCCATGGCTGGCAATCACTATGGCGGTTGGAAAGGCGGTGGTGTCGGCCATGTCTGCGTCACGACTGACCTCATAACCCAGCACACCGCAGATTTGAGTTAAGGCGTCGGCGATCGGCGTCGCCCCGTAGATCCGGATCATCGGCGGCGGCAGCTGCGGCGTCAGGAAGATCTCCAGCGACCCGCCGGACAGGCACGGGTTCACGACGACGCAGGCGCCGGGCGCCTCGGGAAAGTGGACGTCGCCGTCGGGTAGCACCCGCAGCAAAACGCTTTCGTTGGTTTGCAGCGCGCCCAGCGCCGCCTTGCGGACGGAGTTCTGCGCGCACTGGCCGCCGACGAAGCCCTCGATGGTGCCGTCCGCCAACAGGATTGCCTCGTCGCCGGGGTACGCCGAGGCGGGCGGCTGGGCACGCACCACGGTCGCGCGAACGAACGGTGTGCGCGCGGCCAGTAGTTGCTGAGCCCGTTCGCTGATGACGCTCATCAGATGGGCGGCCTCGCTCTGCCCTGCATGGCCTCCCACACCCGGGACGGCGTCAGCGGCATGTCGGCGTGGCGAACGCCGAACGGCGCCAACGCATCCACCACCGCGTTCACCACGGCGGGCGGAGACCCGACCGTGGCCGATTCACCGATCCCCTTCGCCCCGATCGGGTGGTGCGGCGAGGGCGTCACGGTGTGCCCGGTCTCCAAGTGGGGCACCTCCACCGCGGTCGGGATCAGGTAGTCCATCAGCGACCCGCCCAGGCAGTTGCCGTCGGCGTCGAACGCGATCATCTCCATCAGGGCCATGCCGATGCCGTCGACGATGCCGCCGTGCACCTGCCCCTCGATGATCATCGGGTTGATGCGGGTGCCGCAGTCGTCGACGGCCAGGAAGCGCCGCACCTTGACCACCGCGGTGCCCGGATCCACGTCCACCACACAGAAATACGCGCCGTAGGGGTAGGTCAGGTTCTCCGGGTTGTAGCAGACCTCGGCGTCCAGGCCGCCCTCGATGCCCTCGGGCAGATCGCCGGCCCCGTGCGCGCGCATCGCGATCTCCTGGATCGTCACCGACGCCGAGGGGTCGCCCTTGACGTGGAACGAGCCCTTCTCCCATTCCAGGTCGGCGACCGACACCTCGAGCATCCCGGAGGCGATGATCTTCGCCTTGTCGCGGACCTTGCGGGCCACCAGCGCCGCGGCCGCGCCCGAGACCGGCGTCGACCGGCTGCCGTACGTGCCGAGCCCGAACGGCGTCTGATCGGTGTCGCCGTGCACCACGTCGATGTCGTCGGGCGGGATGCCCAGCTCCTCGGCGGCGATCTGCGCGAAAGTCGTCTCGTGGCCCTGGCCCTGGCTCTGAACCGACAGCCGCACAACGGCTTTGCCGGTCGGGTGCACGCGCAGCTCGCACCCGTCGGCCATGCCCAGGCCGAGGATGTCCATATCCTTGCGCGGGCCGGCGCCGACGGCCTCGGTGAAGAAGGCCATGCCGATGCCCATCAGCTCGCCGCGCGCGCGCCGCTCCTTTTGCTCGGCGCGCAGCGCGTCGTAGCCGATCATGTCCATGGCCTTGCGCATGGTGGCCTCGTAGTCGCCCGAGTCGTACACCCAGCCGGTCTTGGTGGTGTAGGGAAACTGGTCGGGCTTCAGCAAGTTTCGTAGCCGGAGCTCGGCCGGGTCCATCTTGAGCTCGAAGGCCAGGCAGTCCACCAGCCGCTCGACGAAGTAGACCGCCTCGGTGATCCGGAACGAGCACGCGTAGGCCACCCCGCCGGGCGCCTTGTTGGTGTACACCGCGGTCATGTGGCAGTAGGCGGCGTCCAGGTCGTAGCTGCCGGTGAACACACCGAAGAACCCGGCCGGGTACTTCGTCGGGGCCGCCTGGCCGTTGAACGCGCCGTGATCGGCCAGCACGTTGGACCGCAGCGCCAGGATCTTGCCGTCGTTGGTGGCGGCGATCTCGCCGACCATGATGTAGTCGCGCGCGAAGCTGGTCGAGGTCAGGTTCTCGCTGCGGTCCTCCATCCATTTGACCGGCTTGCCCAGCACGAGCGAGCCGACGATGGCGCAGACGTATCCGGGATAGATCGGCACCTTGTTGCCGAAGCCGCCGCCGATGTCGGGGGAGATCACCCGGATCTTGTGTTCGGGCAGGCCGGCGACCAACGCGTAGAGGGTGCGGTGGGCGTGCGGCGCCTGCGACGTGGTCCACAGCGTCAGTTTCCCGGTCACCGGGTCCAAATCGGCTACCGCACCACAGGTTTCCATCGGCGCGGGGTGCACCCGCGGGTACACGATCTCCTGCTTGACGACCACGTCGGCCTTGGCGAACACCGCCTCGGTGGCGGCGGCGTCACCGGTCTCCCAGTCGAAGATGTGGTTGTCTTTCTTGCCGTCGAGGTCGGTGCGAATCACCGGTGCGGACGGATCCAGCGCGGTGCGCACGTCGACCACCGGATCCAGCGGGTCGTAGTCGACGTCGATCAGCTCCAGCGCGTCGCGCGCCGAATAACGGTCCTCGGCAACGACGAACGCCACCTCCTGCCCCTGGAAGCGGACCTTGTCGGTGGCCAGCACCGCCTGCACGTCGTTGGACAAGGTCGGCATCCAGGCCAGGCCCTTCTCGGCCAGGTCCGCGCCCGTCACGACCGCCTTGACCTTCGGATGCGCAAGGGCCGCGGTCACATCGATGCTTGCGATGCGGGCGTGCGCGTACGGCGAGCGCAGGATGGCCAGGTGCAGCATCCCCGGTAGGGCGACGTCGTCGACGTAGGTGCCGCGGCCGCGGATGAAGCGGGGGTCTTCCTTACGCAGCATCCGGCCATGGCCACACGGCTTTTGGTCGTTGTCTGCCGTGTCTTCGGGTGACGGTGGGCGGGATGCCCCCTCTTTAAAGGTGGTCATGAGGTGGCCTCCACAGCGGTGCCGTTCTTGGCGGCCCATTGGATGGAGCGCACGATCGTGGTGTATCCGGTGCACCGGCAGATCTGTCCGGAGATCGCCTCGCGGATGGTCTCCTCGTCGGGGTCGGGGTCGCGGTCGAGCAGCGCGCGGGCGGTGATCATCATTCCCGGTGTGCAGAATCCGCACTGCAACCCGTGACAGCGCATGAACCCTTCCTGCACCGGGTCCAGTTGGCCATTCACGGCCAAGCCTTCCACGGTTCGCACGCTGTGCCCGGAGGCCATCACGGCCAGCATCGTGCAGGACTTCACCGGCACGCCGTCGACGTCGACCACGCACGTCCCGCAGTTGCTGGTGTCACACCCCCAGTGAGTTCCGGTGAGCCGCAGCTGATCCCGCAGGAAATGCACCAGCAGCATCCGGGGTTCGACATCGGCGCTCACCTGCTCGCCGTTCACCGTCATGTTCACCTGCATTGCTAGTTACCCCTTTGTTCGCGCACCCGCTGCGCGGCCGTGCGCAAGGTGCGGATGGTCAGTTCGGAGGCCAGGTGCCGCTTGTATTCGGCGCTGCCGCGGACATCGGTCGCCGGATCGCAGGCCGCGCCGGCCCGCCGGCCCGCCTCGGCGAAAACCTCCTCGGTGGCCGGCTGGCCGACCAGGGCCGCCGAGAGCTCGGCCAACGCGGCCGGATCGGAATTCACCGCCGTCAGGTCGACGCGCGCGGCGGCGATCTGATCGCCGTCCAGGGCGATCGCCGCGCCGGCGGCCGTGACCGCCCAGTCGCCCACCCGGCGCTCCACCTTGGCATACGCGCTGGAGCTGTTGTGCCGCACCGGGATCCGTACCTCGATGAGCATCTCGTTGGCGGCCAGCGTCGTCTCGTACGGCCCGGCCAGGAAGTCGTCGATCGCGATCTCGCGTTCACCGGACGGCCCCCGGGCCAGGCACACCGCGTCCAGCACGGTGCACACCGTCGACAGGTCCTCGGCGGGATCCGCCTGGCAGAGCGAACCGCCCAGGGTGCCGCGATTGCGCACCACCGGGTCGGCGATCACGCGCTCGGCATCCCGGAAGATCGGGCACACGGCGGCCAGGGTGTCGGACTCCAGGATCTCGCGGTGCCGGGTCATCGCGCCGATGCGCACCAGGGTCGGATCGGTGATCACGTATCCGAGTTCGAGCGCGAGATCGTTGATGTCGACGAGGTATTCGGGGTTGGCGATGCGCAGCTTCATCATCGGCAGCAGGCTGTGCCCGCCGGCGACGATGCGCGCCCCCTCCCCCAACCGATCCAGCAGTCCGATCGCGTGGTCGACGCTGGTCGCGCGTTCGTATTCGAAGGGCCCGGGTACTTGCATGCGCCACAGTCTCAGCCCCGCTGACAGGGGCGTCAATAGCGAGTTAAGTAATCCCTGAACTAGCCGTGAAGTCGTCCTCTACCTGCGCGTCGTGGTGGATCCGCCCGACGATCTGGGCCAGCGGGCGGCCCCCGCCGCCCCAGCGCTTGGCGATGATGTCGGCGGCGATCGAGACCGCGGTCTCCTCCGGGGTGCGCGCGCCGAGGTCCAGCCCGATGGGGCTGGACAGCCGGCTCAGCTCGGCGTCGGTCAGCCCGGCGGCTTTGAGCCGGCCCACGCGGTCGTCGTGGGTGCGGCGCGAACCCATCGCGCCGATGTAGCCGACCTCGGGCAGGCGCAGCGCCACCTCGAGCACGGGCACGTCGAACTTCGGGTCGTGGGTGAGCACGCAGATCACCGTGTGGCGGTCGATGGTGCCCGCCTCGGCCTGGGCGGCCAGATAGCGGTGGGGCCAATCGACGACGACGTCGTCGGCCGTCGGGAAGCGCGCCCGCGTGGCGAACACCGGGCGGGCGTCGCACACGGTGACGCGGTAGCCGAGGAAGGAACCCTGCCGCGCCAGCGCGGCAGCGAAGTCGATCGCACCGAACACCAGCATGCGCGGCGGCGGCGCATAGCTGGACACGAAGACCTCCATGCCGTCGCCGAGCCGCTGCCCGTCGGGCCCGTACTTGAGGACCTCGCTGCGACCCAGCGCGAGCAGGCCGCGCGCGTCGTCGGCGACCGCGGCGTCGGCACGCGCCGAACCCAGCGATCCCGCCATCCCGTCGGGCCGGATGACGACCCGCCGGCCGACCCACGCCGGGTCCGGGTGGGCGATGACGGTGGCGGTCGCCACCGCGCGACGCTCGGCGATGTCGTCGGCCACCGCGCCGAGGTCGGGAAACGACTCGCGCGAAATCGGCTCGACGAACACGTCGATGACGCCGCCGCACGTCAGGCCGACCGCGAACGCGTCGTCGTCGCTGACGCCGTAGCGTTCCAGCCGTGCCGCTCCGGTTTTCGCCGACTCGGTGGCGAGGTCGTACACCGCGCCCTCCACGCAGCCACCCGACACCGACCCGGTGACCGAGCCGTCCGGCGCCACCACCATCGCGGCTCCCGGCGGACGCGGCGCGGACCGGAAGGTGCGCACCACCGTCCCCAGCCCCGCGGTGTCACCGGCGCGCCAGATCGACATCAGCTCGGCAAGCACGTCACGCACCCGTCCAACGTAGGCTGACAGCCATGACCCCGGCTCAACTTCGGGCCTATTCGGCGGTGGTTCGCCTCGGCTCGGTGCGGGCCGCGGCCGCGGAGCTGGGTGTTTCCGACGCCGGCGTCTCGATGCTCGTTACGGCGCTGCGCAAGGAGCTCGACGACCCGTTGTTCACCCGGACCGGTGCCGGGTTGGCGTTCACGCCCGGCGGCCTGCGGCTGGCCAGCCGCGCCGTCGAAATCCTGGGTCTGCAGCAACAAACCGCGATCGAAGTCACCGAGGCCGCCCACGGGCGCCGGCTACTGCGGATCGCCGCGTCGACCACCTTCGCCGAACACGCCGCACCCGGGCTGATCGAGCTCTTCTCGTCGCGGGCCGACGACCTGTCGGTCGAGTTGAGCGTGCATCCGACGAGCCGGTTTCGCGATCTGATCTGCTCGCGCGCCGTGGACATCGCGATCGGCCCGGCCAGCGAGAGTTCGGTCGGCTCGGACGACTCGCTGTTCGTGCGGCCCTTCCTGAAGTATCAGATCATCGCCGTCGCAGCGCCCAATAGCCCTCTGGCCGTTGGCGTTCCGACGCCCGCGTTGCTGCGTCAGCAGCAGTGGATGCTGGGCCCGTCGGCGGGCGGGGTGGACGGCGAGACCGCAACGATGCTGCGCGACTTGGCGATTCCGGAGTCGCAGCAGCGGATCTTCCAGAGCGACGCGGCCGCCCTCGAGGAGGTGCAGCGGGTCGGCGGGATCACGTTGACCGTCGGCTTCGCGGTCGCCAAGGACCTGGCCGCCGGCCGGCTGACCCATGTGCACGGTCCGGGGCTGGACCGGTCGGGCGAGTGGTGCGCGGCGACGTTGGCGCCCTCGGTCCGTCAGCCGGCCGTGTCGGAACTGGTCCGCTTCATCACCACTCCGCGCTGCACACAGGCGATGATCCGCGGATCCGGCGTGGGCGTCACCCGGTTTCGCCCGAAGGTGCACGTAACTCTATGGAGCTGAACGGGTTTGGCCTCACCTGTCACAGCAGCACCAGATTCCCGACCCGTATGTGGTCTGCGAATTTGATATCGCATGCGATATCAAATTCGAGGATGAGCGCATACCCCCGAAGGCATTCGACGGCGTGCTACCAGGCCTGGGTCAGGTCCGCGTGCTGCCGAATCCAGGCGTGCATGGCGATCCCGGCGGCCACGCCGGCGTTGATGCTGCGGGTCGAGCCGAACTGGGCGATCGACACGGTCATCGCCGCGCCCGTCCGGATGTCGTCGGTGATGCCCGGACCCTCCTGACCGAACACCAGCAGGCACTCCCGCGGCAACGCGGTCTCCTCGAGACGGACCGCCCCCGGCACGTTGTCCACCGCGACCACCGTCAGCCCGGCACCGGCCGCGAAGCCCAGCAGTTCGGCGGTGCTGTCGTGGTGGCACAGCCGCTGATAGCGGTCGGTCACCATGGCGCCGCGGCGATTCCAGCGCCGCCGGCCCACGATGTGCACGGTGTGCACCGCGAACGCGTTGGCGGTGCGCACCACGGAGCCGATGTTGGCGTCGTGCCCGAAGTTCTCGATCGCCACATGCAGCGGTTGCCGGCGCCGATCGATGTCGGCGATGATCGCCTCCCGCGTCCAATAGCGGTAGGCGTCGACGACGTTGCGAGTGTCGCCCTCGCGCAACAGGACTGGGTCATACCGCGGGTCGTCGGGCGCCTCGCCCACCCAGGGCCCGACCCCGCCGGCCGGTGCGCCCCACTCGGTCGGCCCCGGATCGGTCATCGCGGCGTCCACACGCCGGCGTGGGTGCCGTCGACCGCGACCGTCGCGTAGAGCAACGCCTCGTTGATCTCGCCCTGGGTGCACAGCGAGGCGCTGACGTGCACCGCGTCCAGTGCGGCGTCGGGCAGGATCAGCACCGACGATCCGTACGCCGAGCAGGCCGGGTTCAGCCCGGGGCCGGGCAGGGTCGGCGACGCGAGCAGCATCAGCGGGCCGCCGCGTTTGGCCGAGTCGTCGCGGTACCTGGCCGCGATGCCGTCGGCTTCCAGGCCCAGCAGCATGTAGCCGTTCCCGTTGAACGCCGCGGGATCGCCGAGCTGCGCCTTGGTCATCGGGGCGCCGTCGGCGCGCCAGGCCGACAGGCTGGTGGTCTTGACGGCCAGGCCGGTGTCGTTGGCGTTGGTGGGCATCAGCCCCACCGGAAACGCGGCCGGGTAGGCCGCCGAGGTGTTCGGGATCCGGTCGCGCGGCGAGTAGCCGTACACGCCACGGACCTGGCTCCGATCCTTAAGCGGCCCAAGGCAAACCGTGCCGGTGAGCCGGTCGCCGGGGGCCGACAGCGGCGAGTGGACGTCGGGCGCTTTGGCCGTCGCGCGGTCGCAGCTGCCCAGTCCGGTCGACTCGATCGGGTGCGACAGCGCGCCGTAGAGCCCGAACCGGATGTCCTCGGGTTTGGCGTGCGGCGCGTGCGGGTCCGCCGCGGAGGCGTCGACGTCGATGAGCACGTAGTCGCCGTCCCAGCGCAGGTTCGACACCGCCATGTTCCAGCCGAGCAGCGAAAGCGATTCCCCGAAGTGCGCGCCCTGGGCGCCGTACGGGCGAACCGGCTGGCTGGAGCCCGAGCAGCCCGTCAGGAAGGCCAGCAGGCAGGCCGCCGTCGCGAGGAAGGTGCGCACAGCGATGACGGCCTAGCCCAGCCCCAGATCGGCAAGGCCCAGCACGCTGCGGTACGGCAGACCCTCGGCCTGGATCGCCTCCGCGGCGCCGGTGGCACGGTCCACGACCGTGGCCACGCCGACCACCTGGCCGCCCGCCTCTTGGACGGCGCGCACCGCCGTCAGCGCCGACGCGCCCGTGGTGCTGGTGTCCTCGACGACCAACGCCCGCTTACCGGCGACCTCGGATCCCTCGATAAGGCGTTGCATCCCATGGGTTTTCGCGGACTTGCGCACCACGAACGCGTCGATCGGGCGGCCGGGCGCGTGCATGACGGCCGTGGCCACCGGGTCGGCGCCCAGGGTCAGCCCGCCGACCACGGCGTAGTCCCAGTCGCTGGTGAGGTCGCGCATCAGCGCGCCGATCAAGGCCGAGGCCCGGTGGTGCAGGGTCGCGCGGCGCAGGTCGACGTAGTAGTCGGCCTCCTTGCCCGACGACAGCGTCACCCGGCCGTGCACCACCGACAGCTTGCGCACCAGCTCGGCCAGCTCCGCGCGCAGGTCAGGTCCGGCCACGGCCACCGCCGATTCGCTTGGTCACGGCCCGCATCAAGGTCCGCGGAATCATCCGCTCGGCCGCGGTGATCGCCTTGTATTGCAGGCCCGGGATGCTGATCACCTTGCCGCGGGCGACATCGGCCAGGCTTTGGTTCACCACGTCGTCCACCTCGAGCCACATGAACGACGGCGAGTCGGCCATGTCGATCCCGGCCCGGGCGTGAAATTCCGTGCGCACGTAACCCGGGCACACGGCGTGCACGCCCACACCGGTGCCCTGCAGGCCGACGGACAGGCCCTCGCTGAACGAGATCACCCACGCCTTGGACGCCGAATAGGTCGACCCCCGTCCCGGCACCAGCCCGGCCACGCTGGCGATGTTGATGACGGTGCCCGCGCCGGCGTCGAGCATGGCCGGCAGTGCCGCCCGGGTGAGATGCATGACCGCGGTGACGTTGACGTCGAGTTGCGACTGCAGCAGCGCGGGATCGGTTGCCCAGAAGTCGCCGGAGGTGCCGAAGCCGGCGTTGTTCACCAGGACCCGCACTCCCTGGGCCAGCCGTTCGCAGACCTTGTCGCGGCCGGCGCGATCCGCCAGGTCGGCGGGCAACACCTCGATGCTGCCGGCCCGGTCTTCCAGTTCCCGAGCCAGTTCCCGCAACCGGTCCACGTCGCGGGCGACCAGGACCAGGTCGTAGCCGTCGCTCGCATAGCGTCGCGCGTAGCCGGCGCCGATCCCGGACGTGGGCCCGGTGATCAGAGCGACGGGACGAGGCATGAGCGACATCCTAATGACGGCGGTCGCGCCGCCCACCCGGCGCCCGGCGCGCCGTCAGCGCTGATAGTTGGTGGCCTGATGGCCGTTGCGCCCGGCCGGCGGCGGGCGGCGAACGGCGTCCGAACCGCGCTGCTCCCGGCGGATCGGCTCGGCCGGCCGGCGAGCAGACGCATCACCCAACAGCCCGCCCACGTCTTGCTGCGCGCGCCGGGGCGGCAACTCCGCGCGGCCGGCCGGCGCCAGCGGGCGGCTCGGCGACGCGTTGCGCGGCCCCGCGGGCGCGCCGGCCTCTTGCTGGGTTTCCTCGGGCAGCGGCGGCAGCACCCGCAACAGGTCGTTGAACTGCCGCACGGTGCGCAGCCCCTCGTCCCATTCGGTGCGGGTGCTGGTGATGGGCATGGCGACCAGCGTCCAGTTCTGCTCGTTCCACATGATCTCGGCGCAGTCCGGTGCGGTGTGCGCGAAGGTGACCATGCGTCGGTCGCAGGCCCGCCGGGCCGCGTCCAGGTTGGTGGAGTACACCATCCGCGGACCGATCGCACCCAGCAGCCAAATGTCGCTCTCCCGTGGCTCTTTCAGGCCCTTGAGCCGCAGGTCCACCACGACGTTGGTGCCCACCTTGCGGTGCAGCGCGATCACGGTGGCGACTTCCTCGAGGTCGAAGATGTACACCGCCTCGCCGCGGATCTGGCCCAGCACGACGTTCTGGGCGGCGATGTCACCCACCGTCGAGACCACCCCGCGCTTCCAGCGCTTGAGGATGTCGGCCGATTCACGCTCGTAGTCGAATCCGTGCGACCGCGCCCACGACTTGCGGCGCCTGCTGCGCCCGCGGCGCCGATCGAGATCGACGTACAGCAACACCCCCGCGCCGACGAAGCACAGCGCGGACAGCGTGAACCAGAGGGGAACCATCCCACACAGGGTATCTGTAATTGCGCAGGAATACAGAAGCCGACCAGGTCACAACCGGGCATCAGGGTCGTGACGGCGAGGCCGACGGATGACCCGGCGATGCCGGCACTTCCCGCTGACACCGATTCCGGGCCGCAGCAGTGCGAATTCGTGCGAGAATCGCCGCGTTCTGTGCACCGGCGGCTCGCATCTGGAGGAACCCGTTGCGATGAAGGCGTTTCGCCGCTTGTTTTCGGTTCGCACGGCCACCGGGAAGCTGGTCTTCTCGGCACTGCTCATCGCCCTGTCATGCCTCGGCTTGTTCTGGCCTCTCGCTCAACAAAGCGCCAGCTCCAGATCCGGGACGACCGAAGCCCCGGTCGATTGGCAGTCGGAGATCAAGGACTATGCCGCGACCTATCGCGTGGCGGCTGACGGACACGTGGCGGCCACCGAGGTCCTCACCGTGCAACTGGGCGCCAACCGACACGGCATCTTCCGGTTTTTCCCCGTCGCCGACCCCACCGACCCCCACGCGCGGATGGTCCCCAGCATCAGCGACATCACCATGGACGACCGCGCGGTACCGGTCAGCTATGAGTGGCGTGACAGCCGCCGCGTCTACGTCGCGCGGATCGGCGACCCCAACGCGACGGTGAGTCCTGGCCTGCACACCTACGCGATCAGCTACACAGTCGACGGCGGACTGGTGCGGCCGCCGACGGCGCCCGGACATTTCACCAACCACGCCGGGGTCAACTCGACCACGCCGACCGCGTCGTTCTACTACAACGTGGTCGGCTTCTGGACGATGCGGATCGGTGCCGCGCACGTGAGTATCGACCTTCCCGGTCCGTCCGGGTCGACGCAGTGCGCCGCGGACGACACGGGGGCGACGCCGTGCGCTATCACGGGCGCCGGCACCGACCACGTCACAGTGACCACCGCGGGTCTGCCGCCGCAGAACCCGGTCACCGTGCGGATAGATCTGCCGGTGCCGCTTCCGCACCGGGCGACGCTGCCGTGGACCGTGCGCTTCGACAAGACGTTCAGTCGGTCGCTTCCGGCCGCCGGCCTGGTGGCCCTGTTGTCAGTTCTTGCCGCACTGGGCGGATATCTGTGGGACCGACGATCACGCGAAGCGTCCCCCGGGACTCCGGTGCTGTACGTCCCGCCCGACGGGCTCGGACCCGCGCAGACGGCCTACATCGTCACCGAGGGCGTCGGCGACCACGCCTTGGTGGCCACGTTGCTCTATATGGCCGAGCGGCGACTGGTGCGCCTCGACCGCGCCGGCTCCACGCGCTGGACCGTTACCGGCCTTGCCACCCCCGAGCAGTGGGCGGCCGCCGACCCGGTGACCAGGGAGGTCGGCGACGCGCTGGGCGTCACCACCGCCGGCGCGAAGTTCAGCCTCACCGGCAGCCAGACCGCCGGTTCGAAGCTGTCGAAAGCGACGGATCGACTGGTCTCCAGTTGCCGATCCTGGGCCCGCACCCAGGGACTGATGGTGACTGTCGGCGCGGAATGGGCCGGCCGGCTGCTGGTCATCGCCTGCCTGGTGCTGGCCATCGTCGGGTTCGCGGGAGCCTTCACGTGGACCATGTGGGGTCTGCCGTTCGCGGCGTTCGCGCTCGGCGGCATCGGGTTGCTCGCCAGCGGCGTCGGCACCCGCCGCACCCCGTCGGGACGACGGATGTGGTCGCGCGCGGCGGGCTTCCGGCGGCTGTTGGCGACACCATCGGCCGAGGACCGGTTCGACTACTCCGCGCACCGCGACCTGTTCGTCTCCTACATTCCGTACGCCGTGGCCTTCGGCGTCGCCGAGGCGTGGGCCGCCAAGTACCGGGCCGCAACGGGATCGGAGCCCCCGATCCCCGACTGGTACCCGGCCCCCCGTGACACCAGCCCGGCCACGCTCTACTCGTCGCCCGGCGGATTCGCCAGCTTCGATTCCGCGGTGTCGGCATCGATCAGCGCCTACAACGCCTCGCAGAGTTCCTCGTCGAGCTCGGGCGGGTCAAGCTTCAGCAGCAGCGGCGGCAGCTGGGGAGGCGGCGGTGGCGGTGGCGGGGGTACGTGGTAGACCGGACCGGCTTGGGCCGAAGGAGGTAGGGATATGCCAATCGGTGTCATCGTGATCATCGGCGTGATCGCGCTGGCCGGGCTGGTAATGCTCGGCGTCGTCGCGTTCAACTCGCTGCGCGGACTCGACGTGAAAGCCCAGGAGGCGCTCGGCGGTATCGACGTCCAACTGACTCGTCGTGCCGACCTGGTGCCCAACCTGGTCAACACCGTCAAGGGATACGCGGCGCACGAGAAGTCGGTCTTCGAGGACGTCACGGCCGCCCGTGCCGGCGCGGCCCAGGCGGCAGCGTCCGGCACCGTCGACGAGAAGGCTCAGGCGCAGGGGCGGCTGGACCGGGCGATCGGCAACGTGCTCGCCGTCGCCGAGAACTACCCGGACCTGAAGGCGTCGACCAACTTCGCCCAGCTGCAGGAGCAGCTGGCCGACACCGAAAATCAGTTGGCATTCGCGCGCCAGTACTACAACGACGCGACGGCCAGTTTGAACCAGCGGGTGGTCACGATCCCCTGGATGTTCTTCGCCGGCTTGGCGGGTGTGCACACGCGGCCGTTCTACCAGGCACCCGAGGGTCAGCAGGCGCCGCCGCAGGTGCAGTTCTAAACACCTGCGGCGGCGGCCCTTACCGGCGACTCAGCCCAAGTGGTGGTGACCCGCTTCGCGATCACCACTAGCCCAGAATCAGCGAGTCGCCATCCGGGCTGACGTTGACCGGAACGGTGTCGCCGTCGTGCACCTCGCCGGCCAGCAATTGCTTGGCCAGCTGGTCGCCGATGGCCTGCTGGACGAGCCGGCGCAACGGCCGCGCGCCGTAGACGGGGTCGAACCCGCGCTGCGCCAGCCACTGCTTGGCCGGCAGCGACACCTCCAGCGTGAGGCGACGCTGGGACAGCCGCTTCTGCAGCTGGGCCAACTGGATGTCGACAATCTGCACCAGCTCTGCGGGCTCGAGGCCGTGGAAGACGATGACGTCGTCGAGCCGGTTGATGAACTCCGGCTTGAACGCGGCGCGTACGGCGGCCATCACCTGCTCCTCGTTGCCGCCCGACCCGAGGTTGGACGTCAGGATCAGGATGGCGTTGCGGAAGTCGACCGTGCGGCCCTGCCCGTCGGTGAGCCGGCCCTCGTCGAGCACCTGCAACAGCACGTCGAACACGTCCGGGTGGGCCTTTTCGATCTCGTCGAACAGGATCACCGTGTACGGACGCCGCCGCACCGCCTCGGTCAACTGTCCGCCGGACTCGTAGCCGACGTAGCCGGGCGGGGCGCCGATCATCCGAGCCACCGAGTGCTTCTCGCCGTACTCGCTCATGTCGATGCGGACCATCGCGTGTTCGTCATCGAAGAGGAACTCCGCCAAAGCCTTGGCCAGCTCCGTCTTACCGACACCGGTCGGCCCGAGGAACATGAACGCGCCCGTCGGCCGGTTGGGGTCGGCGACCCCGGCCCGGCTGCGACGCACCGCATCCGAGACCGCCTGCACCGCCTTTTTCTGCCCGATGACCCGCTTGCCGAACTCGTCTTCCATGCGCAGCAGCTTCGCGGTCTCGCCTTCGAGCATCCGCCCGGCGGGGATACCGGTCCACGCCGACACCACGTCGGCGATGTCGTCGGGTCCCACCTCCTCCTTGAGCATCACGTTGTCACGCGCCTCGGCGTGGGGCAGCGCGGCGTCGAGTTTCTTCTCGACCTCGGGGATGCGCCCGTACCGCAGCTCGGCGGCCTTGGCCAGGTCACCGTCGCGCTCGGCGCGCTCGGACTCGCCGCGCAGCGTGTCCAGCTGCTCCTTGAGGTCGCGGACGACGTCGATCGCGCTCTTCTCGTTCTGCCACCTGGTGGTCAGCTCGGCCAGCTTCTCCTTCTGGTCGGCCAGCTCGGAGCGCAGCTTCTCCAGCCGCTCCTTGGATGCCTCGTCCTCCTCTTTGGCCAGCGCCATCTCCTCGATCTCGAGGCGGCGCACCAGGCGCTCGACCTCGTCGATCTCGACGGGCCGCGAGTCGATCTCCATCTTCAGCCGGCTGGCGGCCTCGTCGACCAGGTCGATGGCCTTGTCCGGCAGGAAGCGGGCGGTGATGTAGCGGTCGGACAGCGTGGCCGCGGCCACCAGCGCGGAGTCGGTGATGCGCACGCCGTGATGCACCTCGTAGCGGTCCTTCAGCCCGCGCAAGATGCCGACGGTGTCCTCCACCGACGGCTCGCCCACGAATACCTGCTGGAAGCGCCGCTCCAGCGCGGCGTCCTTCTCGATGTACCTGCGGTACTCGTCGAGCGTGGTGGCGCCGACCAGCCGCAGCTCGCCGCGGGCCAGCATCGGCTTGATCATGTTGCCGGCGTCCATCGCGCCCTCGCCGGTCGCGCCGGCGCCGACGATGGTGTGCAGCTCGTCGATGAAGGTGATGATCTGCCCGGCGGAGTTCTTGATGTCGTCGAGCACCGCCTTGAGCCGCTCCTCGAACTCGCCGCGGTACTTGGCGCCGGCCACCATCGAGCCCATGTCCAGGCTGACGACGGTCTTGTCGCGCAGGCTCTCCGGCACGTCGCCGGCCACGATGCGCTGGGCCAGGCCCTCGACGATCGCGGTCTTGCCGACGCCGGGCTCGCCGATCAGCACCGGGTTGTTCTTGGTGCGACGGGACAGCACCTGCACGACGCGGCGGATCTCGTTGTCACGTCCGATGACCGGGTCGAGCTTGCCTTCCCGGGCACGGGCGGTCAGGTCGGTGGAGTACTTCTCCAGCGCCTGGTAGGTGGCCTCCGGCTCGGGGCTGGTCACGCGGGCGCTGCCGCGGACCTTGACGAAGCCGTCGCGCAGGGCCTGCGGTGAGGCGCCATGGCCGGTCAACAGCTTGGCGACGTCCGAATCGCCGGTGGCGAGACCAACCAGCAAGTGCTCGGTCGAGACGTACTCGTCGTCCATCTCGGTGGCCAGTTGCTGGGCGGTGGTGATGGCGGCCAGCGATTCGCGAGACAGCTGGGGCTGCGAGTTGGCGCCGCTGGCCTGGGGCAGGCGGTCGATCAGGCGCTCCGCCTCGGTGCGAATGGTCGCGGGCTGGACGCCGACAGCCTCCAACAGCGGTCCCGCGATCCCGTCGGCCTGCGTCAGCAGGGCCATCAGCAGGTGCGCGGGGCGGATCTCGGGGTTACCGGCGGCCGAGGCCGCCTGGAGCGCCGAGGTCAGCGCCGCTTGCGTCTTGGTTGTCGGGTTGAAAGAGTCCACGACGCCTCCGTTCGGGGTAGGACCAGAATGCTTGTCGCGTTGTTCAACGCCGTCAAGGTTGAGTGTGTTCCGCTCAACTCTAACGAGTTTTGGCCAATATGGCGTTACCGGGTACCCCGTAACAATGACGCAGGTTGGGCAGCATCAGAACCGGGCCGACGCCACCCTCGCCGACGGCACGCGCGCCGCGACGCCCCGTCGGGTTTCCGTCGCCTTCTCGCTGACCATCGTCGCCGGCGCGCTGGTGGCCCTGGCGGGGCTGTCGGGGGCCGGAGTCCACGCCGATCTGGTCGGCGGCGGCCCGTCGGCGACCGTCCCGGAGTCGGGCACGTTGCAGGTCAACGGCACCGGGACGACCAAGACCATCCCCTGCCACGGCGGCTACCTGTCGATCAGCGGGCAGACCAACACCGTCACCGTGACCGGCCACTGCACCAGCGTCAGCGTCTCGGGCCGGGGCAACCGCGTCGTGGTCGACAGCGCGGACGCGGTGAGCACATCCGGGACCGGCAACGCGGTCACCTTCCACTGGGGCTCACCCAACGTCGCCAACGCCGGAACGGCCAACACCGTCAAGCAGGGCTGAGTCCGTCACGCCCGATAGTCGGCCGGCAGGCCGAGCTCGGCCGCGTCCGCGGTCAGATAGCGCTGCACGCTCGGCGCGATCAGCCCCACGACCTCGTCGGTGCGAAGGTCGGCCAGCGGGCCCACCCGCATCACGTAGCGGAACAACGCGGTGCCGACCAGGTTGGTGCCGGCCAGGTTGGCACGCAGCACGGTGTCGGGGCCCTCGCCCAGGACGCCGGAGATGGCCGCCATCACATAACCGCGCATGAAATCGCGGAAGGCCTCGTACGCGTCGGAATTCAGCATCGCCGAGTGCAGCATGGCGACCATGGTCGGGCCGGTCTCCGGCTCTTCCCAGATCCGCAGATAGGCCCGCACCAACCGGATGCCGATGTCCTCGCGCGGGCCGTCGGTCATCGCGGCGACCAGCACGCCGGCATCCAAGACCAGCCGCATCGACTCACGGAACAGCTCGGCCTTGGAACCGAACAGGTACAGCACCATCGCGGCGTCCACATGGGCGTCATCGGCGACCTGACGCAGCGTCGTCTTCTCGTAGCCCTGGGCGGCGAAGCGCTGCTTGGCCGCGCGGAGCACCACGTCCTTCGACACCGGCTCGCCCTGGCGGCGGCCCCTGCGCTTTTGCATCCCCGATGGAGAAGTAGCAGGTCGCGGCATACGACGACAGTATCATTTCATTGATTGTTGAAAATATCGAACCGCGCCGTTACGCTCGCATCGTCATATTTCATCCACTGATGAAAAGAGTGTCGCGCATGCTCACGCAGCCACTTACCGAGCCCGGCAGACCCGCACGCCACCGCCGCCCGCTGCCTCTGTTCCGGGCGACCGGCCTCGTCGCGGCGATGACGGTGGCGGTGGCCATCATCTGCGTCGCCTCCGCGCTGCCGGCGGCGCGCTCCAAGCCACACCACATACCGATCGGCCTGGTGGGACCGGGCCTGGTGACCGGGCTGATCAACAGCCAGCTCGACACCGCCGCTCCAGGCGGCTTCGCCGTGACCAGCTACCCGAACGAGGCGGCGCTGCGGTCGGCGATCGGCAACCGCGACGACTACGGCGGCCTGGTCGTCACCCCCGACGGCCCCACCCTGCTGCTCGCGTCCGGGGCGAGCCCGACAGTGGCCCAGCTGCTGACGCAGATCGGCAACCAAGTCGCGCAACACGCCGGCGCACCGCTGCACACCGAAGACCTGGCCCCGCTGCCGGCCAACGATCCGCGCGGCACCGGCCTGGCCGCCTCCGCGCTGCCACTCACCCTGGCCGGGATCCTGCCCGCCATCGTGCTGCTGCTGGCATTTCCGCGTCGGCCGTGGCTGAATTGCGCTGTCGCCGGCGCCTTTTCGGTTGTTGTCGCGGTGACCATCGCCATGTTGCTGCGCTACGTGCTCGGGTCGGTCGACCAGAATTTCTGGGGCGTGACCGCCGGACTCACGCTGGGCACGCTGGCCATGGCGCTGCCGACGCTGGGGTTGGGCGCGCTGTTCGGCCGGGTGGGCCTGAGTAGCGCGGTGGCGGTGGCCATGCTGTTGGGCAACCCGCTGTCCGGCCTGATGAGCGCCCCGGAGATGCTGCCATCCGGGTGGGGCGCGCTGGGTCAACTGCTGCCGCAGGGGGCCAACGCCACACTGTTGCGTTCGACGGCGTATTTCTCCGGTGCCGGGGCGACGACCGCCAGCCTCGTGCTGTGCGGCTGGGTGGCCGCCGCGGCCGTGCTGATCGGGATTGCCGGCGCGCGGCGGGCCTAGAATCGGGCCCCGTGGGGCTCGAGGACCGGGATGCGTTGCGAGTGCTGCGCGATGCCTTCGCGCAGGACGAGTCGGGGCCCGGCAACGAACTCGTCCGCCGGTTCTACACCCACTGGTTCGGCCTCGACGTCTCGGTACGCGACCTGTTCCCGCCCGAAATGGGTGGGCAGCGGACCGCTTTCGCGCACGCCCTGCATTGGGTGTACGGCGAACTCGTCGCCCAGCGCGCGCAGGAACCGGTCGCCTTTCTCGCTCAGCTCGGCCGCGATCACCGCAAATACGGTGTGCTGCCACAGCATTACGACACGTTGCACCGCGTGTTGTTGTCGACGTTGCGGGCGTACCTCGGCGATGCCTGGACCGACACCGTCGACGACGCGGCCAAACAGTCGCTCAACCTGATCACCGGCGTGATGCGGGGCGCCGCGGAAGCCGACGAGGGGCCCGCCTGGTGGGACGGCACGGTCGTCGAGCACATGCGGGTCTCCCGCGATCTCGCGGTGGTCCGACTGCAGCTCGACCGCCCGATGGACTATCACGCCGGCCAGTACGTCAATGTGCAGATACCGCAATGCCCGCGCCGCTGGCGCTACCTGTCCCCCGCCATTCCGGCGGATCCGGGCGGCGGCATCGAGTTCCACATCCGCGTGGTGCCCGGCGGCTTGGTCAGCACCGCCATCGTCAACGAGACGCGGCACGGAGACCGGTGGCGGCTGTCCAGCCCGCACGGCGGCCTGCGGGTCGACCGGGAGGGCGAGGACGTGCTGATGGTCGCCGGTAGCACCGGCCTGGCACCATTGCGGGCGCTGATCATGGACCTCAGCCGGTACGCGGTGAACCCGCGGGTGCACCTGTTCTTCGGCGCCCGCTACCGCTGCGAGCTCTACGACCTGCCGACTCTGTGGCAGGTCGCGTCCCACAATCCGTGGCTGTCGGTCTCGCCGGTCTCGGAGTACGGCGCCGACCCGGCGTGGGCCGCCGACTATCCCGACGTCACGCCGCCGCGCGGCCTGCACGTGCGGCAGACCGGCCGTCTGCCCGACGTGGTGACCAAATACGGCGGGTGGGGTGACCGGCAGATTTTGATCTGCGGCGGACCGGCGATGGTGCGCGCCACCAAGGCCGCCCTGATCGCCAAAGGCGCTCCGCCGGAACATATTCAGCACGACCCACTGTGGAGGTAAGCATGCGTGTCGTCACCCTGCGCGACCCGGCATCGTCGGTGGCCGCGGAGTTCGTGCCCGAGGCGGGCATGATCGGCACCTCGCTGAGCGACGCCGGCGTGGAGCTGCTGGGGCAACGGCGCGGGCTGGACGCCTACGTGACGGCGGGCAAGACGATGGGGATCCCGATCCTGTATCCCTGGGCGAATCGGTTGGGCGAGAACACCTATACCGCCGAAGGCGTGACGGCGACGGTGACGCCGGGCGAAAACGGTGTCCGTGCCGACCCCAACGGGTTGCCGATCCACGGTGTCCTGGCGGGCTACCCGCGCTGGCGGGTGACCGCCGAGTCGGACGACGAGCTGACCGCCGAGTTGGATTTCGCCGCCGACCCACAGTTGCTGGCCAGCTTCCCCTATCCGCATGTGCTGGCGGTGGCGGTCCGGCTGGCCGAGCGGACGCTGACGGTGCGCACGACGGTGAGCGCGACCGGCGACACGGCGGTCCCGCTGTGTTTCGGCTTTCACCCCTACCTGCGCCTGCCGGGCGTGGCCCGCGGCGAGTGGGTCATTCAGACACCACCGCTGCGGCATCTGTTGCTCGACGGCCGCGGGCTGCCGACCGGTGCGTCCGGACCCGCGCCGGCGCGCGAGGAGGTGTTGGGCGACAAGGCTTTCGACGATGCCTACGACCAGGTGCCCGACGGCGCGGTGTTCGCGGTATCCGGCGGCGGGCGCCGGCTGGAGGTGCGCTTCGAGCGGGGGTATCCGGCGACGCAGATCTTTGCGCCCACGGCCGAGCAAATAGTGTGCTTCGAGCCGATGACCGCGCCGACCGACGCCCTGCGCCGCGGTGGCTACCGATGCGCGCGGCCGGGCGAGCCTGCGGTCGCGCAGTTCTCGATTCGCGTTTAGCGGCCGCGCGTTCTGCGCGGCTGCCACACCACCACGGCGGTGCTCTTGGGCACCACCGCCAGATCGCGACGCTGGCCGGCGCGCATTTGCGCCAGCTCCTCGGTGAGCTCCTGGACCCGCGCCTGCAACGCCTCGACGTGGTTGGTCAGCTCGATGATGCGTTTGATGCCGGCCAGGTTGACTCCCTCGTCCTGGGACAGCCGCTGCACCTCGCGCAGGAGATCGACGTCGTGCTCCGAATAACGCCGTCCCCCACCGGAAGTGCGGCGCGGGCTGACCAGGCCGAGGCGGTCGTAGGTACGCAGTGTCTGGGCATGCATGCCGGCCAGCTCGGCGGCCACCGAGATCAGGAACGTCCGGGATTCTTCCCGTGAACTCTTCGCCATCAGCGATTACCTGCCCATCCTGCCCGCGGGTCAAACCCACTGGCCCGCTCGGCGGCCGCGTACGCCTCCAGCGCCTCCTGCGCGGCGCCCTCGACATTCGGCGGTACGGCGACCTTCACGGTGACCAGCAGGTCCCCGTTACCGCCGCTGCGGTTGGGGACGCCCCGCCCGCGCACCCGCAGGATGCGGCCGTCGGAGGTCCCCTTGGGCACCCGGACACCGACCTTGCCATCCAGCGTGGGCACCGAAATCGTTGAACCCAAAGCTAATTCGGTGAAGCTGACGGGAACGGTCACGGTGAGGTCGTCGCCGTCGCGGCCAAACACCTTGTCCGGCCGCACATGTACCGTCACGTACAGGTCGCCCGACGGGGCCCCGCGCAACCCGGCTTCGCCCTGTCCGGGCAGCCGGATGCGCTGCCCGTCCTCGACGCCGGGCGGGATCCGCACGTTGATGGTGCGGGTGCGGGTGGTGACCCCGGTGCCCTTGCACTCCTCGCAGGGGTGCTCGATGATCGAGCCGCTGCCCCGGCAATCGGTGCAGGGCTCAGAGAAACCGAACGCGCCCTGGTTGCGGCTGATCACGCCGGAACCGTTGCAGGTGGGGCACACCTTCGGGCTGGTGCCCGGCCGCGCGCCACTGCCGTGGCAGTTGGTGCACGGCGCCGGGCTGGTCAGCCGCAACGGCATTGCCACACCCTTGGCGGCCTCGACGAAATCCAGCTGCGTCTCGGTCTCCAGGTCGTTGCCACGTCGCGGCCGGCTGGGACGCGCACTGGCGCCGCGCCCGAACAAGCCGCCGAACAGGTCACCGATGTTGGCGCCGCCGCTTCGGCCGGCGGCATCGAACAAGTCGTTGAGATTGAATTCTGCGCCGTCACCGCCGGCACCGAACCCGCCGAAACCACCAGTGTCGAACCGGCGACCGCCGAAACCGCCGCCCGCGAACAGGCGGCGGGTTTCGTCGTACTCCTTGCGCTTGGCCGGATCCGACAACACGTTGTGCGCTTCCGACACCGCCTTGAATCGCTCGCCGGCGGCGGGATTGTCGGGATTGGCGTCCGGATGCAGGTCGCGCGCTAGCTTCCGGTAGGCGCGTTTGATCTCTTCGGGACTGGCGTCAGAGGAGACGCCCAGCTCCTTATAGAAGTCCTTTTCGACCCATTCTCGCTGGGCCATGTCGCGTCACCCCCTCTCACCTTTCTGTTCTGTTGTTGTGCTGATTCTGTGGTCTATTCACCGGATGCGCCGGGGTTATCGTCCGATTCGACCGGCGCGGCCGCCGCGGCACCCTCGTCCGCCACCGTGTCGACGACGCCGACCAAAGCGTGCCGCAGGACCTGGTCGCCCAGTTTGTAACCCTGCCGCATGACCGTGCCGATCACCGGCTTGGAGCCGTCGCCGCCGTCGCCCTCGTGCTGCACGGCTTCGTGCAACACCGGGTCGAAGTCCTCGCCTTCCTCGCCGAACGCCGTCAGACCGAGTCCGGCCAGGGCGCCGTCCAGCTTGTCGGCTACCGACTTCAGCGGGCCGGACTCCAGGTCGCCGTGCTTGCGCGCCCGCTCGAGATCGTCGAGCACGCCCAGCAATTGGCTGACGACGGTGGCCTTGGCCCGGTCCGCCGCGGCCTGCTGGTCGCGCAGCGCACGCTTGCGGTAGTTGGCGAAGTCGGCCTGGACCCGCTGCAGATCGCCGAGCAACTCGGCCGCCTTGCCGGCCTCCTCCGGGCTTTCACCCGCAAACTCCCCCGGCGCCGTCTCGCCCGGCGCTGCGCCGGGCGAGACGTGCCGTACTTCACCGGTCACAGGATCGATCCGCCGCTTGTCGGTGACGGTCACCTGCTCCTGTGGATTGCCTTCGGTCACTTGGACTCCCGGTCGTCGTCGACCACCTCCGCGTCCACGACGTCATCGGCGGAGCCGGACGGGCCCCCGGGCTCGCCGCCGGCCTGCCCACCCGCGGCCTGGGTGGCCTCGTAGATGGCCTGGCCGAGCGCCTGGGACTCCTGGCCCAGCTTCTCCATCGCCGACTTGATCGCGGAGATGTCGGTGCCGCCCAGGGCTGTCTTGGCCTCGGCGATCGCGCCGTCGACCTTGGACAGCGTCTCCTCGGGAACCTTCGACCCACCCTCGGCTTCACGCTGCTCCTTGACGAACTTCTCCGTCTGGTAGACCAGCGATTCGGCCTGGTTGCGGATGTCGGCCTCCTCGCGGCGCTGGCGGTCCTCCTCGGCGTGCGCCTCGGCGTCCTTGATCATCCGGTCGATCTCCTCCTTGGACAGGCCGGAACCCTCCTGGATTTTGATCGTGTTCTCCTTGCCGGTGCCCTTGTCCTTGGCCGTGACGTGCACGATGCCGTTGGCGTCGATGTCGAAAGTGACCTCGATCTGCGGGACGCCGCGCGGAGCCGGCGGGATGCCGGTCAGCTCGAAGGAGCCGAGCAGCTTGTTGTGCGAAGCGATTTCGCGCTCACCCTGGTAGACCTGGATCTGCACCGACGGCTGGTTGTCGTCGGCCGTGGTGAAGGTCTCCGACCGCTTGGTGGGGATCGTGGTGTTGCGCTCGATGAGCTTGGTCATCACGCCACCCTTGGTCTCGATACCCAGGCTCAGCGGCGTAACATCAAGCAGCAGAACGTCTTTCACCTCGCCCTTGAGGACACCCGCCTGCAGCGCGGCACCAACGGCCACCACCTCGTCGGGGTTGACGCCCTTGTTGGGCTCCTTGCCACCGGTCATCTCCTTGACCAGCTCCGACACCGCGGGCATGCGGGTGGAACCACCCACCAGGACCACGTGGTCGATCTCGGAAACCGAGATGCCGGCGTCCTTGATCACGGATTGGAAGGGCTGACGCGTGCGGTCCAGCAGATCCTG
The DNA here is from genome assembly GCF_002102255.1 of Mycobacterium nebraskense. Lineage (GTDB taxonomy): Bacteria > Actinomycetota > Actinomycetes > Mycobacteriales > Mycobacteriaceae > Mycobacterium > Mycobacterium nebraskense. The sequence continues at coordinate 112,901 of NZ_LQPH01000151.1, forward strand.
TGTGATGCGCTGGAATTCGGCGCGGGTCAGCTGCTCGTCGAGGAACAGCGGGTTCTTGTCAGCGTCGACGGTGATGTAAGGCAGGTTGATCGAGGTGCTCTGCGAACTCGAGAGCTCGATCTTGGCCTTCTCGGCGGCCTCACGCAGCCGCTGCATCGCCATCTTGTCCTTGGTCAGGTCAATACCGCTGGTGCCCTTGAATTTGTCGACGAGCCACTCGACGACGCGGTCGTCCCAGTCGTCCCCACCGAGGTGGTTGTCACCACTGGTGGCGCGGACCTCGACCACGCCCTCGCCGATCTCGAGCAACGAGACGTCAAAGGTGCCGCCGCCCAGGTCGAAGACCAGGATGGTCTGTTCCTTCTCGCCCTTGTCCAGGCCGTAGGCCAGCGCCGCGGCGGTGGGCTCGTTGACGATGCGCAGCACGTTCAGGCCGGCGATCTGGCCGGATTCCTTGGTCGCCTGCCGCTGGGCGTCGTTGAAGTACGCCGGCACGGTGATGACGGCGTCGGTGATGTCCTCACCCAGGTACGCCTCCGCGTCGCGCTTCAGCTTCATCAGCACCCGGGCGCTGATCTCCTGGGCGGTGTATTTCTTGTCATCGATCTCGATGGACCAGTCCGTGCCCATGTGCCGCTTGACCGAACGGATAGTGCGGTCGACGTTGGTCACCGCCTGGTTCTTGGCGGGCTGGCCGACGAGCACCTCGCCGTTGCGCGCGAACGCGACGACGGACGGGGTCGTCCGTGAGCCCTCGGAGTTGGCGACGACCACGGGGTCACCGCCCTCGAGAACTGCGACGACGGAGTTGGTGGTCCCGAGGTCGATACCGACCGCACGAGCCATAGTGATTCCTCCTGATTGAGTAGAGCTTCTTTGGTGCCACTATGCTGAGTGAACCCCGCTCAAGCCTGCTCTGAGCGACACCATGGTGTCAACCCAGTATTGAGTGTGGTTCGCTCAACTTGTCGATCATGCTAACGGAGGGCGTCGCCGTCTTGTTCCCCGGGGGGCGGCGGATGCGGGTGCGCGGCGGCGGCAACTTGCCGAGCGCGTCGGCGCATCGGTGGGTTAGCCTGAGCCTTTCCCGGAGCCAACACGGCAGGACTCGATGCCACCGCAAGACAGCGCCGCCGCGCGGCTCGCACGCGAAGACGCGGGCTATCACAAGGGCCTCAACAACCGCCAGATACAGATGATCGGTCTCGGCGGCGCCATCGGAACCGGTCTATTCCTCGGCGCCGGGGGAAGGCTCGCGTCGGCGGGACCGGGGTTGTTTCTGGTGTATGGGATCTGCGGCGTCTTTGTCTTCTTGATCCTGCGTGCCCTCGGCGAGCTCGTGTTGTACCGCCCGTCTTCGGGATCGTTCGTGTCCTATGCCCGCGAATTCTTCGGCGAGAAGGCCGCCTTCGCTGCGGGTTGGCTGTATTTCCTCAACTGGGCGATGACCGGGATCGTGGATACCACCGCGATCGCGCACTACTGCCACTACTGGACGGCGTTCCACGCGGTCCCGCAGTGGACACTGGCGTTGATCGCGTTGGTCATCGTGCTGGCGATGAACCTGATCTCGGTCAAGCTCTTCGGCGAGCTGGAATTCTGGGCCTCGTTGATCAAGGTGCTCGCGCTGGTGACGTTCCTGGTCGTCGGTGCGGTCTTTCTGGTCGGGCGCTTCAAGGTCGACGGCCATGACCCCGGTGTGGCGCTATGGGACAGCCATGGCGGACTCCTGCCGGCCGGCTTGCTGCCCCTGGTGCTCGTTACCTCGGGGGTGGTCTTCGCCTACGCCGCGGTCGAACTGGTCGGCATCGCAGCCGGGGAGACGGCGAACCCGCACAAGATCATGCCGCGCGCGATCAACTCGGTGGTGTTTCGCATCGCGATTTTCTATATCGGGTCGACGGTCCTGCTGGCGCTGCTGCTGCCACACACCGCCTATCGGGACCACGTGAGCCCGTTCGTGACCTTCTTCTCCAAGGTCGGTTTCGGCGGGGCGGGCAGCGTGATGAACCTGGTGGTTCTCACCGCCGCGCTCTCGAGCCTGAATGCCGGGCTGTACTCCACGGGCCGCATCCTGCGGTCCATGGCGATCAACGGCAGCGGCCCCAAGTTCACCGCACCCATGACGAAGAACGGCGTGCCGTACGGCGGGATCCTGCTCACCGCCGTTGTCGGCCTGTTGGGGATCGTGCTCAACGCCGTCAAACCGAGCCAGGCGTTCGAAATCGTCCTGCACATCGCCGCCGTGGGTGTTGTGGTGGCCTGGGGGACGATCGTGGCAAGCCAGCTGCGGTTCTACCGGCTCTCCCGCGCCGGGACGTTGCAACGGCCGCATTTCCGGATGCCGCTGGCGCCCTACAGCGGCTACCTCACGCTGGTTTTCCTGGCCGGCGTCCTGGTCCTGATGTTGTTGGACAAGGTCCAAGGCCCTTGGCTGCTTGGCGCGATGGCCGTCGGCATCCCCGCGCTGATCGGCGGTTGGTACCTGGTCCGTCACCGGGTGAAGGCCGCCGCCCAGGACACCGCGCTGCCGGCGGCTGATCCACCCGTGGCGGCTTAAGGCTCGTCGATGTCCTGACCGCCGGCCAGGTCCGCGCAGTCGACGATCTCGACGTCGTTCCGGGTCCGCAGGTACGCCCCCGCGCCCTGGTCTCCGGACAGCCCCGCCAGCACCTCGGGCCAGTGCCGGCGCGCGATCACCACCGGATGTCCCGGCCGGTCGCCGAAAGCGGCACGCGCCAGGCCGCCGGGGGACGCGATCGCGCGGCTCAGGACCCGCGCCACCACCGCGGGACCGACATCGGGAGTGTCGATGACGTGCAGCACCGCGTAATCCGCGGGCATGCGGTCGGCCCGCTCCAGGCCGGTGCGCACCGAGGCGCTCAACCCGTCCCGCCACCGCTCCGCACTGACAGCGGTGACCCCGGGCGGGGCCGCCACCTGGGCGGCACCCAGCACGACGATGACGTCGTCGCAGCCCCCGGCGCGCAGGGCGCCGACCGCGATGTCCAGCCAGCCTTCGACCAGCACTTTCGGCTTGCCATAGCGCCGTCCGGCGCCCGCGGCCAGCAGGATCCCGACGCTGTGTGGTGGAGGTGTCGACTCCGGTAACCCCACTCTCCTATGATGACATTGCACTTCTCCCAAAGCGATAATTTCGCTGCGCGCTGGCATCGGATGGAGCGTCATGACCCAGGATGTCCAAGGGGCCCCGGCCGTCCCCGGCACCCCGGCACCCCGGTACGCGGGTACCCGCGTGCAACGGGTGGAGGACGGCCGGCTGCTGACCGGCCGCGGCAGCTTCGTCGACGACATCTCGCGGCCGGGCATGCTGCACGCCTGCTTCGTGCGCAGCCCGTTCGCGCGGGCGCGCATCAACGGCATCGACGCCTCGGCCGCGCTGGCGCTGCCCGGCGTGCGCGCGGTGTTCACCGCCGCCGACCTCAACCCGGACGTGAAGGAGGCGTGGCACGCCGTCGCCGGCAAGGACATGCCGGACACCCCGCGACCGCCGCTGGCCGAGGGCGAGGCCAAGTTCGTCGGTGACCCCGTCGCGCTCATCGTCGCCGAGAGCCGCTACATCGCCGAGGACGCGCTGGAACTGGTCGACGTGGACTACGAGCCGCTGCCCGCGATCACCGACTTCACCCGGGCGCAGACCTCCGATGTGCTGGTGCACGACGCCTATCCGAACAACGTAGCGGGCGGGATGGGTGGAGCCCCGCCGGACGAAGAGCTGTTCGCCAGCGCACCGTGCGTCGTGCGCGAGAACATCTATCAGCAGATCTACGCGCCGGTGCCGATCGAGACCCGCGGCCTGGTCGTCGAATGGACGGCCGCCACCGGCGAACTCACGATGTGGGCGTCCACCCAGACCCCGCACGAACTTCGGGCGTTCTGCGCCCGGCTGTTAGGCATTGCGGCGCAACGTGTTCGGGTCATCATGCGCGACACCGGCGGCGGCTTCGGCCAGAAGGTCGTCCCGATGCGCGAAGACATGTGCATCATGCTGGCCGCCCGCAAGGTGCCGGCGGCGCTGAAGTGGATCGAGGACCGGCGCGAGAACCTGATGTCGGCCGGGCAGGCCCGCCACGTCGACGGCACCGCGCGCATGGCTTTCGACGACGAGGGCAACATCGCGGCGGCCGACATCGACTTCGTCCAGGACATCGGCGCCTACCCGACGCCGTACCCGGTGCTGACCACGGCCGCCATCGGCATGTTCTTCCCGGGGCCCTACCGGGTGCCCAAGGCCAGCTTCAACTACAAGACGGTCTTCTCCAACACCAGCGGCCTGGCCGCCTATCGCGGTCCGTGGCAGTACGAGACGCTGGCCCGCGAGATCCTGCTCGACGTCGCCGCGCGCAAGATGAACATCGACCCGGTCGAGTTGCGCCGCCGTAACCTTTTGCGCCGCGACGAGATGCCGTATGTCAACCCCAACGGCATGCCGTACGACCACGTCGCCCCGATGGACACGTTCGAGCAGGCGGTGAAAATCCTTGACCACGAAGGGTTTCGCAAGGAGCAGGCCGAAGCGCTGGCGCAGGGCCGCTATTTGGGCCTCGGGTTCTCGGCCTACATCGAGCCGACCGGCGCGGCGACCGGCCACCTGGCCACCGAAGGCGCCACCATCCGCATGGAGCCGACCGGCAAGATCAACGTGTACGTCAACGGCGGCTCGAGCGGAAACAGCATCGAGACCACGGTCGTCCAGTTGACCGCCGACGCGCTGGGCGCCGACATCGACGACGTGGCCACCATCCAGGGCGACACCGCGGTCACCCCGTACGGGGCCGGGACGCAGGGCAGCCGCAGCGCACCGATGACCGCCGGAGCCGTCAACGAGGCGGGGACCATCCTGCGCGAGAAGATCGTGGCGCTGGCCGCGCACCACCTCAAGGTCGCCGAATCCGACGTGGAACTGGCATTTTCGGTGGCCAGCGTGCGCGGCGCCCCGGACAAGTCGGTGTCGTTCGGCGAGCTGGCCTACATCGCGTACTACTCGCCGCAGCAGCTGCCGCCGGGAATGTCGGCCAATCTGGAGGCGGCCGCCCGGTTCAACTCGCCCAATCCCATCCACTGGTCCAACGCGACCCACGCCTGCACCTGCGAAGTGGACGTGGCGACCGGCAAGGTGACGCTGCTGCGCTACATCGTCAGCGAGGACGTCGGGCCCATGATCAACCCGTCGGTGGTGGAGGGCCAGATCGCCGGCGGAACGGTGCAGGGCATCGGCGGTGCCCTGATGGAGGACATGGTCTACGACGACGACGGCAACCCGCTGGCAACGACTTTCGTCGACTACCTGCTGCCCACGGCCACCGAGGTGCCACCGATCGAATTCGGGCACGTCGAGATACCCGGGCCGGGGCCCGGCGGCTACAAGGGCGCCGGCGAGGGCGGAGCCATCGGCTCGGTGCCGGCGGTGATCAACGCCATCAACGATGCGCTCGCACCGCTGGGCGTGACGGTCACCCGGCTGCCGGCCAGCCCGGCGTCGATCGCCGCTTTGTTGGAAGAGGGGGAACGGTGAAACCGGCCGCTTTCGAATACCACCGGCCCGACACCATCGACGACGCCGTGGGCCTGCTCGCCGAGCTGGGCGACGATGCGAAGATACTGGCGGGCGGCCAGAGCCTGGTGCCGATGCTGGCGATGCGGTTGGCCTACTTCGACCATCTCATCGACATCTCTCGGTTGCCCGAGCTGCAGGGCATCGAGCGCAGGGGCGACGAGCTGTGGATCGGCGCGGGCACCACCGAGGCCGCCGTCGGCGCCAATGAGGAAGTGCGCCAATCCGTTCCGCTGTTGACCCGGGTGACGCCGTTCGTCGGGCATTTCCAGATCCGCAACCGGGGCACCCTCGGCGGGTCGATCGCCCACGCTGATGCCGCAGGCGAATACCCGGCGGTCGCCCTGACCCTGGATGCGGTGATGGAGGTCCAGTCACCACGCGGGCGGCGCGAGATCGCGGCCGCCGACTTCTTCGCCGGGGTATGGGAAACCACCATGGAATCCGACGAGGTGCTCACCGGGGTGCGGTTCCCCGTGTGGAACGGCAGGTGCGGGTTCGCCGTCGAGGAATTCTCGCGCCGGCACGGCGATTTCGCGATCGCGGGTGCACTGGTCGCCGTCCAGCTCGACAACGACGACAGGGTATCGCGTTGCGCGATCGGGCTGCTGGGCATGGGGTCCACGGTCCGGCGGGCGACGGCGGCCGAGGTCGCGGCCATCGGCAGGCCGGTCGGTGAGCTGGCGCCGGAGGAGATCGGCCGGGCCGCGATGACCGGGCTCGACGACATTCCCAACGACCTGCAAGGGTCGGCGTCCTACCGGTTGAAGGTCGGCGCCACCATGGCCACGCGTGCGTGGACACAGGCGATAACCGAAGCAGCCACGGGGGCAAGCAATGCGTGAACACCCAATCGAACTGTCCGTCAACGGAACTGAAATCACCGCCGGGGTCGAACCGCGGATGACGCTGGCGGACTTCCTGCGCGACAAGTGCGGGCTGACCGGCACCCACCTGGGCTGCGAGCACGGGGCGTGCGGCGCGTGCACGGTGCTGCTAGACGGCGAGGCCGTGCGCTCGTGCCTGATGTTCGCGGTGCAGGCCGACGGGACCGAGGTGACGACGGTCGAAGGCGTCGCGGAACCGGACGGCACCCTGTCACCCGTGCAGTCGGCGCTGCGGGAGTGCCACGGGCTGCAATGCGGTTTCTGCACGCCGGGTTTCGTCATGTCGCTGACCGCACTGCTGCGCGACAATCCCGACCCCAGCGACCACGAGATCCGGGAGGGCCTGTCGGGCAACTTCTGCCGGTGCACGGGCTACCAGGGCATCGTCGCCGCCGCCCGCCGGGCCGCCGAGACCCAGTCGGTCACGCAGCGGTAAAGGTTCACCATCGGCGTGGCATCGACAGGTGCGCGGTTGCACGGGATTTCGTGACTTCGCGCGTAACCTGATTTTCCAATATCGCTGATTATCGGGAGTGGCACGTGCGGTTTTCGCAAAGGGCACGGTGGAGTCTTGCCGGCGGATCCCTGCTGATTGCGCCCGTGCTGGTCAGTCCGGCGCTGATCGATGGGTGTACGTCCACCATCGCCGGCCGGCCGGTCGCCGCGCCGGGGGCGGGGCCGGTCGAACCCACGTTCCCCACGCCCAGACCCCCCACGTCGTCGCCGGCGCCCACCGCCAGCCCGGCCCCCGGCCTCCCGACGACGCCGGCCAACCCGACCGCGCCGGCCGGCGCCATCCCGCTCCCGCCCGACCAGAACGGTTACGTGTTCATCGAAACCAAGTCGGGCACCACGCGCTGCCAGATCAACAAGGACACCGTCGGCTGCGAGGCGCCGTTCACCAACTCCCCCATGCAGGACGGCGAGCACGCCAACGGCGTCAGCGTGGACTCTGCCGGCAAGGTCCAGTGGGTGCTGGGCAACCTGGGGGCGATCCCGACCGTCCAGATCGACTACAAGACCTACAACGCCGCGGGCTGGACGATCAACGCCACCACCGACGGCACCCGCTTCACCAACGATCACACCGGGCACGGCATGTTCGTGAGCATCGACAAGGTCAACACGTTCTGAGCCGGCCTCAGGGGGCTGGCAGGTGGTGTCAGTACCATCGGTGCCGTGGCACGCAAAGGCCCACCCGACGACTTCCACCATCAAGCGACCCAGCATGCCGACTACGGTATCGCTGAGCAGCCGACTTCCGGCGATCCCGCGGCGAACCCGCCCGACGGGTTCGAGCAGCCCGAAGCTTTCGACGCCCTGGAGGCCGAACCCACTCCGTGGTACCGCAGGCCGCCCCTGCTCATCGCCTGGCTGGTGTTCGTCGCGATCCTGATCGCGCTAATCGTCTACGGAATCACCGAGCTGCTGCACGGGGAACAAGGCACCAGCCCCACCCCAAGCACCAGCCGCACGAGCACGACCACCACCACCACGACGACCACGCCGACCACCAGCACGACGCCGACCACCAGCAGTGCGGGCGAGGCGCCGGCACAGCAGCCGACGCAGCAGCCGACAGGCCAGCCGAGCCAGCAGCCGACGCATCGGCATCACCTGCCACAGGTGCCGTCAGTGATCACGATTCCGGGCGTGCCTACGGTGATCACGGTCCCGCCCGGCCTGCGCTGACCCCGTCGGCCGTTATGGTGAGGACCACCGGGGGAGCAGAAGTGGGGTGCGGGGCATGAGCGAGTCGCTCGGGCTGTCGATTGGGGCGGCCAACCTGGTGGCGGCCCGCGCGGGCAGCGCCCCGGTGGTCCGCAGCGCCGTGTTGACCCTCTTCGAACACCGGCCGACCGAAGTTGGTCTGCCGGAGGAAAACCCGAACCTCACCGAAAACGGGATGGTGCTGCGCGGATTCGTCGAGCGCGTCGGCGACCGGTCCCCCTTGGTGGCGCCCGACGGGACGAAGTACCTCGGCGAGGTGCTGACGGTCGAGGCGATCGAGGCCATGGCCCGCAGCGTCGGCTACGGCAGACCGATCACCATCGCCGTTCCCGCGTACTGGTCCGAAGCCCAGTTCGCCGCCCTGCGTGACGAATTCTTCGCCCAGCCGGATCTCGCCCGCGGCGGCGTGGCCCCGGTGCTGGTGTCCGACGCCACCGCCGCGATCGCGGCGCTTCGCGGCAGGCCGGGATTCCCGACCGCCGGCGTCGTCGCCCTGTGCGATTTCGGCGCCAGCGGCACCAGCGTCACCCTGATGGACGCCGGGGCCAACTTCGCCCGCATCGGCCCCTCGGTGCGCTACGCCGATTTTTCCGGCGACGCAATCGATCAGCTCGTTCTCGGCGGCCTGCGGGCCTCCGATGACACCATGGCCGACCTGGGCAGCACCGTGCGGATCGGCTCGCAGTCCCGCCTGCTCGGCGAATGCCGGCGCGCCAAGGAGCAACTGTCGACCGCCGCGACCGCCACCGTCGCTGGCGTGCAGCTGTCCCGCGCCGAGCTGGAGCAACTGATCTCCGAACCGCTCGACCGGTTCCTGGGCACCATCGATGAAGCGTTGCGCCGCAACGGGATTCCGAAGGCCAGGCTGGCCGCCGTGGCGAGTGCCGGCGGCGGTGCCAGCATCCCGCTGCTCGCCACGCGGCTGTCGGAGCGCTTTCAGGTGCCGGTCCACACCGCGCCGCAGCCCGCGGTCAGCGCCGCCGTCGGCGCGGCGGTGCTCGGCGAGCAGCAGGGGTCGGCCGGCGTCCCGACCGCCGCGGGCGCCGTAGTGGAAACCCCGACCGAAACGGTCGGCACCGCCGGAATCGACATGACCCAAGCCGCGTGGGCCGCCCAGGCCACCGACGTCGACGGCGCCCTGGCCTGGTCCCAAGACGCCGACGGCGCGAACGAGCCGGTGCCCTACACCGGGCGCGACGCCACTGGCGAATACACCAGTGCAACAAGGGATTTCGATGGCGCCACCGGGGAGCGCTACGCCGCCGAGGAGGGCCGGCTGCCGTGGTACAAACGCACGGCGCTGGTCTTGACCGTCGCCGGCGCGGCGGCGGCGGTGCTGGTGGCCGTCCTGTTGGCGATCAACCTGGGGCTCACGAAGTCCAACCCGGCCGTCACCACCCCGCCGAAAGCACCGCCTCCCCCGCAAACGTCGCAAACCGTGACCATCACCGGACCGGACAACAGCACCACCGTGACGGTCGTCCCACCACCACCGCCGCCGCCATCGTCCTCGTCCGAGCAGGCGCCCACCACCACGACAACCGCGCCGCCGACCACGACCACCACCACCACGCCCCCGCCGACGACCACCACAACGACCCCCCCACCGACCACCACGACCGCCCCGCCGACCACGACGTCGCAGGTGACCACCACGGCGGCACCCCCCACCACGACCCGCTTCCGGCCGCTCCTGCCGCCTTTCCTGCCCCAGCCCTGACACGGCCGGTCACGGTGGCGCCCGTCACGGCAAGTTAGGGCAGCCTTTCTCGCGTCGAAAGCTGCGGAGATGTAACTATGAGCGGGGCTAAGCAGGCAAACAAAACGCAGGCTGAATCAACAATGCATTGGGGAGATCTTCTGTGACAACGCAGATGCTCATCAGACTGGTCGTGGGCATGGGTATGACGCTGGTCGTGGCCGCATTGGCTGCCCGGCGGGTCCTGTGGCTGTTCAAGCTGATCACGTCCGGGAAGCCCGCCCCGGGGCACACCGACGAGCCCGGCAAGCGAATCTGGGCAGAGGTCTCCGAGGTCTTCGGGCAGCGCCGCCTGCTCAAGTGGTCGATCCCCGGCCTGGCGCACTTCTTCACCATGTGGGGATTCTTCATCCTGCTCACCGTCTACATCGAGGCCTACGGGCTGCTGTTCCAGGACAACTTCCACATCCCGATCATCGGGCGCTGGGACGCGCTGGGCTTCCTGCAGGACTTCTTCGCCACCGCGGTATTCCTCGGCATCGCCACCTTCGCCGTCATCCGGTTGACGCGCAGCCCGCGTGAGATCGGCCGCTCGTCGCGGTTCTACGGCTCGCACACCGGTGGCGCGTGGCTGATCCTGTTCATGATCTTCAACGTCATCTGGACCTACGTGCTGGTCCGCGGGTCCGCGGTCAACAACGGCACGTTGCCCTACGGCAAGCCGGCGTTCCTGTCGCACCTGTTCGGCGCGATCCTGCGACCGCTGGGCCAGCCCGCCAACGAGATCATCGAGACCACGGCGCTGCTGGCGCACATCGGCGTCATGCTGGCGTTCCTGGTCATCGTGCTGCACTCCAAGCACCTGCACATCTTCTCGGCGCCGATCAACGTCATTTTCAAGCGACTGCCCGACGGGCTCGGCCCGCTGCTGCCGGTCCAATACGACGGCAAGCCGGTCGACTTCGAGAACCCGCCGGACGAGGCCACCTTCGGCCGAGGCAAGATTGAGGACTTCAGCTGGAAGGCGATGCTCGACTTCGCCACCTGCACCGAGTGCGGGCGCTGCCAGTCGCAGTGCCCGGCCTGGAACACGGGCAAGCCGCTCTCGCCCAAGCTCGTCATCATGGACCTGCGGGACCACTGGATGGCCAAGGCGCCCTACATCCTGGGTGAGAAAAGCGCGGAGCCGCTCGCAGGCCTCGACCTCGAAACGGTCCACGAAGAGGGCCACCATGTGCCGGAGTCCGGATTCGGACGGGTGCCCGGGCACGGGCCGGAACAGGCCGCCCGCCCGCTGGTCGGCACCGAGGAACAGGGCGGCGTCATCGACCCCGACGTGCTGTGGTCCTGCGTGAGCTGCGGCGCCTGCGTCGAACAGTGCCCGGTGGACATCGAGCACGTCGACCACATCATCGACATGCGCCGCTACCAGGTGATGATGGAGTCGGAGTTCCCCTCCGAACTGTCGGTGTTGTTCAAGAATCTGGAGACCAAGGCCAACCCGTGGGGCCAGAACGCCTCCGACCGGACCAACTGGATCGACGAGGTGGACTTCGACGTCCCCGTCTACGGCGAAGACGTCGACAGCTTCGACGGCTACGAGTACCTGTTCTGGGTGGGCTGCGCCGGCGCCTACGACGACAAGGCCAAGAAGACCACCAAGGCCGTCGCCGAGCTGCTGGCCATCGCCGGTGTGAAGTACCTGGTGCTGGGGACCGGCGAAACCTGCAACGGCGACTCCGCGCGCCGCTCGGGCAACGAGTTCCTCTTCCAGCAGCTGGCCGCCCAAGCCGTCGAGACCCTGGACGGCGTGTTCGAGGGCGTGGAAACCGTCGACCGCAAGATCGTCGTCACCTGTCCGCACTGCTTCAACACCCTGGGCCGCGAATACCGGCAGCTGGGCGCGAACTACTCGGTGTTGCACCACACCCAACTGCTCAACCGGCTGATCCGCGACAACAAGCTGGTACCGGTGACGCCTGTCTCTCAAGACATCACCTACCACGACCCCTGCTACCTGGGCCGGCACAACAAGGTCTACGAGGCGCCGCGCGAGCTGATCGGGGCCGCGGGGGCGACGCTCACCGAGATGCCGCGCCACGCCGAGCGCAGCTTCTGCTGCGGCGCGGGCGGCGCGCGGATGTGGATGGAAGAGCACATCGGCAAGCGGATCAACCACGAACGCGTCGACGAGGCGCTGGCCACCGGGGCCGCGACCATCGCGACCGCATGCCCGTTCTGCCGGGTGATGGTCACCGACGGTGTCAACGACCGAGCCGAAGAGGCCGGCCGGACCGGCGTCGAGGTGCTCGACGTCGCGCAGGTGCTGCTCGGGTCGCTCGACCGCGACACGGTGAAGCTGCCGGAGAAGGGCACGGCCGCGAAGGAAGCCGAAAAGCGCGCCGCTCAGGCGCCCAAGGCCACGGCGACCGTTGAGGCACCCGCCAAGGAGACCGAGGAGGCGCCCGCCGAGGCGGCCCCGAAGCCCGAAGCCGCGGCCGCCGCGCCCGCGCCCGCGAAGGGGCTGGGCATCGCCGGCGGCGCCAAGAAGCCCGGGAAGAAGACGGCCGAACCCGCCGCAGAAGCCGCGGCCGCCGCGCCCGTGAAGGGGCTGGGCATCGCCGGCGGCGCCAAGCGTCCCGGCGCCAAGAAGGCCGCTCCTGCCGAGGCCGAGGCCAAAACGGAGGCGCCCGCGGAGTCTCCGGCGGCCCCCGCCGCCCCGGTTAAGGGGCTGGGCATCGCCGCCGGCGCCAAGCGTCCGGGAGCCAAGAAGGCCGAGGCGCCCAAGGCTGAGGCCCCCAAGGCCGAGGCTCAGCCCGCCGAACAGGCGGAAGCCGAGCCCGAGCCGACGCCGAAAGCCGAGCCGGCAAAGCAAACCGACGGCGAGAACGCACCGGCGGGCCCGCCGGTAAAGGGGCTGGGTATCGCGCGGGGAGCCCGCCCGCCGGGCAAGCGCTGACCTGGGATTTTGCCGCTTGACAGCAAATTCCAGTGGACAGTAGTGGCACCATTGGTGACGTGACCACTCACCAGCTGCCCCTGCACGCTTCCGCTCACCACCGGCAGCGTGTCTTCGCGCAGTCGTCCAAGCTTCAGGGCGTTCTGTACGAGATACGCGGCCCGGTGCACCAGCACGCCGCGCGGCTGGAGGCCGAAGGGCACCGCATCCTCAAGCTCAACATCGGCAACCCGGCGCCGTTCGGCTTCGAGGCGCCCGACGTGATCATGCGCGACATGATCCAGGCGCTGCCGTACGCACAGGGCTACTCGGACTCGCAGGGCATCCTGTCCGCGCGCCGGGCGGTGGTCACCCGCTACGAGTTGGTCGATGACTTCCCCCGGTTCGACGTCGACGACGTCTACCTGGGGAATGGATGCTCCGAGCTGATCACGATGACGCTGCAGGCCCTGCTCGACAACGGCGACGAGGTGTTGATCCCGTCGCCGGACTACCCGCTGTGGACGGCGTCGACGTCCCTGGCCGGCGGCACCCCCGTGCACTACCTGTGCGACGAGACGCAGGCGTGGCAACCCGACATCGCCGACCTGGAGTCCAAGATCACCGAGCGCACCAAGGCGCTGGTCATCATCAACCCCAACAACCCGACCGGCGCGGTCTACAGCCGCGGAGTCCTCACCCAGATGGTGGAACTCGCCCGTAAGCACGAACTGCTGCTGCTCGCCGACGAGATTTACGACAAGATCCTCTACGACGACGCCAAGCACATCAACGTGGCCTCGCTCGCTCACGACATGTTGTGCCTCACGTTCAACGGCCTGTCCAAGGCCTACCGGGTCGCCGGCTACCGCGCGGGCTGGCTGGCGATCACCGGCCCCCAGGACCACGCCGAGAGCTTCATCGAAGGCATCAACCTGCTGGCGAACATGCGGCTCTGCCCCAACGTCCCCGCCCAGCATGGGATCCAGGTGGCCCTCGGTGGCCACCAGAGCATCGAAGACCTGGTGCTGCCCGGCGGCCGGCTGCTCGAGCAGCGCGATGTCGCGTGGGAGAAACTCAACGAGATTCCCGGGGTGACCTGCGTGAAGCCCGAGGGCGCGCTGTACGCCTTCCCCCGGCTGGACCCCGAGGTCTACGACATCACCGACGACGAACAGCTCGTCCTCGACCTGCTGCTGCAGGAGAAGATCCTGGTCACCCAGGGCACCGGATTCAATTGGCCGGCACCGGATCACCTGCGCATCGTGACGCTGCCATGGGCACGTGACCTGGCCGCGGCGATCGAGCGGCTGGGTAACTTCCTGGTCAGCTATCGCCAGTAAGGATCTTCGCAGCCGGCGCCTCTACGGTGGACCGGGTGACGCACTCCCACTCGCACAACCTGTCCGGCCCGGCCCCGGTTGATTCGCTGCCCGCCAAGGTCGTCGTCGGCCTGCTGGTGGCGATCGGCGTGGCGGTGCTGGGCGGTGCCGTCCTGCTGTGGCCCAGCCGGCAGCACGTCGACATCCCCATGCCGTTCCAGAACGCGGCCGGTGGCGCCGTGAGCACGCAGGCCGGGCACGTGCTGTCCAGCGGCACGGGTAACTGCGGCAGCCCGTCGGCCAGTCAGGTGCTCACCACCGCGCCGCAGCCCGCGCCGCCCGGCGCGGGGCGATGCGTGCTGACCCAGGTGGCGATCGATTCCGGGCCCAACGCCGGGGCCAACACGTTGTTGGAGTCCTCCCCCGGCCCCGGCCAGCCGAAATTCGCGGTGGGAGACCACATTCGGCTCGTCCGGCAGGTCGACGATCAAGGCGCCACCAGCTACGCGTTCTACGACTTCGAGCGTGGCTGGTCGTTGGTCGCCCTGGCCATCGCGTTCGCGGTGGTGATCGTCGTCGTGGCGCGGTGGCGGGGGCTGCTCGCGCTGGTCGGCATCGTGGTCGCGTTCTTGGTGCTGGTGGTGTTTTTGCTGCCGGCCTTGCGCGACGGCGCGCCCGCGGTTCCGGTGGCCCTGGTGGCCTCGGCGGCGATCCTCTACGCGGTCATCTACCTGGCCCACGGCGTGAGTTTGCGGACCAGCGCCGCGTTGCTGGGCACCCTGACGTCACTGCTGTTGGCCGCGGGATTGTCTTGGGCGGCAATACAACTGGCCCATTTGACCGGCTTGTCCGACGACCAGAGCGCGACCGTCAGCGCATACCTGGGCAACGTGTCGATCGGCGGCCTGCTGCTCGCCGGCTTCATCATCGGGTCGCTGGGTGTGCTCAACGATGTGACGGTGACCCAGGCCTCGACCGTGTTCGAGCTCGCCCACCTCGGGGGCTCGCGACGCGCGATCTTTTTGGGCGCCATTCGAGTTGGGCGTGATCACATCGCCAGCACGGTGTACACGCTGGTGCTGGCGTACGCCGGCAGTTCGCTGCCGCTGCTGTTGCTGTTCAGCGTCGCCAACCGCTCCTTGACCGACGTGCTGACCAGCGAGAGTGTGGCCATCGAGATCGCCCGGTCCGCGGTGGGCGGCATCGCGTTGGCACTGTCGGTGCCGCTGACGACGGCGATCGCCGCGGCGCTGGCAAAGCCTAGTGAAATCGGCTCCGCTCCAACAGATCCAGCAGATAGCCGCCATACCCGGACTTGAGCAGGGTCTGGGCACGCTCGGCCAGCTGCTCGTCGGTGATCCAGCCCTGCTGCCACGCCACTTCCTCGGGAACACTGACCTTCAGGCCTTGCCGTCGTTCCAGCGTGCGCACGAAGTCGCTGGCGTCCAACAGAGAGTCGAACGTGCCGGTGTCCAGCCAGGCCGTTCCGCGGGCCATCACCTCGACCGAAAGCTTGCCCCTACTGAGATAGATCTGGTTGACCTCGGTGATCTCGTACTCACCGCGCGCCGATTTCTTCAGGCCCTTGGCGATCTCGATCACGTCGTTGTCGTAGAAGTACAGACCCGGCACCGCGTAGTTGGACTTCGGTGTCTGAGGTTTCTCCTCCAAAGACAGCGCCATGCCGTCGTCACTGAACTCGACGACGCCGTACGCCGACGGGTTGGCCACCCAGTAGGCGAAAACCGCTCCGCCGCTGATGGTTTGGAAGCGGCTCAGGCTGGTACCCAGCCCCGGCCCGTAGAAGATGTTGTCCCCCAACACCAAAGCCACCGAGTCGTTCCCGATGTGGCGGGCGCCCAGGACGAAGGCCTGGGCCAGACCTTCGGGCTGTTCCTGTGTCACGTAGCTGATGTCGATCCCGAATTGCGAGCCGTCGCCCAGGAGCCGCTGAAAGCCCGCTAAGTCGTGTGGGGTGGTGATCACCAGAATGTCTCGGATCCCGGCCATCATCAGGGTGGACAGCGGGTAGTAGACCATCGGTTTGTCGTACACCGGCAGTAACTGCTTGCTGATGCCCACAGTGATCGGATGCAGTCGCGTGCCCGAGCCGCCGGCCAAGATGATCCCGCGCATGAATGGCTCCCCTATTCCACGCTTAGTTGACGAGGTCGGATTCGGTGAGTTCGGTGGCCGCCAGCGCCGACGCCAGGTCCTCGTGCCCGAACACGGACGTGACGTGGTCGCGGACCACCCGGAAAGCCGACGCGGCGGTTGTCACGGCCCCGGGATTGTCCGGGGCGCTCACCTTCTGTTCGACGACCACGACCCCGTCGTGCACGTACATCCGGCCGAGTTCGGCCGTCCCGTGGCGGGAAGCGGCCCACCGGCGCAGCGCCTCGTGGCCCTGCGCGGCCCCGTGCGCGTCGCCGATCTCGATGTCGTCGCTGGACAACGCGATCAGGGTGTCCAGGTCGGCAGCGTTGAGGGCGTCGTGCCATGCCAGGACGGTGGCGATCTCCGAAGTGGTCATGCTGTGCAAGTTACCGTGTGCGCCCCGCCGCCGTGGCTAGAGCGGGGTACGGTCCAGCCAGCCCTGCCACACCGCCTCGTCGCCGAACAGCTGGATGCCCGTGTCGGCCAGCGGCACCCGGCGCAGGATGGCCAGCAGCAGCTCGGTTGCCCCGCCCCGCAGCGCCGCGGTGCCCTTGCCGTGCTCGTGTGACCAGGTGATCCGGCCCGCCTCGACGCCGATCGTCCACTCACCGGCTTCGCCTAGCCCGGGGTCGGTGGCGTGCAGGTGCAGGGTGTTGCCTTCCTCGAGCGGGAGGGGCGCCCCCTCGCTGCCGGACTGGATCGCGACCCGCTCGAGCCATTCGGTGATCCCGTCGGCGGCCACGTCGGCGTCCAGCGTGAATTCGGCTCCCAGCGCGATGGCCGCGTCGGCCCGATGCACGGCCACCTCATGCAGGCGGCGGCGCACCCACCAGTTCGCCGGGCGGGGACCGAGAAAGGTCCACACCGGTGTTTCCACACCCGTCAGCTCGACGGCGTCGACCAGCCGCTGCGCGCCGCCGTGCAACCAGGAGATCGCGTCGGCCGGATCGGGCGGCGGCTTACCGCCCTCGACGGACCGGGGGTCGAGGAACTCCTCGAGTCGGTCGCGCACGATCTGGGCCGCCCAGCGGTCGCCGCGGCCGACGTGGCGCAGGAGCTGGCTCAGGCTCCACCCCGGGCAGGTCGGCACCGGCTTGGACTGGTCGACATCGCGGAAAAGCTCCGAAAATGCGCGGTTCTCTTCGAGGAATGCGCCGGCATAGTCCACCCGGGTCAGGCTACGCCTCCCCTTATCGCCGAACGTCACGCTGGTGTGGCGCTCGCCGGTCAGTGTCACGCTGGCGTGACGCTCGCGGCATTGGGGTTCAGGGTCGCGGCGCGCCCAGCCGGAACACCCGCCAGCCGGCCTGCGTCCAGCGGGCGGCGTCGAGGCAGTTGCGGCCGTCGACGATGACCCGGGCCCGCACGCGGTCGGCCAAGTCCCCGGGGTCGAGGTCGATGAACTGGCGCCACTCGGTGAGGACGAGCACCGCGTCCGCACGCTCGCAGGCCTCCTCGACAGAGACCGCGTAGTTCAACGTCGGGAACAGCCGCTGCGCGTTGTCCAGCGCCTTCGGGTCGTACACGTTGACCGCGGCGCCGTTGAGCTGCAACTGCCCCGCGACGTTGAGGGCGGGCGAGTCGCGCACGTCGTCGGATTCGGGCTTGAACGCCGCGCCGAGCACGGCGATGTTGGCGCCCAGCAGCGAGCCGCCGCAGGCGGCGCTGGCGAGCTCCACCATCCGGGTGCGCCGGCGCATGTTGATGCTGTCGACCTCGCGCAGGAATGTGAGCGCCTGGTCGGCTCCCAGCTCGCCGGCGCGGGCCATGAAGGCGCGGATGTCCTTGGGCAGGCAGCCGCCGCCGAAACCCAGACCGGCGTTGAGGAATTGGCGCCCGATCCGGGGGTCGTAGCCCAGCGCGTCGGCCAGCACGCTGACGTCGGCGCCCGCGGCCTCGCAGACCTCGGAAATGGCGTTGATGAACGAAATCTTGGTCGCCAGAAAGGCGTTGGCGGAAACTTTGACCAGCTCCGCGGTCTGCAGGTCCATCACCAGGAACGGCACTTCCTCGGCGAGCAGGGGGCCGTAGAGCTCACGGACCGCCGCCTCGGCGCGGGTCGAATCCTGTTGCACGCCAAGGACGATGCGGTCCGGATGCAGGGTGTCGTGCACCGCGTAGCCCTCGCGCAGGAACTCGGGGTTCCAGGCGATCTCGACGTCGACACCGCGTGGTGCCAGGGCGGCCGCCCGTTGGTTCAGTTCGGCCGCGGTTCCCACCGGAACGGTCGATTTGCCCACCAGCACCGACGATCTCGTCAGCCGCGGCACCAGCGCGTCGATGACGGCGTACACGTGGCGCAGGTCGGCGCCGTACTCGCCCTTCTTCTGCGGCGTGCCCACCCCGAGGAAATGCACGTCGGCGAACTCGGCCGCCATGTCGTAGTCGGTGGTGAACCGCAGTCGCCCCGCCGCCAGGTTCTTGGTCAGCAGCTTGCGCAGGCCGGGCTCGTAAAAGGGAATGTCACCGCCGGCAAGCTTGGCGACTTTCCCCGGGTCGATATCGACCCCGACGACCTCGTGTCCCAGTTCCGCCATTCCGACGGCGTGGGTGGCACCCAGGTAGCCGGTGCCGAAGACGGTGCATCGCATGTAACCGGTATACGTCGCCGCGATGAGCTAACTGCATCGCCCCGTCAAGCGGGAGGCAAACGGCAGATGACAGCTGGCCCTGAACCCGCTAGTGGCGGCCGAAGCCGCCGTGACCACCGCCGAAGCCATCGTGGCCACCGCCGAAGCCCGGAATTCCGGGGAACCCGCCGCCGCCGCCGCGCGGGCCTTCGTCACCGCCGCCGTGCGGCCCG
>NZ_LQPH01000152.1 GCF_002102255.1 Mycobacterium nebraskense
AGCAACGCCAGTCCGATCGGTGTGCCGTTGGCCCATCTGGGTTTCTTCGTTTTGGATGGGTGGTTGCGGCCGGTGCCGCAGGGTGTGGTCGGTGAGTTGTATGTGGCCGGCCGGGGTCTTGCGTGCGGGTATGTGGGTCGTGCGGGGTTGTCGGCGACGCGGTTTGTGGCGTGCCCGTTCGGTGGGTCCGGGGCGCGGATGTATCGCACCGGGGACCTGGTGCGCTGGGGCGCCGACGGCCAGCTGCAGTACATGGGGCGGGCCGACGAGCAGGTCAAGATCCGCGGCTACCGCATCGAACTCGGCGAAATCCGCACCGCACTAACCGGTTTGGGCGGCGTCGACCAGGCTGCGCTTGTCGCCCGTGAGGACCACCCGGGCGACAAGCGCCTCATCGCCTACATCACGGGGACCGCTGACCCCGACCACATCCGCACCCAGCTGGCCGACCGGCTGCCCAACTACATGGTCCCGGCCGCGGTCGTCGCGTTGGACGAACTGCCGCTCACCGTCAACGGGAAACTCGACACCCGCGCCCTGCCCGCGCCCGACTACCAGGGAAGCCGCGACTATCACCACCCGGCGACTCCGGTTGAGGAAATCCTGTCCGGCATCTATGCCCGGGTGCTGGAGCTGGAGCGCGTCGGGGTGGACGAATCCTTCTTCGACCTCGGCGGGGATTCGTTGTCGGCCATGCGTTTGGTGGCGGCGGTCAGTACCGGCCTGGACGCCCACCTCGAAGTGCGAACCTTGTTCGAGGCACCCACGATTCGCCAATTGGCGCCGCGTCTCGGTGCGGGCCAGGACCGGACGGCCCGCGTGGTGGCCGGTGCGCGGCCCACGGTGGTGCCGCTCTCGTTTGCTCAGAACCGGTTGTGGTTCACCGATCAATTGCAGGGACCGTCACCGGTTTACAACATGGCCGCGGCGATGCAGCTGGACGGGCGCCTGGATGTCGAGGCGCTCGGGGCGGCGCTGGGCGATGTGGTCGCCCGACACGAAAGCTTGCGCACGGTGTTCGTCGCACCGAAGGGAACACCCCAGCAGGTGGTCATCCCCGCCGAGCGGGCCGACTTCGGTTGGCGGGTGGTGGATGCCGGCGATTGGTCGCCGAGTCGCCTCGAGGAGGCCATCGAGACCGCGGCGCGTCACACGTTCGATCTGGCCACCGAAATACCCCTGCGCGCACAGCTTTTCAGCATGGCCATGAACCGGCATGTGTTGGTGGCGGTCGCCCACCATATCGCCGCCGACGGGTCGTCACTGACGCCGCTGGTGCGCGATCTCGGGACGGCCTACGCCAGCCGGTGTGCGGGCCAGGCACCGGCGTGGGCGCCACTGGAGGTGCAGTACGTCGATTACACCCTGTGGCAACAGGCCAGGTTGGGTGACCTGGACGATCCTGACAGCCCCATCGCCGGGCAGCTGCGGTATTGGCAACAGGCTTTGGCCGACATGCCCGAGCATCTCGCGCTACCCACCGACCGGCCCTACCCACTGGTCGCCGACTATCGCGGGTCCAGCGTGGCCGTGGACTGGCCGGCGGAATTGCAGCAACGGGTGCGCGAGGCGGCTCGCGCCCATAACGCGACGGACTTCATGGTGATCCAGGCCGCCCTGGCGGTGCTGCTGGCCAAAGTCAGCGCGACTTCCGATGTGGCGGTGGGCTTTCCGATCGCCGGGCGGCAAGATCCGGTGCTGGATGAGCTGGTGGGCTTCTTCGTCAACACGTTGGTGCTCCGCGTCGATCTCGCCGGAAATCCCACCCTCGCAGAGGTGTTGGCCCAGGTGCGCCAGCGCAGCCTCGCCGCCTACCAGCATCAGGACGTACCTTTCGAGGTGCTCGTGGAGCGGCTCAACCCCACGCGCGGCCTGACCCATCATCCGCTGGTGCAGGTCATGCTGACCTGGCAGAACAACCGCCCTGCCGAAGTGAGCCTGGGCGACCTGCACGTCACTCCGCTGCCGCTGGACATACGTACGGCCCGCATGGATCTGGTGTTTTCGTTGGCCGAACGCTGGACCGACGCCGGGCAACCCGCCGGTATCGGCGGGGCAGTGGAGTTCCGCACCGACGTGTTCGACACCGACACCGTCGCGACACTGATCGACCGTTTGGAGCGGGTGTTGGTCTCGTTGACGACCGATGCGACCCGGCCCCTGTCGTCGATCGACTTGCTCGACGGGGCCGAGCATGCCCACCTGCATGCCCTCGGCAACCACGAAGCGCTGACCCGGCCGTGGACGCCGATGTCGATTCCGGGGTTGTTCGCTGCGCAGGTGGTTCGTACTCCGGAGGCGGTGGCGGTCACGTGTGAGGGCCGGTCGGTGAGTTATCGGGAGTTGGATGTGGCGGCGAATCGGTTGGCGCATCTGTTGATTGGCCGGGGTGTGGGTCCGGGTGAGTCGGTGGCGGTGGTGTTTTCGCGGTCGGCTGAGGCGATCGTGGCGATCTTGGCGGTGCTCAAGACCGGTGCGGGGTATTTGCCGATCGATCCGGGGTTGCCGGGGGCGCGGGTGGAGTTCATGCTCGCCGACACCGCGCCGATCGCGGTGGTCAGCACCGCGGCGCTGGCACAGCGGTTGGCCGGTTACGGGGTGCCGGTCATCGATGTGTGCGACCCGGGCCTGTCCGCTCAGCCTGGGACGGCGCCGGCGGTGGGGCCTGATCCTGAGGATGTGGCCCACATTATTTACACCTCGGGCACCACCGGTGTGCCTAAGGCAGTGGCGGTCAGTCACGCCAATGTGACCCGGTTGTTCGACGCCGCGCAGGTTGGGGTGGCGTTGGCGGCGGGGCAGGTGTGGACCCAGTTCCATTCGTATGCCTTTGATTTCTCGGTGTGGGAGATCTGGGGTGCGCTGCTGCATGGTGGGCGGCTGGTGGTGGTACCGGATGCGGTGGCGCGCTCCCCGAAGGATTTTCACGCGTTGCTGGTCGGCGAGCGGGTCAGCGTGTTGAGCCAGACACCGGCGGCGGTGCGGATGCTCTCACCGCAGGGCCTGGATGCGGTGGCGCTGGTGATCGGGGCCGAGCCGGTGCCGGCGGAGCTGGTGGATCGCTGGGCGCCGGGGCGGGTGATGATCAACGTTTACGGTCCGACCGAGAGCACGATCTTCGCCTCGGCCAGCACACCGTTGGCGGCCAAGAGCGGTCCGCCGCCGATCGGGTCGCCGGTGCCCGGGGCGGCGTTTTTTGTGCTGGACGGCTGGTTGCGCCCGGTGCCGGTCGGGGTGGTCGGGGAGTTGTATGTGGCCGGTCGCGGGGTGGGCCTGGGGTATGTGCGCCGGGCCGGGTTGAGCGCGTCGCGGTTTGTGGCGTGTCCGTTCGGTGAGCCCGGCGCGCGCATGTATCGGACCGGGGATCGGGTGTGTTGGGGCGCTGATGGGCAGCTGCGTTATGTCGGGCGCGCTGATGAGCAGGTCAAGATCCGCGGCTATCGCATCGAGGTCGGCGAAATCCGCTCGGCGCTGGCCGCGCTCGACGGGGTGGAGGAGGCGGTCGTCATCGTGCGCGAGGACCGCCCCGGCGACAAGCGCCTGGTCGGCTACCTCACCGGCACCGCCGACCCGGCCCAGCTGCGCGCCGCACTGGCCCAGCGACTCCCGGGCTACATGATCCCGGCCGCGATCATCCCCCTGACCACCCTGCCCATGACCCTCAACGGCAAACTCGACACCCGCGCCCTGCCGGCACCCGACTACCAGGACACCGATCACTACCGCGCCCCGACCAGTGCGGTCGAAGAAATCCTGGCCGGCATCTACGCCCAAGTCCTGGGCATCAAGCGCGTCGGCATCGACGACTCCTTCTTCGACCTCGGCGGCGACTCACTCTCGGCGATGCGGGTGATCGCGGCGATCAATAGCGGTCTGGATACCGGTCTTTCGGTGCGCGCGCTGTTCGAGGCGCCCACGGTGGCGCAGTTGGCCCCCCGCATCGGCACCTGTGGTGGGCGCCCGACGCCATTGGTGGCCGGCGAGCGGCCGGCGACGGTGCCGCTGTCATTCGCCCAGAGCCGGTTGTGGTTCATCGACCAGCTGCACGGGCCGTCACCGGTCTACAACATGGCGGCGGCGCTGCGGCTGGACGGGCGGCTGGATACCGACGCATTGCGCGCCGCCTTGGGCGACGTGGTGGACCGGCACGAGAGTTTGCGCACCGTCTTCGTCGCACCCGAGGGGACCCCACACCAGATCGTGCTGCCGCCCACACAATCCGCCGTCAGGTGGAAGGTGGTGGAGACGGAGGGCTGGCCGGCGAGCCGGTTAGAGGAGGCCATCGAGGCGGCGGCGCGTTACGCGTTCGATCTGACGACGGAGATTCCGTTGCGGGCGACGCTTTTTCGGGTGGGTGAGGGTGAGCACGTGTTGGTGGCGGTGGCTCATCATATTGCTGCTGATGGGTGGTCGATCACGCCGTTGGTGCGTGATTTGGGTGTGGCCTATGCCAGTCGGTGTGCGGGTAGGGCGCCGGGGTGGGCGCCGCTTGCGGTGCAGTACGTCGATTACACGTTGTGGCAGCGGGCGCAGTTCGGGGATCTCGACGACCCTCATAGTGCGATCGCCGCGCAGCTGGCGTATTGGCAGGACGCGTTGGCGGGGATGGCTGAGCGGCTGGAGTTGCCCACCGATCGGCCATATCCGGTGGTGGCCGATTATCGGGGCGCGCGGGTGGCCGTCGAGTGGCCTGCGGAGTTGCAGTTGCGGGTGCGTGAGGTGGCTGGTGAGCATAATGCGACCAGTTTCATGGTGGTGCAGGCGGCGTTGGCGGTGTTGTTGGCCAAGCTCGGCGCGACTTCGGATGTGGCGGTGGGTTTTCCGATCGCCGGTCGTCGGGATCCCGCGCTGGATGAGTTGGTCGGGTTCTTCGTCAACACGTTGGTGTTGCGTACCGATCTGGCCGGAAATCCCACCGTCGCTCAGCTTTTGGGCCAGGTGCAACAGCGCAGCCTGGCCGCCTATGAACACCAAGACGTGCCTTTCGAGGTCCTCGTCGACCGGCTGCACCCCACCCGCAGTCTCAGTCACCACCCCCTCATCCAAGTAGTCCTGGCCTGGCAAAACGAAGACTTCGCCGATCTGACTTTAGGTGACCTTCAAGTCACCCCGCTTCGGACGGACACCCGCAGCGCCCGCATGGATTTGGTGTTCTCGTTGGCCGAACGCTGGACCGAGGACGGCCAGGCCGCCGGCATCGGCGGGGCGGTGGAATTCCGCACCGACGTGTACAACACCGTCCGCATCGAAAGGCTGATCGAGCAGTTGCATCACGTGTTGGTCGCCATGACGACCGACCCGACGCGGCGGCTCTCGTCGATCGATGTGCTCGATGAGTCAGAGCATGCCCGCTTCGAGCTCATGGGCAACCGCGCCGTGCTGCACCGGCCCGCGTCGGTGGGGGTCTCGATCCCGGAGTTGTTCGCCACCCAGGTGGACCGCGCCCCCGACGCCGTAGCCATCACCTGCACAGATTGTTCGTGGACCTACCGCGAAATCGACGACTCTTCGAATCGGTTGGCGCATTTGCTTGTTGAGTATGGCGCCGGTCCGGGGGAGTGTGTGGCGCTGCTGGCCGAGCGTTCGGCCGAGGCAATCGTGGCGATCCTGGCGGTGCTCAAGACCGGGGCGGCCTACCTGCCCATCGATCCGGGTCTGCCGGCGGCACGCATCGAGTTCATGCTCACCGATGCCATACCGCTCGCCGCGATCGTCACCCCCGAGTTGCGTTCGCAGCTCGACGGATCGGACCTGGCCGTCATCGGTTTCGACGATCCTGAAATAGCAGCTCAACCCCGCAGCGCACCACCGCCGCCGGACCCCGACGACATCGCCTACATCATCTACACCTCGGGCACGACCGGGGTTCCCAAGGGCGTGGCCGTCACCCACCACAACGTCACCCAACTGCTGGAGTCGGTGGACGGCGAGCTTGAGCTCGGGCAGGTGTGGTCGCAATGCCACTCGTTGGCCTTCGACTTCTCGGTGTGGGAGATCTTCGGATCACTGCTGCGCGGTGGCCGGCTGGTGATCGTGCCCGACTCGGTCGTCCGCTCACCAGAAGACCTGCACGCCATGCTCGTTCGCGAACAGGTCAGCGTGCTGAGCCACACTCCCTCGGCGGTGGCGGCGTTGTCTCCGCAGGGTCTGGAATCGGCGGCGACGCTGGTGATGGGCGGGGAGCCATGTCCGCCGGAGGTGGTCAACCGGTGGGCACCCGGGCGGGTGATGGTCAACCAATACGGCCCGACCGAGACCACGATGTATGCGGCGATGACCGCGCCGCTGACCGCGGGAACCGGCACGCCGCCGATCGGGTCGCCCGTGCCCGGCGCGGCGTTGTTCGTGTTGGACAGGTGGATGCGGCCGGTACCGGTCGGCGTGGTGGGCGAGTTGTATGCGGCCGGGCGCGGCGTCGCGTGTGGGTATCCGGGCCGACCGGGGTTGACGGCGTCGCGGTTTGTGGCGTGCCCGTTCGGTGGGTCCGGGGCGCGCATGTACCGCACCGGGGACCTGGTGCGCTGGGGCATCGACGGCCAGCTGCAGTACCTCGGCCGGATTGACGAGCAGGTCAAGATCCGCGGGTATCGCATCGAGCTCGGCGAAATCCGCACCGCACTAACCGGTTTGGGCGGCATCGAGCGGGCGGTCGTGGTCGCCCGTGAAGACCGCCCCGGCGACAAGCGTTTGGTCGCCTACATCACCGGGACCGCCGACCCCGCCGCCATCCGCGCCCAGCTGGCCGACCGGCTCCCCATTTACATGGTCCCCGCCGCGGTCGTCGCACTGGGCGAACTGCCGCTCACCGTCAACGGCAAACTCGACGCCCGCGCCCTGCCGGCGCCCGACTACGAAAGCGCCGAGCACTACCGCGATCCAGGCGACGCCGTCGAAGAGATCCTGGCCGGGATCTACGCCCAGGTGTTGGGCGTGGAGCGGGTCGGGGTCGACGATTCATTCTTCGATCTGGGCGGCGACAGCATCTTGTCGATGCAGGTGGTGGCCCGGGCTCGGGCGGCCGGCGTCCTGTTCCGCCCGCGCGACATTTTCGTCGAGCAGACCGTGGCCCGACTGGCCCGGGTAGCCGGGGTCGCCATCGACGACCGTGTAATCGACGAGGGTATCGGCGAAGCCGTGGCCACGCCGATCATGCGCTGGCTGCACCAGGTCGACGGGGCGGTCGACGATTTCAACCAAACCATGGTGGTCCAGGCCCCCTGGGGGGTCACCCACGACGACGTGGTGGCGCTGCTGCAGGCCTTGATCGATCGGCACGCCATGCTGCGGCTGCGCGTCGACGACGACGGGGCGGCCGGCTGGTCGCTGCAGGTGCCCGAGCCCGGCGCGGTCGATGCTCGCGGGTGCATCGACACCGTCGACGTGTTGTCCGAAGAGGCGTTGGTGGCGGCGCGGTCGCGGTTGAACCCGGCCGCGGGGGTGATGCTGCGCGCGGTGTGGGCCGAGTCCACCAGCCGGTTGGCGTTGATCGTTCATCACCTGGCCGTCGACGGGGTGTCGTGGCGAATCCTGTTGGAGGACTTGAACATCGCGTGGGTCCAGCAGCGCAGCGGGCAGCGGGTGACGCTGCCCCTGGGCGGGACGTCGTTCGCCCGGTGGTCAGCACTGCTGCAGGAGCACGCCCGGCGCCCCGAGGTCGTCGAGACGGCGGACGCCTGGCGCCAAGTGGCGGCGACCCGGGCGCTGTTTCCGTCGGTGCGCCCCGACGTCGACACCTACGAGACCGCGAAGCATCTGGCGGTGTCACTCGATGCCGAGACCACTCGCATGTTGCTGGGGGCAGTGCCGGCGGCGCTCCACGCCGGTGTCCAGGACATTTTGGTGATCGCCTTCGGGTTGGCGATCAACGAATTCCTGGGCACCGGCGCGCCGCTTTCTATCGACATCGAGGGCCACGGCCGCCACGAAGACGTGGGCCCCCTTGTGGACCTGTCGCGCACCGTGGGCTGGTTCACCGCCAAATACCCGGTCGCGTTCACCCTCGGTAAGCCGCTCTGGGCGACGGTCAAAGCCGGTGAGGCCGAGCTGGGTGCACTCCTGAAGGACGCCAAAGAGCAGCTGCGCGCCCTGCCGGACGGGCTGACCTACGGGCTGCTGCGCTACCTGAATCCCGAAGTGGGCCTGGATGATTCGGATCCGGTGATCGGCTTCAACTACCTGGGACGGCTCGGCGGGGCCGCCGAGCTCTCAGACGAATTGTGGCGGCTCGATCAGGACAGCCTGTCGCTGACCGCTGCGACCGCGGCGCTGCCAATGCCGTTGGGACACACGCTGGAACTGAACGCCGGGACCATGGAAACGACGAACGGCCCGCGCCTGCACGCCAACTGGACGTGGGCGCCCTCGGCGCTCGAGCACGGCCAGGTCCGCCGGCTCAGCCAATTGTGGTGCGACGCCCTGGCCGGCATCTGCGCGCACGTGCGAAACGGTGGGGGCGGATTGACCCCGTCGGACATCGCGCCCGCTCGGCTGAGTCAGCAGCAGATCGATGAGCTGTGCCGGCAACACCCGACCGCCGACGTGTTGCCGTTGACGCCGCTGCAGCAGGGGCTGCTCTTCCACGCCAGCACTGGACAGGACCCGGGCGACGACGTGTATGCGGTTCAGCTGGACATCACCGTGTGCGGCCCGCTCGACCCGCAGCGCCTGCGCGAGGCGGTCCACACCGTCCTCAACCGGCACCCCAACCTGGTGGCCCGGTTCTGCGAAGACTTCGACGAGCCGGTGCAGATCATCCCGGCCGACCCGGCGATGGCGTGGCGTTACGTCCAACTCGGCGCCGACGACCTCGACCCGGACGAGCACATCGAGCAGCTGTCCGCCGCCGAACGCGCCGCGGTCTGCGACCTGGCCGCCCGCCCGGCGTTCCGGGCCGCGCTGATCCGCACCGCGAAAGACCGGCACCGCTTCGTGCTGACCGTCCACCACATCGTGATGGACGGGTGGTCGCTGCCGATCGTGCTCCAGGAGATCTTCGCCGGCTATTACCGAGAGCGGTTGCCGGCGGCGGCGCCGTACCGCGGCTACCTCACCTGGCTGGCGAACCGGGACGTGGCGGCCGCGCAGGCGGCGTGGCGCCAGGCGCTCGACGGGTTCGACACCCCGACGTTGGTGCGGCCACCGGGCCAGGCGGGGCGGCGGGGCGTGGCCACGTTCGGAGTGCCGGCGGAAACCACGCGGGCACTGAGCGGGCTGGCCCGCTCGTCGCACACCACCGTCAGCACCGTCCTGCAGGCCGCCTGGGCGCAGCTGCTGGCCTGGCTGACCGGCCAGGACGACGTGGTCTTCGGCGCCGTGGTCTCCGGCCGGCCGGCCGAGTTGCGCGGCGCCGAATCGATGGTGGGCTTGCTGATCAACACGGTTCCGGTGCGGGCCACCATCACCGCGGCAACCACCGTCGCCGGCCTGCTCGACCAGCTGCGCCGCGCCCACAACCAGACACTCGAACACCAGCACCTGGCGCTGTCCGAAATCCACCGCGCCACCGGCCACGACCAGTTGTTCGACACCTTGTTCGTGTACGAGAACTATCCGATCGACGCCGCCGCATTGGCGGGCGCTCACGAGGTCACCGTCACCGACTTCAGCAGCCGCGAGTTCAACCACTATCCGCTCTCGGTGCAAGCCGTGCCGGGCGACGAACTGGGCCTGCGCGTCGAATTCGACACCGACGTCTTCGACGCGGCCGGCATCGACGCGCTGATCGAGCGGTTCCGCCGGGTGCTTTTGGCGATGACCGCCGACCCCACCCGCCCGTTGTCGACGATCGACGCGCTCGACGAGTCGGCGCACGCCCACCTGGCCCGGTGGGGGAACCGAGCGGTGTTGACCGAGCCAGTGACCGGGGTGTCGATTCCGGAGATGTTGGCCACGCATGTGGCCCGCATGCCTGAGGCGGTGGCGCTGAGCTTCGAAGGCCGCTCCATGACGTATCGCGAGCTGGACGAGGCCGCGAATCGCTTGGCGCACCTGCTGGCGGGCCGCGGCGCCGGCCCCGGTGCCTTTGTGGCGCTGCTGTTTTCGCGGTCCGCCGACGCGATCGTCGCGATCCTGGCGGCGCTCAAGACGGGAGCGGCCTACCTGCCGATCGACCCTGGCCTGCCCGCGGCGCGGATCGGGTTCATGATCGCCGACGCCGCGCCGATCCTCGCCGTCACCACCGCGGACCTACGGTCGCGGCTGGACGGATTCGACCTGCCGGTCATCGATGTCAACGATTCGTCGGTGAACACGAGGCCCGCCACGGCGTTGCACGCGCCCGCCCCCGAGGACATCGCGTACCTGATCTACACGTCGGGCACCACGGGCGTCCCCAAGGGCGTCGCCGTCACCCACCACAACGTGACCCAGCTGATGGCGTCGCTGCACGCGCCCCTGCCGGCCGCGGGGGTCTGGTCGCAGTGCCACTCGCTGGCCTTCGACGTCTCGGTCCAGGAGATCTTCGGCGCGCTGCTGGACGGGGGCCGGCTGGTGGTGGTGCCCGAGTCGGTCGTTCACGCACCGGAAGACCTGCGCGCGTTGCTGATTCGCGAACAAGTCAGCGTGCTGAGCCAAACCCCGTCCGAGGCCGGTGCGTTGTCACCGGAGGGCCTGGATGCGGTGGCCCTGGTGATCGGCGGTGAGCCCTGCCCGGACGAGCTGGTGGATCGATGGGCGCCGGACCGGGTGATGGTCAACGCGTACGGCCCCACCGAGACCACGGTGGACGCGGCGATCAGCGCGCCGCTGGCCGCGGGAGCCGGTGCACCTATCGGGTCGCCGGTATCCGGCGCCGCATTGTTGGTGTTGGACAAGTGGTTGAGGCCGGTGCCGGCCGGGGTGGTCGGCGAGTTGTATGTCGCCGGACGTGGAGTGGCGTGCGGGTACCTGCGCCGATCCGGGTTGACGGCGTCGCGGTTCGTGGCGTGCCCGTTCGGCGGCGCCGGGGCGCGCATGTATCGCACCGGGGACCTGGTGCGCTGGGGCGCCGACGGTCAGCTGCGGTACGTGCGGCGCGCCGACGATCAGGTGAAGATCCGCGGGTATCGCATCGAGCTCGGCGAAATCCACACGGCGCTAACCACTTTGGACGGAGTTGAGCAGGCGGCGGTGATCGCCCGCGAAGGCCGGCTGGTGGGCTACGTGACCGGGACCGCCGACCCGGCCGCGATCCGCGCCGCACTCGCCGAGCGATTGCCGGCGTACATGGTGCCCGCCGCCGTCGTCGCATTGGACGCAATCCCGTTGACGGTCAACGGCAAACTCGACACCCGGGCCCTGCCGGCGCCGGAATACCACGACACCGATTCTTACCGCGCCCCCGCGACCCCGATCGAGGGAATCCTGGCCGAGATCTACGCCCGGATACTGGGGTTGCCGCGAGTGGGGGTCGAGGAGTCGTTCTTCGACCTGGGTGGCGATTCGCTGGCCGCCATGCGCCTGGTCGCCGCCGTCAACGCGGGCCTGGACGCGCACCTGTCGGTGCGTGCGGTGTTCGAGGCGCCCACCATTCGCCGCCTGGCGCCGCTCCTCGGTGCGGGCGACGGTGGCCCGGCGCGGGTGGTCCCCGGCCCCCGGCCGGCGGTGCTGCCGTTGTCGTTCGCGCAGTCCCGGCTGTGGTTCATCGACCAGCTGCACGGACCGTCGCCGGTCTACAACATGGCCGCGGCGCTGCGGCTGCTCGGAAACCTGGACACCGACGCGTTGGGCGCCGCGCTGGCCGATGCGCTGGCCCGCCACGAAAGCCTGCGCACCGTGTTCGTCGCGGCCGAGGGAACACCGCAGCAGGTGGTGGTGCCGCCGGAGCGCGCCGACACCGAGTGGGACGTCGTCGACGCCACCGGGTGGTCTCCGGCGCGATTGGACGAGGCCGTCGCGGCGGCTGCGGGGCACCCGTTCGACTTGACCACCGAGATGCCGTTGCGAGCACGGCTTTTCAGGGTCGCCGAGGACGAGCACATGCTGGTGGCCGTCGTGCACCACATCGCCGCCGACGGCTGGTCGCTCACCCCGCTGGTGCGCGACCTCGGAGTGGCCTACGCCAGCCGGTGCGCGGGCCGGGCGCCGGGATGGGCGCCATTGGCGGTGCAGTACGCCGACTACACGCTGTGGCAACGGGCCCAGCTCGGCGATCTCGACGACCCGGATAGCCCGATCGCCGGCCAACTGCGCTACTGGCAGGAGGCCTTGGCCGGGATGCCCGAGCGTCTCGAGTTGCCCACCGATCGGCCCTACCCGGTGGCGGCCGATTACCGCGGGGCCAGGGTGGAAGTCGAGTGGCCGGCCGCGCTGCAGGACCGGGTGCGCGAGGTGGCGCGGGCGCACAACGCGACCAGTTTCATGGTGTTTCAGGCCGCCTTGGCGGTGCTGCTCGCCAAACTCGGCACGAGTTCCGATGTGGCCGTGGGCTTTCCGATTGCCGGGCGCCGCGATCCCGCACTCGACGACGTGGTGGGCTTCTTCGTCAACACCTTGGTGCTGCGGGTCGATCTGGCCGGGAACCCCACCGTCGCCGAGGTTCTGGCCCAGGTGCGACGGCGCAGCCTGGACGCCTACGAGCACCAGGACGTGCCCTTCGAGGTGCTCGTGGAACGGCTCAACCCCACCCGCAGCCTGGGACATCATCCGCTGGTGCAGGTGATGCTGGCCTGGCAGAACAACGACCCCGCCGACCTGAGTTTGGGCGATCTGCAAGTCACCGCGCTGCCGGTGGACACCCGCACCGCCCGCACGGATCTGTTGTTCTCGCTGGCCGAACGCTGGACCGACGACGGCCGGCCCGCCGGGATCGGCGGTGCGGTGGAGTTCCGTACCGACGTGTTCGACACCGCCACTGTCGCAACGCTTGTCGCACGGCTCCAGCAAGTGGTGGCGACCTTGACCACCGACCCCGCCCGCCGGCTGTCGTCGATCGATGTGCTCGACGAGGCAGAGCGTGCCCGCCTCGAGGCCATCGGCAACGCCGCGGTGCTGAACCAGCCCGCGCTGACGGGACCATCGATTCCCCAACTGTTCGCCACCCAGGTGAATCGATTCCCGGATGCGGTGGCCATCAACTGCGGAAACCGCTCGTGGACCTATCGGCAATTCGACGCCGCCGCGAACCGGTTGGCGCACTTTTTAACCGAGCACGGTGTCGGTCCGGGGGAGCGGGTGGCGCTGCTCATTCCCCGGTCGGCCGGGGCGGTCGCGGCGATCCTGGCGGTACTCAAAACCGGTGCGGCCTATGTGCCGATCGATCCGGGGCTGCCCGAGGCGCGGATCGGCTTCATGCTCACCGATGCCGCACCGGTCGCCGTGCTCACGACGAGCGGGCTGCGGTCGCGGCTCCACGGCTGCGGCCTGCCGGTCCTCGAGATCGACGACCCGGCGGTGGATACCTTCCCCGGCACGGCGTTACCGGCCCCGGCTCCGGAGGACATTGCCTACATCATCTACACGTCCGGCACCACCGGAATCCCCAAGGGCGTGGCGGTCACTCACCGCAACGTCATCCAGCTGCTGGAGTCGCTGGACGCCGAGCTGGAGCTCGGGCAGGTGTGGACGCAGTGCCATTCGTTGGCCTTCGACTTCTCGGTGTGGGAGATCTTCGGCGCGCTGTTGCGAGGCGGCCGCCTGGTGGTGGTGTCCGACGCGGTGGTCCGGTCACCGGAAGAGCTGTACGCCTTGCTGGTTCGTGAACAGGTCAGCGTGCTGAGCCAGACGCCGTCGGCGTTCTACGCGCTGCAAACCGCCGACGCGCTCTCGCCCGACCTCTCCCAACAACTCAAGCTGCAGACCGTGGTGTTCGGTGGCGAAGCGCTCGAACCCCAGCGGTTGGGCAAATGGCTGGCCAACCACTCGGGACGGCCGCGCCTGATCAACATGTACGGCACCACCGAGACCACGGTGCATGCCTCGTTCCGCGAGATCGTCGACGGAGACGTCCACAGCGATGCCAGCCCCATCGGAATTCCCTTGGCGCATCTCGCCTTCTTCGTGCTGGACAACTGGTTGCGGCCGGTGCCGGCCGGGGTGGCGGGCGAGTTGTACGTGGCCGGAGAGGGTTTGGCGGGTGGGTACGTGGGCCGGTCGGGCCTGACCGCGTCGCGGTTTGTGCCATGCCCGTCGGGAGCGCCTGGACAACGGATGTATCGCACGGGGGATCTGGTGCGCTGGGGCGCGGACGGGCAGCTGCGATACCTCGGCCGTGCCGACGATCAGGTCAAGATTCGCGGCCATCGCGTCGAGCTCGGCGAAATCCACATGGCGCTAACCGCTTTGGATGGAGTGAAACAGGCGGCGGTGATCGCCCGCGAGGACCACCCGGGCGACAAGCGGCTGGTGGGCTACGTGACCGGGGCCGTCGATCCGGCAGACATTCGCGCCGCGCTCGCAGAGCGGTTGCCTACCTACATGGTGCCCGCCGCGGTCGTCGTCGTGGACGCAATCCCGTTGACGGTCAACGGAAAACTCGACACCCGCGCCCTCCCGGCGCCCGACTATCGCGGCACCGGCCATTACCGGGCCCCCGTCACCCCCACCGAAGAGGTCCTGGCCGGCATCTATGCCCAGGTCCTAGGCCTCGACCGCGTCGGCGTCGACGACTCGTTCTTCGATCTGGGCGGGGATTCGCTCGCGGCGATGCGGTTGATCGCGGCCGTCAACACCGGCCTGAACGCCCACCTGGGGGTGCGTTCCCTGTTCGAGGCACCCACGATTCACCAGTTGGCGCTGCGCCTCGGTACGGACGGGGCGGGACGGACGCCGTTGGTGGCGATCGAGCGCCCTGCGGTGATCCCGTTGTCCTTCGCCCAATCCCGGTTGTGGTTCCTCGACCAGTTGCAGGGGCCCTCGGCGGTGTACAACATGGCGGCGGCGTTGCGGTTGCAGGGGCGCCTGGACGCCGACGCGTTCGGTGCCGCACTGAGCGATGTGGTGGCTCGCCACGAAAGCCTGCGCACGGTGTTCATCGCGGCGGAGGGGACACCCCAACAGGTCGTGGTGGCGCCCGAGGCGGCCGATGTCGGGTGGGACGTGGTCGACGCCACCACCTGGTCGCCGGACCGGCTGGCGGAGGCCGTGGAGACGGTGGCGCACTACGCGTTCGATCTGGGAACCGAGATCCCGTTGCGCGCATGGCTGTTCCGCACCGCCGAGGACGAGCACGTGCTGGTATCGGTGCTGCACCATATCGCCGCCGATGGCTTGTCGCTCACCCCGCTGGTACGTGATCTCGGCGTGGCCTACGCCAGCCGGCGGGCGGGTGACGCCCCGGGATGGGCGCCACTGGCGGTGCAGTACGCCGACTACACGTTGTGGCAACGCGACCAGTTCGGCGACCTGGACGACCCGGACAGTCCCATCGCCGGGCAGCTGCGGTTCTGGGAACACAACCTGGCCGGGATGCCCGAGCGACTGGTGTTGCCCACCGATCGGCCCTACCCGCTGGTGGCCGATCACCGCGGAGCCACCGTGGGCGTGCAGTGGCCGGTCGAGTTGCAGCAGCGGGTGCGGGAGGTGGCGCGGGCGCACAACGCGACCAGTTTCATGGTGGTCCAGGCCGCCCTGGCGATGCTGTTGTCGACGCTGAGCGGAAGCAGCGAGGTGGCGGTCGGCTTCCCGATCGCCGGCCGCCGCGACCCACTGCTCGACGACGTGGTGGGCTTTTTCGTCAACACCCTGGTGCTGCGGACGGATCTGGGCGGCGACCCGACGGTCGCGCAGGTGCTGGGGCAGGTCCGCGGGCGCAGCCTGGCCGCCTACGAGCACCAGGACGTCCCCTTCGAGGTGCTGGTGGAGCGGCTTCACCCCGCCCGCAGCCTGAGCCATCATCCCCTGGTGCAGGTGATGCTGGCCTGGCAGAACAACGACCCGACCGACCTGAGCCTGGGCGATCTGCACGTCGCGCCGCTGCCGGTGGACACCCACACCGCCCGCATGGACCTGACCTTTTCGCTGGCCGAACACTGGGACGACAC
Source organism: Mycobacterium nebraskense (assembly GCF_002102255.1). Classification (GTDB taxonomy): domain Bacteria; phylum Actinomycetota; class Actinomycetes; order Mycobacteriales; family Mycobacteriaceae; genus Mycobacterium; species Mycobacterium nebraskense. The sequence goes on from NZ_LQPH01000152.1 coordinate 15,957, forward strand.
CGGTGAACCCGCCGGGATCGGCGGGCAAGTCGAGTTCCGCACCGACGTGTTCGACTCCGGCACGATCGAAACGCTGATCAAACGACTGCACCAGGTCCTGGTTGCCGTGACCGCCGACTCCGGCCGGCCGTTGTCGTCGATCGACGTGCTCGACGACGACGAGCGCGACCGGCTCGACGAGTGGGGCAACCGCGCGGTGTCCAACCAACCGGTGACCTGGCCATCGATCCTGGAAATTTTCGCCGCGCACGTCGCCCACGCCCCGGAGGCGTTGGCCATCAGCTGCGGCGAACGCTCGATGACGTACCGGGCGCTCGACCGCGCCGCGAATCGGTTGGCGCACCTGCTGATTGGCCACGGGGTCGGCCCGGGTGAATGCGTGGGGCTGCTCGTCGACCGCTCGGCGGAGGCGATCGTGGCGATCCTTGCGGTGCTCAAGACCGGGGCGGCGTATCTGCCGATCGATCCGGGGCTGCCCGCGGCGCGGATCGAGTTCATCCTCACCGACGCCGCACCGATAGCCGCGCTGACGACGGCCGACCTCCGGTCGCGGCTGGACGGGTTCGAGCTCGCGGTCGTCGACGTCAACGATCCCGCCCTCGACGCCCAGCCGGCCACCGCGTTGCCGGCGGCGCCGACGGCCGACGACATCGCCTACATCATCTACACGTCCGGCACCACCGGGGCCCCGAAAGGGGTGGCGGTCACCCACCGCAACGTCACGCAACTGTTCGCCCCCCTCGATGCGCCCCTGCCGGCGGCCGGCGTGTGGTCGCAGACCCATTCCCTGGTCTTCGACGTGTCGGTGTGGGAGATCTTCGGTGCGCTGCTGCACGGCGGGAGGGTGCTGGTGGTGCCCGATGCGACGGCCCGCTCCCCGAAAGACCTGCACGCCTTGCTGAGTGCTGAGCAGGTCAGCGTGCTCACCCAAACACCGTCGGAGGCCGGAATGCTGCCGCTGGAGGGTCTGGACTCGGCCGCCTTGGTGGTGGCCGGCGAGGCCTGCCCGGAAGACGTGGTGGACCGGTGGGCGCCGGGGCGGACGATGCTCAACGTCTACGGCCCGACCGAGTCCACGATGTGTGTGGCGATCAGTGCGCCGCTGGCGCCCGAGTCAGGCCCACCGCCGATCGGTTCGCCGGTGCCGGGGGCCGCGCTGTTCGTGCTCGATGGGTGGCTGCGGCCGACTCCCACCGGGGTCATCGGCGAGCTGTACGTGGCCGGCGCGGGGCTGGCGTACGGGTACGTGCGCCGGGCCGGTCTGACCGCGTCGCGGTTTGTGGCATGTCCGTTCGGGGCGCCCGGAACTCGCATGTATCGCACCGGGGATTTGGTGTGTTGGGGCCCCGACGGGCAACTGCAATACCTGGGCCGCGCCGACGAGCAGGTCAAAATCCGCGGGCACCGCGTCGAACTCGGGGAGGTGCGGGCCGCCCTGGCCGGTTTGGACGGGGTCGAGCAGGCGGCGGTGATCGCCCGCGAGGACCGCCCCGGCGACAAGCGGCTGGTGGGATACATCACCGGGACCGCCGACCCGGTCACCCTGCGCGCGGCGCTGGCCGATCGGCTACCCGCCTACATGGTCCCGGCCGCGGTGGTGGTGCTGGACGCGCTGCCGCTGACGGTCAACGGCAAGCTCGACACCCGGGCGTTGCCCCCACCGGCATACACCGACGGTGACCGCTACCGCCCGCCGGCCACGCCGGTCGAGGAGACCCTGGCCGGCATCTACGCCCAGGTCCTGGGGGCGGAGCGGGTCGGGGTCGAGGAGTCGTTCTTCGACCTGGGCGGGGATTCGCTGTCGGCGATGCGCCTGGTCGCCGCGATCCACACGACCCTGGGCGTCCATCTGCCGGTGCGTGCCGTCTTCGATGCGCCATCGGTGCGGAATCTGAGTCAGCAATTGGACCGGCACGCAGACGATTTCGAGGCCGGGCAGCACACCGGCGTCAGTTTTGCGTCCGTGCACAGACGGGACGCCACCGAGGTGCACGCGAGCGATCTGACGCTGGACAACTTCATCGGCGCCGCGACGCTCAGCGCCGCGCCGGCGCTGCCGGGTCCCAATGCCCAGGTGCGGAATGTCCTGTTGACCGGGGCGACGGGCTTCCTGGGGCGTTACCTGGCGCTGCGGTGGCTCGAGCAGCTGGAGCTGGTCGACGGGAAGCTGATCTGCTTGGTGCGGGCGGGCTCCGATGAGGAGGCGCGGCAGCGGCTGGAGCAGACGTTCGACAGCGGTGACCCGCAGTTGCTGCGGTATTTCCAGGAGCTGGCCGCCGACCATCTCGAGGTCATCGCCGGTGACAAGGGCGCGACGAACCTCGGGCTCGACGATCAGACGTGGCAGCGGCTGGCCGACAATGTCGACCTGATCGTCGACTGCGCGGCCCTGGTCAACGGCGTTCTGCCCTACGCCGAGCTGTTCGGTCCCAACGTCGCGGGCACCGCCGAGCTCATCCGTTTGTCGCTGACCACCAAACTCAAGCCCTACACGTATGTTTCGACCGCAAACGTCGGGGACGGGGTCGAGCCGGCGGCGTTCACCGAGGATGCCGACATCCGGGTCATCAGCCCCACCCGGATCATCGACGGTGGCTATTCCAACGGCTACGGCAACAGCAAGTGGGCGGGCGAGGTGCTGCTGCGCGAGGCCAACGATCTGTGCGGCCTGCCGGTCGCGGTGTTCCGTTGCGACATGATCCTGGCCGACACCAGCTACGCGGGCCAGCTCAATCTGTCGGACATGTTCACCCGGATGGTGTTGAGTATCGCTGCCACCGGTGTCGCGCCGCGCTCCTTCTATCGCCTCGACGCCGAGGGCAACCGGCAGCGCGCGCACTTCGACGCGCTGCCGGTCGAATTCGTCGCCGAGGCGATCACCGCGCTGGGTGCCCGGGCGGTCGACGGGTTCGCGACCTACCACGTGATGAACCCGCACGACGACGGCATCGGCATCGATCAATACGTCGACTGGCTGATCGAGGCCGGTTACCCGATCGAGCGGATCGACGACTTCGGCGAGTGGCTGCGGCGATTCGAGGCCGCGCTGCGTGACTTGCCGGAGCCGCAGCGTCAGCATTCGGTACTCCAGCTGCTGCAGCTGCCGAGCACCCAGCAGATCGAGCCGGGGGAACCGGGCCGCGGCTCGCTCGCGTCGACCGACCGCTTCCGTGCTGCGGTGCAAGAAGCCAAGCTGGGCCCCGACAGCGACGATCCGGACATCCCGCATGTGTCGGCGCCGGTCATCGTCAAGTACGTGACCGACCTGCAGCTGCTCGGACTGCTCTAGATCCGTATCGCTCGTAAACACCGGAGCGGCAACGGGTTTCGCACTAACAATCACAATACCCGGTGTTCGGGCGTTGGCGCGGCAAATCCTGACTAACATGGCCGATGATCGTGACGGTGTCCCGCCAGTACACGGAGTGCTCACCATGACAACAGCCCGCGTGCCCAAACTGCCGCTCGACGAAGCCACGGCCGCCGCCGACGAAGCGGCAGTGCCCAACTACATGGCCGAGCTCAGCATCTTCCAGGTGCTGCTCAATCACCCAGCGCTGGCGCGGGCCATCAACGATCTGCTCGCCACGATGCTCTGGCACGGTGCGCTCGACCCGCGGTTGCGCGAGTTGGTGATCATGCGAATCGGCTGGCTCACCGCATGCGACTACGAATGGACACAGCACTGGCGGGTCGCGTCCAGACTCGGCGTCGCCCCCGACGACCTGCTCGGCGTGCGCGACTGGCAGGCCCACGAGGGCTTCGGACCCACCGAGCGCGCCGTGCTGGCCGCCACCGACGACGTGGTGCGCGACGGCGCGGTGAGCGCCGCGAGCTGGGCGGCCTGTGAGCGTGAATTACAAGGTGACACAACGGTTCTCATCGAGCTCGTCGCCGCGATCGGCGCGTGGCGGATGGTCGCGTCGCTCCTGCACAGCCTCCAGGTTCCGCTCGAAGAGGGCGTGTCCAGCTGGCCGCCGGACGGCCGGTCGCCTTCGGAAGCCGTAATCGATTGACATTTCAATCGATAGCTCTTTAGCGTCGGGCAATGCGTACCAGAGTCGCCGAGATGCTCGGTGTCGAGTTCCCCATCTGCGCGTTCAGCCACTGCCGCGATGTGGTGGCCGCGGTGACCAATGCGGGCGGGTTCGGCATCCTCGGCGCGGTGGCGCACAGCCCCCAGCGACTGCAGAACGAACTGACCTGGATCGAGGAGCAGACGGGGGGAAAGCCCTTCGGGGTGGACTTGCTGCTGCCGCCCAAGTACGTCGGTGCGGACGAAGGTGGCATCGACGCCAAACAGGCGCAGGCGCTGCTGCCCGAGGAACACCGCGCGTTCGTCGACGACATCCTCGCCCGGTACGGGATCACGGCGCCGGCCCAGGAGGCGCGTGCCTCCGCCGGCGGCCTCAACATCTCGCCCAAGGGCTACGAGCCGCTGCTGGACGTGGCCTTCGATCACGACATCCGGTTGATCGCCAGCGCGCTCGGCCCGCCCCCGGCGGACCTCGTCGAACGCGCCCACGACCGCGGGGTGCTGGTGGCCGCGTTGGCCGGCACCACACGCCACGCGCAACGGCACGCGGCCGCGGGTGTCGACCTGATCGTCGCGCAGGGCACCGAGGCTGGGGGACACACCGGCGAGGTCGCAACCATGGTCCTGGTTCCCGAGGTCGTAGATGCTGTGTCGCCGGTCCCCGTTCTCGCCGCGGGCGGCATCGCCCGGGGTCGCCAGATCGCGGCGGCCCTGGCCCTCGGCGCCGAAGGCGTGTGGTGCGGATCGGTGTGGCTGACCACCGAAGAGGCCGAAACGCCGCCTGTGGTCAAGGACAAGTTCCTGGCCGCCAGCTCCTCGGACACCGTGCGGTCACGGTCGATGACGGGCAAGCCGGCCCGGATGCTGCGTACGGCCTGGACCGACGAATGGGAGCGGCCGGAAAAGCCCGACCCGCTCGGTATGCCGTTGCAGACCGCCCTGATCACCGAGCCGCAGGTGCGCATCAACCAGGCGGCCGCGCACCCCGGGGCCAAGGCGCGCGAGCTGGCCACCTACTTCGTCGGCCAGGTGGTGGGCTCGCTTGACCGGGTTCGCCCTGCGCGAACCGTGGTGCTCGACATGGTCGAGGAGTTCATCGACACCATCGGGCGGCTCGAGGGCCTGGTCGAGAAGTGACGGGCGCTTGCCCACAAGCGTTTTGACGGCCGTTAGGGCCGGCTCCGGCGAACACGAGATGAACAATCGGTGCCGGCCTGCCGAGTCATACGCGCAGGTCATGGGCCTGGACCTGGACGGATCCTGTGGGCCCGCCCCGGAAACCCGTAAAGACTGCGACATGTCGCGTCGAGGAGTTTGACCGCGTCGGACCCGTCGTGCATTATCGGTCGGGTATGCACCTCGTTAGGTGAGGCGTCTACACGAATACAGGCCACTGACCCCGAACGTCGAAAGACGCCCCGGGTCAGGACAGCTCCTCCCGGCTTAAGGGTTGAGCCCAGGTGGCTTCCGGAACACCGGACACGTCGTGTGGTGCCGAAGCTCTGACGAGAGGGGTGCGGATCTCCGACGATCGTCGGGTTTCTGCTCCTCACGCTGCGCACAAGTCGCGTGCAATAACCGCACGCGTCGTGACCGCGAGGAGGTGAGGGACACATGAGTTCCAGCGACAGTCCGGACCGAAGTCCGAACTCCGTCTCGTCCCGATCCGGTCTCCGGCACGACGTTCTCAGCTGAGGCGTCGCAACGCTAAGTGGCTTCTCGGCCAAGCGTTCTGGGATCGGAACCGCTACGGGACGGGGCACGTCAGTTCAGTTAGTCCCCGTTTAGGAACCCCGCCTAGGAGGCGACCATGACCGCAGCTCTCTACGACGAAGTGGTAACCGTAGCGCCCGCCCGCACATTGACGGTGGTGCGCGACACCGGCACGATTGCGGCTCCCGCCGCCAAGAAGGCCACCCGCCGGGCCACGGCGCAGCCTGTTTTCGCTGGCGACCCGCTGGTGGAGGGCGCCACCCGCCTGTTGAGCATCCCGCTGCGCCACCTGTACGCGGTGCTGCTGCGGGTTGGTGTGCTCGAAGTTCAGGCGTGATCCGATGGACAGCGACCAACCAAGGCTCCAAGGGGCTACCCGGCCGCAGGTGTTTCCTGAGGCCAGGTAGCCCCTTGGGGTCCTTAGCCTGAGTAGAATCGAGCCATTGGCGTTGATCCGGCATCACCGGGGAGTCTTCGGAAGAACAGCCGGCCTGGCTCAGTAGAACCGAACGGGTGGGCCCGTCACAGCCTCCAACGAGCGGCCACGCGACAGCGTGGCAAGCGGGGTGGTACCGCGGCGCTCGCGCAGGCAGCGCGTCGTCGTCCCCAATAGGCGCTACCAGTGCCCAACGGCACTGAGGCACAGGAGACGACGCACCACGTGACCGATAACGCTGACGTCAAGGCCTATCCGAAGCTGGCCGGCGGCGCGCCCGACTTCCCGGCTCTCGAACTCGAAGTGCTCGACTACTGGGAGCGCGACGACACGTTCCGGGCCAGCATCGCGCGCCGCGACGGCGCCCCGGAATACGTCTTCTACGACGGCCCGCCGTTCGCCAACGGGCTGCCGCACTATGGGCACCTGCTCACCGGCTACGTGAAGGACATCGTCCCGCGGTATCGCACCATGCGCGGCTACAAGGTGGAGCGCCGTTTCGGCTGGGACACGCATGGGTTGCCCGCCGAACTCGAGGTCGAGCGCCAGCTGGGCATCAACGACAAATCCCAGATCGACGACATGGGGATCGCCGCGTTCAACGACGCGTGCCGCGCTTCGGTGTTGCGCTACACCGACGAGTGGCAGGCGTACGTCACCCGCCAGGCCCGCTGGGTCGATTTCGACAACGACTACAAGACGCTCGATCTGTCTTACATGGAGTCGGTGATCTGGGCGTTCAAGCAACTCTGGGACAAGGGCCTGGCGTATGAGGGCTACCGCGTCCTGCCGTACTGCTGGCGCGACGAAACCCCGCTGTCCAACCACGAATTGCGCATGGACGACGACGTCTACCAGAGTCGCCAAGACCCCGCGCTGACAGTCGGATTCAAGGTGGTGGGCGGCGCGCTGGATGGTGCCCACCTGCTGGTCTGGACGACGACACCGTGGACCCTGCCGTCGAACCTGGCGGTCGCCGTCAACCCCGACGTCACTTACGTCGAGGTCCGGTCCGGCGACCATCGTTTCGTGCTGGCGCAGCCGAGGCTGGCCGCCTACGCGCGCGAGTTGGGTGAAGAACCCGAAGTACTGGGCACCTACCGCGGGGCCGACCTGCTCGGCACGCGATACCTGCCGCCGTTCCCGTATTTCATGGACAGTCCCAAGGCTTTTCAGGTCCTGCCGGGGGAGTTCGTGACCACCGAGGACGGCACCGGAATCGTGCACATGGCGCCCGCCTACGGCGAAGACGACATGGCGACCACCGACAAGGTCGGCATCGTGCCGGTCACGCCGGTCGATTCCAAAGGCCGCTTCGACGCAGGAGTCCCGGATTACCAGGGGCAGCACGTCTTCGACGCCAACCCGCACATCATCCGCGACCTGAAGAACGCGACCGGCCCGGCGGCGGCGAACGGCGCGGTGTTACTCCGCCACGAGACCTACGAGCACCCCTACCCGCACTGCTGGCGGTGCCGCAATCCGCTGATCTACCGGGCGGTGTCGTCCTGGTTCGTCACGGTCACCGCATTCCGCGACCGCATGGTCGAACTCAACCAGCAGATCACCTGGTATCCCGAACACGTCAAGGATGGCCAATTCGGCAAGTGGCTGCAGGGCGCCCGCGACTGGTCGATCTCACGAAACCGCTACTGGGGCAGCCCCATTCCGGTGTGGAAGTCCGACGACCCGGCCTACCCGCGCATCGACGTCTACGGGAGCCTCGACGAGCTGGAGCGCGACTTCGGGGTGCGGCCCACCAATCTGCACCGGCCCTATATCGACGAGCTGACTCGGCCCAATCCCGACGACCCGACCGGTCGCAGCCGGATGCGCCGCATCCCCGACGTGCTCGACGTGTGGTTCGACTCGGGCTCCATGCCGTATGCGCAGGTGCATTACCCGTTCGAGAACCGCGACTGGTTCGACAGCCACTACCCGGGCGACTTCATCGTCGAATACATCGGCCAGACCCGCGGCTGGTTCTACACGCTGCACGTGCTGGCCACCGCGCTGTTCGGCCGGCCTGCCTTCAAAACCTGTGTCGCGCACGGGATTGTGCTGGGTTCCGACGGGCAGAAGATGAGCAAGTCGCTGCGCAACTACCCGGACGTGTCCGAGGTGTTCGACCGCGACGGCTCCGACGCCATGCGGTGGTTCCTGATGGCCTCGCCGATCCTGCGCGGCGGCAACCTGATCGTCACCGAGCAGGGGATCCGCGAGAGCGTGCGCCAGGTCCTGTTGCCGCTCTGGAACGCCTACAGCTTCCTGGCTCTCTATGCGCCCAAAGTAGGTACCTGGCGCACCGATTCGCGACAGGTGCTGGACCGCTACATCCTGGCCAAGCTCGCCGAACTGCGCGACAACCTCACCCGCGAGATGGACACCTGCGACATCTCCAGGGCTTGCGAGCATCTGCGCCAGTTCACCGAGGCGTTGACGAATTGGTATGTGCGCCGGTCGCGTTCGCGGTTCTGGGAGGAAGACGCCGACGCCATCGACACCCTGCACACCGTGCTCGAGGTGACGTCGAGGCTGGCCGCGCCGCTGCTTCCGTCCGTGACCGAGATCATCTGGCGCGGTCTGACCGGAGGCCGGTCGGTGCATCTCACCGATTGGCCTGATGCGGAAGCGCTGCCCGCCGACCCCGACCTGGTCGCCGCGATGGATCAGGTCCGCGAGGTGTGCTCGGCCGCGTCGTCGCTGCGCAAGGCCAAGAAGCTGCGGGTGCGCCTGCCGCTACCGAAGTTGACCGTGGCGGTGGACAATCCACGACGGCTGGAGCCGTTCGCCGACCTGATCACCGACGAGCTCAACGTCAAGGGCGTCGAGCTGACCGACGCGATCGACACATACGGCCGGTTCGAGCTCACCGTCAATGCCCGGGTGGCCGGGCCGCGGCTGGGCAAGGACGTGCAGGCCGCGATCAAGGCGGTGAAGGCGGGGGAGGGCGTCGTCAACCCCGACGGCACGCTGACCGCGGGTCCCGCGGTGCTGCAACCCGAGGAGTACAGCTCGCGGCTGGTCGCCGCCGACCCGGAGTTCACCGCGGCGCTGCCCGACGGGGCCGGGCTGGTGGTGCTCGACGGCACCGTCACCCCGGAGCTGGAGGCCGAGGGTTGGGCCAAGGACCGGATCCGCGAGCTGCAGGAGCTGCGCAAGTCGACCGGCCTGGACGTGTCCGACCGGATCTCCGTGGTGATGGCGGTACCGGCCGAGCGGGCGGACTGGGCGCGCACGCACCGCGACCTGATCGCAGGTGAGATCCTGGCCACCCGTTTCGAGTTCGGCGAACCCGCCGACGGCGTCGACATCGGCGACGGTGTGCGGGTGAGGATCGCCAAGGCCTGAGTGGTCGTCACACCGGACACGTCGGCGACTGGGCGGAGTGAGCACCGAAGTGCCCGCCTCGGAGCGACAACGCGCGCCGCGCGGCGGAGGCACGAGGAATTGTCGCTCCGAGGCGGGCACAGCGACAAATGGTCGGACGCGCCCGATCGGATGCAACCCCGTCCGGTGTCGTGCCCCTTGACCGCGCGCCACGGGGTCCTCGACGTCCCTGCCGAAGGACGCTAGACCAATAGCATTTTGATTTGTGGAGTCCCGTTGGGTGCTGCACCTGGACATGGATGCGTTCTTCGCCTCGGTCGAACAACTCACCCGGCCGACCCTGCGGGGACGGCCGGTGCTGGTCGGCGGCCTGGGCGGCCGTGGCGTGGTGGCCGGGGCGAGCTACGAAGCCCGCGTCTTCGGCGCTCGTTCGGCCATGCCGATGCACCAGGCCCGCCGCCTGATCGGCGTGACCGCGGTGGTGTTGCCGCCCCGTGGCGTGGTGTACGGGGTGGCCAGCCGGCGAGTCTTCGACACGGTGCGCAGCGTGGTGCCGGTGGTCGAGCAACTGTCCTTCGACGAGGGCTTCGGCGAACCGCCCCACCTCGCAGGCGCGTCCGCCGAGGACGTCGAGGCGTTCTGCGAGGACCTGCGGCGACGGGTTCGCGACGAGACGGGCCTGATCGCCTCGGTCGGCGCCGGCTCGGGCAAACAGATCGCCAAGATCGCGTCCGGCCTGGCCAAGCCCGACGGCATCCGGGTGGTCCGGCGCGCCGAAGAGCGTTCACTGCTCGGCGGGTTGCCCGTGCGGCGGCTATGGGGCATCGGCCCGGTCGCCGAGGAGAAGCTGAATCGACTCGGCATCGAGACCATCGGCCAGCTGGCCGCGCTGACCGACGCCGAGGCCGCCAACATCCTGGGCGCGACAATCGGGCCGGCGCTGCACCGCCTCGCCCGCGGCATCGACGACCGCCCCGTCGCCGAGCGCGCCGAAGCCAAGCAGATCAGCTCCGAGTCCACCTTCGCCGTCGACCTGACCACCCTGGAACAGCTGCGTGAGGCGATCGACCCGATCGCCGAGCACGCTCATCAACGCCTGCAGCGCGACGGCCGCGGCGCCCGCACCGTCACGGTGAAGCTGAAGAAATCCGACATGAGCACGCTGACCCGTTCGGCCACGTTGCCGTATGCGACGACCGAGCCCGGTGCGCTCGTCGCGGTGGCCCGGCGGCTGCTGCTCGACCCCCGCGAGATCGGGCCCATTCGCCTACTGGGCGTGGGCTTTTCGGGGTTGAGCGACGTGCGCCAGGAGTCGCTGTTCCCCGACCTGGACCTGGCGGGGGAGACGGAGGACCACCCCGCAGAAACCGTGGCGACCGCGGCCGAGGCCATGTTCGCCCCGGCGGCCGAGGCCGACTTGGGTTGGCGGGTGGGAGACGACATAGCGCACCGCGAACTCGGGCACGGCTGGGTGCAGGGCGCCGGCCACGGGGTGGTCACCGTCCGGTTCGAGACCCGCAGCTCGGGTCCGGGCCCGGCCCGGACGTTCCCCGCCGACACCGCCGAACTGACCAGAGCCAACCCGGTCGATTCCCTGGACTGGCCGGACTACCTGGGCGCGCTGCAGGCCAACGCGCCGTCAGCCCCAGCGGGCGATGACGTCGCCGACGGGTAGCTTCGCGGCCAGCGCGGCCATCATCAGCACCCGCGCCTGCGGCGGTCGCAGCCGGGGCACCATCACCGCGCCGGCGGCCACCATCTCGTGCCCGGGCCCGTAGCTGGCACCGACCCGCCCGCCCGGGACGCGGGTGGACACCGCGACGGCGACCCCGGCCCGGCAATGCCGGGCCACCGCGTCGACCACCGCGTCCCCGGCGTTGCCCGACCCCAGCGCCTCGAGCACCACGCCCCGCGCCCCGGCGGCCACGCACGCGTCCAGGGCCACCCCGTCGCTGCCCAGGTAGGCGGCGACGATGTCCACCCGTGGCGCTCCCGCCGCGTTGAGACCGCCGAGCTGGGGCCGCGTCTTGGTGCCGGCCAGCGTGACACCGCCGGTCACCGTGCCGATCAGCTCACCGGCGAAGCCGCTCAGGTCGTTGGTCGCCACCTTGGTCAGGCCCAACGGCTGCAGCACCCGGCCGGCGAAACACACGAGCACACCCAGGCCACGGGCGGCGGGGCTGCCCGCCACGGCAAGCGCGGCGCGCAGGTTGGCCGGGCCGTCGGCGTCGGGGGCGTCGGCGCTGCGCATCGCGCCGGTGAGGACCACCGGGACGTCACCGTCGTGGGTGAGCTCGAGCCACAGCGCGCTCTCCTCCATGGTGTCGGTGCCGTGGGTGACCACGACGCCGTTGGCGCCGCCGTCGATCGCCGCCCGCACGGCGCCGCGCATCCGGTCCCAATCGGCCGGCACCAGCTGGGAGCTGTCCAACGCCAACACGTCGACGACGTCGACGTCTAGACCGGCCGCCAGGTCCGCCGCGCCATAAGCAGGACGGTGCACGCCGTCCGCGCCGGTGCCGGTCGATATCGTGCCTCCGGTGGCGATGACAGTGAGCCGGCCCATGGTGAGATCATCGCGCACGCCAACCGCGAACATCGGCCGGCCCGCGTCCGCATTGGGGGATGATGTGAGAGTGCCCGAGGAACCCACAGGATCGACTGAGCCCGTGACCTCAACCGACAAGGCTGAGGACGCCGCGGCGACCGACCCGCAGCGGCCACCGAGGCGGCTGCGCCTGCTGCTGTCGGTCGCGGCGATCGTCTTGGCCCTGGACATCGTCACCAAGGTGCTCGCCGTCAAACTGCTGCCCCCCGGCCAGCCGGTACCCATCATCGGCGACACGGTGACCTGGACGTTGGTGCGCAATTCCGGTGCGGCGTTCTCGATGGCGACCGGATACACCTGGGTGCTGACGCTGATCGCGACCGGCGTGGTGGTCGGCATCTTCTGGATGGGACGGCGGCTGGTGTCGCCCTGGTGGGCGGTCGGGCTGGGGATGATCCTCGGGGGCGCCATGGGCAACCTGGTGGATCGCTTCTTCCGGGCGCCCGGACCGCTGCGGGGTCATGTCGTGGACTTCTTGTCGGTCGGCTGGTGGCCGGTGTTCAACGTCGCCGACCCCTCGGTGGTCGGCGGCGCCATCCTCCTGGTGGTGCTGTCGATCTTCGGCTACGACTTCGACACCGTGGGCCGACGTAAGGCCGACCAGCGTTGACCGACCGTTCCATGCCCGTCCCGGAGGGGCTGGCGGGCATGCGCGTGGACGCGGGGCTGGCGCGCCTGCTGGGACTGTCCCGCAGCGCCGCGGCGGCCCTGGCCGAAGACGGCGGGGTCGAACTGGACGGCGTGCAGGCGGGCAAGTCTGATCGGCTGACCGGCGGTGCGTGGCTGCAGGTTCGCCTGCCCGAGGCGCCGGCGCCGGTGGAGAACACGCCCGTCGACATCGAGGGCATGACGATCCTGTATTCCGACGACGACATCGTCGCGGTCGACAAGCCCGCGGCGGTGGCCGCGCACGCGTCGGTGGGCTGGACGGGACCGACGGTGCTCGGCGGCCTGGCCGCCGCCGGTTACCGGATCACCACGTCCGGCGTGCCTGAGCGGCAGGGCATCGTGCATCGCCTCGACGTCGGCACCTCCGGGGTGATGGTGGTGGCGATCTCCGAGCGCGCCTACACCGTGCTCAAGCGGGCGTTCAAACAGCGCACGGTCGACAAGCGCTATCACGCGCTGGTGCAGGGGCATCCGGACCCGTCGAGTGGGACGATCGACGCGCCGATCGGGCGGCACCGCGGTGGCGAGTGGAAGTTCGCCGTCACCAAGGATGGCCGGCACAGCCTCACCCATTACGACACCATCGAAGCCTTTCACGCCGCCAGCCTGCTCGACGTGCACCTGGAAACCGGTCGCACGCACCAGATCCGGGTGCACTTCTCCGCGCTGCATCACCCGTGTTGCGGTGACCTCGTCTACGGAGCGGATCCGAAACTCGCGAAAAGGCTTGGGCTGGAACGGCAATGGCTACACGCCCGCTCGCTGTCATTCGCCCATCCGGCGGACGGGAGGCGGATGGAGATCGTCAGCCCCTACCCGGCCGATCTGCAACACGCGCTGGACGTGCTGCGCGCCGAGGGCTGATCACCCGGGCTTGCGCGCCTCGACGAGGAGCCGCACGGAGTGTGCGACGAAGGGCCCGTCGGCCTCGATGCGCTCGTGCAGTTCGCGCAGCCGCTCCCGGTAGGCGTCGACCGTGAAGTCCGGCACCGTCCAAATCACCTTGCGCAGGAAGTAGATAACGGCGCCGATGTCGAAGAACTCGGCGCGCATCCGCTCCATGCGCATGTCGACGACGTCCATCCCCGCGGCCCGGGCCTCGCCGTTCTGGACGTCCGGGTGTAACTCGGCCCATTTCTCCGGCTGCGGCCCGATGAAGTATTCGACCAGCTCGGCCATCGTTGCGGGCCCGATCTGCTGGGCGAAGTAGGTGCCGTCCGGCCGCAGCACCCGGGCGATCTCGGCCCACCGCACCGCGATGGGATGGCGGCTGGTCACCAGGTCGAACGCCGCATCGGCGAACGGCAGCCGCGGCTTGTTCCCGGTCACTACAACCACCACGCCGCGGGGGTGCAGGCGTTGGGTGGCCAGTGCCGCGTTGGGCGGCCATGATTCCGTCGCGGCCATCGTGGGCGGAAACCGCTCGGCTCCCGCTAGCACCTCGCCGCCGCCGGTGTCGATGTCGCACGCGGCGGACGCGCTCGCCAGCCGCCGACTCATTTGACGCTGGTAACCCCACGACGGGCGTTCTTCGGTGGCCCGCCCGTCCAGCCAGGAAAAGTCCCAACCGTCGACGGGGGCAGCGTCGGCCTCCGCCACGAGGTCGTCGAATGTGCGACCCATGTCGAGCATGCTAGGCACGGTTCACGGCGCGCGGCAGACGAATTTGGTGCCGTTCAATTCGAGCTTGACCTCGCCCTGGTGCTCCCAGTATTCGGAGCCTTGCCGGCCGTACCTGGCGCCGCTGCCGGAAGGCTCGAGGAAGAGGATCTGCTCGTTGCCCTTCCAGTTGAGCACCGCCGTGGGCGGATCGAACTGGTTGTAGAACTGCGCGGTCAACGGGCCGGCGTCGGCGGGGCATCGGTAGGTGACGACGGGCGGGGTCACGGTGGCGGGGTCGGCGATGGCCAACTGGACCAGCCGCGTCTGGTAGGCCTCGACCAGGCAGGTGCGCATCTCCGGGTTCTGTGCGCAACCGTCGCGAGCGGTCGCCCATCGGTCCTGCCCGGCCGTCAGCGCGGCCTGGTCCGCGCCGGGCCGGGCAACGGCCTGTTGGTAGGAAGCCTGCAGGCGGTGGTCGAGGTCGGTCAGGTGCGGGTCGCCGCACACCAGCTGCTGGGCAGCGTTGGCCGGTTTGGCGCAGTCGAGCGCCGCCGCGGCCGACGGGGTGGTGGTCGTCGGCGTGGTGGTGCTGGCCGACGGCGGGGTGGTTTTCGCCCCGCAGGCGCCGAGCACCAGGGCCGCAACGATGAGGGCGAGCAGTCGCATACGTGCTGACTACCGGTTGCGGGGCGCACGCCGGGCGCGACACGCCGAGATTGCCGTCATGGTCGTGGTGGCGGCCCCGACCGCAACCGTCGTGGCAATCTCGGCGGAACCGTCAGACCGTGGCCTTGTTGGCCTCGCCCGTCGCGATCTCGGGAGCAAGCGGCGCGACGGCGCCGATGATCTCCGGCACGGTCTCGGACGGGACCCCGGCGGCGGCGAGCGCGTCTGACAGGTGCCCGCCGACCAGGTTGAAGTGGTGCATGGTGATCCCGCGGCCCTGATGCACTTGCTTCATCGGCGCGCCGATGTAGGGCTCGGGACCCCCGAGGGCGGCGGCGAAGAACTCCACCTGCCTGCCTTTGAGGAGGTTCATGTTGGTCCCGGTGAAGAAGCCCGAAAGTTGGTCGTCGGCAAGCACACGAACGTAGAAGTCCTCGACCACGACTTCGATCGCCTCGTGCCCGCCGATCCGGTCGTAGATGGTGACCGCCCGTGGTTTGCGGAAGCGTGCCAGAATTTTCATAAGCTCGATTGGAACATTTCGGGGTTGCCCGCCAGTTAGCCTCGATTTTGCATGGTAGTTGGTGTGGGCTGGGTCTGATGCCGAGTTGTGGTGCGGGGTGGTGATTTTCGTGTGGC
>NZ_LQPH01000153.1 GCF_002102255.1 Mycobacterium nebraskense
GCGCTCGCGGTCACCACTACGCCTGTCGGTGATGACCCGCTTCGCCCGGCTCCGCCGCGCTCGCGGTCACCACTACGATCGACGGCATGAGTGTTGCCGCCAGCGCCGATCTGATGGACTACGACGAAGTCATTGCGCGCTTCGACCCGGTACTCGGCCTCGAGGTGCATGTCGAGCTGTCGACCGTCACCAAGATGTTCTGCGGCTGCTCCACCGCCTTCGGCGCCGAACCCAACACCCAGGTGTGCCCGGTGTGCCTTGGGCTGCCGGGCTCGCTTCCGGTGCTCAACCGCACGGCGGTGGAGTCGGCGATCCGGATCGGTCTGGCGCTGAACTGCGAGATCGTGCCCTGGTGCCGCTTCGCCCGGAAGAACTACTTCTATCCGGACATGCCGAAGAACTACCAGATATCCCAGTACGACGAGCCGATCGCCATCAACGGGTACCTGGACGCGCCGCTCGAAGACGGCACCACCTGGC
This sequence comes from Mycobacterium nebraskense, assembly GCF_002102255.1. GTDB lineage: Bacteria > Actinomycetota > Actinomycetes > Mycobacteriales > Mycobacteriaceae > Mycobacterium > Mycobacterium nebraskense. Next base: position 481 of record NZ_LQPH01000153.1, read on the forward strand.
GGGTCGAGATCGAGCGCGCGCACATGGAGGAAGACACCGGCAAGCTCACCCACCTGGGCAGCGAGACGGGCCGCATCCATGGCGCGACGACGTCGCTGCTCGACTACAACCGTGCCGGTGTGCCGCTGATCGAAATCGTGACCAAGCCCATCGTGGGCGCCGGCGCCCGGGCGCCGCAGATCGCTCGGTCCTATGTCACGGCATTGCGAGACCTGTTGCGCGCCTTGGGTGTATCCGATGTCCGGATGGACCAGGGCTCGATGCGTTGTGATTCCAATGTGTCGCTGATGCCGACGGGAACGGCCGAGTTCGGCACCCGTACCGAGACCAAGAACGTCAACTCACTGAAAAGCGTTGAGGTCGCGGTACGTTACGAGATGCAGCGGCAGGCCGCCGTCCTCGCGTCCGGCGGTCAGATCATCCAGGAGACCAGGCACTTTCACGAGGCCGGGTACACCAGCCCGGGCCGCGCCAAGGAAACCGCGCAGGACTACCGCTATTTTCCCGAGCCCGACCTGGAACCCGTCGCGCCCAGCCGCGAGTTGGTCGAGCAGCTGCGCCAGACCATCCCGGAGCTACCATGGCTGAGCCGCAAGCGGATTCAGCAGGAGTGGGGCGTTTCCGACGAGGTGATGCGCGATCTGGTCAACGCGGGCGCCGTGGAACTGGTCATCGAGACCGTCAAGCACGGCGCAGCCAGCGAGCAGGCGCGCGGCTGGTGGGGAAACTTCTTGGTGCAGAAGGCCAATGAGGCGAACATCGGCTTGGACGAACTCGCCATCACCCCGGCCCAGGTCGCCGCGGTGATCGCACTCGTCGACGAGGGCAAGCTGTCCAACAAGCTGGCCCGCCAGGTCGTGGAGGGGGTGCTGGCCGGCGAGGGCGACCCCGAGCAGGTGATGACATCCCGCGGCCTCGCGCTGGTGCGCGACGATTCGGTGACCCAGGCCGCGGTCGACGAAGCGCTGGCCGCCAATCCCGATGTGGCGGAAAAGATCCGCGGCGGCAAGGTGGCCGCGGCGGGCGCGATCGTCGGCGCAGTGATGAAGGCTACCCGTGGGCAAGCCGATGCGGCCCGCGTGCGCGAAATGGTGCTGGCCGCCTGCGGACAGAGCTGACGAAACTGGGCGCTAAAGCGTCCGTTAGGTCTTGTCGTCGTTGTTGCGCGGGAAGCCGCCGCCCTGCGGGAACAGCGGGAACACCACGTCGTCGAGCTTCTCGGCATCCCCGGCGGTCTTGTTGACGGTTGCGCCCCAGACGTTTCCGTCCGGTGACATCCGCAGCGCCCACGCGTGGGCATGGGTGTCCTTGCGGACCACGTCGGGTTCCCCGGTGACCGCACCCGTCGCCGGCGCCAGCCGCACGGCCACCGTCAGCTTGGTGTTGATCAGGTTGACCAGCACGGTCCCGTCCATCGCCGCGCAGCCGGCCACGCCGGGTTTGTCCGGCCAGGTCCACACCGTGGAGACCTCGGACGTCTTAGTGATGCGCTGCAACCGATCCGCCGTCGGCGTGCGGTCGGCAACGTACAGCGAGCCGTCCACGGGGTCGATGCACAGGCCGCCGCCGGAGCCGACGCCGGACAGCGCCGTCGTCGGCGGCGCCTGACCGATGGTGGTCGGCTGCTCGATGCGAAGGACCTTGCCCGCCAGCGATTTGGGATCGGCGGCCGACGCGGGGTTGCCCGCATCGCCGGTCATCACCACCAACGTGGTGGGACTGGTGAAGATCAGCGCTCCGGTATTCCCGGTGGCGCCCTTGGGGATCCCGGTGAGGATGTCCTTGGGGATATCGCCATCGGCCACCCGGATCACCCGATTGTCAGTCGGAGTGCTGATGTAGGCGTACATGAGCCGGTCTTGTGTGTAGGTCGGCGACAGCACGATGTCCATCAAGCCGCCGTCCCCGGACGGGTCGACCGGGATGACCATCCTCACCTTCGGCTCGGCGCTGACCGAGATCTCCTTGACGGCGCCGGTGGTGCGCTCGGCCACCAGCGCGGTTTTGCTGTCGGGACCCATGATCAGTCCGCTGGTGCTCTCCAGGCAGCCCTGCATCACGCCGGGGGCCGGGCACGCCTTGGGGAACGGCGTGGGCGGCAGCGGCGGCGGCGGGGGAGGCGTCGAGCTCGGTTGGGGCTTGAGTTCCGGGTTGGTGGTGAAGGGCTGCGACTGGGCGTCGTTGAACCGTGCGCACCCGCTCGCGACCAGCACCACCGCGCAGAGCGCGGCAAACCCGCACCGAACCGAGCGCCGTAATCGCATGACCGACAGGCTACGGATAGTGCGGCCGCTGCCGCCACACGCGTGCGCCTGCCCGCCGGACGTGACACTTTTCGCGCCGGCCAACGGCCCCCTCCGGGGTCTCAGTTCTGCCGTTTTGGGCCCTCCGGAGCCGCGAGCAAGGTAATTTTGGGTCAATCTGGGCTTATTCGGCGGGCAAAGCACCGATTGCCTGACGAAAGCGCCGCTCAAATCCCCAATTCAGCGCCAAATGCCCTTACCCTGACACGCGTGACCAGTCAACCGAATGACGGACATTGGCAGCGGCCCGGTGAATCCCCGGAGCCGACCCCGGGACGCCCCGCGACGGCGCGTGTGGTTGACCCCGAAGATGATTTGACGCCCGTCGGTTACCCCGGCGACTTCAACCCGTCCACCGGAACCACCACGGTCATCCCCTACATGGGCGACCACGCCGCCGTGGCTGGGCCCAGGGCAACGGGTTACAACGTGCTCGACCAGCAGGAGCCCTTGCCCTACGTCCAGCCGCCCCGGCACGCGGCCGCCGAGCCCGAAGAGATCGACGGGGACGAACACCACGCCCGGCTGCACGATGTCGGCCGGCGCGGGACACAGCATCTGGGTTTGCTGATATTGCGGGTCGGCCTCGGAGTCGTGCTGGCCGCCCATGGATTGCAGAAGCTGTTCGGCTGGTGGGGCGGCTCCGGGGTGGGCGGGTTCAAGAACTCACTGTCCGACGTCGGCTACCAGCACGCCGACATCCTCGCCTACGTCAGCGCCGGCGGCGAGCTCGTCGCGGGTGTGCTGCTGGTGCTGGGACTGTTCACCCCGGTGGCCGCGGCCGGCGCGCTGGCGTTTTTGATCAACGGCATGCTGGCCACGATCACGGCGCGGCCGCATCCGCACACCTTCACGTACTTCCTGCCGGACGGACACGAGTACCAGATCACTCTGATCGTCCTGGCCGTCGCGGTCATCCTGTGCGGGCCCGGCCGCTACGGTCTCGACGCGCGGCGCGGGTGGGCCCATCGGCCCTTCATCGGGTCGTTCGTCGCGCTGCTGGTCGGCATCGCCGCCGGCGTTGCCGTGTGGGTCCTGCTCAACGGGGTCAACCCGATCGCCTAACCCCTCACTGATAGGGGTTGGGCACGCGCCCCGAGCTCGCCTCGGTCAGCTGCGGAAGTGTCGCGAACGTCACCGCGGGCAAGCGCAACTCCGCACCGCTCTTGAGGTGCGCGCGTGCCCAGGAACCCCGGTGAAAGCGCAGCCCGTCGATCTCATCCCACTGCACCGTCTGGCTGCCCAGCAGCGTTCGGACGGTGACCCCTCGATCGTCGGCGACGGTGCGTAACCGGACGATCAGGGCCGACAGCACCACGGGGATCACCAACAGCGGCGCCGAGGGCGGCCACAGCATCACCGGTATCAGCAACCCCAGGGTCACGAATCCGACGGCCAGGTGCGCGATCGGGGACACCTTGATCACGACGGGTGTGTGGGAAGACGAACCGGTAGCCACCCGACCATCATTTCACCCATCACGGGGGGCCGGATCTCCGCGCGAGCCGACGGCCGCGGATTTGACTGCTGAGCTGTGCGAAGGCTACCGTCGGACGTTATGGATACCGCCGGACAGCCCGGGATGCTCGTAGTAATTAGTCGGCGCGTTGGTGCCTGACTAGCCTCTTCGGCATTTGAAGCTATCCAGACCAACGCGCAACCCTCGTGCAGCAGATGAGCTGTCGGGGGTTTTTTGTTGCCCCCAGCGAGACTCCCAGAGTGAATAAGGACGAAAGACAGTGAGCGCACCCACCAGGCAGCACGCCATACCGCCAGAGCGTGCAGCCGACGTCGCCTCCGACGCGATCAAGCCCGCCGCAAAATCTTCGGGGGCCAAGCCGAAACGTGTTGGACCCGAGAAAGTTACCGGCGCCCAGTCGGTGATCCGCTCGCTGGAGGAACTCGACGTCGAGGTCATCTTCGGGATCCCCGGTGGTGCCGTGTTGCCGGTTTACGACCCGCTGTTCGACTCGAAAAAGCTTCGGCACGTGCTGGTTCGACACGAACAGGGCGCCGGCCACGCCGCCAGCGGCTACGCCCACGCCACCGGCAAGGTCGGGGTGTGCATGGCGACGTCGGGCCCCGGCGCCACCAATCTGGTCACGCCGCTGGCCGATGCGCAGATGGACTCGGTGCCCGTGGTCGCCATCACCGGCCAGGTCGGTCGAACGTTGATCGGCACCGACGCCTTCCAGGAGGCCGACATCTCGGGCATCACGATGCCGATCACCAAGCACAACTTCCTGGTCCGCTCCGGCGACGAAATCCCGCAGGTGATCGCGGAGGCCTTCCACATCGCATCCTCGGGCCGTCCCGGTGCGGTGCTCGTCGACATCCCCAAAGACGTGCTGCAGGGGCAGTGCACGTTCAGCTGGCCGCCGCGCATGGACCTGCCCGGCTACAAGCCGAACACCAAGCCGCACAACCGGCAGATCCGCGAGGCCGCCAAGCTGATCGCGGACGCCCGCAAACCGGTGCTCTACGTCGGCGGTGGCGTCATCCGCGGTGAGGCGACCGAGCAGCTGCGCGAGCTGGCCGAGCTGACCGGAATCCCGGTGGTCACCACGCTGATGGCGCGCGGCGCGTTCCCCGACAGCCATCGACAGCACATGGGCATGCCCGGCATGCACGGCACGGTCGCCGCGGTGGCGGCACTGCAGCGCAGCGACCTGCTGATCGCCCTGGGCACCCGCTTCGACGACCGGGTGACCGGAAAGCTCGACACCTTCGCGCCGGAGGCCAAGGTCATTCACGCCGACATCGACCCGGCCGAGATCGGCAAGAATCGCCATGCCGACGTGCCGATCGTCGGCGACGTCAAAGCCGTCATCACCGACCTGATCGCGATGCTGCGCCACTACGACATTCCCGGCAGCGTCGACATGACCGAATGGTGGGCCTATCTGGACAGCGTTCAGTCCACCTATCCGCTGAGCTACGACCCGCAGAGCGACGGCAGCCTCGGCCCGGAATACGTCATCGAGAAGCTGGGCCAGATCGCCGGCCCGGACGCGGTGTACGTCGCCGGGGTGGGCCAGCACCAGATGTGGGCGGCGCAGTTCATCTCGTATGAGAACCCGCGCACCTGGATCAACTCCGGTGGGCTGGGCACCATGGGGTTCGCCATCCCGGCGGCCATGGGGGCCAAGATGGCTCGCCCGGACGCGGAGGTGTGGGCCATCGACGGTGATGGCTGCTTCCAGATGACCAACCAGGAGTTGGCCACCTGCGCGATCGAAGGCGTGCCGATCAAGGTGGCGCTGATCAACAACGGCAACCTGGGCATGGTGCGCCAGTGGCAGACGCTGTTCTACGAGGAGCGGTATTCGCAGACGGACCTGGCCACGCATTCGCACCGCATCCCGGACTTCGTGAAGCTGGCGGAGGCGCTGGGCTGTGTTGGATTGCGTTGTGAGCGTGAGGAAGACGTCGAGGACGTGATCAACCAGGCCCGCGCGATCACCGACCGTCCGGTGGTCATCGACTTCATCGTCGGCGCGGACGCGCAGGTGTGGCCGATGGTGGCCGCCGGCACCAGCAACGACGAGATTCAGGCCGCCCGCGGCATTCGGCCGCTGTTCGACGACGAGAGCGAAGGGCACGCCTGATGAACACGCATACGCTGTCGGTGTTGGTGGAGGACAAGCCCGGCGTGCTCGCGCGCGTGGCGGCGCTGTTCTCCCGGCGCGGTTTCAACATCGAGTCGCTGGCCGTCGGTGCCACCGAGCAAAAGGACATGTCGCGCATGACCATCGTGGTCAGTGCCGAGGAGACCCCGCTCGAGCAGATCACCAAGCAACTCAACAAGCTGATCAACGTCATCAAGATCGTCGAGCTGGACGAGGGCACCTCGATGTCCCGCGAGTTGGCGCTGATCAAGGTGCGCGCCGACGCAGGTAGCCGCAGCCAGGTGATCGAAGCGGTGAACCTGTTCCGCGCCAAGGTGATTGACGTATCGCCCGAGGCGCTGACGATCGAGGCGACCGGTGACCGCGGCAAGATCGAGGCGTTGCTGCGGGTGCTGGAACCTTTCGGTATCCGCGAGATCGTCCAGTCGGGAGTGGTCTCGTTGACCCGCGGTGCGCGCGGCATCGCTACGGCCAAGTAACACACAAGGAGATATTCAACAGTGGCACTAGAAATGTTTTACGACGACGACGCAGACCTGTCGATCATCCAGGGCCGCAAGGTCGGCGTGATCGGTTATGGCAGCCAAGGGCACGCGCACTCGCTGAGTTTGCGCGACTCCGGTGTGCAGGTGCGCGTCGGGCTGATGGAGGGTTCGAAGTCCCGGGCCAAGGTTGAGGAGCAGGGCCTGGACGTCGACACCCCCGCCGAGGTGGCCAAGTGGGCCGACGTCATCATGTTGTTGGCGCCCGACACCGCGCAGGCGGACATCTTCAAGAACGACATCGAGCCCAACCTCAACCCCGGTGACGCACTGTTCTTCGGGCACGGGCTCAACATCCACTTCGGGCTGATCAAGCCGCCCGCCGATGTCACCGTCGCGATGGTCGCCCCGAAGGGGCCCGGCCACCTGGTGCGCCGTCAGTTCGTCGACGGCAAAGGCGTGCCCTGCCTGATCGCGGTCGACCAGGACCCGACCGGCAAGGGCGAGGCGCTGGCGCTGTCCTACGCCAAGGCCATCGGCGGCACCCGGGCGGGCGTCATCAAGACCACCTTCAAGGACGAGACCGAGACCGACCTGTTCGGCGAGCAGGCCGTGTTGTGCGGCGGCACAGAGGAATTGGTGAAGACCGGTTTCGACGTCATGGTGGAGGCCGGCTACCCGCCGGAGATGGCCTACTTCGAGGTGCTGCACGAGCTCAAGCTGATCGTCGACCTGATGTACGAGGGCGGCATCGCCCGGATGAACTACTCGGTGTCCGACACCGCAGAGTTCGGCGGATATTTGTCGGGTCCGCGGGTCATCGACGCTGGCACCAAAGAGCGGATGCGGGAGATCCTGCGCGACATCCAGGACGGCACCTTCACCAAGAAGCTGGTCGCCAACGTCGAGGGCGGCAACAAGGAACTCGAGCGGCTGCGCAAGGAGAACGCCGAGCACCCCATCGAGGTGACCGGCAAGAAGCTGCGCGACCTGATGAGCTGGGTCGACCGGCCAATCACCGAAACGGCGTAACGGCGAGCGCCACGCCAGAGTGGCGTTCGGCCACCACAGTCACTCTGGCGTGACGCTGGGCGACACGAGCCGGCCGGCGGTCTGAACCACGCGCCGCGCCAGGTGCGCCAGGGCGTTCTCGGTGGCGTCATCGAACTCGTTGATGTTGTCGTGCGTGGAGACCAGGCTCACCCCATACGGATTGCCGTCGACGAACTTCAGCGGGTCGGTGTATCCCGGAGGCACGATGATGCCGCCGAAATGCATCAGGGTGATGTAGAGCGACAGCAGGGTGGTCTCCTGACCGCCGTGCAGCGTGTTGGAGGACGTGAAGGCCGCATACACCTTGTCCGCGAGCTTGCCTTCGGCCCACAGCCCGCCCAGCGAGTCGAGGAAATTGCGCAATTGCGCAGCGGGAGAGCCGAAGCGAGTCGGTGATCCGAAGATCACCGCGTCGGCCCAGACGATGTCCTCACCCGTCGCCCCCGGAAGGTCCTTGGTCGCTTGGTAATTCGCGGTCCAGGCCGGGTTCTGGGCGAACGATTCCGGGTCGTGGGTTTCGGCGACGTGTCTCAGGCGGACTTCGGCACCCGCGGACTCGGCCGCGGTAGCGACGCGTTGCGCCATCGCGGTGCCATGACCGGTGGCCGAATAGTAGATGATCGCGAGTTTGGTCACGAGCGCATCGTAGGACCGCACCGACCCGCGCCCCAAGCGCGTGTCGGCGCAGGTTACGGCAGTGGTGAGCCCGTCAATGCCCGTCAAAGGCAGCCGATAGGCTGGCCGGGTGAATCTGCCTGTTGTATTGATCGCCGACAAACTCGCCCAATCGACCGTCGCCGCCCTGGGAGACCAGGTCGAGGTGCGCTGGGTAGACGGGCCGGACCGGGAGAAGCTGCTGGCTGCGGTGCCGGAGGCCGACGCGTTGCTGGTGCGCTCGGCCACCACCGTCGATGCCGAGGTGCTGGCAGCCGGCTCCAAGCTGAAGATCGTCGCCCGCGCCGGGGTGGGGCTGGACAACGTCGACGTGGATGCCGCGACCGAACGCGGAGTGCTGGTGGTCAACGCCCCCACCTCTAATATCCACAGCGCCGCCGAGCACGCGATGGCGCTGCTCTTAGCTGCTGCCCGGCAGATCCCGGCGGCCGACGCCTCGCTACGCGAGCACGCCTGGAAGCGGTCGTCGTTCAACGGCACCGAGATCTTCGGCAAGACGGTCGGTGTGGTGGGGCTGGGCCGCATCGGGCAGTTGGTCGCCCAACGGTTGACGGCGTTCGGCACGCACCTCGTCGCCTACGACCCGTACGTCTCACCGGCCCGGGCCGCGCAGCTGGGGATCGAGCTGCTGCCCCTCGACGACCTCTTGGGCCGCGCCGACTTCATCTCGGTGCACCTGCCGAAGACGCCCGAGACGGCGGGCCTGATCGGCAAGGAGGCGCTGGCGAAGACCAAGCCGGGCGTCATCATCGTCAACGCCGCCCGCGGTGGACTGGTGGATGAGGCCGCGCTGGCGGAAGCGGTGAGCAGCGGACACGTTCGCGCGGCCGGTATCGACGTCTTCGCCAAAGAGCCGTGCACCGATAGCCCACTGTTCGAGCTGCCGCAGGTGGTGGTCACTCCGCATCTGGGTGCGTCCACCTCCGAGGCCCAGGACCGGGCGGGCACCGATGTCGCCGAAAGCGTGAAGCTCGCGCTGGCTGGGGAATTCGTCCCCGATGCCGTCAACGTCGGCGGTGGCGTGGTCAACGAAGAGGTGGCGCCGTGGCTCGACCTGGTGCGCAAGCTCGGGGTACTGGCCGCCTCGCTGTCCGACGGGCCGCCGGTGTCGGTATCGGTGCAGGTGCGCGGCGAGCTGGCCTCCGAAGACGTTGAGGTGCTGAAGCTTTCGGCCCTGCGCGGACTGTTCTCGGCGGTGGTTGAGGGTCCGGTCACTTTCGTCAACGCACCGGCGCTGGCCGAAGAACGCGGCGTCACCGCCGAACTCGCCAAGGCCTCGGAGAGCCCGAACCACCGCAGCGTCGTCGACGTGCGCGCGGTCGCCCCCGACGGCACCGCCGTCAACGTGGCGGGCGCACTGTCCGGGCCGCAGTTGGTGGAAAAGATCGTCCAGATCAACGGCCGCCACTTCGACCTGCGCGCCGAAGGCACCAACTTGATCATTCATTACGTCGACCAGCCGGGAGCGTTGGGCAAGATCGGCACGTTGCTGGGTGGCGCCGGGGTGAACATCCACGCGGCGCAGCTGTCTGAAGACGCCGAGGGCCCGTTCGCGACGATTCTGCTGCGGCTGGACCAAGACGTACCCAGGGATGTGCGATCGGCCATCGCGGCGGCGGTAAGCGCCAACAAGCTTGAGGTGGTTGATCTGTCGTGAAGCTCGCGGTTATCGGCGGCGACGGTATCGGGCCGGAGGTGACCGCCGAGGCGGTCAAAATCCTTGACGCGGTATTGCCCGGCGTCGAGAAGACGCCATACGACCTGGGCGCGCGGCGTTTTCACGCCAGCGGTGAGCTGCTGCCGGAATCGGTGCTTGCCGAGCTGCGCCAGCACGACGCCATTCTGCTCGGGGCGATCGGCGATCCGTCGGTGCCCAGCGGCGTGCTGGAGCGGGGCCTGTTGCTGCGCCTGCGTTTTGAGCTGGACCACCACGTCAACCTGCGACCGGGCCGGCTGTATCCCGGTGTGAGCAGCCCGCTCGCCGGAAACCCCCACATCGATTTCGTGGTGGTGCGCGAGGGGACCGAAGGCCCCTACACCGGTACCGGCGGCGCGATCCGCACCGGAACGCCACACGAGGTAGCCACCGAGGTGAGCCTGAACACCGCCTTCGGCGTGCGCCGGGTGGTGGCCGACGCCTTCGAACGCGCCCATCGGCGTCGCAAGCACCTGACGTTGGTGCACAAGACCAACGTGCTGACCTTCGCCGGGAAGTTGTGGTCGCGAATCGTGGCCGAGGTCGGGCAGGACTACCCCGACGTCGAGGTCGCGTACCAACACGTCGATGCCGCCACCATCTTCATGGTCACCGATCCCGGACGCTTCGACGTGATCGTCACCGACAACCTCTTCGGTGACATCATCACCGACTTGGCGGCGGCGGTGTGTGGCGGAATCGGCTTGGCCGCCAGCGGAAATATCGATGCCACCCGAACCAACCCGTCGATGTTCGAGCCGGTGCACGGCAGCGCGCCGGACATCGCCGGTCAGGGCATCGCCGATCCGACCGCGGCCATCATGTCGGTGGCGTTGCTGCTCGCGCATCTCGGCGAGGACGACGCGGCTAGGCGGGTGGATCGGGCTGTCGAGGCCTATCTGGCAACGCGTGGGAACGAACGGTTCGCCACCACCGAAGTCGGCGAACGGATTGCCGCCGGGCTGTAGTTTCCAGTCCGGGCGGGAGCAACCGCGCCGGCACGAACGGCATCGCGGCCGCCGGGAACAGTCCGCACAATATCCAAGCGTTCGGGTATTTCGCGGCGGTGATCAAGGCGCCGAAGAGCGGCGGCGCGGCGGCCGCCAACAGCCGCTGGGTGGTGTTTTGAATGCCCAGGGCGCGCCCGCTCCAGAACGGCCCGGCGAATTCGGTGATGGCCGTGGCCTCCAAACCGTTGTCGAGCACGGCGATCACCGAGATGGCGACCATCAGGGGTGCCTGATAAATGGAATTCAGAAAGTCGGCCCAGGCCAATAGGAAAAGGGTGACCGCGGCGGCGGCCGCGATGATGCGGACCGGTCGCATTCGCGAGCCAATGCGATCGGACCAGCGGCCCACCATGACGCGGCCGAGTGCGCCCAGCAGCTGTGAAAGGGTGACCAGACTGCCGGCGGCGGCGATCGACCAGTGCAGATTTCTGATCAGCCACACCAGCATGAACGTGACGGTTACCGTCTGCGGAACCATCATCAGACCCGCTACCGTGTGAATTCGCCACAGCACCAACGACCCTCGGTAGGGGCTGGCGAGTTCGGAATTGGTGGCCTTCTCCCGGGGCTTGCGGGGCGGGTCGATGATGCCGACCGCGCTCGCTAACGCTCCCACCGCGCACGCCAAGGCGGTGAACCTGAGCCCCGCACCCGGCCCGTGTTCGGCCAGCTCGGGAATTACCAGTGCCCCCAAGGCGATTCCGAGGGGTTGCGCGGTTTGGCGGAGGCCCATGGCCAGGCCGCGTTGGTGCGGCGGGAACCACGCCGACACCAGCCGCCCGCTGGCGGTATTGCAACTGGCTGCGGCCATGCCGCCGAGAAACAAATAGACGGCGATCAGCACCATCGAATGCGCCGATGCCGCGGCGTAGGCCGCCAGCGCGGTGAGTCCCAAACCCGCGGCCATCACCAGCCGCTCGCCCACCCGGTCCAGCACGTAACCCCACAGCACCAGCGTGACCACCATGCCCCAGCTGGGCATCGAGGACAACAGACCGGCTTCGTCGAGCGGGATTCCGCGCGCTGTTTGTAGCGAGGGAATCAGAAACGCGACGCCGTTGATGAAGAGGAAGGAACTCGCCGTGGCCACCAGCGATACGACCATGATGGACCAGCGCCCGCGCACGCCCAGCCCGCGCGTGGCCGTCCCCATTTCCATCCCCAATGCTTGCACACGAACCGGAAGCCGCTGGTAATACTCGTGCGGCTGCTGCCGATGCGATAACCGGCCATGCCGGGCGCTACGGCTTGTCAGAAGGCTCGTCGTGACGGCCCGCCGCGCCCGGTCCCCCGCAAGCGGGAGGTGCCCCCAACGCCGCGCTCGCGACCGTCACTAGGCCAGATCGTGACGGCCCGCCGCGCCCGGTCCCCCGCAAGCGGGAGGTGCCCCCAACGCCGCCCTCGCGACCGTCACTAGGCTCAACGAAATGCGCCTTGGTCGAATCGCCAGCCCCGACGGTGTCGCCTTCGTCAGCATCGAGGGCGAACTCGCCGATCCCACCGCCATGATCGCCCGCGAGATCGCCGAGCATCCCTTCGGCACGCCCAACTTCACCGGCCGATCATGGCCGCTGGCCGATGTGCGGCTGCTGGCTCCGATACTGGCCAGCAAGGTGGTCTGCATCGGCAAGAACTACACCGACCACATCGCGGAGATGACCGAGCTCACCGGCCCGGCGGCGCCGGACCCCATCATCTTCCTCAAGCCCAATACGGCAATCGTCGGCCCGAACGTGCCGATTCGGTTGCCCGCCAACGCATCACCCGTGCATTTCGAGGGAGAGCTGGTGGTGGTCATCGGCCGGCCCTGCAAGGACGTCTCGGCAGCCCAGGCCGCCGACAGCATCCTCGGCTACACGATAGGAAATGACGTGTCGGCCCGTGACCAACAAAAGTCCGATGGCCAATGGACCCGGGCGAAAGGGCACGACACCTTCTGCCCGGTGGGTCCGTGGATCGTCACCGATGTCGACCCGGCAGATCTCGAAATACGAACCGAGGTCAACGGCGAGGTGAAGCAACACAGCCGTACCTCGCTGATGATCCACGACGTCGGCGCCATCGTCGAATGGATCTCGGCCGTGATGACCCTGTTGCCCGGCGATCTCATCCTCACCGGAACGCCCGCAGGTGTCGGTCCGATCGAGGATGGCGACACCGTCGCCATCACCATCGAGGGGATCGGCACTCTCACCAATCCTGTGATCCGTAAGGGAAAGTCGTGACTGCATCACCGTCGGAAATCGCGCGAGTCCGGGTACGTTTCTGCCCGTCGCCCACGGGCACCCCGCACGTCGGAATGGTCCGCACCGCGCTGTTCAACTGGGCCTATGCCCGGCACACCGGTGGCACCTTCGTCTTTCGCATCGAAGACACCGACGCCGAACGCGACAGCGAGGAAAGCTATCTGGCGCTGCTGGACGCGCTGCGCTGGCTCGGCCTCGACTGGGATGAGGGGCCCGAGGTCGGCGGACCCTACGGCCCTTACCGGCAGTCGCAGCGCAAAGAGATCTACCTCGACGTGGTGGCCAAGCTGCTCGAAGCGGGCGAGGCCTACTACGCCTTCTCGACCCCGGAAGAGGTTGAGGCGCGCCACATCGCGGCGGGCCGCAACCCGAAACTGGGCTACGACAACTTCGACCGGCACCTGACCGATTCCCAACGGGCCGCCTTCCTTGCCGAGGGCCGCCAGCCGGTGGTGCGGCTGCGGATGCCCGACGAAGACCTCAGCTGGACCGACCTGGTGCGCGGGCCGACCACCTTCGCCGCGGGCACCGTGCCGGACTTCGCGCTGACCCGCGCCAACGGAGATCCGTTGTACACCTTGGTCAACCCGTGCGACGACGCGCTGATGAAAATCACCCACGTGCTGCGGGGCGAGGACCTGCTGCCGTCGACTCCGCGCCAGCTCGCGCTGTACCAGGCGCTCATCCGGATCGGCGTCGCCGGGCGCATCCCGGAGTTCGCGCACCTGCCAACGGTATTGGGGGAGGGGACCAAGAAGCTCTCCAAGCGCGACCCGCAGTCGAATCTGTTCGCCCACCGCGACAGGGGCTTCATCCCCGAGGGGCTGCTCAATTACCTTGCGTTGCTGGGTTGGGCCATCGCCGACGACCATGACCTGTTCAGTCTCGACGAGATGGTGGCCGCGTTCGACGTTGTCGACGTCAACTCCAACCCCGCGCGGTTCGACCAGAAGAAGGCCGACGCGCTCAACGCCGAGCACATCCGCATGCTCGAGCCGGCGGACTTCGCGGGCCGGCTGCGCGACTACTTCGACGTGCACGGACATCGCCTCGGGTTGGATGACGCGGCGTTCGCCACCGCCGCCGACCTGGTGCAGACCCGCATCGTCGTGCTTGGCGACGCATGGGAGCTGCTGAAGTTCCTCAACGACGACGAATACGCGATCGACCCCAAGGCCGCCGCCAAGGAGTTCGGTCCGGACGCGGCCGCTGTGCTGGACGTCGCGCTGGCCGCGCTGGAGGGCGTGACGGACTGGACCACGGCCCAGATTGAGCTGGCCCTCAAAGCCACGCTCATCGAAAAGCTGGGCCTCAAACCACGCAAGGCCTTTGGTCCGATCAGGGTTGCCGCCACGGGAACGACGGTCAGCCCGCCGTTGTTTGAATCGCTGGAACTGCTGGGCCGGGACCGCAGCCTGCTCCGGCTGCGCGCCGCACGCGAAACGTTCGCCGGCTAGGCGAAGACCTCGCGTGCGGATTGTGTGGTGAGTCTTTGGTAGTCTGCACTGCGGTTCGCAAAGGCCGACAACGGCTGGCAGCGGCGGTCTCCTGAGCAGCTCGATACGGCTCAGAATGACCGTTGACCAGCGGTTTTAGGCAGCCAATGGGGTATGGTGTAATTGGCAACACAGCTGATTCTGGTTCAGCCATTCTAGGTTCGAGTCCTGGTACCCCAGCAAAAATCTCGCCACCTCAAGCGATTAGGTGGGCTTCTGAGTGTGAGCTATGCTGACACCTCGGATCGTGTCTGGCCCCGTCGTCTAGCGGCCTAGGACGCCGCCCTCTCACGGCGGTAGCGTGGGTTCGAATCCCATCGGGGCTACAAATCCACTATTGACCGGTACCCAACACGGCAGGTGCCGTGGACCCACCCACCGGCATGGCCGGCAGCCCGAGTTTGCGGTGATCCCACGAGCGGGCGCGCTGGGCCACGATGCGCACGCAGACGCGCTTGTTCATCATCTGCTCGACGAACGGTTTCATCTCGTCGGTGTAGGGGCCGGTGTAGCGCTCGAACACGCTGACCCCGACCCGGTGTGAGACGTCTGGATCGTCGACGATCTCCGCGACGCCCTCGAACGACACCCCGCGCAGCGTGTCGTAGGTGTCGCCGCCCTCGATCAGGAAGCTCACCCGCGGATCACGTTTGAGGTTGACCGCCTTCTGCGACTTGGCCTTGGTTTCCAGCCAGATTTCGCCGTCGACGACGGCGTACCACATTGCGGTCAGATGCGGCTGGCCGTCGGGGCCGATGGTGGCCAGCGTCCCCGTGCGGCTCTTGACGACGAAGTCGGCGATTTCGTCCTCGGACATGACGATGCTCGCGCGCTGATTGGTTCCCATGGCCGTCAGTCTGTCAGGCCGCGTGCGGCCAAGTGTGCGCTGGTGGCAGAGAAAGTGCGCGTGCGTCGTCAGAGTCGACGGGTGAGTGCTTCGGCCGCGGAAAGGAGATCGGCGGCCCAGCGCGCCCCCGGGCGCCGGCCGATGCGGTCGACGGGTCCCGACACCGAGATGGCGGCGATGACGGCGCCGCGGCTGTCGCGCACCGGAACCGACACGCTCGCCACCCCGGGCTCTCGCTCGGCCACGCTTTGTGCCCAGCCGCGCCGCCGCACTTCGGCGAGGGTGCGCTCGGTGAATTTCGCGGTCGGTAGCACCGCTTTCTGCGTCGCCGCGTCGCTGTGGGCCAGCAGCACTTTGGCGCCCGAGCCCGCCGTCATCGGCAATCGCGCCCCGACCGGGACCGTATCGCGAAGGCCTGCAGCGGGTTCCAGGGCCGCCACGCAGACCCGCGTGGTGCCCTCGCGACGGTACAGCTGCACGCTTTCCCCGGTTGTCTCGCGCAACAGGGGAAGAACCCCGGCGCTGGCGGTCAGCAGCGGATCGTTGACATGGGCGGCGAGCTCGGTGACGGCCGGACCGAGCCGCCAACGCCCTTCGTCGTCGCGGGCAAGGAGGCGATGGACTTCGAGCGCGGCGGCCAGCCGATACGCGGTGGCTCTGGGCAATCCGGTTCGCTCGCACAGTTCGGCCAACGCGCACGGGGATTGGCCGATCGTGTGCAGGACATCCATGGCTTTGTCGAGGACGCCGATGCCGCTATGCTGTCTCACAAGGAGATACTAGCGTCTCGCATTCTGAGATCACAGCCCATGGTCGATCGGCGAGGCGCATGAGGGAATCGAGGCGAATTCGAGATGGCATCCGCCAAGCCGCGCACCCTGGCCGAAAAGGTCTGGGACGACCACGTTGTGGATGCAGGGGGTGCTGACGCGCCCGACCTGATCTACATCGACCTGCATCTTGTGCACGAGGTCACCAGCCCGCAGGCTTTCGACGGGCTGCGGTTGGCCGGCCGGCCGGTGCGACGGCCCGACCTGACGCTGGCTACCGAGGATCACAACGTGCCCACCGTTGACATCGACAAGCCGATCGCCGACCCGGTGTCGCGCACTCAGGTCGAGACGTTGCGCCGAAACTGCGCCGAATTCGGTGTCCGCCTTTACCCGATGGGCAATATCGAACAAGGCATCGTGCATGTCATAGGGCCGCAATTGGGCCTCACTCAACCGGGAATGACAGTCGTCTGTGGTGACAGTCACACGTCGACGCACGGCGCATTCGGCGCACTGGCGATGGGCATCGGCACTTCGGAGGTCGAACATGTGCTGGCCACCCAGACATTGCCGCTGCGGCCATTCAAGACGATGGCGGTCAATGTCGACGGGGAATTGCCCGCCGGTGTGACGGCCAAGGACATCATTCTCGCGTTGATCGCCAAGATCGGCACCGGCGGTGGGCAGGGGCATGTCATCGAATACCGCGGCAGCGCCATCGAATCGCTGTCGATGGAAGGCCGGATGACGATCTGCAACATGAGCATCGAGGCCGGCGCCCGGGCGGGCATGGTCGCTCCGGACGCCACCACCTTTGAATTCCTGCGCGACAAGCCGCATGCGCCGCGGGGGGAGCAATGGGACGCGGCAATGCGCTATTGGCAGCAGCTGCACACCGACCCCGGCGCCGTCTTCGACACCGAGGTCCACCTCGACGCAACGTCGTTGAGCCCGTTCGTGACGTGGGGAACGAATCCCGGGCAGGGCGTGCCCCTGGCCGCGGCAGTACCCGACCCGGAGCTGATGACCGGCGACGCCGAGCGGCAGGCCGCCGAGAAAGCGTTGGCATACATGGACCTTCGACCGGGGACTCCGATGCGCGATATCGCGGTGGACACCGTGTTCGTGGGCTCCTGCACCAACGGTCGTATCGAAGACCTGCGGGTGGTCGCCGACGTGCTGCGCGGCCGCAAGCTGGCCCCCGGCCTGCGGATGCTCGTGGTGCCAGGGTCCATGCGGGTACGCGCCCAGGCCGAAGCCGAAGGGCTGGGCGAGGTTTTCACCGCCGCGGGTGCCGAATGGCGACAGGCGGGCTGCTCGATGTGCCTCGGGATGAATCCGGACCAGCTGGCGCCGGGGGAACGGTGCGCGGCGACGTCCAACCGCAACTTCGAAGGGCGCCAGGGGAAAGGCGGCCGCACGCATTTGGTTTCTCCGGCCGTGGCCGCCGCGACAGCGGTTCGCGGCACATTGTCGGCCCCGGCCGATTTGAACTGACCTAATCGAGAAGAAGGCACGAGCATGGAAGCATTTCACACCCACACCGGTATCGGTGTGCCGTTGCGGCGGTCCAACGTCGACACCGATCAGATCATTCCGGCGGTGTATTTGAAGCGGGTCACCCGAACCGGTTTCGAGGACGGATTGTTCGCCAGCTGGCGCTCGGATCCCTCATTCATCCTCAACCTCAGTCCCTTTGACCGGGGGTCAGTCCTGGTCGCAGGACCCGATTTCGGGACCGGCTCGTCGCGCGAGCATGCAGTGTGGGCGCTCATGGACTACGGGTTCCGGGTGGTCATCTCGTCTCGATTCGGTGACATTTTCCGGGGCAACGCCGGCAAGGCGGGGCTCCTGGCGGCCGAAGTTTCCCAGGACGGCGTGGAACTACTTTGGAAGCTCATCGAGCAGAGTCCGGGACTGGAAATCACTGCCAATCTTCAAGATCGAAATATCACCGCGGGAACGACGGTGTTGCCGTTCAAGATTGACGACTATACCGCCTGGCGACTCCTCGAAGGGCTCGACGATATAGCCCTTACGCTGCGGAAACTCGACAAAATCGAGTCATACGAGGCCCGCTATCCGCAGTGGAAACCGCGAACTCTGCCCGCCTCCTGAACGGTCGAGAAGGCCGGAATTTCTTCTCGCTCACCTAACTAACCGGGGCGATTTCCAAGCCCCCGCCACCGGTCAAGGGCGGCAACCGGATTGCGAAACCTCCGATTGCCCGACCCTGAAATTGCGCGTGGCTCTTGGAAATTTGCTGGGTGAGGGTTTACCGTGTGCACTAGTCGGTTCAAATCGAGGACCACTAGCGTCGGAGGGATTGGATGAATAAGGCAGAGCTCATTGATGTGCTCACTCAAAAATTGAACACCGACCGTCGGCAGGCGACCGCCGCCGTCGAGAACGTTGTCGACACCATTGTGCGTGCGGTGCACAAGGGCGACAGCGTCACCATTACCGGTTTCGGTGTTTTCGAGCAACGGCGTCGCGCGGCCCGGGTGGCCCGCAACCCGCGTACCGGCGAGACGGTGAAGGTGAAGCCGACTTCCGTCCCGGCGTTCCGTCCCGGTGCTCAATTCAAAGCGGTTGTCTCTGGCGCACAGCGTCTCCCGTCGGAAGGACCTGCAGTGAAGCGTGGTGTAGTGGCAAGCGGCGCGGCCAAGAAGACCGCTGCCAAGAAGGCTCCCGCCAAGAAGGCCGCGGCGAAGAAGGCTCCGGCCAAGAAGGCTCCGGCCAAGAAGGCTGTGGTGAAGAAGGCTCCGGCCAAGAAGGCTGTGGCGAAGAAGGCTCCGGCCAAGAAGGCTGCGGTGAAGAAGGCTCCGGCCAGGAAGGTCGTAGCGAAGAAGGTCGTAGCGAAGAAGGTCGCGGCGAAGAAGGCCGCGACGAAGGCTCCGGCCAAGAAGGCTGCGGCGAAGAAGGCCCCCGCCAAGAAGGCCACCGCGCGTCGCGGTCGCCGTTAAGGCAGCAGTCGAGTTCTAAAACGCGAATACCCTTCGGGTGGCAACGATGCACCCGAAGGGTATTCGCGCGTTATGCCCGCACGTTGGCGGCCAGCGAGCCGCCGATGTGGTCAGCCGCCACCAGTCGGCCGGCTGACAGCGAGAGCACCCACGTACTGCCCTTGTGGTTGCGCGACTTGTCGGGACACACCCCGTCCCGTTCGCACCACCAGGCGATCAAGTCCGGGATCACTTTGCCCTGTGTGCAAATCACCGGTGTGCCTTGCTGCTCGGCGATATCCAGCATCCGGTGGCGGGCGCGTTTGGGGCTCTTGGCGTAGGACTCCTCGGTGAGGGTGGGCTCGTTGTGCACGGTGACGCCCAATTCCTCGGCCAGCGGTTCCACCGTCTGGTGGCAGCGCAGGCGGTCGGCCGCGTATACGTCGGAGGCGCCGAAGGCCAGCAGCTGCGGAACCAGTGCCTCGGCCTGCGCGCGGCCCCGTTTGTCGAGCGGGCGCTGGGTGTCGTCACCTTTGAAGCGCGATTTCCGCCCGGCGGTGCCGTGCCGGACCACCAGCACGGTATGCGTGTCGGCGGGATGTTTCGTGAAGTGGCGCAACATCTTTCGATCGAACGCGTAGCTGAGCTTCTTCAACGCGTCCGGGATCGGCAGCCACACCAATTCGTCGACCTCGTTGCCGGCTGTGAAGTCCCCGCCGGTGCTGCGCGCCGCCCAATAAGAGACCTTCTTGACACCCGCCTCGATCGGGTAACTCACCATGTCGAGCCGCCTGCCCAGGATGGCGTGGTGCCCCGTCTCCTCGCACACTTCCCGCACCGCGGCGACCGGCGCCGTCTCGCCCGGGTCCACTTTCCCCTTCGGCAGCGACCAGTCGTCATAGCGGGGGCGGTGGATCACCGCGATCTCGAGGCCGGGGTTGGTCGAATCCGTCGCTCGCCACAACACCGCCCCGGCGGCATGCACGATCCGGCTACCCGAACGCCGTGCGGTGGACGAGCTCTTGGTCGGCAACTCAACTCCTGCAGGTCAATTCGGTCGGGGCCGCGCGCACATTTGCGGTGCGGCCGGAACACAACCGTAGATCACCACACAGGGGTTACGGATTGCGGTGTCGCTCCATCAACGACACTTGGTGATCGCGCACGGTATGGCCCTCCTGCGGCGACGCGATCCACTGCCCGTCGCGCCCCAGCTCCCAGCACCGGGTGGACGGGTCCAGTGCGGACTCGAACAGGTCGTCCAGGTAGGAGGTCAGCCTCGGATCCTTGACCTGAACCAGCGCCTCGACCCGCCGGTCGAGGTTGCGGTGCATCATGTCCGCGCTGCCGATCCAGAACTCGTTGATGCGATTGAAATGGATGATGCGGGAATGCTCGAGGAAGCGACCGAGGATCGAACGGACCGCAATGTTGTCCGAGAATCCTTCCGCGCCGGGGCGCAGCGCGCAGATGCCGCGCACCACCACCTCCACCCGCACGTCCGCCCGGGACGCGTGATACAGCGCGTCGATGACCTGTTCGTCGACGAGGGCGTTCATCTTGAGGCGGATTCGGCCGCCGCCGTGTTCGCGGTGCGCGGCGATCTCGCGCTCGACGCGTTCGATGATGCCGGTGCGAATTGAGTGCGGGGCGACCAGAAGGTTGCGGTAGGAGACCTTGCGCGAGTAGCCGGTAAGCGAATTGAACAGGTCCGTCAGGTCGGCCCCGATCTCGGGAGATGCCGTCAAGAGACCGACGTCCTCGTACAGTCGTGCCGTCTTCCCGTTGTAGTTGCCGGTCCCGATGTGGCAGTAGCGTCGGATCGTCGAACCCTCGCGGCGGACCACCAGGAGGGTCTTGCAGTGGGTCTTGAGTCCGACGTACCCGTACACCACATGCACGCCCGCCTGCTCCAGCTCGCGCGCCCAGCGAATGTTGGCCTGCTCGTCGAAGCGCGCCTTGATCTCCACCATTGCCACCACCTGCTTGCCGGCCTCGGCGGCGTTGATGAGCGCCCGAACGATCGGCGAGTCACCGGAAGTGCGGTACAGCGTCTGCTTGATCGCCAGCACGTTGGGATCGGCGGCGGCCTGCTCGATGAATCGCTGCACGCTGGTGGAGAACGACTCATACGGATGATGAAGCAGCACATCGCCTTCGCGCAGCGTCGAGAAGATGCTCCTGGGCGTCTCGCGGTCGACGAATGCGGGACTGGTGGCCGGAACGAATGCCCGGTCTTTGAGCGCCGGTCGGTCGACGCTGTATACCTGCCACAACGACGACAGATCGAGAAGACCGGGCACCTGGATGACGTCGCCCGGATTCACGTCGAGTTCGCGCAGCAGCAATTCCAGCATGCTCTCGGTCATGTCGTTGGCGACCTCGAGACGCACCGGGGACCCGAACCGCCTGCGCGCCAGCTCTCGTTCCAGTGCTTGCAGCAGGTCTTCGTCGCGGTCCTCTTCGACCTCGTAGTCCGCGTTGCGGGTGATGCGGAACGCGTGATGCTGAACGATCTCCATGCCGGGGAACAGCACCGGCAGGAAGGCGGCGATCAGCTCTTCCATTGGAAGGTAGCGAATTATGACCGGCCCGTCGGCATCGTCGGTATGGCCGCGGCCGCTTAGTTCGACGAAGCGATCCACGTTGTTGGGGACCTTCACTCGCGCGAAGTGCTGGCCGCCTTCCTCGGGCTGGCGCACCATGACCGCCAGGTTCAGGCTCAATCCACTGACGAAGGGGAAGGGATGAGCGGGATCGACGGCGAGCGGCGTGAGAACGGGAAAGACTTGTTCGTGGAAATAGGTCGACAGTTCGTCACGCTCACCCTGATCCAAATCGGCCCACGTGACTATATGTATGCCCTCCTCGGCGAGCGCCGGTCGCACCGAGTCGAGGAAGACCCGCGCGTGGCGGGTCGCGATCCGTTGCGTCTGCTCGCCGATGAGCGCCAGTTGCTCGCGCGGCGTCAGACCGTCGGCGGAGCGAACCGACAGCCCCATCTCGTCACGACGTTTGAGGCCGGCGACGCGGACCATGTAAAACTCGTCGAGGTTGGAGGCAAAGATCGCCAGAAACTTGGCCCGCTCCAACAGTGGCAACGAGTTGTCGGCGGCCAGCGCCAGCACACGGGCGTTGAAGTCGAGCCAGCTCAGCTCCCGGTTGAGGTAGCGGTCGTCCGGGAGGTCGGTGATCGCGGCCGGCGTCGCGGCGGGCGGCGCTGCCACGGCCGAGTCGCCTTGATGCCACAAATTCTCATCGGGGCGCGCCTCAGCTTCGATTTCAGTCACCCTGCGATCATCGCTCATCACGCGCCGATGCTGCTAGCGCTCGGCGGACATCCATTCGCCGTTGGGACGACGTTCACCGCGAGGACAGCTACGCCGCGGCGCCGACGCGAGTCACTGCTGCGCCAGGGCCCGGGCGGTCGCCGCCCCCACCCCGAGCCGGCGGGCGGCGGAGAGGTCGTCCGGAGTGTCGACGTCACAGCGCAGGCCCGGCCACGCACCGGTCAGTTCGATCGCGCCTGAACGTCGGTGCCGCGCCGACGAATCGGACCCGAACTGCGGATCTAGTGGGGCGCCGAAGGCGAACAGGGCGGCGGTTCCCGTGGCCAGCCGGTCGGCGACGAAGCTGCGCCGGTGATGCC
Source organism: Mycobacterium nebraskense (assembly GCF_002102255.1). Taxonomy (GTDB): domain Bacteria; phylum Actinomycetota; class Actinomycetes; order Mycobacteriales; family Mycobacteriaceae; genus Mycobacterium; species Mycobacterium nebraskense. Next base: position 23,285 of record NZ_LQPH01000153.1, read on the forward strand.
GCGCGGCGACGATCGCCTCGGCCAGCTCCTGCGTCTGCAGCGCCGGCAAATCCCCCTGCAGCACAACAACGTTCGGGAACGATCCGGCCACCGCTCGCTCCGCGGTGGCGATGGCGTTGTTGAGCGGGTCGCCGTGTCCCTCGGGCGTCGGGTCGGCCAGCACTTCCGCCCCCAGTTCGGTCGCCGCGGCGGCCGCGGCCTCGTCGGGCGTGATGACGGTGATCGAGCCCAGTGAACCGACGCGTCCCGCTGCGGTCAGGGTGTCTATCAACATGGCCAGCACTACGCTCTCCCGGGTCCGCGCCGAGAACACCGGGGCCAGCCTGGTCTTGGCCGCGGCCAACCGTTTGACGGCGATGATCAGGGCGATGTCTCTGCCGGTGCCGTCGGCGCGTGTGCCGCTCATGAGATGTCATCCTGCCAGCACCGCTGACGGCGGACGCGCTAGCTCGCGTGACGCCCGCTGATCTAGGGTGTATCGGCTGCAACACGCTGGAGACGACAGACGGGGGTGATGGATGGCCGGCTCGAAGGGCGCTGTCGCGGTCATGGGTGCCGGGGCGTGGGGCACTGCACTGGCCAAGGTGCTCGTCGAGGCCGGGGAACCAGAGGCGGAGGTCACGCTGTGGGCCCGTCGATCTGACGTCGCCGACCGGATCAATGCCACCCGATCCAACCCCGACTACCTGCCCGGCACGGTGCTGCCGGCGGGCATCCGCGCCACCACCGACGCGGCGGCGGCGCTCGGCGGCGCCTCGACGGTCTTCTTGGCCGTGCCCGCGCAGACGATGCGCACCAACCTCGAGGGATGGGCGGCGTTGGTGCCCGACGGCGCAACCCTGGTCAGCCTGGCCAAGGGCATCGAGCTGGACACCCTGATGCGGATGAGTCAGGTCATCGTTTCGGTGACGGATGCGGACCCGGATCAGGTCGCCGTGATCTCGGGGCCGAACCTGGCCAGCGAGATCGCCGAGTGCCAGCCCGCCGCCACGGTCGTCGCGTGCAGCGACTCCGGCCGCGCCGTCGCCCTGCAGCGCATGCTGAACACCGGCTATTTCCGCCCCTATACCAATAGCGATGTCATCGGAACCGAGATCGGCGGGGCGTGCAAGAACGTCATCGCGCTCGCGTGCGGCATGGCGGCCGGCGTCGGGCTCGGCGAGAACACCGCGGCGGCGATCATCACCCGCGGTCTGGCCGAGATCATGCGGCTGGGCATTGCGCTCGGCGCCAAGGGCGCCACACTGGCCGGTCTGGCCGGGGTGGGCGACCTGGTGGCGACGTGCACGTCGCCGCAGTCGCGCAACCGATCCTTCGGCGAACGCCTGGGCCGCGGCGGGACGATGGAATCGGCGATGCAGGCCAGGGACGGGCACGTCGTCGAGGGCGTGACGTCGTGCGAGTCGGTGCTGGCGCTCGCGTCCAGTTACGACGTCGAGATGCCGCTCACCGACGCGGTGCACCGGGTCTGCCACAAGGGACTATTGGTGGACGAGGCGATGGCCCTGCTGCTCGGCCGCAGGACCAAACCCGAGTGACTGCCGCGGCGCGGCGACCGAAAACCCCAGCTAGTGGACCGCCGCCCGGCCCGGGCGCCGCGCAACCGGTAGCCTCTCCAGGTTGTGAGTGCCAGCGGAAGCCGCGTGCGCGTCGCCGTCGTCTTCGGCGGGCGCAGCAACGAGCACGCCATCTCGTGTGTGTCCGCGGGCAGCATCCTGCGCAACCTCGACCCCCAGCGGTTCGAGGTGGTCGCGATCGGCATCACCCCGGAAGGGTCGTGGGTGCTCACCGACGGGGACCCGGACGCGCTGGCCATCAGCAATAGGCAACTGCCCGAGGTGACCGCGCAGTCGGGCACCGAACTGGCGCTGCCGGCGGATCCGCGCCGCAGCGGCCAACTGATCTCCCTCTCGCCCGGCGCCAGTGAGGTCCTGGCATCCGTCGATGTGGTGTTCCCCGTGCTGCACGGTCCGTACGGCGAAGACGGCACGATCCAGGGCCTGCTGGAACTGGCCGGGGTGCCCTATGTCGGGGCTGGCGTGCTGGCCAGCGCGGCGGGCATGGACAAGGAGTTCACCAAGAAGCTGTTCGCTGCCGAAGGGTTGCCGGTCGGCGCGTACGCGGTGCTGCGCCCGTCGCGCTCGACCCTGCAACCCGAGGAGTGCGAGCGGCTGGGTCTGCCGGTGTTCGTCAAACCCGCCCGGGGTGGCTCGTCGATCGGGGTCACCCGGGTGTCGAGCTGGGATGACCTCGCCGCGGCCGTCGCGGTCGCGCGCCGGCACGACCCGAAAGTGATCGTGGAGGCGGCAATCACCGGCCGCGAGCTGGAGTGCGGCGTGCTCGAAATGCCCGATGGCACAGTCGAAGCCAGCACATTGGGCGAGATCCGGGTGGCCGGGGTGCGGGGACGCGAGGATTCGTTCTACGACTTCGCGACCAAATATCTGGACGACGCAGCGGAATTGGACGTGCCGGCCAAGGTGGATGACGACGTCGCCGACGCCATCCGACACTTGGCGATCCGGGCGTTCAAGGCCATTGACTGTCAGGGCCTGGCCCGGGTCGATTTCTTCCTCACCGACGAGGGCCCGGTACTCAACGAAATCAACACGATGCCAGGGTTCACCACGATCTCGATGTACCCGAGGATGTGGGCGGCCACCGGAGTGGACTATCCCACCCTGCTGGCAACCATGGTCGAAACGGCGCTGGCCCGCGGAGTCGGCCTGCGTTAGTGGCGTGGCCCGGGGTTAACGGGGCGGCCCGGGGTTGATGGGCACCGGCGCGATGGTGCGGTCGATCACCTCGGAGAGTTGCTGGATCGGCGTCGGGCCCGACCCCGACGGCAGCGTGAGCGCCACATATACCGGCCGATCCACGGTGTACCAGGTCGATCTGCCCGCCTCACCGGCGGACTGCTGTTCGGGACGCACGGCGAACCACTGCACCCGGTCGACGATCTGAATCGGAGACCCCACCACGAACTCGGCGGGGCGATCGAGTCCGCAGCGCAGCACCACGGACTCGCTGTCCGGACCGGCGCGCCACGCGGTGGCGCCCTGGGGAGCGGGTTGCGCGAGCGGCGCGCGTTGATAGTCGCCGAGTCGCTGTGGCAGAGCCCCAGCCAGCGCCCGGCATGCGGCGCTATCGGCCTGCGGCGCCGAGGCGGCGGGTACGGCAACCGGTTGTGGCGGCGCCTCGCGATTCGCCGCGATCACCAGGATCACGCCGATCGCCACGACGGCCACCGCGACCGCGGCGATGATCAGCGCGGCCGGCGGACCCCCATCGCCAACGGGGCCGGTATCGGGTTCGGTATCCGGATCGGTCGTCACCGCCCGCGCACCTCCTATCTCTGGCACGACGGCGCGGGGCTCTACACTGGCGCGGGCCGCTCGCGCGGGCAGTATCCCAACTTACCGCAGGTCGGCGACCGGATAGCGGCCCACAGGGCACGGAGGCGCCGGAGGAGGTGGCGTGCGCGACGACGCATCGGAACCCACACTGCAGCAGCTCGGGGAGTTCGCCGTCATCGATCGTCTGGTGCGCGGCCGCCGACAGCCGGCCGCAGTGGTGGTCGGGCCCGGCGACGACGCGGCGGTGGTGCAAGCCAAGGACGGCCGCATCGCGGTGTCGACTGACATGCTCGTGCAGGATCGGCATTTTCGGCTGGACTGGTCGAGCCCCCACCACGTCGGCCGCAAGGCCATCGCCCAGAACGCCGCGGACATCGAGGCGATGGGCGCGCGGCCCACGGCCTTCGTGGTCGCGTTCGGCGCGCCCGGTGACACGCCGGCGGCCGACGTGGACGCGCTGGTCGCCGGAATGTGGGACGAGGCGCAGCGCATCGGCGCGGGCATCGCCGGCGGCGACCTCGTCAGCTGCCCGCAGTGGGTGGTTTCCGTGACGGTGCTGGGTGACCTGGACGGGCGGGCGCCGGTGCTGCGGTCCGGGGCGACAGCCGGCTCGGTGATCGCGGTCGCCGGTGAGTTGGGCCGCTCGGCGGCCGGGCTTTCCTTGTTCGGCAAGGGGATTGAGGGCTTCGATGCGCTGCGCCGCCGGCATCTGGTTCCCCAGCCGCCCTACGGCCAGGGCGTGGCGGCGGCGGCCGGGGGAGCGCAGGCGATGATCGACGTCTCCGACGGTCTGGTCGCCGATCTGCGGCACGTCGCCGAGTCATCCGGTGTGGCGATGGATCTGTCGACCGCGGCGCTGGCCGCGGACCGCGACGCACTGACCGCTGCGGCCGCCGCTGCGGGCGCCGACCCGTGGTCGTGGGTGCTGGGCGGCGGCGAAGACCACGCCCTGGTGGCCTGTTTCGCTGGTCCCGCGCCCGCCGGATGGCGGATCGTCGGGCGGGTTCTCGAGGGGAAGGCCGGAGTGCTGGTCGACGGGCGTGAGTGGACCGGCTACGCCGGCTGGCAGTCATATGACCGTTAGGGTGGCGCGATGAGCGTCGATGCTACGAAAGGACCGGCGATGACGGCGCGGCCGTTGACCGAACTCGTCGAGAAGGGGTGGGCGGCCGCGCTGCAGCCGGTGGCCGATCGGGTCGCCGAGATGGGCCAGTTCCTGCGGGCCGAGATCGCGGCCGGGCGCAGGTACCTGCCGTCGGGTGCGAACGTGTTGCGGGCGTTCACGTTTCCGTTCGACGACGTCCGGGTGCTGATCGTCGGCCAAGACCCGTATCCGACGCCGGGACACCCCGTGGGCTTGAGCTTTTCGGTGGCCCCCGACGTGCGTCCGCTGCCGCGCAGCCTGGCCAACATCTTCGACGAGTACGCCGCCGACCTCGGCTATCCGCTGCCGTCGTGCGGTGACCTGACGCCCTGGGCCGAGCGCGGGGTGATGCTGCTGAACAGGGTGCTCACGGTGCGGCCGAATAATCCGGCCTCGCATCGGGGCAAGGGCTGGGAGGCGGTGACCGAGTGCGCGATCCGTGCGCTTGCCGCACGATCGCAGCCGCTGGTAGCGATCTTGTGGGGACGCGACGCGTCCACGCTCAAACCGATGCTGGCCGAGGGCAATTGCGTGGCGATCGAGTCGCCACACCCGTCGCCGCTGTCGGCGTCTCGGGGGTTTTTCGGGTCGCGTCCGTTCAGCCGCGCCAACGAGCTCCTGACCGGCATGGGCGCCGACCCCGTCGATTGGCGGCTGCCCTGACCGAGATGACGGCTTTGCGGGCGCACCGCCGGGGCGGCCCGGAGCAGCTGGTCGTCGAGCGGGCGGCCATACCTGTCCCGGCCGCGGGTGAAGTCTTGGTGGCCGTCCACGCCGCCGCCATCACGTTCGACGAGTTGACATGGGAGGAAACCTGGACCCGAGACGGTGTCAGCCGGACCCCGGTGATTCCGTCGCACGAAGTGTCGGGCGTCGTCTCGGAGGCGGCTTCGGGTGTGGCGGATTTCGCGCCCGGCGACGAGGTCTATGGGCTGATCCGGTTCGACCGCGACGGTGCGGCGGCCGATTTCGTCTGCGTGCCCGCGGCGGACCTGGCCGGCAAGCCGTCGACGGCGTCGTATACCGTCGCCGCCGCGCTGCCGCTGGCCGGTCTGACCGCGTGGCAAGCCCTGGTCGACCATGCCGGCGTGCGGGCCGGCGAGGCCGTGCTGGTGCACGGCGGCGCGGGCGGTGTGGGCGCCCTGACGGTTCAGCTGGCCGCGATGCTGGGCGCGCGAGTCACCGCGACGGTGCGCAGCGATGCGGGCGAGCTCGTCCGCGGATACGGCGCTGTCCGGGTGATCGACGTCCGCACCCAGGCTTTCGACGACGGGGTCTACGACGTCGTGATCGACACCGTCGGCGGTGAGACGTTGGACCGGTCGTTTCCGGTGCTCCGCCGGGGTGGGCGGCTGGTCACCCTGTCGGCGCCGCCCCCGGCGGGCAAAGCCGACGAATACGGCGTCACGGCAACGTTTTTCATCGTCGTGCCGAACCGGGATCAGCTGGTCGAACTCGCCGCGTTGGTCGACAGCGGACGGTTGCGCGTGGAGATCGCCGAGACGTTTCCGCTGGAAAAGGGCCGCGAGGCGTTCGAAAGCGGCCGCCGCCCGAGCCGTCGCGCCGGCAAGACGGTGATCGTGGTTCGGGATTGATGGCAGGGGCACAGGCTCTCAGGCACTTACGAATGCTCGAAGTTGACGTCCTTGGTGACGGACTTCCACTCTTCGATCGACGATGACATCGCGGCGATCTTGTCGCGCATGGCCTTCAGCACGTCGCGGCCCAGCAGCAGCCGCAGCGGTGGCTCGTCGAGCGTGGTAACCATCAGCACCGCCTCGGCAACCCTTTTCGGATCACCGGGAAGATGATCGGCGAACTGCTTGATCAGGTCCTTGCGCGCCGCCACGTCGACGTAATCGGCTATCGGGGTGCCCGACTCCTTCATCGACCGCGTCGCCCAGTCGGTACGGAAGGCGCCCGGCTCGATGGCGGTCACCTTGATCCCCAGCGGCCGCACCTCGGTGGCGAGCGCCTCGGTGATCGCCTCCAGCGCGAATTTCGTGGACGAGTAATACGCGTTGGGCGGATTGGCGACCAGACCGGTCATCGACGACATGTTGATGATGTGGCCGGCGCCGCGGGCGCGCATGGCCGGCAGTACCGCCTTGATCATGTTGACAGCGCCGAAGTAGTTGACCTCGAACAGCTTTCGAACCTCGGCGTCCTCGCCTTCCTCCACCGCGGACAGGTAGCCGTGGCCGGCGTTGTTGACCAGCACGTCGATGCCGCCGAACGCCGCAACGGCCGCCGACACCGCGGCCGCGATCTGATCGGCGCTGGTCACGTCGAGCGCGACGGCCAGGGCCCGGTCGCCGAACTCGTCGACGAAGTCGCGCACCGCGTCGGCCCGGCGCGCGGTCACCACCGCGCTGTGGCCCGCTTCCAGTGCCGCGCGTGCGATTTCGCGGCCGAAGCCGGTGGAGCATCCGGTGATCAGCCAGCGCGCCATCTCAGGCCGTCCCTTCCGGCAGCCGCCGTAGATACGCGGTTCGCCGGTCGGCGAGTTGGGCGGCCCGTGCCTGCGGGTTCACCCGCGGCAGGTGCGGCACCTCGGCGTCGAGCCGGTCCAGCTTGACGACCCGCCCGCGAGCGCCGAGGTCTTCGCGGGGACCCGCGTCGCCGAACTCCGCCATGCGCAGGGTCAGGATGCCCTCGCGCAGCCCGTCGGAGTCGATCCAGTTGGCCACGCCGGGGTCGGTCGGGGCGATCACATAGGTGTAGCTGCCGTCCTCGTTGGCCACCGACTGCGCCTTGTTGAGGCTGCCGGTGCGGTCGAGGATGTCCAGCGTGGTGCCCCAGATGTTGCTCAGCGGCACCGTGAAGTACGCGGCGCCACCGTCGTTGAGGTCCACCACAAACCCCTCGTCGGGAGCGAGATCGAAACGGCCCATCACATAGACCTGGTTGCGCATCGCGCCGACCTTGTCGGCCGACCACGCCAGGTTGAAATGGTTGGGTGGCATCTTGTACACGCCGTGGCTGAGCTTGCCGGTGAAGTTGGCGAAGTAGTCCATCATCGCCGCGGTGGCCTCGGCCTGCTCGTCGGGCGTGCGCGCGGGTGTCGCTGGCGGCCCGCCGAGCCGTTGCACCTCAAGATAATTCGGGTCGTCGCAGCCCCAATCCAGCAGCACGTCGCGGATATAGAACTCGTGGGCTTCCGGAGAGGTCTGCACGTGATTGGGCCGCCCGTTGGCGGGGTCAGCGTCGACGGTGATGGTGAAGCTGCCGTCGGAGTCGACCTGCATGGTGCGGCCGTTGAGCACGTCGACGGTGCCCATGTGGGCATCCCAGAGCGTGAAATAGTTTTCGGTCATCCGGTGCTCGCCGACCCGGCCACGGATCTCGTAGCGTTCGTCACCGGAGATCGGGATCACCCGGTACACGCTGTCGGGATTATCGATGCCCCACCGTGATCCGGGGATGCGTCGGCCGTCGACGGGGTGCGCCAACCGGGTGATGCAGCTGACCTTCGGCCGCAGCTTGTCCTGGTTTGACGACCACACCGCTGCCGAGAACATCACCTCGGCGAACGCGTCGTCGAACCGCTCCCGCATCGCCTCCGACGCCTTGGCCCGGCCCAGCCAGGTCTCGGCCACCGCCTGGTAGGCGGCCTTGACGGTGGGGTGCTCGATCAGCTCGAGGGCGGCCAGTTCCTGTTCGTGCTGGGACATCGTAGCGACGGGGTCGTCAGGCATGCGCTGTTCCTCCGATATACTGTCGAAAACGCTTGTTGTACAACGTGAATCGCTCGTCAACCCGCTCGGGGCGCAGGCCGTAGGTCTCTAAGCCGTAGGCCGGCCGCGCCGCCTCTCGGGGACGCTCCTTGAGCCAGCGCCGCATCGCGTCCGCCGCCTCGGCCGTCAGCGGCAGCCCGACCGCGTCGTAAATCCGGGCCACCTGCCCGATGGGGTCGGCCACCGCCTCGTCGAACCCGATGTCGGTGACCCGGTCACGGTCATCAGACCACCCATCACGGGTCGCCATCGCCCGGTCATTGGTCCAGCCCATCCGTTGCAACCATTGGGCGCCCACCCGGTGCACATCGACGGCGTCGGCGTGCATCGCGTGCAGGGTGGCATTCAGGCTGGCTCCCGAGGCGATCGTGGCGCGCGGATCGCGATGCATGTGCACGAGGTGCAGGTCGGGGAAGTGGGCGCGCAATTGCTCCAAATACCCAAGGTGCGCCGGTGATTTGAGCACCCAGCGTTGCCCATCCAACCCGCGCCGGCGCTTCTGCCACTGTACGAATTGCAGCATGCGGTGCAAGTAGTCGTAGGCGGGGGAGAAGTCCTGCTCGTCGAGCCAGGACCGGTAATGGGGAAGGTGGGCACCGGATTCGGGGACATGGGACAGAAACGCGTCGGCCAGGAAGACGATCTCCTCCTCGGCTTCCCGCGCGTACATCGGATGAATGGAAAACAATTCCGGCGCCAGCTCGCGGGATTTCGCTTCCCGCGCTTCGCTGATCGCAATCCGGGGATCCACACCGCTGAACTGATAGTCGAGCCGGGGCGCCACCTCGACGACCTCCCAGCCGTAGGCGCACACGAACCGCGGGTCGGCAGCCAGCAGCCGCTGCAGCAGCGTGGTGCCGCTGCGCATCATGCCGACGACGACGATCGGCGCGGCGACCCGTTCGTCGAGGATCTCCGGATGGCGGCGGATCCACTCCTGCGCGCGTAGCCGCATGCGCAGGCTGTGCACGATGCCCGAGCGCAGGATGTGCACGCCGATCGCGTTGAGGTCGGCGCTCGCGTAGCCGGCGAGCAACACCCGCAGTGGGCCTTCGAATTCGCCGGGGCCCCAGTCGGTCAGCGCCTCCTTGCGTTGCGCGTCGGCCATGACGACGGCTGGGTCGAACGCGCTGTCGAACGGGCTCGAGGCTTGCACGCGCTCAGAACTTCAAATGCTGGCTGACGTCGCCGACCTGGTCGACGAACATGGTGCGGCTGTCGAACCGCCAGGCGCCGTCCACCCGCTGAAACGTGTCCTTGTAGTGCCCGGTCACGATCACCTGCAGCGGCAGGTCGGGGGTGGCCTGGGTGACGCAGTAGTAGGACGTGCTGCGGGCGGTCCCCCCGGCCTCGTCGATGTGCAGCTGCACATTGGTGGTGTTGTGCTTGGTCTTCGGGGTGCCGTCGTCGTAGATGCGCGTGGCCATCTCATACATCTCGCGCACCCGGGCGGCCCCGGCGAACACCGTCTCCGGTGGACCGTTCTCCACTCCGCAGATGCGGCCGTGCTCGAACAGCCGGGCCACGCCGTCCAGGTCGCCGCCATCGAGAAGCTCAGCGTAGGTGTAGATCAGGTTGGTGATTTCTCGTGCGCTGTCACTCATGTCGAACCACCTTGAACCCATCTCCTCCGCTTCCGCGAACAATGGTGGCAGAACCGGTCGGATTTACATAGAACCGACCATTACTCTGGATCGCCGTGACGTTACCTTGGACGCCGAGCCGGCTCGGCAACCTGACCGGCAAACGAATCGTCGTGACCGGGGCGACCAACGGCGTCGGGCTGGGCACCGCCCGCGCCCTGACCAAAGCGGGCGCGCACGTGATCCTGGCGGTGCGCAACACCGAGCTGGGTGAGCAACGCGCCACCGAGATGGGTGGCTCGACCACGGTGGCCAGGGTCGACCTCGCCGACCTGTCGTCGGTGCGCGCCTTCGCGCAGTCGATCGACGACGACATCGACATCCTGATCAACAACGCCGGCACCCTGACCGAGCGCCGCACCGACACGGTCGACGGATTCGAGATGACGCTGGGCACCAACCTGCTCGGGCCGTTCGCCCTGACCAACCTGCTGCTGCCCAAAGTGCGTGCGCAGATCATCAACGTCGGCTCCGACGCGCACCGGTCGGCGACGCTGCGCCTCGACGACCTGCACCTGCGCCGGCACAAGTGGACCCGGCTGGGCGCGTACGCGCAATCGAAGCTCGCGGTGATGCTCTGGGGCTTGGAGCTGGACCGCAGGCTGCGCGCGGCCGGGTCGCCGATCGTCACCCAGCTCACCCACCCGGGCTGGGTGGCCTCGAACCTGTCGCAGCTCGGCGACTCGCCGCTGATGTCGGTGGCTCACAAGGTGGTCAAAGTGGTGGCCGACCGGCTGGCCAATGACATCGACGAAGGCGCGGCGCCCACGCTCTACTGCATCAGCGAACCGTTGCCGCCGGGCAGCTACGTCGGGGTCAGCGGCAGGTTCGGCCTGCGCGGCGGGCCGGTGCTGATCGGCCGGTCGCCGGTCGCCTGCGATTATGACGCGGCGGCCCGCCTGGTGGCGTTCGCCGAACAAGAGACCGGCACAACACTGGAGGTGTAGTCATGGGTGAATTCGACAATATGGTTGCCGTCATCACCGGCGCCGCGCGCGGCCAAGGCCGCAGCCACGCCGTCGCCCTGGCCGAGCAGGGCGCCGACGTCATCGCCCTGGACATCTGCGCCGATCTCGAGGCGATTCCCTACGCCCTGGCGACAGAATCCGAACTCGACGAGACCGTGCGGCTGGTCCGGGCCGCCGGGCGCAGGGCCGTGCCCGTCATCGCCGACGTTCGCGACCTCAAGCAGATGCAAGCCGGGGTGCAGGCGGGCATCGATGAGCTCGGTGAGATCGACGTGGTCGTCGCCAACGCGGGGGTGGTGGCGATCGGCGTCACCGACACCGAGTCCGAGCCGGTGTTCAACACGATCGTCGACACCAACCTCAAGGGGGTGTGGCACACGATGCTGGCGACGGTGCCGTCGATCATCCGCAAGGGGCGGGGCGGATCGGTGGTGCTGGTGAGTTCGTCGCAGGGCCTGACCGGCCGCGGCGGTGACGGCAGCGCCGCGATGTTCGCCTATGCCGCATCCAAGCACGGCGTCGTGGGCCTCATGCGCTCGGCGGCGAATGCCTATGCGCCGCATAAGATTCGGGTCAACTCGGTGCATCCGAGCGGCGTCGCGACGCCGATGATCCTCAACGATTTCGTGGTGAACCGGATGCTGGAGAACCCCAACCCGGCCCTGTCGCAGACCCTGCTACCCGAGGTGCCGTTGGTGGAGGCGCAAGACGTGACCGAAGCGGTGCTCTGGCTCGCCGGCCCGCGGTCGCGCTATGTGACCGGCGCGGCCATGCCGGTGGATGCCGGCCACGTGGTCATGTGACTGACCGCGGCTAGCCCGGGACTAGCCCCGGACGACCTTGCCGGCCTTGATGCAGGATGTGCAGACGTTGAGGCGCTGCTTGTTGCCGCCCGGCCGGGTGACGACGTGCACGGTCTGGACGTTGGGGTCCCACCGACGGCTGGTGCGGCGGTGGGAGTGCGACACCGACTTACCGAAGCCGGGGCCTTTCCCGCAGATGTCGCACACAGCGGCCATGGTTCAAGCTCCTCAAATCTCGGGGGTCCGGCTCGGCGGTCTGACACGTGGTCCGGAACGGCCCGGGTTGACCCGAGCCCAACCAGAATAGGTGATTGTCGTGGCAACCACCAAAACGATCACCACCGCTGTCGCCGCGTCTGGCTAGGCTCAATGGGTCGGATCGCGCCGCCGGCGGGTGGTGGTCACGGGCAGCCGTCGCCCGAGTCGCCGAGCTACGCTGGCGCCCACCGGGGGCTGGGTGTGGAGGAGGTGGGTAACACTGGGACCGTCGGAGCGTCTGTTGGACGCGATTACCTTGCGGGACTGGGCGCACACCGCCGTCAGCGACCTGATCACCCACATCGACGAGATAAACCGGCTCAACGTCTTCCCGGTTGCCGATTCCGATACCGGCGCCAACATGCTGTTCACCATGCGCTCGGCGCTGGCCGAGGCCAATGCGGGCGTCAATTCCGAGGGTGGATCGGCGTGCGTCGCCCGAGCCGCCGCCGCGATGTCGGCCGGTGCGCTGAACGGCGCCCGCGGCAATTCCGGCGTGATCTTGTCCCAGATCCTGCGCGGCATCGCCGACGTCACCGCCGTCGCAGCGGCCGATTCCGGCGGTGAGCTGCCCCACATCGATAGCGCCACCCTCGGGGCGTCGTTGCGGCGCGGCGTGGACCTGGTCATCGCCTCGATGGGCGGGGAGGAGGTCTCGGGGACCATCGTCTCGGTGCTGCGGGCCGCCGCCGACGCCGTCGGGGAGTGCGCCTACGCCGGGGAAGAGCTCACCCCGGCGGTCATCGCCGCCGGTGATGCGGCGGTCGTGGCACTGGAGAAGACGACCGAGCAGCTCGACGTGCTCGCCGATGCGGGCGCCGTGGACGCCGGCGGGCGGGGCCTGCTGGTGCTGCTGGACGCCCTGCGCACCACCGTCACCGGGCAGGCGCCGGCCCGAACGGTGTACGAGTTGTCGCCGCGCGCGCCGCAACCGGAACGCGCCGCCGACCGCCCCGCGCCGCAATTCGAGGTGATGTACCGGCTGGACGGCTGCGACGCGGCCGCGGCGGACGCGCTGCGGGACCGGCTCGGGGAGCTGGGCGATTCCGTGGGCATCGCGGCCGCGACTTCGTCGGCCGAGCGCACGTACTCGGTGCACGTACACACCGACGACGCCGGTGCCGCGGTCGAGGCGGGGCTGGCGGCGGGGCGGTTGAGCCGCATCGTCATTTCGGCGTTGAGTTCCGGCGCCACCGGGCTGCCGGGCGGCGGCTGGACGCGGGAACGCGCCGTGCTGGCCGTCGTCGACGGCGAGGGTGCCGCAGAGCTGTTCGGCGGCGAAGGCGCCTGCGTGCTGCAACGCGATCCTGCCTCGGGCGACCCGGTCACCAACATCAGCGCCCACCAGCTGATGCGGGCGGTGGTCGACACCGGCGCCGCGCAGGTGATGGTGCTGCCCAACGGCTACGTGCCGGCCGAGGAGCTGGTGGCCGGATGCACCGCGGCGATCGGCTGGGGTATCGACGTGGTACCGATACCGACGGGATCGATGGTGCAGGGGCTGGCCGCGCTGGCAGTGCACGAAACCGGCCGGCAGGCGGTGGACGACGGCTACACCATGGCCCGCGCCGCCGGTGCGGCCCGGCACGCATCGGTGCGCATCGCGACCGAGAGCGCGTTGACCTGGGCGGGCCGCTGCCAGCCGGGCGACGGCCTGGGTATCGCGGGGGACGAGGTGCTGATCGTCGCCGCCGACGCGATCGCCGCAGCGATCGGTCTGCTCGATCTGTTGCTGGCCTCCGGCGGTGACCTGGTGACGGTGTTGGTCGGCGCCGGCATCGAGACGGAGGACGACGCCGCGGCCGTGGCCGACATCCTCGAAAAGCACATGCATGACCACCACCCGGGAACCGAGCTGGTCACCTACCGCACCGGCCATCGCGGTGACGCGCTGTTGATCGGAATCGAGTAGCCGTGGCGTCGCTGGGCGACCGCCTGGACTTCGTGGTGGGTGCCAAGGCAGCCGATCAGCTCGACGAGGAGTTGGGCATCCGCAGTGTCGCGGATCTGCTGCGCCACTATCCGCGCAGCTACACCGAGGGCGCGACCCGTTGGGACGCCGACGATCAACGTCCGTCGGCCGGCGAGCACATCACGATCGTCGACACGATCACCGAAACCAAGACATGGCCGATGAAGAAGACCCCGAAGAAGCTGTGCCACCGCATCACCCTGGGCGCCGGCCGCAACAAGGTGACCGCGACTTTCTTCAACGCCAATTACCTGAAAAAGGACCTGACCGAAGGCACCAAGGTGATGCTCTCCGGGGAGGTCGGATTCTTCAACAACGTCATGCAGCTGACGCACCCGGCATTCCTCATCCTCGACTCCCCGGACGGCAGGAACCGCGGCACGAGCTCACTGAAGAACATCGCCATCGCCTCGCAGGCCACCACCGGCGAGCTGCAGATGTCGGCGTTTGAGCGAGCCTTCTTTCCGATCTATCCGGCGACCACGAAGCTGCAGAGTTGGGACATTTTCAGGTGCGTGCGCCAAGTGCTCGACGTCTTGGATCCGGTGGATGACCCGTTACCCGCCGACCTGCGCGACCGCTACCAACTGGTCTCCGAAGACCGGGCGTTGCGCGACATCCATCTGGCCGAAGACGAGTCGGCGCGGAGGCGGGCACGGGAGCGGCTGACCTTCGACGAAGCCGTCGGGCTGCAGTGGGCCCTGGTCGCCCGGCGGCACAGCGAGCTCTCGGAATCGGGGCCCCCGGCGCCGCCACGTTCCGACGGTCTGTCCGCCGAACTGTTGGGACGGTTGCCGTTCGAGCTGACCGCGGGACAACGGGAAGTGCTCGACGTGTTCACGAAGGAGCTGTCGGCCACCCGGCCGATGAACCGCCTGCTCCAAGGTGAAGTTGGATCGGGGAAGACCATCATAGCGGTGCTGGCGATGCTGCAGTTGGTGGACGCCGGTTACCAGTGTGCACTGCTGGCACCCACGGAAGTCCTTGCCGCCCAACACCTGCGGTCGATCAATGATGTGCTCGGCCCGTTGGCGATGGCGGGCCAGCTGGGTGGTGCGGATAACGCCACCCGGGTCGCGCTGCTCACCGGTTCGATGACGGCGGCGCAGAAGAAGCAAGTCCGCGACGAGGTGGCGAGCGGTCAGGTTGGGATCGTCGTCGGCACCCATGCGCTGTTGCAGGACGCGGTGGAATTCCACAACCTGGGCATGGTGGTGGTCGACGAGCAACACCGCTTCGGTGTCGAACAGCGAGACCAGTTGCGGGCCAAGGCTCGTCCGGGTGTCACCCCGCACCTGCTGGTGATGACCGCGACGCCGATACCGCGCACGGTCGCGCTGACCGTCTACGGCGACCTGGAAACCTCGACGCTGCGCGAACTTCCGCGCGGGCGCCAACCGATCACCAGCAGCGTCATCTTCGTCAAGGACAAGCCCGCGTGGCTCGAGCGCGCCTGGCGGCGCATCGCCGAAGAGGTCGGCGCCGGTCGTCAGGCCTACGTGGTGGCACCCCGGATCGACGAGACCGACGATCCGGAGAAGCAGGAGCAGAACACGAGACCGTCGGAAACCGCCGAGGGTCTCTACGCCCGGCTGCGTTCAGGCGAGCTGGCGAACCTGCGCCTGGGACTGATGCACGGGCGGCTGTCCGCCGAAGAGAAGGACGCCGCGATGGCGGCGTTCCGGGCGGGTGAGATCGACGTTTTGGTGTGCACCACCGTCATCGAGGTGGGTGTGGATGTCCCCAACGCCACGGTGATGCTGGTGATGGATGCCGACCGCTTCGGCATCAGCCAGCTGCATCAGCTGCGGGGCCGCATCGGCCGCGGCCAGCATCCCAGCCTGTGCCTGCTCGCCAGCTGGGTCTCGCCGGAGTCGCCGGCGGGCCGGCGGCTTTCTGCCGTGGCCGCGACCCTGGACGGGTTCGCGCTGGCCGACCTGGACCTCAAAGAGCGCCGGGAGGGAGACGTCCTGGGCCGCAACCAATCCGGTCGCGCGATCAATCTGCGCCTGCTCTCGTTGGCCGACCACCGCGACGTCATCGAGGCCGCGCGCGACTTCTGCGTACGAAGCTATGCAGACGACCCCGCCAACCCCGAATTGGCTTTGCTGGCAGCGCCTTTCGTCACATCCGACCGAATCGAATACCTGGACAAGTCGTGACCACCGGCGACGATGCAGTGGGGGCACGCCCCCACAAGTGGGAGGTACCCCCACCCGCTTGCGGCGGACGGCGCTTGTGAATCGCAAAGTGCTGCTGTGGTTGTCCGCGGCCGCGGCGCTCGCACTGCTGGTGGCCTACCAGACGGTCGGATCCTCGGCGGCCAGGCACGCGGATGAATACGCGGCGCGCGCCGACGTCCCGACGGTGCAACCCGGCACCGATGTGCTCGGGGGTATCGCGGTGCTACCGCTGCGGGCACACCGGTATGACTACCGCAGAGCGGCGTTCGGCGACGCGTGGGACGACGACAACGACGCCCCGCTGGGACACAACGGCTGCGACACCCGCGACGACATCCTCAACCGCGACCTCGTCGACAAGACGTATGTGTCGACCAAGCGGTGTCCGGACGCGGTGGCAACCGGCACCCTGCACGACCCTTACACCAACAAAACCATCGCTTTCCAGCGCGGCGCCAAGGTCGGCGAGGCGGTGCAGATCGACCACATCGTCCCGCTCGCCTACGCCTGGGACATGGGGGCCTCCAACTGGCCGGCGCCCGAGCGGCTGCGGTTCGCCAACGATCCGGCCAACCTGCTGGCCGTCGACGGACAGGCCAATCAGGACAAGGGCGACGCGGCGCCGGCGCAATGGATGCCGCCGAACGCGGCGTTCGCGTGCCAATACGCTATGCAGTTCATCGCCGTGCTACGCGGCTATTCGTTGCCGGTGGATCAGCCGTCGACCGGGGTGTTGCGTCAGGCGGCTGCCACCTGCCCGGCGGGTTAGCTCAGGCGCCCTCGAAGGTGTTGGGATCCGGGCGCAACCTGGTGCCGTCGTTGAGCCCGTTGATCGCGTCCATGTGCTCGGCGGCCAACTCGAAGTCGAACACATCGAGGTTCCCGGCAATGCGCTCGGGCTCGGCGGACCGGAAGACGACCGCGTTGCCCAGCTGCAGGTTCCACCGGAGCAGCACCTGAGCCGGGGTCTTGCCGTATTCGCCGGCAACGGAAGTCACGGTGGGGTTGTCCATCAGCTTGCCGAGCGCCAGCGGGGTGTAGGCCTGGGTGACGACGTTGTGCTCCGCGTTGGTTTTGCGCACGTCGGCCTGGTTGAGCAGCGGGTGCAGCTCGACCTGGTTGACCGCCGGCGTGACGAAGGTCAGGTCGATGACATCCGTCAGATGCTGCTCGGTGAAGTTCGAGACGCCGATGGAACGTGCGAGCCCGTTCCCTCGGCACTGGATCAGCCCGCCGAAGGAGTTCACGTATTCGCCCCGGGACGGCACCGGCCAGTGAATCAGGTAGAGGTCGACGTAATCCAGGCCGAGTCGTTCCAGGCTCTCCTTGCAGGCCTGCTCGGCCCGCAGGAATCCGTGGTCGGCGGCGGCCAGCTTGGTGGTGACGAACAGTTCGGCGCGCGGAATCCCGGAGGCCGCGACGGCACGGCCGACGGCGGCTTCGTTGCCGTAGGCCGAGGCGGTGTCGATCAGCCGGCAACCCATCTCCAGCGCCGCCGAAACCGCGCGTTCGGTTTCGTCCTCCGACAAATCCGCGACGCCAAGGCCCAGCACCGGCATCGTGTTTTCGTCATTAAGAGCTATCGAGGGCACGGCAGCGCCCGACTCGCCAGCCAATGTCATTCACCTGCCTGTGAAATTGAAGGTTCGTGGACCCAACCGGGTGCCGTCATCGAGCGAGGAGATCGACACCATTCCATCGGCGCTGAGTTGAAGGCGCTGAGTTCAAAAAAGAACACGTCGAAGCTGCTCGCAATCCGTGAGGCGGTTACCTGCTTGGGGATCACGATATTACCGAGCTGGAAAATACCACTTCATCAACGCCCGGGCGGGGCGCGGCGATATCGGACCCTGGTCTATATTTCGCAAATTCGTCAGCACGTAGAGTTGGTCACACCGGAACCGGCAACCGCCCTGGCGGTAACCGACGCGCAGCGCGGCACCAGCCGCACCCGCTCGGTGGCCGCCGGGGCGGAAGACTCCGCGGCGACGGCTTGCAACGAATCACCGTCCGTCGCCCAAGCGTTGCCACGTTTTATTCGAGGGAGTGCCATGACCAAGAGCGTGCCCGCGCCGGACCTCCACCTCGGGGTGAAACACGCCCCCATGCGCCTGGCCAGCCGCATGCAGGGCGCGGTTTCCACGATCGGTGTCAAGGTCATTCCGTGGATCCCGACCCCCGCCAAGCGTGCGCTGTTCGGTGGCCGTTCGGTGACCATCGACGGCAACACGCTGGACCCCACGCTTCAGCTGATGCTCTCCGGTCTGCGTGCCGTCGGCATCGACGGCCTGGTCGTCGACGACGACGCGGGCGCTTCCCGCGCTCAGATGCGCCAGCTGTCGCTGGAACTCCCCGGCCCACAGATCCACGTCGACGTCGACGAACTATCGCTGCCGGGACCGGCCGGTGAGATCCCGGCGCGGCACTACCGTCCGGCCAACGGCGCGTCCGCGCCCCTGCTGGTCTTCTACCACGGCGGCGGATGGGTGATCGGCGACTTGGACTCCTACGACGCACTGTGCCGGTTGACGTGCCGCGACGCCGGCATCCACGTGTTGTCGATCGACTACCGGCTGGCCCCCGAGCATCCGGCGCCGGCCGCGGCCGAGGACGCCTACGCCGCCTTCAGGTGGGCGTACGACCACGCCGAGGAACTCGGCGCCGCGCCCGGTCGGATTGCGGTCGGCGGGGACAGTGCGGGCGGCAACCTGGCCGCCGTCGTCTGCCAGCAGGCCCGCGACGAGGGTGCCCCCGCCCCCGTCCTGCAGTGGCTGATCTACCCGCGGACCGACTTCACCACGCCGACCCGGTCACTGAGCCTGTTCGCCCGCGGGTTCCTGCTGACCAAGCGCGACATCGATTGGTTCGAGTCTCAATACCTCAGGCGTTCGAGCGTCGACCGGGCCGATCCGCGGATATCGCCGCTGCTGGCCGAGTCGTTGGCCGGGCTCGCGCCCGCGCTGATCGCGGTCGCCGGTTTCGACCCGTTGCGCGACGAGGGCGAGAGCTACGCGGCGGCCCTGCAGGCCGCCGGGACCGCGGTCGATCTGCGGTGCATGGGGTCGTTGACGCACGGCTTCGCCAATCTCTTCCAGCTCGGCGGCGGCAGCGCCGCCGCGACCACCGAGTTGATTTCGGCTCTGCGTGCCCACCTGAGCCGGGTCTGACCTGTTGCGCGGTTGGCGTCGGTAATCTAGAGGCGCCTACGAGCAAATGACATCCACCAACGAACGACAACCCGAGTACCGAAGGATCACGGAAACTGTGGCCGACAAACCCAAACGCCCCCCGCGCTTTGACATGAAGGCCGCCGACGGCAAATCGGGCCGACTCGTCCAGATCGGCGGGACCGCCCTCGTGGTCGTCTTCCTGGTCGCCGTCGTCTCCTACATCGTGGTCACGCACCACAAGAAGACCGCCGCCATCGGCGCGGGCGACACGGTGCGGGTGACGTCGAGCAAGTTGGTCACCCAGCCCGGGACCAGCAACCCCAAGGCCGTGGTCACGTTCTACGAGGACTTCCTCTGCCCGGCCTGCGGCAACTTCGAGCGCACCTTCGGTCCGACGGTGTCCAGGCTCATCGACGTCGGCGCCATCGCGGCCGACTACTCCATGGTGTCGATCCTCGACAACGCCAGGAACCAGAACTATTCGTCGCGTGCGGGCGCCGCGGCCCTCTGCGTGGCCGACGAGTCCCTCGACGCGTTCCGGCGATTCCACACCGCGCTGTTCACCACCGACCTCCAGCCCAGCGAACGCGGCAGCAGCTTCCCGGACAACGCCCGGTTGATCGAGCTCGCCCGGGAGGCCGGCGTCGTGGGCAAGGTGCCTGACTGCGTCAACAGCGGCAAGTACGTTTCCAAGGTCACCGGTGAGGCGGCCGCCGCGAAGATCAATGCCACGCCGACCATCAAGATCAACGGCGACGACTACGACCCGTCCACGCCCGATGCGCTGGTCGCCAAGATCAAGAGCATCGTGGGCGACGTGCCGGGCATAGACGGCGCCGTCGCCCCCCCGGCCACGTGACCACCCCGGTGGCGGCCCAAACCGCCGACCTGACACCAGATTTGCGTCCCGAAGCGCGCGTGCCTGCGCCCAGTGGGTGGTGGGTGTTGGTCGCCGGCGTGATCGGCTTGGCTGCCTCCGCGACGCTGACGGTGGAGAAGATCGACCTTCTGCTCAACCCGGCGTACGTGCCGACGTGCAACATCAACCCGATCCTGTCGTGTGGCTCGGTGATGATCACACCGCAGGCGTCGGTGCTGGGTTTCCCCAATCCGCTGATCGGCCTGGTGGCCTTCACCGTGGTGGTCGTCACCGGGCTGCTGGCGGTGACCAAAGTGGCGTTGCCGCAATGGTATTGGATCGGGCTGGCGGTCGGGCTGCTGCTCGGCGCGGCGTTCGTGCACTGGTTGATCTACGAGAGCCTGTACAGCATCGGCGCGTTGTGCCCGTACTGCATGGTCGTCTGGGCGGTGACCATCACCCTGCTGGTGGTCGTCGCGTCGATCACGTGTCGTCCGGCGCTGCAACGCCGGGGGCGCGGTGCGGCGTGGATGCTGTACCAATGGCGGTGGTCGATCGCCGCGCTGTGGTTCACCGCGGTGTTCCTGCTGATCATGGCGCGGTTCTGGGACTATTGGTCGACACTGCTGTAAGTGTTGGCAGGTGACCCGGATCATCGGCGGCGTGGCCGGCGGCCGGCGCATCGCCGTCCCGCCGCGGGGGACGAGGCCGACCACCGATCGAGTGCGCGAGTCACTCTTCAACATCTTGACCGCGCGACACGACCTGACGGGCGTCGCGGTGCTGGATCTCTACGCCGGTTCGGGCGCACTGGGATTGGAGGCGCTGTCCCGCGGGGCTGCCTCGGCGCTGTTCGTGGAGGCGGACCACCGCAGCGCGTCCGTCATCGCACGCAACATCGACGCCTTGGGTTTGACCGGCGCCACCGTGCGCCGCGGCGCGGTCGCGACCGTCCTGGCGGCCGGGACCGCGAGCCCGGTCGACCTTGTTCTGGCCGACCCGCCCTATGACGTCGATGCCGCCGAGGTGGAAGCCGTGCTGGCAGCGTTGGTCACCCGCGGCTGGGCGAACGCCGGAGCCGTGGCGGTGGTGGAGCGTGCGGCGACCGGTGCGCCGCTGACGTGGCCGGCCGGTTGGTCCGTGTGGCCGCCGCGCGTGTACGGCGACACCCGTCTGGAGATGGCCGAGCGACTGTGAGGCGGGCGTGTACCGTCTTTCGTCATGAGCGCCGCTCCTTCTCATCGCTCCGCTCTGCATCGTCGCCGGCGCGCGTCATGAGCGGCGCGGTATGCCCGGGGTCGTTTGATCCAGTGACGTTGGGCCACATCGACGTCTTCGAACGGGCGTCGGCCCAGTTCGACGAGGTGGTGGTGGCGATCATGACCAATCCCGCCAAGAAGGGCATGTTCGACCTCGACGAGCGGATCGCGATGATCAACGAGTCGACGACACATCTGCCCAACCTGCGGGTCGAGGCCGGGCAGGGTCTGGTGGTCGACTTCGTCAGGTCGCAGGGGATGACCGCCATCGTGAAGGGCCTTCGCACCGGCACCGACTTCGAATACGAGCTGCAGATGGCGCAGATGAACAAGCACATCGCCGGCGTCGACACGTTTTTCGTCGCGACGACACCGAGGTATTCGTTCGTGTCGTCGTCCTTGGCCAAAGAGGTCGCGTTGTTCGGCGGCGATGTCTCGGAGCTACTGCCCGAACCGGTCAACCGCCGCTTGCGCGAGAAGCTGGCCGGCTAGGTCTCAACTCAGGTCTTTGACCAGAATGTCGTTGACCGCCTTCAGGTCGTCAATTGCCTGCTGTGTGAACAAGTCTGCTTGCTCTAGATCGGCTGACGTGCTGTTGGGCCCAAGCGACATGCAGATGTGCGCCGCAGCGTGAAAGTCATTGATTTCGGATTGCAGGGCAGTAGTCAGGGCGGGGTCCGGCGTAGGCAGGTGGGCCTGGAGGCCGATGGTTTGTTCGTCGTGCAGCGCTGAACATGATGTCCGGAGAGCTCCGATGTCGTTGTCTTCGATCGCGTCGACCACCGCCTGCATGAATTTGGTCGTATTGACGAAATGCTCTTCGGCCCGTGAATACCACTCCGCGACACCGGGGTAGACGGCGCCAGCCGCCCCAGCTGTCCCCATGGTGAAGAAAGCCGCTGCACCTACAGCGGCGCCACCCAAGCGCTTGTGTACGTGCCTAAACATGTCTGACCTGACTGTGTGGAGCCGTATCTTGGACTACTCGAGAGCGATGCCGCCCAGAGTTCGTACCTAAGACTTCGTGCCCAGCAACATGTTTGATAGGGCCTTCGGGCCCGTCCTGTGGGCCAAAGGAAATGCGTTAGATGTACTCCGACGACGCGCGGTCGTGGCGGCTGCTACGGCACCTCAGACCGCGTTGACCGTCGCCGACGCCGCTAGTGGCACTCGTGATTGTGCTCGTGTCCGCCGTCGGGGGAGCCGCCCATCATCCGCGCCATCGGAACTCCGCCCGTCGTGACGAACCGGACGACGAGAATGGCCGCGACGGCAAGAAAGGCGATATTGAGCCAAGTCGTGTAGTTCCACGAAACCGCCGCCTCCATGACCGTGGCGTTGCGCTGTTGCGGAACGAGATGCGTTGCGCCGAAGATTAATTCGACCAGATAGCCCGCGGCGACCATGGCGGCGTAGAACGTGCCCAGTAGCGTCAGCATCATCCTGGTGCCGTAGTACTTGCGGTAGATATTCAGGATCGGCAGGATCAGCAGGTCGGCGTAGATGAACGCGATGACACCGCCGAAACTGATGCCGCCGTTCCACAGCACCGCGGCCAGCGGAACATTGCCGATCGAGCAGACGAACGACACGATCGCCACGATCGGTCCCACGATCGGACCCCACAGCGCCGACCAGCCCGGGTGGTCGGCCAAAAAGAAGACCTGCCAGAACTTTTCGGGCACCCACGCCGCGATGGCCCCCGCGATCAACAGGCCCAGAACGAGGTCGCGCAGGATCGCCAGCCACTCCATGACGAACACGTGGGCAACGGAAGTGAAGCCCTCCGCGGAAAAGAGGCGCTGAGAGAACGAGCCCTGCTTCTTGATGGACATGTCCATGGCCGCGTGGCCTTCCATCAAGCCGGCGATCCCGCGGTCGGCCTGCTCACGGGCGGCATCGATAAGCCGCGAGCGCACGAACAACCGGAACAGGACGGCGAGCACCACGATCATCAGCGGGCCGCCGACGAACTCCGCGGCGGTGAACTGCCAGCCCATCAGCAGGGCCAGGATGATGCCCAGTTCCACCACCAGGTTGGTGGAGCCGATCTCGAATGCCATGGCGGCGATGAAGCTGGCGCCCTTGCGGAAGAGCGATCGGGCCAACGCCACCGCGGCGTACGAGCACGACGACGATGCCGCGCCGAGGCCGGCGGCCAGTGCCAAGGTGCGCGGCCGGTCGTCGCCCAGCAGCGCCACGATGGTCGAGCGTCGCACCACCGCCTGCACCACCGCAGACAGCGCAAATCCCAGGATCAGCGCCCACAGGATTTCCCACGTCATCGATCCCGCCACCGCCAAGGCGTGTCCCACCGCTGCCAGCACGAGTGCTAATCCTTCCCTTCGGATGGCCCGGGCCCCGAATTATACCCCCTGGGGGTATAGGTCAAGCGCTGCAAAGTGCGCTGGCCAGGTCCGGGGCCGCCGCGATCCCTAGAATGGCCGCAATAGGTGCAACCAACCTTGGCGGCGCGGACGGGCGTTTCGATGGATTTCACTCATGACGGCGAGGCCGCAGCCGCTTTTCTGCGGTGTTTTGCGTCGTTGTCGCGGTCGAATGTCCGACACACCGGCCTCGCCACCGCTGTCACAAAGGCAACACCAGGCACACTGGTAACAACAGGTTTTTTGCAGACGCCAGGAGGATGTGGCCGTGTACAGAGTCTTTGAAGCGCTCGACGAATTGGGCGCCATCGTTGAAGAAGCACGCGGCGTTCCGATGACGGCCGGCTGCGTGGTGCCCCGCGGTGACGTGCTGGAACTGATCGACGACATCAAGGATGCGATCCCCGGCGAGCTGGATGACGCCCAGGATGTGCTCGACGCGCGGGACTCGATGCTGCAGGACGCCAAGTCGCACGCCGAATCCATGGTCTCCTCGGCGACCACCGAGTCCGAGTCGATGCTCAACCACGCCCGCGCGGAGGCCGACCGGCTCTTGTCCGACGCAAAAGCCCAGGCCGACCGCATGGTGAGCGAGGCGCGCCAGCACAGCGAGCGGATGGTCGGCGAGGCTCGCGAGGAGTCGATGCGCATCGCCACGGCGGCGAAACGCGAGTACGAGGCCAGCGTCGGGCGCGCCCAGGCCGAGGCCGACCGGCTGCTCGAGAACGGCAACATCTCCTACGAGAAGGCCGTGCAAGAGGGCATCAAGGAGCAGCAGCGTCTGGTGTCGCAGAACAGCGTGGTGGAGGCGGCCAACGCCGAGGCCACCCGGCTGATCGATTCGGCGCATGCCGAGGCGGACCGGCTGCGCGGCGAGTGCGACATCTACGTCGACAACAAGCTCGCCGAGTTCGAGGAATTCCTCAACGGCACGCTGCGCTCCGTCGGGCGCGGGCGTCACCAACTCCGGACGGCGGCCGGTACGCACGACTACGCCGTGCGCTAGCCCGTCCACCGCGGCCGCGCCCTGGAATTATGCGGCGCGCGCCGTAGGATTTCTCATATGACGCGGCAGCACAGCACCACCTCGCGGCGCCGTCTGAGCTCGCCGATGACGATTGACATCACCCGGCTCGGGCGGCGCCCCGGGGCGATGGTGACCCTGCGAGAAACCGTGTCCAGCCCGTCGCGCATCGGGCTGGACATGATCGCAATCGAAGCGGGCGCTCCGCTGGAACTGGACCTGCAAATTCAGTCGGTCTCCGAAGGCGTACTGGTGACGGGGACGGTCGACGCGCCCACCGCCGGTGAATGCTCCCGTTGTCTGACCCCCGTCAACGGTCGCGTGCAGGTCCGGTTGACCGAACTGTTCGCCTACCCCGACAGCACGACAGAGGCGACCACCGAGGAAGACGAGGTCGGCCACATCGTCGACGACGCCATCGACCTCGAACAGTCGATCGTCGACGCCGTGGGACTGGAGCTGCCGTTCTCGCCCGCGTGCACGCCCGATTGCCCGGGGCTGTGCCCCGAATGCGGCGTTTCCCTTGCGGCCGAGCCCGACCATCACCACGACCGCATCGACCCGCGGTGGGCCAAGCTGGCCGGCATGTTTCCCGAGCCGGACGCGCCGCGGGGTGAGCAATGACGTCGCGACAAGACCTGCTCGATGCGCTCGGGGTCGAGCTGCCCGATGAGCTGCTTTCGCTGGCGTTGACGCATCGCAGCTACGCCTACGAGCACGGCGGGCTGCCGACCAACGAACGTCTGGAATTTCTCGGCGACGCCGTGCTGGGGCTGACCATCACCGACGAGCTCTACCACCGGCATCCGGACCGTTCGGAAGGGGACCTGGCCAAGTTGCGGGCCAGCGTCGTCAACACCCAGGCCTTGGCCGACGTCGCGCGCAAACTGTCCGCGGACGGCCTGGGCGTGCACCTGTACCTCGGGCGCGGGGAAGCCAACACCGGCGGCGCCGACAAGTCGAGCATCCTGGCCGACGGCATGGAATCGCTGCTGGGCGCCATCTACTTGCAGCACGGCATCGACACCGCCCGCGACGTGATCCTGCGGCTGTTCGGCGCGTTGCTGGACGCCGCACCGACGCTGGGGGCCGGGCTGGACTGGAAGACCAGCCTGCAGGAGCTGACCGCCGCGCGGGGCATGGGCGCGCCGTCCTACGTCGTCACCTCCACCGGCCCGGACCATGACAAAGAATTCACCGCCGTCGTCGTTGTGATGGACACCGAATACGGGTCCGGTGTGGGGCGCTCCAAGAAGGAAGCCGAGCAGAAGGCCGCGGCGGCGACGTGGAAAGCCCTGGAAGCACTGGACACCGCGGGGAAAACGTCCGTCTAGATGCCCGAGTTGCCCGAAGTCGAGGTGGTGCGCCGCGGCTTGCAGGCCCACGTCGTGGGCAAGACGATCACCGCCGTTCGGGTGCATCAC
This sequence comes from Mycobacterium nebraskense, assembly GCF_002102255.1. Lineage (GTDB taxonomy): Bacteria > Actinomycetota > Actinomycetes > Mycobacteriales > Mycobacteriaceae > Mycobacterium > Mycobacterium nebraskense. The sequence goes on from NZ_LQPH01000153.1 coordinate 49,472, forward strand.
CCGCGCGCGGTGCGGCGTCACGAGGCCGGGCCCGCCGATCTCACCGCCCGGTTGCTCGACGCCCGGATCACCGGCACCGATCGGCGCGGCAAGTACCTGTGGCTGCTGCTCGACACGGAGCCCCCGGCGCCGGAATCGGACACGGCCCTGGTGGTGCACCTCGGCATGAGCGGGCAGATGCTGCTGGGGGAGGTGCCGCGCGCCGACCACGTGCGCATCTCCGCGCTGCTCGACGACGGCACCGTGCTGAGCTTCGCCGACCAACGCACCTTCGGCGGCTGGATGCTTGCCGATCTGGTGAGCGTGGAGGGCAGCGTCGTACCGGCCCCCGTCGCGCACCTCGCGCGCGACCCGCTGGACCCGCTTTTCGACCGCGACGCCGTCGTGAATGTCTTGCGGCGCAAGCACTCCGAGATCAAACGGCAACTCCTCGATCAAACCGTGGTATCGGGCATCGGCAACATCTACGCCGACGAAGCGCTGTGGCGGGCCAAGGTCAACGGCGCCCGCATCGCCGCGACGTTGAGCCGCCGCCAGCTGGGCGCGGTCCTGGACGCCGCGGCCGACGTGATGCGCGACGCGCTGGGGCAAGGCGGGACGTCGTTCGACTCGCTGTATGTCAACGTCAACGGCGAGTCTGGCTACTTCGACCGATCGCTGGACGCCTACGGCCGCGAAGGGCAGAACTGCCGGCGCTGCGGCGCGGTGATGCGCCGGGAGAAGTTCATGAACCGGTCGTCGTTCTACTGCCCGAGATGTCAGCCGCGGCCACGGATTTGAGTCACCCTGGACGCCCACTTGACGGCGTTCTGGAACCGGTCGGAGGAAAGGTGAGGTTACCCTCACCTTTCTTCGTTATCCTGAGTGGCATGGTGAACCTGTGGCAGCGGGCGGGCTAGTGCGCGGATTCGTGCGGAACGCACGTGGTGTCCCGGGTTCGCCGACCGTGCTGGCTCAGCTCGCGCCGGGCCAGCGGGCCACGATCGTGGGCGTGGTGGCCGCGGCGTCTCCCGTGGTGGCCGGCCGGCTGCGGCAGCTGGGATTTCGGCCGGCGGCCGACGTCGAGGTCATCCGGCGGGCCCCGATGGGCGACCCGACCATCTACCGGGTTCAAGACACCGAACTGTGCCTGCGCCGGCGCGAAGCGAAACTGATCGAGGTCGACCCGGGGAGCGACGCATGACGTCCTGCCACGAGGAAGGCGGCGTGGTCGCAGTCGCGGGCGTGGCACACGTCGCCCTGGTGGGCAGCCCCAACGCGGGTAAGACGTCCGTCTTCAATCACCTGACCGGGCTCCGCGCCAAGACCGGCAACTACCCGGGTGTCACCGTCGGACGCAGGGTCGGCATCATGAACGCGGACGGCGTCGAGATCGCCGTGGAGGATCTGCCCGGCACCTACAGCCTGGAGCCCATCAGCCCGGACGAACGGGTGGTGGCCGATCTGCTGGCCGGCAACGTCGCCGACGCCGGCCGGCCCGATGCGATCGTCCTGGTGGCCGACGCCACCACACTGCATCGCTCGATCACGCTCGTGGCCCAGGTGCTGCGGCTCGATGTCCCGTGCCTGTTGGCACTGACCATGACCGATGAATTGACCGCGCGCGGGGGCGGCATCGCCGTCGGCGGCTTGTCGACGGCGCTGGGAATTCCGGTGATCCCGGTGATCGCGCACCGCGGCGGCGGCATCGACACCCTGCGTGCCCGACTGGCGTCATTCGACCGGTGGCAACGGCCCCCGATCCTGCCGCCGGGCGACGACGATGCCATTGACGCATGGGGTAAGTCGGTGCTGGATGCGGCCGGATACGTTGCGCCACAACCGGATCGGCGTACGCGAGGAATCGACGCGATCGTGCTGCATCCCCTCTGGGGAACCGTCATCTTCTTCGCGGTGATGTTCTGCTTCTTCCAAGTGGTCTTCACCGTCGCCGCACCCCTGCAGGACCGGGTGAGCCAAGGGCTCGGCTGGCTAGGAGCACTGGTCAGCGACCACGTGGGCAACTACGTCGTGCGCGGCCTGCTCGGCCAGGGATTCATCGGCGGCGTGGGAACGGTGCTCCAGTTCATTCCGCAGATCGTGTTGCTGTTCCTGTTGATCGCGTTGCTGGAGAACGTCGGCTATATGGCGCGGGCCGCGTTCCTGATGGACCGGGTGATGGCCGCGACGGGATTGGAGGGCCGCGCCTTCGTCGCGATGCTTTCGTCGTTCGCCTGCGCGATTCCGGGGATCATGGCCACCCGGACATTGCCCTCGTCGCGTGACCGGATCGCCACGATCATCACGGCGCCGTTGATGACCTGCTCGGCCCGGCTTCCGGTGTTCACTCTGCTAGTGGGGCTGCTGGTTTCGCCGCAGGTCCAGTGGTGGGGCTTCAGCGCCCAGGGCGTCGCGATGTTCCTGCTGTATCTGTGCGGCGGCACGTCGGCGCTGGTCGCTGCGTCGCTGTTCAAGTCGACGATCCTGCGCAGCGATCTGCTGCCGTTCACGATGGAGCTTCCGCCGTACCGCTTCCCGTCGGCCAAAAACGTGCTCATCACGATGTGGGATTCGGCCAAAGTGTTCTTGCGCAAGGCCGGAACGATCATCCTGGGCACCTCGGTGGTGCTCTGGGTGCTGCTCAATCTGCCTGCGCGTCAGGGGGAAACCGCGCACATGTCGGCGACGGAGACGACCGCCTATGTGATGGACCACAGCTACGCCGCCGACATCGGGAAGGCGATGGGGCCGGTGTTCAAGCCGCTGGGTTTCGATTGGCACATCAACGTCGCCCTGCTCGGTTCGTTCTCGGCGCGAGAGGTTTTCGTGTCGACCCTCGGCGAGGTGTCGGCGGCGACGAACCCCGAGGATCCGCATGAAGCTCTGGTCACCATGACCGACGACGACGGCCACCAGGTGTTCACCTCTTCGACCGTCATCGCTCTGATGGTGTACTTCATCTTCGCGCTGCAATGCATGTCCACCGTCGCGGTGATGCGCCGCGAAACCAACTCGTGGCGGTGGCCCGCGTTCGCCTGGTGCTACATGTTCGTCCTGGCGTGGACGATGGCGTTTGCGGCCCGGTCGATCGCGATAGGTGTAGGCGCATGATTCCGATCCACGCCACGGCCACCGCAGATCCGGCGCAGCTGCGCTGGGTGGTCCCGCCCGGCCGGCTGCCGGCGCGCGGCATCGTTCGGCAGGTCCCGGGCAGGCTGGGTGCCCTGCTGGACAGCGGGACAATCGCCGAGATTCTGGTGGGCGCCGGCGACATCCGGATGACGGTCGGCGCGGGCGGCAGCTGGCGTGAGTTGGGAGACGACGTTCGCGAGGCGCTCGGCGAGGCGCTGGTGAACCCGCAGGACTGGACGGTCGACGAATCATCCGCCCCGGATCTGGAAACGGCGGCCGCGGAACTGCTCGCGGGACCTGTTGGCGCGCTTGCCGCTTCACATGGCGGGTCGATCGAGCTTGTCTCGGTGGCCGGCCACACCGTGACCGTGCGGATGGTGGGTGCTTGCGACGGATGTCCGGCCGCGACGTCCACGCTGCGGGACGTATTCCAGCGTGAACTGCGTCGGCGGTTTGATGACCAGGCCGTGGTAACCTGCGAAAACAGTTCGCCTGCAATATCTTTAGGCAAAAAGCTGCTGTCGTTGATAGTTCGCTGAGGGCTCGATCAATCGAAGATGTCCCGGCGATCAGCCCCCGCCGGTAAGGCCGGGTCGACGTACCACTCGCGGGGAAACAGCAGGCCGAACGTTTGGGGTGGCAGTCGAAGCAGGGCCCCGTACAAGCGAGCACCCACGCTGGAGTCGCCGATCTGCGAGCGGTGGGCGGCGAACGCGTCGCGTTTCTGGCGCGCGAAACCGAAGACGTCGATGCGGTGGGTGATGCTCGCCCGGGGCGCGTACGCGGTGCGGGCGACATCCGGCTCGTAGGGCGCCGGTAGCCGCAGCACACGGGCGAGATGGCCGACGCGCAACAGTAATTCGCGCGGCATGGTCGCCTCCAGCACCCGCGGTGTCGCTGCGAGTTCGGCGCCCCGCCTGCCGACGCGATGCACCTGGACATGATCCCGGTGCCCATAGCCGCCGTTGGGCTGATAGCTGAGCAGGAGGTCCGCGTCTTCCTCGCTGAGAATCGCCGCGAGTTGCTGCGCCGCCTGCTCGACATTTGCTCGCCCGAAGCGGACCCGTCCCGGCGGGTCCGGGTAGAACAGCGGGCCGTAACCGCTGTCCGCGTAGCCGAGGCACTCGACCCGGTCCACTCCTAAAATCTCTGCGCTCGAACGCAATTCGTCCAGCCGGAAGCCGCTTTCTTCGTTCTGCATTCGTCCGTCGGTCGCGGTGACGACGACCACGCGATGCCCGCGCGCCGCCGCCCGCGCGAGCGTGCCTCCGGTGAGGATCACCTCGTCGTCCGGATGTGCGTGGAATGCGACCACGGTGGCCATGGAACGCAGTATGCCCGCGGCGCGGGGCACGCGCCGCCCGGTAAAAAGTAGGGCATGACCGAACTATGGGTGCAGCGCACGGGATCGCGCCGTTACACCGGATACAGCTCGCGCGGTGCGCAGGTACTCGTCGGCTCGGAGGACGTCGACGGCGTGTTCACCCCCGGCGAGCTGTTGAAGATCGCGCTCGCCGCGTGCAGCGGGATGTCCAGCGACCAGCCGCTCGCCCGCCGGCTGGGCGACGACTACAGAGCAGTGGTCAGGGTGTCCGGGGACGCCGACCGTGAAAACGAGGTCTATCCGCTCCTGGAAGAGACGCTCGAGCTCGATCTGTCCGGACTGTCCGCGGAAGAGAAGGAGCGCCTGCTGGTGGTGGTTGACCGGGCGATCGACCTGGTCTGCACCGTCGGGCGCACGCTGAAAGCCGGCACAAAGGTTAATTTCAAGGTCGCCGATGTCGGATCATGACGTCAGGCTCACCGCCTGGGTGCATGGGCAGGTCCAGGGTGTCGGCTTCCGCTGGTGGACGCGCTGCCGGGCGCTCGAGCTGGGCCTCACCGGCTACGCGGCCAACCAGGCCGACGGCCGCGTCCTGGTGGTCGCCCAGGGGTCCCGCGAAGCCGGCGAGAAACTCCTGGCACTGCTGGAAGGCGGCGAGTCGTGGCCGTCCAGGCCGGGGCAGGTCGACGAGGTCGTCGCCGACTGGTCGCGGCCGCAGGAACGATTCGAGGGCTTCGTCGAGCGCTGATAGCACCGGACCTATCACGTTTCAGCACACAACATGCTTTTATTGCGGTGACTGATGTGGCCCCTGTGACCAGTGCGCCGGAGTGTGTTTGGCGGCCATATTTCGACACAGGCGACACCCCGCGGTGAGGGGGGCCCGGGCGATTTGAGCGGTAGTCTGGCTCGCCGTGTACCTCAAGAGTCTGACGCTGAAGGGCTTCAAGTCCTTCGCATCGCCGACGACTCTGCGTTTCGAGCCGGGCATCACCGCGGTCGTCGGGCCCAACGGTTCCGGCAAATCCAACGTCGTCGACGCCCTGGCCTGGGTCATGGGGGAGCAGGGAGCAAAGACCCTGCGCGGCGGCAAGATGGAAGACGTCATCTTCGCCGGCACCTCGTCGCGGGCCCCGCTGGGCCGCGCCGAAGTCACCGTCACCATCGACAACTCCGACAACGCGCTGCCGATCGAATACTCGGAGGTGTCGATCACCCGCCGCATGTTCCGTGACGGCGCCAGCGAATACGAAATCAACGGCGCCAGTTGCCGTTTGATGGATGTGCAAGAGCTGCTGAGCGACTCCGGGATCGGCCGGGAGATGCACGTCATCGTGGGGCAGGGCAAGCTCGACGAGATCCTGCAGTCGCGACCCGAAGACCGTCGCGCCTTCATCGAAGAGGCCGCCGGCGTGCTCAAGCACCGCAAGCGCAAGGAAAAGGCCCTCCGCAAACTCGACGCGATGTCGGCGAACCTGGCCCGGCTCACCGACCTGACCACCGAGTTGCGCCGCCAGCTCAAGCCGCTGGGCCGCCAGGCCGAGGTGGCCCGCCGCGCCCAGACCATCCAGGCCGACCTGCGCGACGCCCGGCTGCGCCTGGCTGCCGACGACCTGGTCAACCGGCAGACCGAGCGCGACGCGATCTTCGAGGCCGAGGCCGCCATCCGCCGCGACCACGACGAGGCCGCCGCCCGCCTGGCCGTGGCATCCGAAGAGCTCACCGCGCATGAGGCGGCGGTCGGCGAGCTCTCGGCCCGGGCCGAATCGATCCAGCACACCTGGTTCGGGCTGTCCGCGCTGGCCGAACGAGTCGCCGCGACGGTCCGCATCGCCAGCGAACGCGCGCATCATCTCGACGTGGAACCGGCGCCGCCGAGCGACACCGATCCAGACGCGCTGGAAGCCGAGGCCGAGCGGGTGGCGGTCGCCGAGCAGCAATTGCTGGCCGAATTGGCCGAGGCGCGCGCGGGCCTCGATGCCGCCCGTGCCGAACTGGGCGAGCGCGAGCGCGAAGCCGCCGAGGCCGACCGGGCCCACATGGCGGCGGTGCGGGCCGAGGCGGACCGGCGCGAGGGCCTGGCGCGGCTGGCCGGTCAGGTGGAGACCATGCGGGCGCGCGTCGAATCGATCGACGACAGCGTCGCGCGGCTGTCCGAACGCATCGAACAGGCCGCCGCCCGCGCGCAGCAGTCCAAGGCGGAATTCGAGACGGTGCAGGCACGCGTCGGCGAGCTCGACCAGGGCGAGGTCGGCCTGGACGAGCACCACGAGCGGACCGTGGCCGCGTTGCGGTTGGCCGACGAACGCGTCGCCGAACTGCAGTCCGCCGAGCGCGACGCCGAACGCCGGGTGGCCTCGCTGCGGGCCCGCATCGACGCGCTGTCGGTCGGACTGGAGCGCAAGGACGGAGCGGCCTGGCTTACCCAAAATCATTCTGGCACAGGGCTTTTCGGGCCGATCGCCAAGCTGGTCAAGGTCCGCTCCGGATACGAGGCGGCGCTGGCCGCGGTGTTGGGATCGGCGGCCGATGCGCTGGCCGCCGAAAGCTTCGGCGCGGCCCGATCCGCGGTCGCCGCGCTCAAGCAGGCCGACGGCGGACGCGCGGCGCTGGTGCTCGGCGACTGGCCCGCCGACCACCCCGCGTCGCGCGATGCCCTGCCGGGCACCGCCCTGTGGGCGCTGGACTTGATCGACGCGCCCGGGCGGCTGCGGGGTGCCATCACGGCGATGCTCTCGGGTGTCGCGGTGGTCGACGACCTGGATCAGGCGCTCGAGCTGGTGGCGCAGCGCCCGCAGTTGCGCGCGGTCACGCTCGACGGCGACCTGGTGGGCGCCGGCTGGGTGAGCGGGGGCTCCGACCGCAAGCTGTCCACGCTCGAGGTGACCTCGGAAATCGACAAGGCCGGCAGCGAGCTGGCGGCCGCAGAGTCACAGGTCGCTCAGCTGACCGCGGCGCTGTCCGGCGCGCTGACCGAGCAGGCCGCCCGCCAGGACTCCGCCGAGCAGGCATTGGCCGCGCTCAACGAATCCGACACCGCCATCTCGGCGATGTACGAGCAGCTGGGCCGGCTCGGCCAGGAAGCCCGCACGACCGAAGACGAGTGGAGCAGGTTGCTGCGGCAGCGCGAGGAGCTCGAAGCGGGCCGCGCGCAGACAGTCGAAGAAGTCACGGAACTGGAAAACCGGCTGCGCAACGCCCAAGAGACGCAGGACGTGCACGCGGAACAGCCCAACCACGCGGAGGTCCGCCAGCGGATCGCCGCCGCGGCCGAAGGCGCGCGCAGTGCCGAGGTGGAGGCCCGGCTGGCCGTGCGGACCGCCGAGGAGCGGGCCAACGCGGTGCGCGGACGCGCGGATTCCCTGCGCCGTGCCGCGGCCGCGGAACGCGAGGCACGGCTGAGGGCCCAGCAGGCGCGCGAGGCGCGGCTGCGCGCGGCCGCGGTCGCCGCGGCGGTGGCCGACGCCGGGCGGCTGCTGGCGCAGCGGCTGGACCGGGTGGTCGGGGCGACGTCGAAGATCCGCGACGCGTTGGCGGCCGAGCGGCGGGAACGAGCGACGGCGATGGCGGCGGTGCGCGACGAGGTGAACGCGTTGAACGCCCGGGTGGCCACGCTCACCGACTCGCTGCACCGTGACGAGGTGGCCAACGCGCAGGCGGCGATGCGCATCGAGCAGCTCGAGCAGATGGTGCTGGAGCAGTTCGGAATGGCACCGCCCGACCTGATCGCTGAGTACGGGCCGGATGTGGCGCTCCCGCCCACCGAGCTCGAGATGGCCGAATTCGAGCAAGCCCGGGAACGCGGTGAGCAAGTCGTCGCGCCGGCGCCGATGCCGTATGACCGGGCCACCCAGGAGCGGCGGGCCAAACGCGCCGAGCGTGAGCTCGCCGAGCTAGGGCGGGTCAACCCGCTGGCGCTGGAGGAGTTCGCCGCGCTGGAGGAGCGCTACAACTTCCTGTCCACCCAGCTCGAAGACGTCAAGGGGGCCCGCAAGGACCTGCTCGACGTCGTCGCCGACGTCGACGCCCGCATCCTGCAGGTGTTCAGCGACGCCTTCGTCGACGTGGAACGCGAATTCCGGGAAGTCTTCACCGTGCTGTTCCCCGGTGGCGAGGGCCGGCTGCGGCTGACCGACCCGGACGACATGCTCACGACCGGCATCGAGGTGGAGGCGCGCCCGCCAGGCAAGAAGATCACCCGGCTGTCGTTGCTGTCCGGTGGCGAGAAGGCGCTGACCGCGGTCGCGATGCTGGTCGCCATCTTCCGCGCCCGCCCGTCGCCGTTCTACATCATGGACGAGGTGGAGGCCGCGCTCGACGACACCAACCTGCGCCGGCTGATCAGCCTGTTCGAGCTGCTGCGGGAGCGGTCGCAGCTCATCATCATCACGCACCAGAAGCCGACGATGGAGGTCGCCGACGCGCTGTACGGCGTGACCATGCAGGGCGACGGCATCACCGCGGTCATCTCGCAGCGGATGCGCGGGCAGCAGGTGGAGCAGCTGGTTACGAGCTAGCGGTGATCGCAAGCGCGGCATAGCCGGGCGGAGTCCCCCGCAAGCGGGAGGTGCCCCCAGGTCGCCGCCATCGAGCTAGCGGCGATCGCAAGCGCGGCATAGCCGGGCGAAGTCCCCCGCAAGCGGGAGGTGCCCCAGGTCGCGCCATCGAGCGAGGCCCGGTCCAATCGGCGCCGTGCCGCTTGAAACAATGGCAGCGTGTCGCAAGGTCTTTGGATCGCCATCGCGGTCGTCGCCATTCTGGTTCTCATCGCCGCGCTGGTCCTGGGCCTGGCGCGGTACCGCCGCCGGCGGATCAGCTTCACGGCCAAGCCGGAGTCCGGCGCGATCGACCGGTCGGGCGGCTACACCGCGTCGTCCGGCATCACCTTCAGCCAGACCGCGCCGGCCGATCGGCTCGACACCACGGGCCTCCCCGCGGTCGGCGACGACGCCACCATTCCGCGCGACGTTCCACGTCGCACGATCTCGGAGGTCGAACTCCCCGAACCGGGGACCATCGCGGCGCCTCCGGTAGCCCCGCCACCCCCCGAGCCGCCGGCACCCGCCGAGGCGCCGGCCGCCCCCGAGATCGAGGCCATCGCGCCGCCCGAAGGCCGCCTGGAGCGACTCCGCGGCCGGCTGGCCAAGTCGCAGAACGCGCTGGGACGCAGCGTGCTGGGCCTGATCGGCGGCGGCGATCTCGACGAAGACGCCTGGCAGGATGTCGAGGACACCCTGCTGGTCGCCGACCTGGGCCCGGTGGTCACCGAGTCGGTGATGGCGCAGCTGCGCAGCCGCCTGGCCAGCAGCGACGTGCGCAACGAGGCCGACGCGAAGGCCGTACTGCGCGACGTGCTGATCCGGGAGCTGCACCCCGACATGGACCGCTCGATCCGCGCCCTGCCGCACGCCGATCACCCGGCGGTGCTGCTGGTGGTCGGCGTGAACGGCACCGGAAAGACCACTACCGTCGGCAAGTTGGCGCGGGTGCTGGTGGCCGACGGACGTCGTGTCGTGCTCGGCGCCGCCGACACCTTCCGCGCCGCCGCGGCCGATCAGCTGCAAACCTGGGCGTCCCGGGTGGGCGCGGAGGTGGTGCGCGGGGCCGAAGGTGCCGACCCCGCATCGGTGGCGTTCGACGCCGTCGACAAGGGCATCGCCTCGGGCGCCGACGTGGTGCTCATCGACACCGCAGGCCGGCTGCACACCAAGGTCGGGCTGATGGACGAGCTCGACAAGGTTAAACGCGTGGTAACACGACGCGCCGCGGTCGACGAGGTGTTGCTGGTGCTCGACGCCACCATCGGGCAGAACGGGCTGGCCCAGGCGCGGGTGTTCGCCGAGGTCGTCGAGATCACCGGCGCCGTGCTGACCAAGCTGGACGGTACGGCCAAGGGCGGCATCGTATTCCGCGTCCAACAGGAACTCGGGGTGCCGGTGAAGCTGGTCGGGCTTGGGGAGGGTCCCGACGACCTGGCGCCGTTCGAGCCGGGCGCCTTCGTCGACGCCCTGCTCGGCTGAACCCCTTACACGGCGAGCGCGACGTTAATACCGCCGAAACACGGTGGCCCCACTGCGGAAACAACCGTTGCGCAAGGTTCTGGATCAGGTCACAGGCGTCGCCTGACGGCCATTCATGTCCGACCGGAGGTGAGCGAGTGGCATTCCCGCAATTGGGCCAACCCGATACCGGCGATACCGCCTGGATGTTGGCGAGTTCCGCGCTAGTGCTGTTGATGACGCCTGGCCTTGCGTTCTTCTACGGCGGCATGGTGCGCACCAGAAGCGTGCTCAACATGATCATGATGAGCATCAGCTCCATGGGCGTGGTGACCGTGCTCTGGGTGCTCTACGGCTACTCGATGTCGTTCGGTGACGACCGGGGCGGCGTCGTAGGCAATCCGACCGATTACTGGGGCCTGGCAAAGCTTATCGGCGGCAACGCCGTCAAGGCGGACCCGAGCAAGGGCGTCACGCAGGTCGACATCCCGCTGGCCGGCACCATGCCCGCGACCGTGTTCGTGGCCTTCCAGCTGATGTTCGCGATCATCACCGTCGCGCTGATCTCGGGCGCGGTGGCCGATCGGCTCAAGTTCACCGCCTGGCTGGTGTTCGCCGGACTGTGGGCGACGTTGGTCTACTTCCCGGTCGCGCACTGGGTCTTCGCCGCCGACGGCTTCGCGTCCGAGCACGGTGGCTGGATCAACAACAAGCTGCACGCCATCGACTTCGCCGGAGGGACGGCGGTCCATATCAACTCCGGTGTGGCAGGCCTGGCGTTGGCGATCGTCCTGGGCAAGCGCCGCGGGTGGCCGACCACGCTGTTCCGGCCGCACAACCTGCCTTTCGTGATGCTCGGCGCCGGCTTGCTGTGGTTCGGCTGGTTCGGGTTCAACGCCGGTTCGGCGACCAGCTCGAACGGCTCGGCCGGAGCGACGTTCATGACCACCACGGTCGCCACGGCCACGGCCATGCTCGCGTGGCTGCTGACCGAGCGCATCCGCGACGGGAAACCCACGACGCTGGGAGCGGCGTCCGGCATCGTCGCCGGACTGGTCGCCATCACACCGTCCTGCTCGTCGGTCAACGTCCTGGGCGCGATCGTCGTCGGCGCGGTGGCCGGGGTGGTGTGCGCGCTGGCGGTCGGGCTGAAATTCAGGTTCGGCTTCGACGACTCGCTCGACGTGGTCGGGGTGCACATGGTCGGCGGGCTGGCGGGCACGTTGCTGGTCGGACTGCTCGCCGCGCCGGAGTCCACGGCCATCAACGGTGTGGCCGGGGTATCGAAGGGATTGTTCTACGGCGGCGGTTGGGCCCAGCTGGAACGGCAGGCGGTCGGCGCGTTCGCCGTACTCTTCTACTCGGGCATCGTCACGCTAATCTTGGCTTTGATCCTGAAGTACACCATCGGGTTGCGTGTCGGCGCCGAGGAGGAATCAACCGGCATCGACGAGTCTGAGCACGCGGAGAGCGGTTACGATTTCGGAACGATCGGTGGGCAAGGATCCGGTCTTCCGGCGGCGCGGACTCCGGTGGATGACCGTAACGGCCTGGAGAAGGATCGAGTGGGCGACAAAGTGGAGGCAGAGCAGGCATGAAGCTAGTCACCGCAATCGTGAAGCCGTTCACCCTCGATGACGTGAAGACCAGCCTCGAGGACGCGGGCGTCCTGGGGATGACGGTCAGCGAAATCCAGGGGTACGGGCGGCAGAAGGGCCACACCGAGGTTTACCGGGGTGCTGAATACTCGGTGGATTTCGTGCCGAAGGTGCGAATTGAGGTCGTGGTCGACGATTCCATCGTGGACAAGGTCGTGGACAGCATCGTCCGGTCGGCGCGCACCGGCAAGATCGGTGACGGCAAGGTCTGGGTCACCCCCGTGGAAACCATTGTGCGAGTGCGCACGGGTGAACGCGGAACCGATGCCCTCTGACCGTAGCCGCACATTTCTGAACCAGGCCGGACGGGCCGGGAGGGTATGACAAGCCCACCCGACCCGTCCGGGTCATCTGGAGCGGGGATCCGAAGCGCCGGCGGGGCAATCGATTTGGCTGCCGCGCGGCGCCAGCTGCTGTCGGAAGGCAGTCAACTCGGCGCGGCGGAGCTGCGGAAAGCCTGGCTGGAGCTCCACGAATCCTGGCTGGTCGCCAAGGCCGACGAGATCGGCATCACCGACGGCAGCGGTTTCGCGATCGTCGGGGTCGGCGGTTTGGGCCGCCGCGAGCTGCTGCCGTATTCCGATCTCGACCTGATGTTGTTGCACGACAACAAGTCTGACGCGGTGCTGCAGCGGGTCGCCGACGGGCTGTGGTATCCGCTGTGGGACGCCAACGTTCGGCTGGACCACAGCGTGCGGACGGTGTCCGGGGCTCTGGGCGTCGCCAATAGCGACCTGGTGGCCGCGCTGGGCATGCTGGACGCGCGACACATCGCCGGGGACGAGCGGCTGTCGGCGGAACTCATCGACGGGGCGCGACGGCAGTGGCGCAGCGCAATCCGATCCCGCATGGACGAGCTCGTCGCCATGACATACGAACGCTGGCAACGGTGTTGGCGAATCGCGCAGCGGGCCGAGCCGGACCTGAAGTCGGGGCGCGGCGGGCTGCGCGACGTCCAACTGCTTGACGCGCTGGGCGTGGCGCAGCTCATCGACCGCCACGGCATGGGCCATCCGGACGCGCCGGGGGGCTCGCTGGACGCCGCATATCTGACGCTGCTCGACGTGCGCACCGAACTGCACCGGGTTTCCGGACGAGGACGCGATCAACTGCTGGCGCAGTTCGCCGACGAGGTGAGCGCCGCGTTGGGCGTCGGGGACCGATTTGCGTTGTCGCGCATGCTGTCGAGTGCCAGTCGCACCATCGCCTACCACGCCGAAACCGGGCTGCGGACCGCGCAGAACGCGCTGCCCCGGCGCGGCATCACCGCTCTGGTGCGGCGCCCGAAGCGGCGACCGTTGGACGAGGGCGTGGTCGAGTACGACGGCGAGGTGGTGCTCGCCCGCGACGCCCAACCCCAAACCGATCCCGGGTTGGTGCTGCGAGTCGCGGCCGCGTCGGCGGACACCGGCCTGCCCATCGCCGCCGGCACGCTCAAACGGCTGGCCGACAACGTTCCGGACCTGCCGTCGCCATGGCCGCGGGAGGCGCTGGACGACCTACTGGTCGTGCTCCTGGCGGGGCCCACCGCGGTGAACACCATCGAGTCGCTGGACCGGACCGGGCTGTGGGGTCGCCTCTTCCCGGAATGGGACGCGGTCCGCGACCTTCCGCCGCGCGACGTCTCGCACAAGTGGACCGTCGACCGTCACATCGTCGAAACCGCCGTCAACGCGGCCCCGCTCACCACCCGCGTGGCGCGATCGGACCTGCTTGCGCTGGGTGCGCTGCTGCACGACATCGGCAAGGGGCGCGGCACGGACCACTGCGTGCTCGGCGCGGAATTGACGATCCCGATCGGCAACAGGCTGGGGCTGTCGGCCCAGGACACCGACACGCTGGCGGGCATGGTCCGCCATCACCTACTGCTGCCGATCACGGCTACCCGAAGTGACCTCAACGACCCCACGACCATCGAGTCGGTGGCCGCGGCCCTGCACGGCGACCCACAACTGCTCGAGCTCCTGCACGCGCTCGCGGAGGCGGATTCGAAGGCCACCGGGCCGGGGGTGTGGAGCGACTGGAAGGCGTCGTTGATCGAGGACCTGGTCCGTCGTTGCCGGCTGGTGATGGCCGGTGAGCCGCTTCCGGAGGCGGAACCGATTGCGCCGCACTATCTTTCGCTGGCTGCCGGCCGCGAGGTGCACGTGGAGATCAACCCCGGAGACCAGGAGCGGTTGACCGCGGTGATGCTCGCGCCAAACCAGCGGGGGCTGGTGTCGAAAGCCGCCGCGGTGCTGGCCTTGAACTCGCTGCGAATCCACTCGGCGTTGGCCAACATTCACGAGGGCGTCGCGATCGTCGAGTTCGTCGTGTCGCCGCTGTTCGGCTCGCCGCCCGAATCAGGCTTGCTGCGGCAACAATTCAAGGGCGCCCTGGTCGGCGACCTCGATGCCCTCGGCACGCTGGAGAGGAAAGACAGCGATGCCGTCAGCGCCGCGACTGCGCGCGCCGGCGAGATTCAGGCCGGGGTGCCCGTCACCCGTTCGACCGCTCCGCCACGCATCCTGTGGCTCGACACCACGACGGTCGGCCAGTTGATCTTCGAAGTCCGGGCCATGGATCGCGTGGGTCTGCTCGCGCTGCTGACCAGTGCGCTGGAACGTGCGAGCGCGGACATCGTCTGGGCCAAGGTCAACACCTTCGGGTCGACGGCGGCTGACGTCTTCTGCGTGACTGTGCCGGCACACGCCGAGCACGACGCGCGAGCCGCGATCGAGCAGAACCTGCTGGCGGTATTGGGCGGCCCCGCGGTCGAAGTGCTCGAGGAGCCGGTCGGCGACTAGGAGTGCTCGGCGTTGAGCCGACGCAGGGCCTCGATGCGGGCCTGGATCTGCTCGCGGGTCGCGGCGGCGATCGGCGGCCCTCCGCAACGACGGCGAAGTTCGCTGTGAATCCAGCCGTGCGGCTTGCCGATTCGGTGATGGGTGGCCGACACGAGGGTGTTGAGCTCGCGGCGCAGCTCGCGCAGCTGGCCGTGCATCGACGGCGGCGCCGACATCGCGGCCGTCGCCCCCTGCGCGGCCCGTCGCTGGAGCTGTTCGTCCTGGCGGCGGTGCAGCAGCTCCCGCATCTGCTGGGCATCGAGCAGACCCGGGATGCCGAGGTAGTCGGCCTCCTCGTCGCTGCCGGCCGGTGCGGCGGTGCCGAACGACGACCCGTCGAAGATCACCTGATCCAGTTCGGCGTCCGCGCCCAGTGAGGTGAATCCGGTGTCGGTTTCGGTCTTCTCGGTCTGCCTCCTGATGGCGGGATCACCATCGAGGGGATCGTCGGCTGGGCGGTGCGGCTCCCCGAGCACGTGGTTGCGCTGGGCCTCCAGCTCGCTGGCAAGCTGCAGCAGATTGGGCACCGACGGCAGGAAGATGCTCGCGGTCTCGCCCGGCCGGCGCGACCGCACGAACCGGCCGATGGCCTGTGCGAAGAACAGGGGAGTCGAGGCGCTGGTGGCGTAGATGCCGACCGAGAGCCGGGGCACGTCCACGCCTTCGGAGACCATGCGAACCGCGACCAGCCACCGGCTGGTACCGGCGGCGAATTCGCTGATGCGCGCGGACGATCC
Organism: Mycobacterium nebraskense; assembly: GCF_002102255.1. Taxonomy (GTDB): domain Bacteria; phylum Actinomycetota; class Actinomycetes; order Mycobacteriales; family Mycobacteriaceae; genus Mycobacterium; species Mycobacterium nebraskense. Next base: position 65,126 of record NZ_LQPH01000153.1, read on the forward strand.
GGGATCGTCGGACAGCACCACCGTCGGCGCCTCGGAGGTCAGCGTCGTCAGCAGGGCGGCGTAGGCGCGGGCCGCGGTGCGGTCGGAGGCGATGATCATGCCGCCGGCGTCGGGCACGTGCGCGCGTTTCTGGCGCAGCCGCTGGTCGGCGGCCGCGATCACCGCGGGCATCCATTCACCGGCGGGGTCGAGCGCCGTCCGCCAGGCCCGCGCCGTGTGTTCGGCGGTCAGCGGCTCGCCCAGCCGCGCCGCGTGCTCCTCGCCGGCGCTGTCCCGCCAGCGCGCTTCCCCGGAGTAGGCCAGGAACACCACCGGCCGGACCACCCCGTCGGCGAGAGCCTCGGCATAGCCGTAGGTGTGGTCGGCCTGCGAACGCCGCACCCCGTCGGCGCCCGATTCGTACGCGACGAACGGGATGGGGCTGTCGTCGCTGCGAAAGGGCGTGCCCGTCAGTGCGAGCCGGCGCGTGGCATCGCTGAAGGCCTCGCGGATGGCGTCACCCCAGGTCTTGGCGTCACCGCCGTGGTGGATCTCGTCGAAGACCACCAGCGTCTTGCGCTGCTCGGTGCGCACCCGGTGCAGCGTCGGATGCGCGGCCACCTGGGCGTAGGTGACCATCACACCGTGGTACTCGCCCGACGTGTGGGCATCGGAGTTGGAAAACCTCGGGTCCAGGGCGATGCCGTGCCGTGCCGCGGCCTGCGCCCACTGCACCTTGAGGTGCTCGGTGGGCACCACGACCGTGATCTGCTCGACGGCGCGCTGGCTCAGCAGTTCGGCTGCCACCCGCAAGGCGAACGTCGTCTTCCCCGATCCCGGGGTTGCCACGGCCAGGAAATCACGCGGTTGGCCGGCCAGGTATTTCACCAACGCCCGGCGCTGCCAGCCGCGCAGCGCCCGGCCGCCGTCGTCGACGGAGGACTCCGTGCGAGCGAGCGGTTGCACGGACATTCCCCCCGTAGTTGCAGTTGTCGACGCGGTCAGCGCGGTTAAGCGGTGGCTGTGAAATCTAGCACGCCAACGCTTTTCGGCGCAGTAACGACTCGAGCGCGGTTACCGTGCCCGGCTCACCAGGTCGCGGGCGACCAGCCACGCGTGGATGCGTTCGGCGACGTCAGCCCATCCCGGCTCGAGCATCATGTTGTGTCCCATCGAGAAGAATTCCGGCTCGGTCCGGTAGGCGCGCGCCGTGGCGCGCACCTCGCCGACGCTGACGAAGCCGTCGTACCGGGCGCCGAGGACCAGGATCGGCGTGGTCACCCGCCGGGTTCTGACGCGGCGGACCATCGGATCGGTCATGGCGGCGCGGACGCTCTCGGCCCCGGCGCGTTGCCGGCAGGATTCGACGATGGCCTCGGGCGTGTCGGCGCAGAACAGGTACTCGCGGGCCAGAGCCGGGGTGGCGAGGAATTTCAGCAGCGAGCGGTCGCTCCACGCTTCCATGGTCATCGACGGTCGGCGGCGCCAGACTCGCATTGCCAATGTGAGCACGCCCTGCGGCGGGACGGAGCCCACCAGCACTGCGGCCGGGGCGGTTCGGTCTTCGAGGTGGCGCTGGATCACGAAGCCGCCCAGCGAATGGCCGATCAGCACCGGCCCGCCCAGCTTGTCGGACACCGAACGCACATCGTCGATGTAGTCGGCGATGGAAACCTTGTGCAACGGCTTCGCCGTCGGACTGGCGCCGTGTCCGCGCAGGCTCACGGCGGCGGCGCGGTAGCCCGCATCGGCGAAGAAGTCCAGGAAGTGTTCCCAGCACCACGCGCCGTGCCAGCCGCCGTGCACGAAGAGCAGCGGCACCGGATGGTCTCGGGTGCAGGACCCTTTGTCGATCACCTCGAGCATGAGCTGACTTTTGTTTGCTGGCGGCAGGCCGTCAAGCCCTTCGACACGTCGGGTGTGCGGCCAGCCGCGCGTTCGCCGACGCGCCGAGACTGAAACCACGCACACCTTTATCGGCGTGTCGTGTGCGTAGTTGCAGTGTCGCGGCCGATGGGCTGCGCCGGGCCTGCCGCGCCGGGCTCCACTAGGCTGGCGGGGTGTTTGAATCGCTGTCCGACCGGTTGACCGGTGCCCTTCAGGGACTACGCGGCAAGGGTCGACTGACCGACGCCGACATCGAGGCCACCACCCGCGAGATTCGGCTGGCGCTGCTGGAAGCCGACGTGTCCTTGCCCGTGGTGCGCGCGTTCGTCACCCGGATCAAGGACCGCGCCAGGGGCGCCGAGGTCTCCGGTGCCCTCAACCCGGCGCAGCAGGTCGTCAAGATCGTCAACGAAGAGCTCATCGGCATCCTGGGTGGGGAGACCCGGCAGTTGGCGTTCGCCAAGACGCCGCCGACCGTCGTGATGCTCGCCGGTCTGCAGGGTTCCGGTAAGACCTCGCTGGCCGGAAAGCTGGCCGCGTGGCTGCGCGGGCAGGGGCACACTCCGCTGTTGGTGGCGTGCGACCTGCAGCGGCCGGCCGCGGTGAACCAGCTGCAAGTCGTCGGTGAGCGCGCCGGGGTACCGGTGTTCGCGCCCCACCCCGGCGAGTCTCCCGAATCGGGGCCCGGCGACCCAGTCGCGGTCGCGGCGGCGGGGCTGGCCGAGGCCCAGGCCAAGCACTTCGACGTCGTCATCGTCGACACCGCCGGCCGGCTGGGCATCGACGAAGAATTGATGGCCCAGGCCGCGGCCATCCGCGACGCCGTCAATCCCGACGAAGTCCTGTTCGTGCTGGACGCGATGATCGGCCAGGATGCCGTGACCACCGCGGAGGCCTTCCGCGAGGGCGTCGGCTTCACCGGGGTGGTGCTGACCAAGCTCGACGGTGACGCCCGCGGTGGCGCCGCGTTGTCGGTGCGCGAGGTGACCGGCGTCCCAATCCTTTTCGCCTCCACCGGCGAGAAGCTGGAGGACTTCGACGTCTTCCACCCCGACCGGATGGCCGGCCGCATCCTGGGCATGGGCGACGTGCTGAGCCTGATCGAACAGGCCGAGCAGGTCTTCGACGCCGAGCAGGCCGAGGCCGCCGCCGCCAAGATCGGCACCGGCGAGCTGACGCTCGAGGACTTCCTGGAACAGATGCTCGCCATCCGCAAGATGGGTCCGATCGGCAACCTGCTGGGCATGCTGCCCGGGGCCGGGCAGATGAAAGAGGCGCTGGCCCAGGTCGACGACAAGCAACTCGACCGCCTGCAGGCCATCATTCGCGGCATGACGCCCGCAGAGCGGGCCGACCCGAAGATCATCAACGCGTCTCGGCGGCTGCGGATCGCCAACGGGTCGGGCGTCTCGGTGTCCGACGTGAACCAGCTGGTCGACCGTTTCTTCGAGGCGCGCAAGATGATGTCGTCGATGCTCGGCGGGATGGGCATCCCCGGCATGGGCCGCAAATCGGCGACACGAAAGGCCAAGGGCGCGAAAGGCAAGAAGGGTAAGAAGGGCGGACGGGGCCCGACGCCGCCCAAGGTCAGGAACCCGTTCGGCGCCCCAATGCCGGGCATGCCGGCAGGACTCCCCGACCTGTCGCACATGCCCGAGGGCCTCAACGAGCTGCCGCCCGGGCTGGCGGACTTCGACCTGTCCAAGCTCAAGTTCCCAGGCAACCCGGGACGAAAGTAACCCGCCGTGCGCATGCACGTGCGAGGTGTCGGGCTGCCCGACGCGACCCCAACCGAACTATGGATCCTCGACGGACGCATCAGCACGGAGCCCGTCACCGGGGCAGACACCGTCTTTGACGGCGGCTGGATTGTGCCCGGACTGGTCGACGCCCACTGTCACGTCGGCCTCGGTGACCACGGCGAGATCCCGCTCGATGACGCGATCGCCCAAGCCGAAATCGAACGCGACGTCGGTGCGCTGCTACTACGAGACTGCGGCTCACCCACCGACACCCGCAGCCTCGACGACCACGACGATCTGCCGCGCATCATCCGGGCCGGAAAGCATCTGGCCAGGCCCAGGCGCTATGCAGCGGGCTTCTCACGCGAGCTGGCAGACGAGTGGCAACTGCCCGAGGCGGTGGCCGAGGAGGCGCGCCGCGGGGACGGCTGGATCAAGCTCGTCGGCGACTGGATCGATCGCAGCGTCGGCGATCTCGCCCCGCTGTGGTCCGACGACGTGCTCAAGGCCGCCATCGAGACCGCACACGCCCATGGCGCCCGCGTCACCGCGCACGTCTTCAGTGAGGACGCGCTACCCGGGCTGATCAGCGCAGGCATCGACTGCATCGAACACGGCACCGGCCTCACCGATGACACCATCGCGCTGATGGTCGAGCACGGAACCGTGCTGGTCCCCACGCTGGTCAACATCGTCGAGAATTTCCCCGGTATCGCCGACGCCGCTGCCGCGAAGTACCCGACTTACGCCGCTCACATGCGCGACCTGCATGCCCGGGGCCTGTCGCGGATCGCCGCGGCCCGTGATGCGGGCGTGCCGATCTACGCCGGAAGTGACGCCGGCACCATGGTCGCGCCCGGGCGCATCGCCGACGAGGTCGAAGCGCTCAAGGGCATCGGGATGACCCCGACGGAGGCTTTGGGTGCGGCGTGCTGGGAAGCGCGCCGCTGGCTGGGCCGCCCTGGGCTCGATCACGGCGAGTCCGCCGACCTGCTGTGCTATTCGGACGACCCGCGGTCGGGCCCGGACGTGCTGCATCGTCCGGATCTGGTGATACTGCGCGGCAAGGTGTTTCGCCCCCCGGCCTAGCCCCGCCCGGAGGCGCGGGTGCCCCCGGTGGACACGCCGCAATCCAGAAAAGATTGCGAGTGATCGCTATCTATGTTACGTTCCGTGTCACCACGACGACCTGGAGGCAAAAGTGGCTTACGACGTGATCATTCGCGACGGGCTGTGGTTCGACGGCACCGGCGACGCACCGAAGACCCGCACGCTGGGCATCCGCGACTGCGTGGTGGCCACAGTGTCGGACGAGCCGCTGGACGAGACGGGTTGCCCCGAGGTGATCGACGCGGCCGGCAAGTGGATCGTGCCCGGCTTCATCGACGTGCACACCCACTACGACGCCGAGGTGCTGCTGGACCCGGGCCTGCGGGAGTCCGTGCGCCACGGTGTCACCACCGTGTTGCTGGGGAACTGCTCGTTGTCGACGATCTACGCCAGCTCCGAGGACGCCGCCGACCTCTTCAGCCGGGTCGAGGCCGTGCCGCGCGAATACGTGTACGGCGCCCTGAACGCCAACAAAACCTGGTCCACCGCAGCGGAATACATCAAGGCGATCGACGCTCTGCCGCTCGGGCCGAATATCGGCTCGCTGCTTGGCCATTCGGATCTGCGGACCGCGGTGCTCGGGCTCGATCGAGCCACCGACGCCGCCGTCCAGCCCACCGCCGCCGAACTCGAGCAGATGGCAGCCCTGCTCGACGAGGCGCTCGAAGCCGGGGTCCTCGGCATGTCGGGGATGGACGCGGCCATCGACAAGCTCGACGGTGAGCGCTTCCGGTCGCGGGCACTGCCGTCCACCTTCGCAACCTGGCGCGAGCGGCGCAGGCTGATCAGGGTGCTGCGCAAGCGCGGCCGCCTGCTGCAGAGCGCCCCTAACGTGGCGAAGCCGTCGACCGGGATGCTCTTCTTCCTGGCCAGTAGCCGAATACTCAACCGGGGCAAGGGCGTTCGCATGAGCATGCTGGTGTCCGCCGACGCCAAGTCGATGCCGCTATCCGTATACGTCTTCGGCCCGGGAACTCGCCTGCTCAACAAGCTCCTGGGCTCTGATGTGCGATTCCAGCACCTGCCGGTGCCGTTCGAGTTGTACTCCGACGGAATCGACCTGCCGGTCTTCGAGGAGTTCGGCGCCGGAACGGCCGCCCTGCACCTGCGGGACCAGTTGGAGCGCAACGAGTTACTGGCCGACAAGGAGTACCGCCGGAAATTCCGGCGCGAGTTCGACCGCGTCAAACTCGGACCGTCGTTGTGGCACCGCGACTTCCACGACGCCGTCATCGTCGAATGCCCGGACAAGTCGTTGATAGGCAAGAGCTTTGGCGCCATCGCCGACGAGCGCAAGCTGCACCCGCTCGACGCGTTCCTCGATGTACTCGTCGAGAACGGAGAACGCAACGTCCGGTGGACGACCATCGTCGCCAACCATCGCCCCAAGCTGCTCGACGCGCTCGCCAACGAAGGCAGCGTGCACATGGGCTTCTCGGACGCCGGTGCGCACCTGCGCAACATGGCCTTCTACAACTTCCCGCTGAAGCTGCTCAAGCGGGCCCGGGACGCCTACCGGGCAGGTGCGCCGTTCATGTCCACCGAGCAGGCGGTGCATCGGCTGACCGGTGAACTGGGGGAGTGGTTCGGCATCGATGCCGGCACGCTGCGGCAGGGCGACCGCGCGGACTTCGTGGTGATCGACCCCGCCGGCCTCAACGAAGCGGTCGAGGGTTACTACGAGGACGAGGTGCCCTTCTATGGCGGCTTGCGGCGCATGGTCAATCGCAACGACGACGCCGTGGTCGCGACGGGTGTGGGCGGCGCCGTCGTCTTCCGTGCGGGCCAGTTCCGCGACGGTTACGGCCAGACCGTGAAATCCGGCCGCTACCTGCGCGCGGGTCAGCGGCACCGGGGCCAGAGCGCCGTGAAAATCGGAGCCTGACGTGGCCAGAACCCAGCAGCAGCGTCGGGAAGAGACCGTGGGGCGGCTTCTCGACGCCTGCATCGACACCATCATCGAGGTCGGATACGCCCGGGCATCCGCCGCCGTGATCACCAAGCGCGCGGGGGTTTCCGTGGGCGCCCTGTTCCGGCACTTCGAGACAATGGGCGATTTCATGGCGGCGACGGCCTCCGAGGTGCTGCGTCGTCAGCTCGAGACGTTCACCAAGCGGGTGGCCGAGATACCGCCCGATCGGCCGGCGCTGCAAGCCGCCCTGGCGATACTCCGCGACGTCACCGCCGCCCCGAGCAACGCCGTGCTGTACGAACTGCTGGTCGCCGCCCGCACCGACGAAAAGCTCAGGGCCACTCTGCAACACGAGCTGCGGCAGTACTCCACGAAGATTCACGACGCCGCCCGTGCGCTGCCCGGAGCCGACAGCTTCCCCGAGGAAACGTTCCCGGTTCTGGTGGCGCTGCTGACCAACGTGTTCGACGGGGCCGCGGTGGTGGAGGGGGTGCTGCCGCAGCCGCAGATTGCCGAGCAACGGATTCCGATGCTGATGACGCTGCTGTCCGCGGCGGCGCCGGACGCGGGCCTATCGGAATAGCTAGAGCGAGCCGATGCCGGACTGCGGGTTGAGCGCGAAACCCCAGTCGAACAACGTGGCCGCCTGGTCCCAATAGCTCGGCCCGCCGGTTTTCACCAGGCCGTACATCATGGCGATGACCAGCCGCCGGCCGCCCCGGGCCGCCGCGCCGACGAAGGTCTTGCGGGCGGCGTCGGTGAACCCCGTCTTCCCGCCGATCGCGCCGGGATAGCGCTGCAGCAGCTCATCCTGGTTGGTGATCGGGTGATCGCCGTTATCGCCGGGGAACATCGCCGATGGCTCGGCGGTGATCTGGGCGAACACCGGGTTGGACATCGCGGCGCGGAAGATGACGGCCAGGTCGTGGGCCGTCGAGGACCCGGATCCGCCGGGCCCGTCCAGGCCGGACGGCGTCGCGGCGTGGGTGCTCGTCGCGCCCAGCGACGCGGCCCTTGCGTTCATCTTGGCGACCGTGGCGTCGGGGCCGCCCAGCATGTGCGCCAGCGTGTTGGCGGCGTCGTTACCCGAGACCAGCAGCAGGCCATCGAGGAGCTGGCGCGCGGTGTAGATGCGGCCCGGTTTGACGCCGACACAGTTGCACTCCACCTGGGTGTCGGCGACATCGGCGACCACCGTGGAGTCCAGGCTCACCTGGTCCAGGGCCACCAACGCCAACAACACCTTGATGGTGCTTGCCGGCGGGTGGGCCACATTCTGGTCGCGGCCGGCCAGCACCTGACCGCTGTCGAGATCGGCCACGATCCAGGTCTGAGCCGGGCCGTCGGGGATCGGTACCGAGCCGACCGGCTGCATGCTGTCGGCCCAGGCAGTGGGGACGGTGGCGCCGCACGCACCGACCGTGAGCAGGGCCGCGGCTGCGGCCAAGACCTTGCGCATGGGCCGAAAGTCTAACTTCCGGGCCTGTTCGGCGCCGATTTTCAGTACTGTCCGATGCATGTTGAGCCTGGCCGAAATTTCCGATCGCCTAGAGATCCAGCAGCTTCTGGTGGACTACTCCACCGCCATTGACCAGCGCCGATTCGACGACCTCGACAAGGTGTTCACGGCCGATGCGTACATCGACTACACCGCCCTCGGGGGCATCGAGGGCCAGTACCCGGAGGTCAAGAAGTGGCTGTCGGAGGTGCTGCCGAACTTCCCGGTGTACGCGCACATGCTGGGCAACTTCTCGGTGCAGATAGACGGGGACAAGGCCTCGTCGCGGGTGATCTGCTTCAACCCGATGGTGCTTGGCGGTGACAAGGATCAGGTGCTGTTCTGCGGGCTCTGGTACGACGACGAGTTCGTCCGCACGCCCGAGGGCTGGCGGATGACCCGCCGGGCCGAGTCCAAGGTCTTCCAGAAGGTCATGTAGGCCGCGTCGGGCTTTCGCCGCTTTCGCTACTTTCGGCGACGGATTTCTGGCGCGGCGGCCTGTTCTGGCACAATGGGCGGCTGTCCGCCGAGCGATTACGCATCGCTTCGTGGTCATACACGCGAGGCAAAACCGGATCCGGGCATCCCGCCCCGATCGCTGAATTGCAGCGTGACACACACAGGAGAATTCGCTTAACCATGGCTGTGAAGATCAAGCTCACCCGGCTTGGCAAGATCCGCAATCCCCAGTACCGCATCGCCGTCGCCGACGCGCGGACGCGGCGCGACGGTCGCTCCATCGAGGTCATCGGTCGCTACCACCCGAAGGAAGACCCCAGCCTCATCGAGATCAACTCCGAGCGCGCCCAATACTGGCTGTCGGTGGGTGCGCAGCCCACCGAGCCCGTCCTCAAGCTGCTGAAGATCACCGGTGACTGGCAGAAGTTCAAGGGTCTGCCCGGCACCGAGGGCCACTTGAAGCTCGCCCCGCCCAAGCCCAGCAAGCTCGACCTGTTCAACGCCGCGCTGGCCGAGGCCGAGGGCGGTCCCACCACCGAGGCCGCGAAACCGAAGAAGAAGGCCCCGGCCAAGAAGGCCGCGAAGGCTGCCGAGCCAGAGGCCGCCGCCGAGGCGCCTGCGGAGACCGCCGCTGAGGCCGCGCCCGCGGAGCCGGCTGCCGAGGGCGGCGAGCAGGCCGCGCCGAGCACCGAAAGCTGACCGCGCCGATGAGTACGGTCGTCGTTGACGCGGTGGAGCATCTGGTCCGGGGGATTGTCGACAACCCCGACGATGTCCGGGTGGACATGGTGACCAGCCGCCGCGGCCGAACTGTCGAGGTCCACGTCCATCCCGACGACTTGGGCAAGGTGATCGGTCGCGGCGGACGCACCGCGACCGCCCTGCGCACGCTGGTCGCCGGCATCGGTGGCCGCGGAATCCGTGTCGACGTGGTGGACACCGACCAGTAGCCCCATGGAACTCCGTTGGAGTTGACCGTCGGGCGCGTCGCGAAAGCGCACGGGATCGGCGGCGAGGTCATCGTCGAGATTCGCACCGACGACCCCGGCGCCCGGTTCGCGCCGGGCAATACCCTGCACGGCAAGGCATCCCGCGGCGGCGGGGAACGCGACTTCGTCGTCGAGAGCGCGCGCGAACACGGCGGACGGCTGCTGTTGCGATTGGCCGGGGTGACCGACCGTGACTCCGCCGACGCGCTGCGCGGCACCGTGTTCGTCGTCGATTCCGATGACTTGCCGCCCCTCGACGAGCCGGACACGTACTACGACCACCAGCTCGAAGGGCTGTATGTCCGGACCGTTGCGGGCCAGGATGTCGGCGTCGTCGCCGAGGTACTGCACACCGCCGCCGGCGAGTTGCTGGCGGTGCGGCGAGGCGACGGCGGGGAAGTGTTGGTGCCGTTCGTCGGCGCGATCGTCACGTCGGTGTCACTCGACGACCGCAGTGTGGAGATCGATCCGCCCGAGGGCCTGCTGGATCTTGCATGAGAATCGACGTCGTCACCATCTTCCCGACCTTCCTGGACCCGTTGCGGCAATCGTTGCCGGGCAAGGCGATTCAGTCGGGCCTGGTCGACCTGCAGGTGCACGATTTGCGTAGGTGGACGCACGACGTGCATCGCTCGGTCGACGACGCGCCCTACGGGGGTGGCCCCGGGATGGTGATGAAGGCGCCGGTGTGGGGTGAAGCGTTGGACGAAATATGTTCGGATCAAACCGTTTTGGTTGTCCCCACGCCCGCCGGTGGGTTGTTCACGCAGGCCGATGCCCAGCGCTGGAGCGCCGAGGAGCACCTGGTGTTCGCGTGCGGTCGGTACGAGGGCATCGATCAGCGGGTCATCGAGGATGCCGCCCGACGCATGCGGGTCGAAGAAGTCTCGATCGGCGACTACGTCCTGCCCGGCGGGGAGTCGGCGGCGGTGGTGATGATCGAAGCCGTGGTGCGCCTGCTCGAGGGAGTGCTCGGCAACCCGGCGTCGCATCGTGAGGATTCGCACTCGCCGGCCCTGGACCGGCTGTTGGAGGGGCCCAGCTACACCCGGCCGCCGAGCTGGCGCGGGCTCGATGTTCCCGAGGTCTTGTTGTCCGGAGACCACGCGCGCGTCGCCGCATGGCGCCGGGAGGTTTCGCTGCAGCGCACCCGCGAACGCCGCCCGGAGCTGCTGGACTAAAGCCCGCGCCGCAGCGGGTCGATCCGCCCCTCGGGAAATATTGTCTTGACCGCCCGGGTGATGGTCTCGCGGGCGGTGGCGTCGTCGGAGGGCTGCAGGGACTGCACCACCATGATGTAACGACGGTCCGCCCCGATCACGCCGGTCGACAGGTGCATCCAGTCACTGCCGATGCAGCACATCCAGCCCTGCTTGACCGCCACCGGTTCGGCGTACAGACCGTCCGGGATGCCGAACCGCTGCGGGTAGCCGTCGAGCCCGTTTGGGGTGGACTGGGCCAGGTCGTCGACGATGACCTTCGCCTTGTCGGCCGGCAGCCCTCCCGATCCGTCGAGCAGCATCTCGTAATAGCGGACCAGGTCGGTCATCGAGCTCATGGTGTTCCACCAGCGTCCGTCGCTGGGCGGGGTGGTCGACGTGAGCCCGTAGCGGGCCGCGACCGCGGTGATGATGGCGTTCTCACCGCCCTGCGCCCAGAACTTCTCGGCCGCGCCGTCGTCGGAGGACTGCAACATGATGTCCAACGCCTGGCGGTCGCCGGCGTTCAGCGCAGCCCTGCCCTCGGATTCGTGCAGCAGCAGGTCGTCGGCGATGAAGAGCTTGGCCACCGATGCGGTGCCGATGACCTGGCTATTGCCGGTGGAGATCAGCTGGTGGGTTTTGCGATCGAGAATCGCCACCGACAGGGTGGCTCCACCGGCGGCGGCCTCGTCGGTTGCCTGCTGCACCCGCGCCTGCAGGCCGACGGACCCCGCGCTCGCCAGTTGCGGTTCCGGCAGCGGCGGCTTGACCGCCTCGAGCATCAGCTCGGCCACCCGTGGGGGCGGCTGGCGCAGACCGCGGTCGGGCGTGATGTAAACCGGCAGGTTGTATACCTTGGCCTGGACCTTCGCCTCGCACCCGGCGGCCACCACCAACGCCACCGCCGCTGTGGCGGTGAACAAAATCAGCGGCCGAACGCGCATTCCTCTCCTCCGACGTGGCTCCGAGGCACCCAAGTGCACAGGCCCGGGCCGCGTCGCGCCACCTGCTCCGGCCGTCACCCAAGACCCGGTAGCGCGTTCTGGCCCCAGTCATATGTACCATTCACCAGCGTTTTCGGCTCGCTGCGAACCGCATCGGAAGCTGTGATTTTCGTGGCACGCGTCCCATCTGGCACAATTGACCAGTTGTCTCCAGCGGTTGCCGGCCGGCCGGGCCGCTTCTCGCCTGCTGCGAGATACGCGCAAGTTGCCCCAAACCATCGGCTTGGCGACCGCCTCACAACCTAGGTGAGGGCTGTTGCCCCAGGCCGCGACCGCAAGGAAGTGCCTTCTCAGATGAACCGCCTGGACTTCGTCGACCAAGCGTCGCTGCGCGACGACATCCCGGTTTTCGGCCCGGGCGACACCATCAACGTGCACGTCAAGGTCATCGAGGGCGCCAAGGAGCGTATCCAGGTGTTCAAGGGCGTGGTGATCCGTCGGCAGGGCGGCGGCATCCGCGAGACCTTCACCGTGCGCAAGGAGAGCTACGGCGTCGGCGTCGAGCGGACCTTTCCGGTGCATTCGCCGAACATCGACCACATCGAGGTGGTGACCCGTGGCGATGTCCGCCGCGCCAAGCTGTACTACCTGCGTGAGCTCCGCGGCAAGAAGGCCAAGATCAAGGAAAAGCGCTGAGCCGGGACGGCCGGGCGGCAGCCCCGGTCGGTTTACCTCGCCACAATCTGCGCTGGCTACTCTGATCTCGTGACCGATCCCACGGACTCACCTGAGCCCCAGTCCGCCCAGTCAGAGCCGAAGGTCTCCACCCGCATCCCGGACACGCCTGAAGGCGAGTCGCCGAAGGCCGCCGAACCGGTCCCCGAACCGGGGGATGCGTCCGACGCGGACGCACCGGAGCGCACCAAGCGATCCACATTGCGGGAATTCGCGCTGCTGGCGGTGATCGCGGTGGCGCTCTATTACGTCATGTTGACGTTCGTGGCGCGGCCCTACCTGATCCCGTCGGAATCGATGGAGCCGACGCTGCACGGGTGCGCCGGTTGCGTCGGCGACCGGATCATGGTCGACAAGGTCAGCTATCGCTTCGACTCTCCGCGCCCCGGTGACGTCATCGTGTTCAAGGGACCGCCCAACTGGAACCTCGGGTACAAGTCGATCCGGTCCAACAACACGGTGCTGCACTGGGCACAGGACGCGCTGTCCTTCATCGGCTTCGTGCCCCCCGACGAGAACGACTTGGTCAAGCGGGTCATCGCGGTCGGCGGGCAGACGGTGCAGTGCCGGGCGGACACCGGGTTGACGGTCAACGGCAAGCCGCTCAAGGAGCCCTACCTGGATCCGGCCACCATGATGGCCGACCCGTCGGTGTACCCGTGCCTGGGCAGCGAGTTCGGGCCGGTCACCGTTCCGCAGGGGCGGCTATGGGTGATGGGCGACAACCGGACGCACTCGGCGGATTCCCGTGCCCACTGCACCAGCGTCCCGGCCGAGGCGCTCAAGGGCGTGTTGTGCACGGGCGATCCGGCGTCGGGGACCGTGCCGGTGTCCAACGTGATCGGCAAGGCGAGGTTCATCGTGTGGCCGCCGGGGCGATGGGGTGGCGTGTCGTCGGTGAACCCGCAGCAGCGTCAGTAGCCATGGCTTGGAAATGACCCAGACGTGGCCGCCGCGGACGGTGATCCGCAAATCGTCGGGGTTGCGCACCCTGGAGTCAGCGCTGTACCGCAGCGGTTTGGGCCCGGTCGCCGGCGTGGACGAAGTCGGCCGCGGCGCCTGCGCCGGCCCGCTGGTGGTGGCCGCCTGTGTGCTTGGGCCCGGGCGTCTGGAAAGCCTTGCCGCGCTTGATGATTCGAAGAAGCTCACCGAGAGTGCCCGGGAGAAGTTGTTCCCGCTGATCCGTCGTTACGCGCTGGCCTACCACGTGGTGTTCATCCCGCCGGCCGAGGTCGACCGGCGCGGTGTGCACGTCGCCAACATCGAAGGCATGCGCCGCGCTGTGGCGGGCCTGTCGCTGCGGCCCGGTTATGTGCTCAGCGACGGATTCCGGGTGCCCGGGCTGCCGGTGCCGTCGCTCCCGGTCATCGGCGGCGACGCGGTGGCGGCATGCATCGCCGCGGCCAGCGTGCTGGCGAAGGTCAGCCGGGACCGGCTGATGGTCGCTATGGACGCCGACCACCCGGGTTACGGTTTCGCCGAGCACAAGGGTTACAGCACACCGGCGCACAGCACGGCGCTGACGCAGCTGGGTCCCTGCCCCGAACACCGCCATTCGTTCATCAATGTCCGGCGCGTGGCCATAGGGTCAGGGGGGCTGGGTGGCCGGGTGGTGGCCGAATGCAGACCGGACGCAGACCGGACACTCCGCCCGCGCGCGGCGGATATCGGTGAGGAAAGATGGGGTAAGGATTCCCCGGGTGGAACGCCGGGGAAGTGTTTCTCCGAGAAGGACGTCTGAACAGATGAGTGCCGAGGATCTCGAAAAGTACGAAACCGAGATGGAGCTCTCGCTGTACCGCGAATACAAGGACATCGTCGGTCAGTTCAGCTTCGTGGTGGAAACCGAGCGGCGCTTCTACCTGGCCAATAGCGTGGAGATGGTGCCACGCAACGCTGAGGGTGAGGTGTACTTCGAGCTGCGGCTGTCCGACGCCTGGGTATGGGACATGTACCGGCCGGCGCGGTTCGTCAAGCAGGTGCGGGTCGTGACGTTCAAGGACGTCAACATCGAAGAGGTGGAAAAGCCGGAGCTGCGGCTGCCTGAATAGCCGAAGCTAGCCGCCCTCCAGAGCCTGCTTTTCTTCCGGAGCCGGCAGTTCACCGCGTTTCTCGATCACCACCCGGGCCACATCGGCGAGCTTGATGTTCAGCGCCTGGGAATGGCGCCGCAGCAGGTCGAACGCTTGTTCCTCGGTCATGTCGTGGAGCAGCATCAACATGCCGACTGCCTTGCCGATCTCGCGATTGCTCAGCAGTCCCCGTCGAAGGCTGGTGGCGTCCTCGCCCTTGGCGACCGCATTGATGGCCACGCTGGCGAACGCGGCCAGCACCGCCGCGCGCCCGGCCGACTCGGCGTCGAACACGTTGGGGGTGTCGCTGAACAGGTTGAGTGCGGCGCCTTTGCGTTTGTCCACCAGCAGCCGAAAGCCCATCGCCCCGCGCACCGGTGTTTCCGCCACCAGGACCTTCGCCAGCTGCGGCCACAGCGACGGCGTCGTCAGGTCCGGGTCGATCTGTGGGGTTTCCTCCTCGATCGCGTCGATGCAGGGGCCGTCGCCGGAACGCCGTTCCAGCTCGTCGATCTGCCGCGCCAGCCGGTCACTCGCGCCCACGGTGACGTAGCGGTCGCCTTCACGCACCAACAGGCTGGCGTGGTCGCATCCGCGGACGACCAGGGTGGCGGCGACGCAGATGGCCGCATACATCTGCCCGGCGTCGGAGCCCTGGTAGATGATCTCGGCCAGCGCGGCGAAAACCGTCCCGGGGTCAGCCTTCTCCCCGCCGGGCGTCGGCCGGTCCGCGGCCGTTGATTCGTCCCCCATGTTGTGCCTCATTCCCTGCGCAGTCGCAGTCTGACCCCGCGATCGATCGCCGTAGATTATCGGTCCTGGGCGCGGCCCTCACACGCTGTTCGGTGCGATTGCGACGAAATCCACGCGCCACGGCTCCAGCCCCGGGCCAGCGAAAATCACCCGCTGACAATACGGGTACCCGCCCGCGCGGCGCTTACGAATTGCGACACCGGCGGCAGAGGCGCGTGGTGACGTTTCCCACGCGTGGTTTCGGCGGGCCTTGAGCGGGAAAGAGCCTTGGAGTGGGAATCACCGTCGCGGTGACCGGGCCAACCGGCGAGATCGGTATGTCCGCGGTGACGGCGCTGGAGCGCGAACCCGCGGTGGACGCCATCGTCGGGATGGCGCGCCGGCCGTTCGATCCGTCTTCGCGCGGCTGGCTGAAGACCACTTATCAGCAGGGCGACATCATGGACCGTGAGGCCGTCGACGCCCTGGTGGCACAGGCCGACGTGGTGATCCACCTGGCGTTCATCATCATGGGTTCGCGGGAAGAGAGCGCCCGCATCAACCTGCAGGGCACGCGCAACGTGTTCGAGGCGACGGTCGCCAGCGAGCGGTCGCGGCGCCTGGTGTACACCTCGTCGGTGGCCGCCTACGGCTACCACGGCGACAACCCCGACCCGCTGACCGAGGACGTCCCGGCACGGGGTTCCGAGGAGCACTATTACTCGGCGCAGAAGGCGGCGTGTGAGGCGCTGCTCGACGAGATCACGAAGGACTCGCCGCTCGAGGTATTCGTGTTGCGGCCGTGCATCGTCGCCGGGCCCAATGCCACCGCCCTGGCCGACGCGATGCCGTGGAACCAACTGCCCGGCCCGATGCGGGCCCTGGTCAAGGCGGTGCCGATATTGAAGCCGGTCGTCCCGGATCCGGGTTTCCCGTTGCAGCTGGTGCACCACGACGACGTCGCGAGCGCGATCGCACTGGCGGCCACCACCCCGGCGCCGCCGGGGGCGTACAACATCGCAGGTGACGGCGTTGTGACGGTGGCCGACGTGGCCAGGGCCCTGGGTGGCCGTCCGGTGCGGGTGCCCGCCGTGGCGGCCGCGGCGGCGTCGGCGGCGCTTTCGCGGGTGCCGCTCATCCCGTCGATGCTGGAATGGCTGCACACCGCGCGCACGTCGATGGTCATGGACACCACGAAAGCGCGCACGCAGCTCGGCTGGCGGCCGGTGCACTCCTCGGCGGACACTCTGACGGCGCTGGCTTCGGCGGTGTGACGTCCCGCGCAACCAAGGTAGTTTGGCTCCGTGAGGTCCCAGCGTTCCGCCGCGATCCCGACTGACGGTGAAATCGCCTAGTGCGGCACGTAACTGCACGCCGGCGGGTGAAGCATCTCACCGCCGGGAAAGCGATCACCCGGCCGGAGACGCTGGTCGTCGAGGAACCGCTGGAGATCCGGGTGAACGGCGCCGCGGTCACCGTGACCATGCGCACGCCGGGCGCGGATTTCGAACTGGCGCAAGGCTTTCTGCTCACCGAGGGGATCATCGCCGGCCGCGACGACGTGCTGACCATCCGCTATTGCGGCGGTGCCGTCGAGGGCACGAACACCTATAACGTCCTCGACGTGACGTTGGCGGCCGGCGTCACGGTGCCCACCCTGGACGTGACCCGCAACTTCTACACCACCTCGTCGTGCGGGGTCTGCGGCAAGGCGTCGCTGGACGCGGTGAGGCTGATCGGCCGCTTCGCGCCGGGCGCGGATCCCGCCACCGTCGCAGCGGCCAAGCTCAAGGCGATGCCCACCCAACTTCGTTCCGCGCAAAAGGTTTTCGACAGCACCGGCGGGCTGCATGCCGCGGCGCTGTTCGGTGTCGACGGCACGATGTTGGCGGTGCGGGAGGACGTGGGCAGGCACAACGCGGTCGACAAGGTCATCGGCTGGGCGCTGGAAAATCGGCGGGTGCCCCTGATTGGCTCGGTGCTGCTGGTCAGTGGGCGGGCCTCTTTCGAGTTGACGCAGAAAGCGGTGCTGGCCGGGATCCCGGTGCTGGCCGCCGTGTCCGCGCCATCGTCGCTGGCGGTGTCGTTGGCCGAGGAGTCGGGGATCACCCTGGTGGCATTCCTGCGGGAAGACTCGATGAACATCTACACCAGGGCGGATCGAATCAGCTAGTCGTTTTCGGCCGGTTGTGAATGAAGGCGGCACTGGGGATAACCGGTCGTCACGGACAGGTCGCACATGCCGCTGTGGGCTGTCTTGTCGGGGCAACCCCGCACATTGGCTCCCATGACGACCGAACCGACTATGACTCGGGTCCAACTCGGGGCGACGGGCGAGGCGCTCGCCGTGGGCCACCTGACCAGGATGGGATTGCGGATCCTGCACCGCAACTGGCGCTGCCGCTACGGCGAACTCGACGTCATCGCCTGCGACGAGGCCACCCGCACGGTGGTATTCGTCGAGGTGAAAACCCGTACCGGCGACGGCTACGGCGGGCTGGCGTACGCCGTCACCGAGCGCAAGGTTCGCCGGCTGCGCCGACTGGCCGGGCTGTGGCTGGCCGGCCAGGACCACCGCTGGGCCGCGCTTCGCATCGACGTGATCCGGGTGCGGATCGGGCGCCGGCGCACCCCCGAAATCACCCATCTGCAAGGGATCGGCTGATGGCGCTGGGTCGCGCGTTCTCGGTCGCCGTGCGCGGGGTGGACGGACAAATCGTGGAAATCGAAGCCGACATCACCTCCGGACTGCCGGGCGTGCATCTGGTCGGTCTGCCCGACGCCGCCCTGCAGGAGTCCCGCGACCGCGTCAGGGCGGCGGTCGCCAATTGCGGCAACAGCTGGCCGATGGCGCGGCTCACGCTCGCGCTCTCCCCGGCGACGCTGCCCAAAATGGGCTCCGTCTACGACATCGCGTTGGCCGCGGCCGTCCTGTCGGCGCAACGAAAGAACCCGTGGGACCGCCTGGAGAAGACGGTGCTGCTGGGCGAGCTGTCGCTGGACGGCCGGGTCCGCCCGGTGCGCGGGGTGCTGCCGGCGGTGCTGGCCGCCAAGCGCGACGGCTGGCCGGCCGCCATCGTCCCGGTGGACAACCTGGCCGAGGCCAGCCTGGTCGACGGTATCGACGTCTGGGGCGTGCGCACCCTGGGGCAGTTGCAGAAGTGGCTCAGCGGGTCCGCGGCCTTGCACAACAGGATCACCACGACGCCCACCGCGCCGGAGCCCTCGGTGGATCTGGCCGATGTGGTCGGGCAGACGCAGGCGCGTTTCGCGGTGGAGGTGGCCGCCGCCGGGTCGCACCACCTCATGCTCACCGGCCCACCGGGGGTCGGCAAAACCATGCTTGCGCAACGACTTCCGGGCCTATTGCCGCCGCTGTCGGAGAGCGAGTCACTCGAGGTCACCGCGATCCATTCCGTGGCAGGGCTGCTGTCGGGGGACACGCCGCTGATCACCACGCCGCCGTTCATCGCGCCGCATCACAGCTCCAGTGTGGCGGCGCTCGTCGGCGGCGGTTCGGGCATGGCGCGCCCCGGCGCGGTCAGCCGCGCACACCGTGGGGTGCTCTTCCTCGACGAATGCGCCGAGATCAGCGTCAGTGCGCTGGAGGCCTTGCGAACTCCGTTGGAGGACGGGGAGATTCGTCTCGCCCGTCGCGATGGGGTGGCCTGTTACCCGGCCCGGTTCCAACTGGTGTTGGCCGCCAACCTGTGTCCGTGCGCGCCCGCCGATCCGCAGGACTGCATCTGTGCGGCGGCGGCCAAGCGCCGCTACTTGGGCAAGCTGTCCGGGCCGCTGCTCGACCGGGTGGACCTGCGGGTGCAGATGCATGCGGTGCGCGCGGGCGCGTTCGCGGGCGCCGACGCCGAGTCGACGGCACAGGTTCGGCAGCGGGTGGCGCAGGCCCGGGCGGCCGCAGCCCAGCGGTGGCTACCGCACGGATTCCGCACCAACGCCGAAGTCAGCGGGGCGCTGTTGCGCCGAAAGTTCCGTCCCGGCAACGCCGCGATGACCCCGCTGCAAAAAGCGCTGGACCGGGGGCTGCTCAGCATCCGCGGCCTGGACCGCACCCTGAGGGTCGCGTGGAGCCTGACGGACTTGGCCGGCGGCGTGTCGCCCGGACCCGAGGAGGTCGCGGCCGCGCTCAGCTTCCGGCAGCCGGGGGCGCAGCGATGAGCGCCGGCCTTGGGTCACCAGTAGGCCTTGGTCAGCCAGTCGTTGTGCCCGCCCCTGACCACAATCGCCGCGGTCACCAAGATGGCGAACGCCCTGGCGAACTGCGCCATCGCGCGGCCTCCTTCGCCGCGCTGTTCCATGTCACGCAACGCGACGGACGCGAGGGCGCCGCTCAGGATCGGAATGGGCAAACCGCACCAGCTGACCAGGCTCAGGGCGAACGCCGCGATCGCCCAAGGGTTTACCGGGCGGGCGGGCGCGGCGAGCTGGGCCGGCTGGCAGATGATCATCGTTCGCTCCGTTCCTTGCCGCCTGCGCGACGGCGAATGGGGGTCGACGACATCACATTCGCGTGTGGGGCTAAACGGATCCTTGGCGAATTCTTGGAACCCGGACCGGGGCAATGCTGACCGCCGTCGACGATCCCGTGCTGCGCGCCTGGGCGTACCTGTCCCGGGTGGCCGAGCCGCCGTGCGCCGAGCTCGCCGCGCTGGTGCGACGTGTGGGCCCGGTCGAGGCGGCCGACCGGGTCCGCCGCGGACTGGTCGACGACGACCTCGCGCGGCAGACCGAGGCGAGGCGCGGAATCGACTGCGCGGCGGCTGATCTCGAGCTGCTCGCCGCTCGCGGAGGACGGTTGATCACTCCCGACGATGACGAGTGGCCGCTGCTGGCGTTCGCCGCGTTCGGGAACGCCTCCGCGAAAGGCCGTGGTGGGGCGCCGATGGTGTTGTGGGCGCAGGGCCCGGCCCAACTCGACGAGGTGGTGCATCGCGCGGCCGCCGTAGTGGGAACTCGGGCCGCGACGGCATACGGCGAGCAGGTGGCCGAGGACTTGGCGGTCGGGCTGGTGCAACGGGAGGTGGCCGTCGTCTCCGGTGGCGCCTACGGCATCGACGGCGCGGCACACCGAGCGGTGCTGAACGCTGACGGGATCACCGTGGCCGTTCTCGCTGGCGGGCTCGACATTCCCTATCCGAGCGGCCACACAGCGTTGCTACATCGCATCGGCCAACACGGGTTACTCGTCACCGAATACCCGCCCGGTGTCCGGCCAGCCCGCCACCGATTCCTGACCCGCAATCGCCTGGTGGCCGCCGTCGCGGGCGCCGCGGTGGTGGTGGAAGCGGGCCTGCGCAGCGGCGCGGCGAACACCGCCGCGTGGGCGCGGGCGCTGGGGCGGGTGGTGGCCGCGGTTCCCGGGCCCGTGACGTCGTCGGCGTCGGCCGGGTGCCACGCGCTGCTGCGCAACGGCGCCGAGCTGGTGACCCGGGCCGACCACATCGTCGAGCTCATCGGCCGCATCGGCGAGCTCGCAGCCGACGAACCGCATCCGGCAACGGCGCTCGACGGGCTGAGCGACGCCGAGCGACGGGTGTACGAGGCGCTGCCGGGCCGCGGCACCGCCACCGTCGAGCAGCTCGCGGTCGCGTCGGGGCTGGTGCCCGAACGGGTGTTGGGACCGCTGGCGATCCTCGAGCTGGCCGGCTTGGTGCAGCGCCAGGAGGGCAAGTGGCGACTCGTCCGTGCCGCCAGCGGCCAAGCTGCATCAACACCGCGGCTCGTATAGTCGACGGGGGTCGGTGGGGACAGGAGGACAAGTGGCGGGTCGACCTCTGCAACGCTTCGAGGTTGTCGATACCAAGGAGCTCACGCCGCACATGGTCGGGGTGGTGCTGGGGAGCAAGGATTTCGACGCGTTCGTGCCCAGCAAATTCACCGACTCCTACGTCAAGTTGGTGTTCGTCGCGGATGACGTCGACGTCGCGGCCTTGCCGCAGCCGTTGACCCTGGACAGCTTCGCCGAGTTGCCCCCCGAGAAGCGCCCGACGGTCCGGACCATGACGGTCCGGCACGTCGACGTGGCGGCCCGCGAAATCACGCTGAACATCGTCGTGCACGGCGAGCACGGGATCGCGGGCCAATGGGCCGCGGCGGCCCAGCCCGGCCAGCGGATCTTTTTGATGGGTCCCGGCGGTGCCTACACACCCGACCCGGCCGCCGATTGGCATCTGCTGGCCGGCGACGAATCGGCGCTCCCGGCCATCGCCGCGGCGCTGGAAGCGTTGCCCCCCAACGCCGTAGGCAAGGCATTCATCGAGGTGGCGGGCCAGGAAGACGAGATTCCGTTGACCGCGCCGGACGGCGTCGAGGTGCACTGGGTCTATCGCGGTGGCCGAGCCGACCTGGTCCCCGAGGACCGGGCCGGTGATCACGCCCCGCTCATCGAGGCGGTCACCACCACGCCGTGGCTGCCTGGGCAGGTGCACGTCTTCATTCACGGCGAGGCGCAAAGCGTGATGCACAACCTGCGTCCCTACATCCGCAAAGAGCGCGGTGTGGACGCGAAGTGGGCGTCGTCCATCTCGGGCTACTGGCGGCGCGGCCGCACCGAAGAGACGTTCCGGCAATGGAAAAAGGAACTGGCCGAGGCGGAAGCTGGGGCCTCGTAGCGGGCTCGTCGGTCTGACCGCCGGCTGGCATCCTCTACTCCATGGCGCATTTCGGGGACTACCAGAACGAGATCTACCTGCGCGGCCTGGGCGGGGTGGTGCCACCGCTACCGATGGCCTTCGCGGAGCTGGAGGCCAAGGCCGCCACCGCGCTGCCCCCCTCGGTGTGGTCCTACGTGGCGGGCGGAGCCGGCGACGAACGCACCCAGCGTGCCAACTGCGAGGCCTTCGAGCGGTGGGGCCTCATCCCACGCATGTTCGTCGGCGCCGCCGAACGCGACCTGTCCGTCGAGCTGTTCGGGATGACCCTGCCGACGCCGGTGTTCATGGCACCCATCGGCGTCATCGGCATCTGCGCCCAAGACGGCCATGGCGACCTGGCCACCGCGCGGGCCGCCGCCCGCACCGGCGTCCCGATGGTCGCCTCCACACTGACCGTCGACCCGATGGAAGACGTCGCCGCCGCCTTAGGCGACACCCCGGGGTTCTTCCAGCTGTACACACCCAACGACCGCGAGCTGGCCGCCAGCCTGGTGCAGCGCGCCGAAGCGGCCGGCTTCAAGGGCATCGTTGTCACCCTCGACACGTGGGTGACGGGCTGGCGCCCCCGCGACCTGAGCACGTCCAACTTCCCGCAGCTGCGCGGGCACTGCCTGGCCAACTACACCAGCGACCCGGTCTTCCGCGCCGGACTGCAACGTCCGCCCGAGGAGTACCCGCAGGATGCGGTGCTGCGCTGGGTGCAGGTCTTCGGGTCTGCCCTGACGTGGGATGACCTACCGTGGCTGCGGTCGCTCACCGACCTGCCGCTGCTCGTCAAAGGCATCTGCCATCCCGACGACGCCCGGCGCGCCAAGGACGGCGGCGTCGACGGCATCTACTGCTCCAACCACGGCGGCCGGCAGGCCAACGGCGGCCTGCCCGCGCTCGATTGCCTGCCGGGCGTGGTCGAGGCGGCCGACGGCCTTCCGGTGCTGTTCGACTCCGGGATCCGCAGCGGCGCCGACATCATCAAGGCGCTCTCGCTGGGCGCCACCGCGGTGGGCATCGGGCGCCCGTACGCGTACGGCC
Organism: Mycobacterium nebraskense; assembly: GCF_002102255.1. Lineage (GTDB taxonomy): Bacteria > Actinomycetota > Actinomycetes > Mycobacteriales > Mycobacteriaceae > Mycobacterium > Mycobacterium nebraskense. The sequence goes on from NZ_LQPH01000153.1 coordinate 88,087, forward strand.
TGGCCCTCGGCGGCGTCGACGGCATCGTGCACGTGCTGCGGATGCTGCTCGCCGAGGCCGACCTCATCATGGCCGTCGACGGATATCCCCAGCTCAAAGATCTCACCCCGGACACACTTCGGCGCGTCAGCTGAGCCGAACCTCCGGCGCCTGCGAACGTAAAGGCGTGGAGGCCATCCTCGACGAGTTCGACGAGTACCTGGAGCTGCAATGCGGCCGGTCGGCGCACACTCGCCGGGCGTATCTGGGCGACCTGCGCTCGCTGTTCGCCTTTCTTGACGGCCGGGGCCTGGACGCGTTGAGCCTGCCGGTGCTGCGGTCGTGGCTGGCCGCGGCCGCCGGTGCCGGCGCGGCGCGCACGACGCTGGCCCGTCGCACCTCGGCGGTCAAGGCGTTCACCGCGTGGGCCGTGCGGCGCGGCCTGCTGGCCGGGGACCCGGCGACCCGGCTGCAGGTGCCGAAGGCGCACCGCACGCTGCCGGCGGTGCTGCGCCAAGACCAGGCGCTCGACGCGATGGCCGCTGCGAAATCCGGTGCCCAACAAGGGGATCCGATGGCCTTGCGGGACCGGCTGATCGTCGAGATGTTGTACGCCACCGGAATCCGGGTAAGCGAGCTGTGCGGCCTGGACATCGACGACGTGGACACCCACCACCGGCTGGTTCGCGTGCTCGGCAAGGGCAACAAGCAGCGCACCGTGCCGTTCGGGATGCCGGCCGCCGAGGCGCTGCGCGCCTGGCTGGACGAGGGGCGGCCCGCTCTGGTGACCGCCGATTCGGGCCCGGCCCTGCTGCTGGGTGCGCGGGGCCGGCGGCTCGACGTGCGCCAGGCCCGCACCGTCGTGCACCAGACGGTCGCCGCGGTGGACGGCGCGCCCGACATGGGCCCGCACGGGCTGCGGCACAGCGCGGCCACGCATCTGCTCGAAGGCGGAGCCGACCTGCGGGTCGTGCAGGAGCTGCTCGGCCATTCCAGTCTGGCGACCACCCAGATCTACACCCATGTCGCCGTCTCGCGGTTGCGGGCGGTGCACGATCAGGCTCACCCGCGGGCGTGAGTGTGCACTCACGGCGTTGAGTGGGCGGCCTGGGCGACGACCCGCCGTGGGGAACCGCCCTGGGCGCACACCCGAGCGCCGGGCCTCACCCGTGTAGCGGTTTGAGCCGGATCGGAGTCGACTTCACCAGGCCCAACGGGTCGACATAGTCGGCGCCGGACGCCGGACCCCACATCGCGCCCCAGTGCAGGCACGCCGCGGCCCGGCAGCCGGCATGCCCGGGCACCAGCTCGCCGATCACCGTCTGGGCCGTCACCGGCTGACCGACCCGCACTGCGGCCCGGACCGGCTCGTAGCTGGTGCGCAGCCCGCCGGGATGGGCCAGCGACACCACCGGCCGTCCCGCCAGCTCCCCGGCGAACACCACGGTGGCGGTGCCCGCGGCGTACACCGGCTGACCTGGAGCGCCGGGCAGGTCCACCCCCCGATGCCCGGGCTTCCAGTCCGGTGAGGGGGCGTCGAATCCCCGGGCGACGGCCGGCGGCGGGCGCAGCGGCCAGTCCAGGCGAGCGTCGTCGGCAACCGCCGGCGCCGCACTGAGCGCCGTCAGGCACAGCATCAGCCACCAAACTCGTCGCATCGGCTCAGTTCATTGCCCCGCGGGCGCCGGCACCACTCAGGACGGGCCGGTGCTGTGCAAAACCACCAGCTGAGTCGGTGTAAACTCCTGGTCGCAGCTCGTTCGCGGGCTGACTTCGCGCGTCTGCTCGCGTCTCTGAGTTCCACTAGGAGTTCGCACCGCATGCCGGGCGGTCCCCGCCAGGGTTTTCCTGGCGAGGTCCGGCATCGCAGCAGGCGCCAGGGCCCGGCTTCACCCGATGCCGGGCGACAACCGACACAAGTAAGGCGCAAGCATGGCCGTCGTAACCATGAAGCAGCTGCTGGACAGCGGCACCCACTTCGGGCATCAGACCCGTCGCTGGAATCCCAAGATGAAGCGGTTCATCTTCACCGACCGCAACGGCATCTACATCATCGACCTGCAGCAGACGCTGACCTATATCGACAAGGCGTACGAGTTCGTCAAAGAAACCGTCGCCCACGGTGGCAGCGTCATGTTCGTAGGCACCAAGAAGCAGGCGCAGGAGTCTGTCGCGGCCGAAGCCCTCCGGGTCGGGATGCCGTACGTGAACCAGCGCTGGCTGGGCGGCATGCTCACCAACTTCTCCACCGTGCACAAGCGCCTGCAGCGCCTCAAGGAACTCGAGGCCATGGAGCAGACCGGTGGCTTCGAGGGTCGCACCAAGAAGGAAATCCTGATGCTGACCCGCGAGAAGAACAAGCTGGAGCGCAGCCTCGGCGGTATCCGGGACATGGCCAAGGTGCCGTCGGCGATCTGGGTCGTCGACACCAACAAGGAGCACATCGCCGTCGGCGAGGCCCGCAAGCTCGGTATCCCGGTCATCGCGATCCTGGACACCAACTGCGACCCCGACGAGGTCGACTACCCGATCCCCGGCAACGACGACGCGATCCGCTCGGCCGCGCTGCTGACCAAGGTGATCGCCTCCGCGGTCGCCGAAGGCCTGCAGGCCCGCGCCGGAGTCGGCCGCGGCGATGGCAAGCCCGAGGCGGAGGCCGCCGAGCCGCTGCCCGAATGGGAGCAGGAACTGCTGGCCTCCGCTGCTGCAAGCGCCCCCACCGACGCGGGCGCACCCGAATCGACCCCCACGGAAGGCTGAGATGGCCAACTTCACCGCCGCCGACGTCAAGAAGCTTCGGGAGCTCACCGGCGCCGGCATGCTCGACTGCAAGAACGCGCTGGCCGAGAGTGACGGCGACTTCGACAAGGCGGTCGAGGCGCTGCGCATCAAGGGCGCCAAGGACGTCGGCAAGCGCGCCGAGCGCGCCACGGCCGAAGGTCTGGTCGCGGCCAAGGGCGGCGCGCTGATCGAGCTGAACTCCGAGACGGACTTCGTCGCCAAGAACGCCGAGTTCCAGAAGCTCGCCGACGACATCGTCGCGGCTGCGGCCGAGTCCAGGGCCGCGGACGTTGACGCGCTTAAGGCTGCTTCGGTCGGTGATACGACGGTCGAGCAGGCCATCGCCGACCTGTCGGCCAAGATCGGCGAGAAGCTCGAGCTGCGCCGTGTCGCGTTCTTCGACGGCACCGCCGAGGCCTACCTGCACAAGCGTGCGGCTGACCTGCCGCCGGCTGTGGGTGTGCTGGTGGAGTACACCGGCTCCGATGTCGACGCGGCGCACTCCGTCGCGCTGCAGATCGCCGCGCTGAAGGCCCGCTACCTGTCCCGCGAGGACGTTCCCGAAGACGTCGTGGCCAGCGAGCGCCGCATCGCCGAGGAGACGGCCAAATCGGAGGGCAAGCCGGAGCAGGCGCTGCCCAAGATCGTCGAAGGCCGGCTGAACGGTTTCTTCAAGGACGCGGTGCTGCTGGAGCAGCCGTCGGTGTCCGACAGCAAGAAGACGGTCAAGGCCCTGCTCGACGAGGCCGGCGTGACGGTGACGCGGTTCGTGCGCTTCGAAGTGGGCCAGGCCTAAGCCCCGCGCGGGGCGGGTTAGCGTCGATCCATGCGACACGTGCACGCGTTCGGCAACGACGCCCTCGGTGATCTGGACGCGGTTGGCCTCGCCCACGCGATACAAGCCGGCTGGGTCAGCAGGGCGGAGGTGGTCGAGGCCGCCATCGCCCGCACCGAGGCCGTCGATCCGGTCCTCAACGGCTTGGCGTACGCGGCCTTCCAGCAGGCGCGAACCGGCGCGGTGGCGAGCGGCTTCTTCGACGGCGTCCCGACGTTCGTCAAGGACAACGTCGACGTCGCCGGCCAGCCCACCATGCATGGCAGCGACGCCTGGGCGCCGTGGGATGCCTTGGCCGACAGCGATTTTGCGCGGGTGTTCCTGGCCACCGGCCTGACGTCGATCGGCAAGACGCAGCTCTCGGAATTCGGGTTCAGCGCGTCCGCCGAACACCCACGGCTGGGGCCGGTCCGCAACCCGTGGAACACCGACTACACCGCGGGCGCCTCGTCGTCGGGCTCGGGGGCCTTCGTCGCGGCCGGCGTGGTGCCGATCGCGCATGCCAACGACGGCGGCGGCTCCATCCGCATCCCGGCCGCCTGCAACGGGCTTGTCGGGCTCAAGCCATCGCGCGGGCGGTTGCCCCTGGACCCGACCCTGCGCCGGATGCCGGTGGGCATCGTCGCCAACGGCGTGCTCACCCGTTCGGTGCGTGACACCGCGGCGTTCTACCGGGAGGCCGAGCGGATCTGGCGCAACCACCGGCTGGCGCCGGTCGGCGACGTCACCGGGCCCGGCAGGCAGCGGTTGCGGATCGCGGTGGTGACCCGCTCGGTCCTGCGGGAGTGCAGTCCCCAGGTGCGGGAACTCACGCTGAAATCGGCCGGGCTGCTAGAGGAATTGGGTCACCGGGTCGAACACGTCGACGAGCCCCCGGTACCGGCCAGCTTCGTCGACGATTTCGTCCTGTACTGGGGATTCCTCGCGCTGGCCCAGGTGCGCAGCGGGCGGCACATGTTCGGCAAGACGTTCGACCGCACCCGGCTGGACAGCCTCACGCTCGGCCTGGAACGACACACGGCCCGCAACTTCCACCGGCTTCCGTTGGCGATCATGCGGCTGCGCCGGATCCGCAGGCGCACCGCGCGGCTCTTCGGCACCTACGACGCGGTGCTCACACCGACCGTGGCCGACGAGACGCCACGCATCGGCTATCTCGCTCCCACGGACTATCAGCAGGTGCTGGATCGGCTGATCGACTGGGTCTCGTTCACCCCGCTGCAGAACGTCACCGGCGAGCCCGCGATCTCGCTTCCGTTGGCGCAGTCCGCCGAAGGCATGCCGGTGGGCATGATGCTCTCGGCCGACCTCGGCCAGGAGGCGCTGCTGCTCGAGCTGGCCTACGAACTCGAGGAGGCCCGGCCGTGGGCCCGGATCCATACCTCGTGATTTGAGGTCAAGGCGGCGACCCGCTTCGCCGCGCTCGCGATCGCCGCGGTCACTCGGAACCGAGCTTGTCGAGCATCCGTTTGAACTCGCGCTGCTGAGTCTCGGTCAGCCTGGCCAGGATGCGGGCATCGGCGGTCCGGACCGCGCCTTCCGCCCGCTTGAGCAGGGCGCGGCCCTGACCCGTCAGCGTGGCAGGTAGCGCCCGGCCGCTGGACACCGATGCCGGACGTGCCACGGCGCCAATGTCTTCCAGCTTGCGCAGCACCATGTTCATGGCCTGCGGTGTGACGCCCGCCTGCCGGGACAGTTCCGCGCTCGACATCCCCGGAGACATGGAAAGCATACGCAGGCAGACGAATTCGGGCAGAGTCAGGCCGAGCGGGCCCAACACGGCGGAAACCTCCGGGCGTAGCAGGCTTGCCACCCGATAGAGCAGGTAACCAAGCGGGGCGTCTTCGGCCTGAACCATGTCAATGATATTGACATATTTTTGTCGTCTCGACGCGAAGTTCCGAGCGCAAGTCGTGATTGCCGGCCCGTCAACGGGGTAACCGACCAGCGGTGAAACGTCACTCGCACCGCGCGGGCGTATCAGGAGGTTTCGATGCCGAAGACGATGAAAGGCGGCAAGCCGAAGAAGGATGAATTGCCGAGCACCTTGCAGCGCTCCAGCGCCAAAGCGCAACGCACGTTCGCGAAAACCCACGATGCGGCCGCCGATGAATACGGCAGCGAGGAGCGCGCCCACCGGGTGGCGTACTCCGCCCTCAAGCACAGCTTCGAAAAGGTCGGCGACCATTGGGAACCCAAAGAAGAGAAGGGCCCGTCGGACGAGCGCGCCAAGAGCGGTGGTCCACGAGCCTCCGGCCCGACCGCGGAGGGTGTGGACGCCAACGCGAGCAAAAAGCACTTGCTCGACCTGGCCCGCCGACTCGACGTCCAGGGCCGGTCGACGATGAGCAAGGCGGAGTTGGTCGACGCGATCATGAGGCACAACCGCAAGGTTCGCGGCCGCTGAGAAACGCGTCCTCCGGTCGCGCGAATGTGACGGGCTAATCGCTCGTTTCGACGCCGGGGTTGACGTTGCGTCAGTCATGCGACGTGAAAATCGGTACAGGTGTTAAGAACTGATGCGAAAGACGCTGCGCAGCAAAATAACCGCGTTTCGGCAGTTGAGCGACCGAAATTGCCCTTAAACGGGCGTGCAAATGTTTGAAGCGGAGGCGTAATGGCTATTTCGCCGCTTGTGTGCGTATTGCCCTTCTGGGGGGCGATTGTTCGACACGAAAGGATGAGCAATGAAGGTCACCAAGACGACCGTTAAGACAGCTGCCGCTGCCGGGGGTATAGCGGTGGCAAGCATTTTCGCCGCGACGCCGGCTTCCGCCGCGCCGCCCAACATTCAGGGTTTCGGCACCAGCGAACAACTCGTGAACGGGCCGCTGATCACCAACTACACGGTGAGCAACCTGCAGCAGAGCAACGCCGCGATTCCCGGCTACACCCCTAAGGGAACGCTGTACCAGGCGGACGTCACCGCTCGGTCGGACGGCGGGCTCGTGACGCCGATGGTCAACGACTTCATCGCCCGCGGGCCGAATGGGCAGAACTACCGGGTGATCGACAAGGTTGGAGTCCCGAACGGACTCAACCCGGCGCCGATCCCGCAGGGTAACGAGTCGACCGGAACGCTGTACTTCGACGTGACCGGTGCGCCGCCGAACGGCGTCGTCTACAACGACGGAATGCAAGACATTCTGATGTGGACGTCGAACGTGCAGGGTGGCTCGACGCCTGGCGCTCCGAATGCGAGCCCGGCACCGGGTGCTCCGCCGGCCCCGACCCACACCTAATCCGGCGTGCGGATATCTCCCCGCGTCGCGCGTGCGACGCGGGGAGGTCCGTTTCTGCAACGTTTTTCCAACCGGCGTTTGCATCGTGCGCGCATGAATCGGGTACACCGCACCCATGAGTAACCCAGATCACAGGCCAGCCGAAGTACGCGAACAGGCGCAAGTGCACGCAGAGCAGGTGCGGGCGACGATGGAGGAGCGGCGTAGCGATCAGGGCGGCGGATTGAGCGGCTGGGTCGCCGAGCGGGCCGGCAGGTGGGATCTCAGCGGACAGGACGAGACCACTCTGCAGCGTCAGAAGTATCTGTGGAATGTGCTGGTGGATTACTGGTTTCGCATGGAGATCGACGGTTGGGAAAACGTCCCGGCACCGCCGGCGCTACTGGTGGGGATCCACTCCGGCGCTCCGTTTGTCTGGGACGCCTGGACCGTCGGTCTGCAATGGTGGCGGCGTTTCGGGCAGGAACGCCCGCTGCACGGCACGGCACATGACGCGTTGATGGCGATTCCGGTGATCGGCCGGTACTTCCGGGCGATGGGTGTGCTTCCGGCCGCCCCGGACGCGATCGCCACCGCCCTGGCCGAAGGACGTGATGTTGCGCTGTGGCCCGGTGGAGAAGTGGACTCGCTGCGCCCGTGGACCGAACGCGACCGGGCCAACCTGGCGGGCCGAAAAGGCTTTGTGAAGATGGCGATTCGGGCCGGCGTGCCCGTCGTTCCGATCGCCACGGTCGGCGGTGCCGACGCGATGCCGGTGCTCATCCGCGGTGACAAGCTGTCGAAAGCTTTGCGGCTGGACCGCCTGCTGCGCCTCAAAGTGTTCCCGTTGGCCATCTCGCTGCCGTGGGGGATCGCACCGGCGGCGCTTCCGCAGTTGCCGCTACCGGCCAGGATCAGGACCCGGTTCATGCCGGTCGTCGAGCTCGACCACGACCCCGCACGCGCGGAGGACGAAGCATACGTCGACCGCAAGTATCGCGAGATTCAGGACGCCATCCAGGAAGGCATGGACGCGCTCGCGCGCAAGCGCGCCTTCCCGCTATTCGGTTGATCAATCCAAAGTCTCTCTGGGACAGAGAGATTCGGGCTCATTGTGCCGGCGTGAATGGGTGACCCGGTTGCGACGTGGGACCACTGACGATCCATTCCGGATGCGGTGGCGTCGCCGCCATGTAGCCCACACCCCGGACGGTGTCGACCATCGACTGATGGCGGGGGCCGAGCTTGGCGCGCAGCCGCCGGACGTGGACGTCGACCGAACGGATTCGACCGTTGCTGTCATAGCCCCACGCCTCGTGCATCAGGCGGGTCCGGGTAAACGGCCGACCGGCTTGCTGCACAAGGAAACTCAGCAGCTTGAACTCGGTCAGCGTTAGACCCAGGTCCTTGCCTTCCAGCGACCCGGTGAAGCTGGTCGGGTGCAACAGCAGGGCACCGAAGCGCAGACTGCCGTTGATTGCGCTGCGCCGCTGCGCGATCGCGCGTCGCAGCCGTTCCTGCACCTCGTCCGCGTTGGTGCCGGGCGGCATGACATCGTCAACGTTCCAGTCGGCGTCGACCGGCACCCCGTCAACCGGCGCCACCAGGGCCACCACAGCGGTAGCGGGCATATTCGTTGTCAGGCGGCGGCAGGCCGCCTGGGCCGCCACAAGGTCGCTGCGAGCGTCGACGATCGCGACGTCGCCGGGATCGGGTGGCCCGTGGCCGTCACCGGTCAGGGGCGCGCGCCGCATGATTCGCGCAAACGAACTTAGGGGCGGCAGAGCGCGATCGAAGTCTTCCGCGTCCGTCAGCAGTAGAACGTCCAACGACATCTCCCGAAACTCCGTGTCGGTCTGCTTCCCCCCGCCCGTAGGCACCTCACGAAGAGATGTCTGCAGCGCAGCGATGATTACCCGCTCGCCGCGAAACTATGCAAACTGTGTTGAATTGGCTGCGGACCGCATCGGCCCGGCTAACCGGACGCGATCGTCCTGGCCTGGAAAAGTCGATGGGTCCGGTCCGTTTTCACGGACCGGACCCATCCTCCCAGCAAGCTACTGATTAGCCTTCTGGCGCTCCTCAGCGGCCTTGGCGCCGCCTCGCGCCGCCTCGGCCTCGGCTTCCTTCTTTGCCGCGTCGCGCTGTGCTTCCGCCTTGTCCTGCTGGGCCTGGCCCTCGCGGGTGAGGTCGTCACGACCTGCCACCGCACCAACGGCCTCCTTGGCCTTGCCCTTGACGTCCTCGACGACGCCCTTGACAGCTTCAGCAGGTCCCGAGTTGTTGTCCGCCATGGAATTAGTTCCTCTCGTTGGCGTACCTTGAGCGATGCGCTCAATGCCGATCGCCAAAGCGACCGGTCCGGTCATACGGCGAGGCTGGCCCTTATTCTCAAGACCGTGAATTCCCACCGCGATGGTGCGGATTCCCCTTGCCGGCCATCGCTCAAACATCCGCAGCCCCAAGGTGGCCAAGCCGGCGCCAGTGTCGGCGTCACCTGGCCGACGGCCGCGAAAAGCCGTCCGCATCGCCAAACTCTGCGCATAACGCACCCCGCCGACGCCGCATTGTGCTGCGATGAGGCAGGATGTGAAATGCCGTTCCGGATGAGGTCAGCCCGGGATGGCACTCTCATGCGAGGAGCCTGATGACGGAGTCCAGGGAGGCCCAAGCCGCCGGCGCGGCGGCTCCGAAGCCGGAGCCCACGGCGCCGGAGAATGGATCAGCTGCCGGTCAGCCCCTAACGCGGCCCAAGTACTCCAGGGTGTTGCTCAAGCTTGGCGGCGAAATGTTCGGTGGGGGCCAGGTCGGGCTGGATCCCGATGTCGTGGCGCGGGTGGCCCGCCAGATTGCCGAGGTGGTTCGCGACGGTGTCCAGGTCGCGGTCGTGATCGGTGGCGGCAACTTCTTCCGCGGCGCGCAGCTGCAGCAGCGGGGCATGGAACGCACCCGTTCGGACTACATGGGCATGCTCGGCACGGTGATGAACAGCTTGGCGCTGCAGGATTTCCTGGAGAAGGAAGGCATCGTCACGCGCGTCCAGACCGCGATCACCATGGGACAGGTCGCCGAGCCCTACTTGCCCCTGCGCGCCGTCCGTCACCTGGAGAAGGGGCGGGTGGTGATCTTCGGGGCCGGCATGGGCCTGCCGTATTTCTCCACCGACACCACCGCAGCGCAGCGGGCGCTGGAGATCGGCGCCGAGGTGGTCTTGATGGCCAAGGCAGTCGACGGGGTGTTCTCGGCGGATCCGCGGCAGAATCCGCAAGCCGAGCTGATCGCCGCGATCAGCCATCGCGAGGTCATCGACCGGGGGCTGCGAGTGGCCGATGCCACCGCCTTCAGCCTGTGCATGGACAATGGCATGCCGATCCTGGTGTTCAACCTGCTGACCAATGGCAATATCGCCCGCGCGGTCGCCGGTGAGAAAATCGGGACACTGGTCACCACCTGAGGGGAAGAGCGAACGATGATTGACGAGGCTCTCTTCGACGCTGAAGAGAAAATGGAGAAGGCCGTGGCGGTGGCCCGTGACGACTTGTCAACCATTCGAACCGGCCGCGCCAACCCGGGCATGTTCTCCCGGATTGTCATCGACTACTACGGCGCCACCACCCCGATCACGCAGTTGGCCAGCATCAACGTGCCCGAGGCGCGGCTCGTCGTCATCAAGCCCTATGAGACCGGTCAGCTCGGCGCGATCGAAACGGCGATCCGCAACTCCGACCTGGGCGTCAATCCGACCAACGACGGCACTCTGATCCGGGTGGCGGTGCCGCAACTCACCGAGGAGCGGCGCCGGGAGCTGGTCAAGCAGGCCAAGGGCAAAGGGGAAGACGCCAAGGTGTCGGTGCGCAACATCCGCCGCAAGGCGATGGAGGAATTGCACCGCATCCGTAAGGACGGCGAGGCCGGCGAGGACGAGGTCGGCCGCGCGGAAAAAGACCTGGACAAGACCACGCACCAGTACATCACCCAGATCGAAGACCTGGTCAAGCACAAAGAAGGCGAGCTGCTGGAGGTCTAGCGACCGCCCAGCAGCTGAGTTCACCCAGGGTCCGTGGCAAGCACCGGCGCAGCCAGCACGCCCGACGAGCCGGCGCGTGAGGCCAAGAACACCACGCAGCAGCCGGCCAAGAAGACGTCCCGCGCGGGACGCGACCTGCGCGCCGCCATCGCGGTGGGCGCGGGAATCGGCGGCGCTCTCATCGTGACGCTGGTGTTCGCGCCGCGCTACTGGGTTGCCATCGTCGCGGCCGCGATCTTCGTCGCCACCCATGAGGTGGCGCGACGGCTGCGCGAGGCCGGATACGTCATCCCGCTCATTCCGTTGCTGATCGGCGGTCAGGTCACCGTCTGGCTGACGTGGCCGTTTCATGCCGCCGGCGCGCTGGCCGGCTTCGGCGCCACCGTGGTGGTCTGTAACGTCTGGCGCCTGTTCATGCAGGACAACAGCAAGCGACCGGAGCCGTTCGCCGGGTCTCCGTCGGCCAACTACCTGCGCGACGCCTCCGCGACGGTGTTCCTGGCCGCGTGGGTGCCGCTGTTCGCCTCCTTCGGCGCCATGCTGGTCTACCCGAAGGACGGCGCGGGCCGGGTCTTCTGCCTGATGGTCACCGTCGTGGCCTCCGACGTGGGTGGCTACGCCGTGGGCGTGCTGCTCGGCAAGCATCCGATGGTTCCCGCGATCAGCCCGAAGAAGTCCTGGGAGGGTTTCGCCGGTTCGCTCTTCTTCGGTATCACCGCGGCCATCCTGACCGCGACCTTCCTGGCCGGCAAACAGCCCTGGATCGGTGCGCTGCTGGGTGTCGTCTTGGTGGTCACCTGCACGCTGGGCGATTTGGTCGAGTCCCAGATCAAGCGCGACCTGGGCATCAAAGACATGGGCCGCTTGCTGCCCGGCCACGGCGGTCTGATGGACCGGCTCGACGGCGTGCTCCCGTCGGCGGTCGCCGCGTGGACGGTGCTGACACTCGTGCACTGAGAGGGCCGATACTGGACTGGTCATGGTCCAACAACTGGTTTTCACCGAACCCCGCCCCAGCAGGCCGCCTCGGCATCTGGCCGATCTCGACGCGGAAGGCCGCGCGTCGGCCGTCGCCGAGCTGGGCCTGCCGGCGTTCCGCGCCAAGCAGCTCGCGCATCAGTACTACGGCCGCCTGATCGCCGACCCCCGCGAGATGACCGACCTCCCGGCGGCCGTGCGGGACCGGGTCGCCGAGGCGATGTTCCCGCACCTGCTCACCTCGGCCGCCGAAGTCACCTGCGATGCCGGGCAGACCCGAAAGACGTTGTGGCGCGGCACCGATGGGACGACCTTCGAGTCGGTGCTGATGCGCTACCCGCAGCGCAACACCGTCTGCATCTCGTCGCAGGCCGGCTGCGGCATGGCCTGTCCGTTCTGTGCGACGGGACAGGGCGGGCTGACCCGCAACCTGTCGGCCGCGGAGATCGTGGAACAAGTCCGCTCGGCCGCCGTCGCCCTGCGTGACGATTTCGGCGATCGGCTCTCCAACGTCGTGTTCATGGGCATGGGGGAGCCGCTGGCCAACTACGCCAGGGTGCTGGCCGCGGTGCGGCGCATCACCGAACCGCCGCCGCACGGCTTCGGCATTTCGGCCCGCTCGGTCACGGTCTCGACGGTCGGCCTGGCCCCGGCCATCCGCAAACTCGCAGACGAACGGCTCGGGGTGACGCTGGCGCTGTCGTTGCACGCGCCCGACGACGAACTGCGCGACACGCTCGTGCCGGTCAACAACCGGTGGAAGATCACCGAGGCGCTCGACGCCGCCCGCTACTACGCCGATGTCACCGGTCGTCGGGTATCGGTGGAGTATGCGTTGATCCGCGACGTCAACGACCAGCCGTGGCGGGCCGATCTGCTGGGTAAGCGCCTGCACCGGGCGCTCGGCCCGCTGGTGCACGTCAACCTGATCCCGCTCAACCCGACGCCGGGCAGTGAATGGGACGCCAGCCCCAAGGCGGTGGAGCGGGAGTTCGTGCGGCGGGTCCGGGCGCAGGGGGTCTCGTGCACGGTCCGGGACACGCGCGGCCGGGAGATCAGCGCCGCCTGCGGACAGCTGGCCGCCGAAGGCGGGTAGCTGGAGCGCAGGCGAATTGGCGCCGCCTGCGGACAGCTGGCCGCCGAAGGCGGGTAGCTGGAGCGCAGGCGAATTGGCGGGGCGTGCGGACAGCTGGCCGCCGAAGGCGGGTAGCTGGAGCGCAGGCGAATTGGCGGGGCCTGCGGACAGGTGGCCGCCGAAGGCGGGTAGGGGTGATGAACCGGGCGAGGGGCTGTCGCGTCGAGTAGGACATAACTCCAGCAAAAGAGCTCCAGCAAGAAAGGGTGTGCCATGAGGAATCGCTTTTCAGCCGCGAGCAAAGTATTCGCCGCGGCGCTGGTCGCGGTCACGGTGATATTCGGCGTGGGCAACGCATCCCGAGCGCTGGCCGCCGACGACCGTCTGCAATTCACCGCTACGACCCTGAGTGGTGCGCCGTTCAATGGCGCCAGCCTGCAGGGCAAGCCCGCGGTGCTGTGGTTCTGGACGCCGTGGTGCCCGTTCTGCAACGCCGAAGCCCCGGGCGTGAGCCAGGTGGCCGCCGCCAATCCGGGTGTCACCTTCGTCGGCGTCGCGGCCCATTCGGACGTGGCGGCGATGCAGAACTTCGTCGCCAAGTACAACCTGAACTTCACCAATCTCAACGACACTGACGGCTCGATCTGGGCTCGTTACAACGTCCCCTGGCAGCCCGCTTACGTGTTCTACCGAGCCGACGGCAGTTCGACCTTCGTGAACAACCCGACCTCGGCGATGTCGCAGCAGGAGCTGTCCGACCGGGTTGCCGCACTGAGGTCCTGACCCCGTGGATCAGGGCCTCGTCGGCCTGGCCTTTGCCGCCGGATTGGTGGCAGCGCTGAACCCGTGTGGCTTTGCCATGCTGCCCGCTTACTTGCTGCTGGTGGTGCGCGGTCAGCAACCCGGTGGGCGACCGGGGGTGTCGTCGGGTCCGGCCGCGGCCGGGCGGGCACTGGCAGCCACCATCGGGATGGCGCTCGGCTTCCTCACCGTGTTCGGCTCGTTCGGCGCGCTGACCATATCGGCTGCCACGACCGTGCAGCGGTACCTGCCGTATGCCACGGTGATCGTAGGCGTGGTGCTGGTCGTGCTCGGGGTTTGGCTGCTGTCGGGCCGCGAGCTGTCGGCCCTCACCCCTCGGGGGTTGGGCCCGCGGTGGGCACCCACGGCGCGGCTCAGCTCCATGTACGGGTACGGCATCAGCTACGCGATCGCCTCCCTGTCGTGCACCATCGGGCCTTTTCTGGCGGTCACGGCGGCGGGCCTGCGGGGTGGATCGATCGTCACGGCCGTGTCGATCTACCTCGCCTACATCGCGGGCCTGACCCTGGTCGTCGGTGTACTGGCCGTCGCCGCGGTGACCGCGAGCTCGGCGATGGTCGACCGTCTGCGGCGCATCCTGCCGTTCGTCAGACGGATCAGTGGCGCGCTGCTGTTGCTGGTCGGTCTGTACGTGGCCTATTACGGCGGCTACGAGCTGCGCGTGTTAGGCGCGAACGCCGACCCTCAAGACGCGGTGATCACCGCGGCCGGGCGCGTGCAGGGGACGTTGGCGGGCTGGGTGTATCAGCACGGAATATGGCCATGGGCGACGGCCCTGCTCGGCTTGGCGGTCGTCGCGATCGGCGGCGCCTGGTACCGACGGGCGCAACGCTAGGGCACCCGGGTGGCGGCTACCTGATCCAGCCGCGCCGGCGGCCCCACAGGTCGCGGACCAGGGCGACCAGCACCACCGTGGCGAACCCGATCAGGAACCAGTTCTCGATGTGGCCGACGTGGTTGCCGCGCAGCATCGCCAGCAGGAACACGAAGGCGACCAGGCCGGTGATGTGCCAGGTGCGGTGATTGATCCTGCTCCAACCCCACGCCGCCGACGGCACCTCAACGGTGTCGACGCCGGTGAACTGTTCCACCTCGGTACTGGCCACGGTGAATCCCTTTCCTCGGTTCTGCAGCGATTCTGGCATACCCGCGGCGGGGTCTCGCGCACCCCGCATCGTCACCGGGCGGGGCACAATGAGTGGGTGACGAACGCGACGCCCGAGGGCCGCCTGCGCGTGCTGGTGCTGGGCAGCACCGGCTCGATCGGCACCCAGGCGCTGGAGGTGATAGCGGCCCATCCGGACCGCTTCGAGGTGGTCGGCCTGGCCGCGGGGGGCGCGAACCTGGACACCCTGCTGCGGCAGCGCGCCGAGACCGGGGTCAGCAACATCGCCGTCGCCGACGAGCGCGCGGCGCAAATCGCCGACGTCCCCTACCGCGGCCCCGACGCGGTGACCCGGCTGGTCGAAGACACCGAAGCCGACGTCGTCCTCAACGCGCTGGTGGGCGCGCTGGGCCTGCGGCCGACGCTGGCCGCACTGGAGTCGGGCGCACGGCTGGCGCTGGCCAATAAGGAATCCCTGGTTGCCGGCGGTCCGCTGGTGGTGCGCGCGGCGCGGCCGGGTCAGATCGTGCCCGTCGACTCCGAACATTCCGCGCTGGCCCAGTGCCTGCGCGGCGGAGCCCCCGACGAGGTCGCCAAGCTGGTGCTGACCGCCTCCGGCGGGCCGTTTCGCGGCTGGACCGCCGCCCAGCTCGAGGGCGTCACCCCGGAACAGGCCGGCGCCCACCCGACCTGGTCGATGGGCCCGATGAACACGCTGAACTCGGCCTCGCTGGTCAACAAGGGTCTCGAACTCATCGAAACGCACCTGTTGTTCGGCGTCCCCTACGACCGCATCGAGGTCGTCGTGCACCCTCAGTCGATTGTTCACTCAATGGTCACGTTCGTTGACGGCTCGACCGTCGCCCAGGCCAGCCCCCCGGACATGAAGCTGCCCATCTCGCTGGCCCTGGGCTGGCCGCACCGGGTGCCCGGGGTGGCCGCGTCGTGCGACTTCAGCACCGCCTCTAGCTGGGAATTCGAACCGCTGGACAGCGAGGTTTTCCCCGCCGTCGAACTGGCCCGGCATGCCGGCCAAGCCGGCGGCTGCATGACCGCCGTGTACAACGCGGCCAACGAAGAAGCCGCCGAGGCATTCCTGCAGGGCCGGGTGGGATTCCCGGTCATCGTGAAAACCATCGCCGACGTGCTGCACGCCGCAGACCAATGGGCGGTTTCACCCGCTAACGTGGATGAGGTACTAGACGCGCAGCGCTGGGCGCGGGAGCGAGCGCGACGCGCCGTCGCACACGCACGGCCCACCGAGGCCTCCGTCAACGCCTCCGGAATGGTGTGAGAAAGGTCCTGCAGCAGAGATGATGTTCGTTATCGGCATTGTGCTGTTCGCCCTTGCCATCCTGATTTCGGTGGCCTTGCACGAGTGCGGCCACATGTGGGTCGCTCGCGCCACCGGCATGAAGGTCCGTCGCTATTTCGTCGGGTTCGGGCCCACGCTGTGGTCGACGCGGCGTGGTGAGACCGAGTACGGCCTCAAGGCCGTGCCGCTGGGCGGCTTCTGCGACATCGCCGGAATGACCTCGGTCGAGGAGCTGGCCCCCGACGAAACCGACCGCGCGATGTACAAGCAGGCCGCCTGGAAGCGTGTCGCGGTGCTGTTCGCGGGGCCGGCCATGAACTTCGTCATCTGCCTGGTGCTGATCTATGGCATCGCACTGGTCTGGGGATTGCCGAACCTGCATCCGCCGACCAGGGCGGTGATCGGCGAAACCGCTTGTGTCGCACCGGAAGTGGCCCCGGGGAAGATCGCGGACTGCACCGGTCCGGGTCCGGCCGCGGTGGCCGGAATCCGCGCCGGCGACGTCGTGGTCAAGGTCGGCGACACCCCGGTTTCCACGTTCGAGGACATGGCCGCCGCGATCCGCAAGATGCACGGCACCGTTCCGGTCGTCGTCGAGCGTGGCGGCAAGGACATCACCACCTACGTCGACGTCACGCCCACCCAGCGCTTCCTGACCAATGGGGCCAATGGGCAGGACGGTCAAGCGGCACCCGCGACGGTCGGCGCCATCGGCGTCGCCGCCGTCAAGCTCGCGCCCGCGCACTATGGGGTGCTCTCGGCGGTGCCGGCCACCGTCGCGTTCACCGGAGACCTGACCGGCGAGGTGGGCAAGGCGCTGGTCACCATCCCGACCAAGGTGGGTGCGCTGGTGCACGCCATCGGCGGCGGTCAGCGCGACCCGCAGACGCCGATGAGCGTGGTGGGGGCCAGCATCATCGGTGGCGACACCGTCGACCATGGGCTGTGGGTGGCGTTCTGGTTCTTCCTGGCCCAGCTGAACCTCATTCTGGGTGCGATCAACCTGGTGCCGTTGCTGCCGTTCGACGGCGGCCACATCGCCATCGCGGTGTTCGAAAAGATCCGCAACCTCGTCCGGTCGGCCCGCGGCATGGTCGCGGCCGCACCGGTGAACTACCTCAAGCTGATGCCCGCCACCTACGTGGTGTTGGTGTTCGTGGTCGGGTACATGTTGCTGACCGTGACCGCAGATCTGGTCAATCCGATCAGGCTCTTCCAATAGTTGAAGGAATTAGAACATTGACCATTGGCCTGGGCATGCCGGACGCTCCGGCGCCCACGCTCGCCCCCCGGCGCAAAACACGCCAACTGATGGTCCGCGACGTCGGGGTGGGCAGCGACTATCGGATTTCGGTGCAGTCGATGTGCACCACCAAAACCCATGACGTCAACACGACGCTGCAGCAGATCGCGGAACTGACCGCCGCCGGCTGCGACATCGTGCGGGTGGCCTGCCCGCGCCAGGAGGACGCCGACGCGCTGGCCGAGATCGCCCGGCACAGCCAGATCCCGGTGATCGCCGACATCCACTTCCAGCCGAAGTACATCTTCGCCGCCATCGACGCCGGATGCGCCGCGGTGCGGGTAAACCCCGGCAACATCAAGGAATTCGACGGCCGGGTCGGCGAGGTCGCCAAGGCCGCCGCCGCGGCCGGCATCCCGATCCGCATCGGCGTCAACGCCGGCTCGCTGGACAAGCGCTTCATGGAGAAGTACGGCAAGGCCACCCCCGAGGCGCTGGTCGAGTCCGCGCTGTGGGAGGCCTCGCTGTTCGAGGACCACGGGTTCGGTGACATCAAGATCAGCGTCAAGCACAACGACCCCGTCGTGATGGTCGCCGCCTACGAGCAGCTGGCCGCCCAGTGCGACTATCCGCTGCACCTCGGCGTGACCGAGGCCGGGCCGGCCTTCCAGGGCACCATCAAGTCCGCGGTGGCCTTCGGCGCGTTGCTGTCGCGGGGGATCGGCGACACCATCCGGGTGTCGTTGTCCGCGCCGCCGGTCGAAGAGGTCAAGGTCGGCACCCAGATTCTCGAGTCGCTGAACCTGCGGCCGCGCGGGCTGGAGATCGTGTCGTGCCCGTCCTGCGGTCGCGCGCAGGTCGACGTCTACACCCTGGCCAACGAGGTCACCGCCGGGCTGGACGGCCTCGACGTGCCGCTGCGGGTCGCCGTGATGGGCTGCGTGGTCAACGGTCCGGGCGAGGCTCGCGAGGCCGACCTGGGCGTCGCGTCCGGAAATGGCAAGGGGCAGATCTTCGTTCGCGGCGAAGTGATCAAGACCGTGCCGGAAGCCCAGATCGTCGAGACGCTCATCGAGGAGGCTCAGCGATTGGCGGCCGAGATGACCGCGTCGACGGGGACCGATCACGGTCCTGACACAACATCAAGCGGTTCGCCGATCGTGACCGTAAGCTGATGGGGGCCGGTTCCCTCTTGCTCGCCCTTTAGTTCGCACCACAGAGAGTTCGCCAGATGTCGGCTCCGCCCCTCTTCCGCCTTGTCGGTGAGCGACGGGTGTCCGTGGTGCGCGACGCCGCCGCGGTCTGGCGGGTGTTCGACGAGGATCCCGTCGGGTCGTGCATGGTCGCGGCGCGGGTGGCGGACCACGGCATCGACCCCCACTCCATCGGCGGGGAGCTGTGGACCCTGCGCGGCGCGGAGGAGTCGCTGTGCTTCGCCGGCGCCAACCTGATCCCGCTGCGCGGCGCCCCGGCGGACATGGACGCCTTCGCCGACGAGGCGATGAGCGGAACGCGCCGGTGCTCGTCACTGGTCGGCAGGGCCGACCTGGTGATGCGGATGTGGGAGCGGCTCGAGTCTGCCTGGGGCCCGGCCCGTGACGTGCGCGAGCACCAGCCGCTGCTGGCGCTGTCCAGACATCCCAACTGCGACATCGACCCCGGGGTGCGCCAGGTCCGGCCGGACGAGCTGGACGCCTATCTGGTGGCCGCCGTGGACATGTTCATCGGCGAGGTGGGCGTGGACCCCCGGCTCGGCGACGGCGGTCGGGGTTATCGGCGGCGCGTGGCCAGCCTCATCGCGGCGGGCCGCGCGTGGGCCCGCTTCGAGCACGGCCAGGTCGTCTTCAAGGCCGAAGTGGGCTCGCAGTCGCCGGGTGTCGGCCAGATCCAGGGGGTGTGGGTGCACCCCGAGTGGCGGGGCCTGGGCCTCGGCACCGCCGGCACCGCGACCGTGGCCGCCGTGATCGTCGGGAGCGGGCGCACCGCCAGCCTGTACGTGAACAGCTTCAACACGGTGGCTCGCGCCGCATACGCCCGAGTCGGCTTCGCCGAGGTGGGCAACTTCGCGACGGTGTTGCTCGACTAGCGGGCTAGTCGGGCGCCACTCTGGTGTGACTCTCGGCGGCGGCGCGTGCATAACGGTTCGGCCACGGTGTGTCTGCGCAGGTGTTGGCTCGGCAGTTCATAACATCAGCAACGATGGTAACTACAACAACATGGGCCTCGTCAGCCTCAGGGCTGTTGCTCCTTGCGGCCGTCGCGATGTCCGGCTGCACTCCACGGCCCGACGGCCCCGGTCCGGCGGCCGAGAAGTTCTTCGGCGCCCTGGCCATCGGCGACACCGCCACCGCTGCCCAACTCAGCGACAACCCCAACGAGGCTCGCGAAGCGCTCAACGCGGCGTGGGCGGGGCTGCAGGCGAGTCACCTCGACACGCAGATCCTCAATGCCAAGTACGCCGAGGACACCGGCACGGTCGGCTATCGCTTCACCTGGCACCTGCCCAAGAACCGGACCTGGACCTATGACGGCCAGCTGAAAATGGCGCGCGATGAGGGGCGCTGGGAGGTCCGGTGGACCACCACCGGCCTGCATCCCAAACTCGGCGAGCATCAGACGTTCGCGTTGCGCGCCGATGCGCCGCGGCGTGCCTCGGTGAACGAACTCGGCGGCAGCGACGTGCTGGTGCCGGGCTACCTGTACCACTACACGCTGGACGCCACCCAGGCCGGCTCCGGAGCCGCCCTCAGCGGGACGGCGCACGCGATCGTGGACGTCCTGCACCCCTTCAACGGCACGCTGAACGACCCGCAGCTGCTCGCCGAACAGGCGAGCTCGGCCACCCAGCCGGTGGACCTGGTGACGTTGCATCCCGACGACAACGACAAGGTCTTCCCGGCGATCGGCCGGCTGCCCGGCGTCGTGGTCACCCCCCAGCCCGAGATGCTGCCCACCGACCCGCATTTCGCGCCGGCGGTCATGTCCGAGGTGAAGAAAGCCGTGGCCGACCAACTCGACGGCGAGGCGGGCTGGCGGGTGGTCAGCGTTAATCAGAACGGTGTCGAAGTCGAAGTCCTGCACGAGGTGCCGGGTTCACCGGCGCCGTCGATCTCGATCACGCTCGACCGGGTGGTGCAAAACGCCGCCCAGCGCGCGGTGGACACCCGCGGCGGCAAAGCCATGATGGTCGTGATCAAGCCGTCGACCGGGGAGATCCTGGCGATCGCGCAGAACGGGGGCGCCGACGCGGACGGCCTGCTGGCCACCACCGGCCTGTTCCCGCCCGGGTCGACGTTCAAGATGGTGACCGCGGGCGCCGCCGTCGACCGCGACATGGCCACCCCCAACACCATGCTGGGCTGCCCGGGCCACATCGACATCGGGCACCGCACCATCCCCAACTACGGTGGCTTCGACCTCGGGGTGGTGCCGATGTCGCGGGCGTTCGCCAGTTCCTGCAACACCACCTTCGCCGAGCTCAGCAGCAGGATGCCGCCCCGGGGTCTGACGCAGGCGGCCACCCGGTACGGGATCGGGCTGGACTATCAGGTGGACGGCATCACCACGGTGACCGGGTCGGTGCCGCCGACGGTAGACCTCGCCGAGCGCACCGAGGACGGCTTCGGCCAGGGCAAGGTGCTGACCACCCCGTTCGGCATGGCCCTGGTGGCGGCGACCGTCGCGGCCGGCAAGACCCCGACACCGCAGCTCATCGCGGGCCGGGCGACCGCGGTTCAGGGCGATACCACGCCGATCAGCCCGAAGATGGTGGACGCGCTGCGGCCCATGATGCGGCTGGTGGTGACCAACGGGACCGCCAAGGAGATCGCCGGCTGCGGCGCGGTCTACGGGAAGACGGGTGAGGCCGAATTCCCGGGCGGATCGCATTCCTGGTTCGCCGGATACCGCGGCGATCTGGCGTTCGCCTCGCTGATCGTCGGGGGTGGCAGCTCCGAATACGCGGTTCGGATGACCAAGGTGATGTTCGAATCGCTGCCGCCGGACTTCCTGGCCTGACGCCGGCGGCCCATCCCGGCGGTAAGTTGCGAGGGTAGGCCGAGGGTTCAAGCGTCAGGAAAGGCCATGACTGAGACCGGTGGAGAGATGGTGGCGTTACGGGTCTCGGACGCCGACCGCAACGGCACGATGCGGCGACTGCACAACGCCGTCGCGCTCGGGCTGATCGATATCGACGAGTTCGAGCAGCGCTCGTCGCAAGTTTCCTACGCCCGCACTCGGGGAGATCTGGACGGGCTGGTCGGTGACCTGCCCGGTCCGGGCGCGATCGTCACGTCCGCGGCCGACCGGGTCGAGCTGCGCGGCTGGGCCGGCTCACTGAAACGCCAAGGGGAATGGACGGTGCCCACCCGCCTGGCGCTGGTCCGCCGGCTGGGCTCCATCGAACTCGACCTCACCAAGGCCCGGTTCGCGGGCCCGGTGGTGGTCATCGAACTCGACATGCGGTTCGGCTCGGTGGAGATCCGATTGCCCGACGGCGCCAGTGCGTCGATCGACGACGTGGAGGTCTACGTCGGCAGCGCCAGCGACCGCCGCAAAGACGCGCCCGGCGAAGGGCGGCCGCACGTCGTGTTGACGGGACGGGTGGTGTGCGGCTCGGTGATCATCCGGGGGCCGCGACGCTCGCTGATCCGCGGCCGCTTCGGCTGACCGCCCGCTGCGCGCCGTGATTAAGCTGTTCGCCATGCCTGCTCGCACCGCGCTTTCCCCCGGAGAGTTGTCCCCGACTCTGCCTGTGCCCAGCCGCATCCCCCGTCCGGAGTACGCCTGGAAGCCCACCGTGCAGGAAGGCAGCGAGCCGTGGGTGCAGACGCCGGAGGTGATCGAGAAGATGCGGGTCGCCGGCCGGATCGCGGCCGGCGCGCTAGAGGAGGCTGGCAAAGCGGTTGCGCCCGGGGTGACGACCGACGAACTGGACCGGATCGCTCACGAGTACATGACCGACCACGGCGCCTACCCGTCGACCCTGGGCTACAAGGGCTTCCCGAAGTCGTGCTGCACGTCACTCAATGAGGTCATCTGCCACGGGATCCCCGACTCGACGGTGGTCGCCGACGGCGACATCGTCAACATCGACGTCACGGCCTACATAGACGGCGTGCACGGCGACACCAACGCGACTTTCCTGGCCGGCGACGTCTCCGAGGAGCACCGGCTGCTGGTCGAGCGGACCCGGGAGGCGACGATGCGCGCGATCAACGCCGTCAAGCCGGGGCGGGCGCTGTCGGTCGTCGGCCGCGTGATCGAGGCGTACGCGAATCGGTTTGGGTACAACGTGGTTCGTGACTTCACCGGCCACGGCATTGGCACCACGTTTCACAACGGTCTGGTCGTGCTGCACTACGACCAGCCCTCGGTCACGACGATCATGCAGCCGGGGATGACGTTCACCATCGAACCGATGATCAACCTCGGCGGGCTGGACTACGAGATCTGGGACGACGGCTGGACGGTGGTCACCAAGGACCGCAAGTGGACGGCGCAGTTCGAGCACACCCTGCTGGTGACCGACACCGGCGTCGAGATCCTTACCCTGCCGTGAACCCTTGAGCGGGGCGCTCCTGGTGGCCGGCACCAGCTCCGACGCCGGGAAATCGGTGGTGGTCGCGGGCTTGTGCCGGTTGTTGGCCCGCCGCGGCGTTCGGGTGGCGCCGTTCAAGGCGCAGAACATGTCCAACAATTCGGTGGTGACCGTCGACGGCGGCGAGATCGGCCGGGCGCAGGCGCTGCAGGCGCGGGCGGCGGGGTTGGAACCCAGCGTGCGGTTCAACCCGATCCTGGTCAAGCCGGGCAGCGACCGGACGTCGCAGCTGGTGATCCGGGGCCGGGTCGCCGATTCGGTCACGGCGGCGAGCTATGTACGGCATCGCGACCGCCTTGCCGGGATCGTCGCAGACGAATTATCTTGCCTGCGTGACGAATTCGACGCCGTCATCTGCGAGGGAGCCGGCTCACCGGCCGAAATCAACCTGCGCGCCACGGATTTGGCCAACATGGGCCTGGCCCGGGCCGCGAACCTGCCGGTGATCCTGGTAGGTGATATCGACCGCGGCGGCCTGCTCGCCCATCTCTTCGGGACGGTCGCGGTGCTCGAGCCCGACGACCAAGCGCTGATCGCCGGCTTCGTCGTCAACAAATTCCGCGGCGATCCCGCCCTATTGGAACCCGGACTGCGGCAGCTGCACGCGATGACCGGACGTCCGACCTACGGGGTGCTGCCCTACGCCGACGAGCTCTGGTTGGACGCCGAGGACTCGCTGTCGGTGGTCGCGCACCGCGTCGTCGGCACCCCCGCGCCGCCGCGCGGGCGCGAGTGGCTGCGGGTGGCCGCGATCCGGCTGCCCCGGATCTCCAACTCCACCGACGTGGAGGCGCTGGCGTGCGAACCGGGCGTGGTGGTGCGCTGGAGCACCGACCCCGCCGACCTTGCCGACACCGACCTCGTCGTGATTCCGGGGAGCAAATCCACCGTCGCGGACCTCGCCTGGCTGCGCGATCACGGCCTGGCCGAGGCGATCACGGCGCATGCCGCAGCCGGCAAGCCGGTGCTGGGTATCTGCGGGGGGTTTCAGATGCTGTGCCGGCGCATCGACGACACGGTGGAATCCGGGGCCGGCGAGGTCGCCGGGCTGGGGCTGTTGGACGCCGACATCACCTTCGGCGAGACCAAGATTCTGCGCCGGTGGCCAGCGCCGCTCGCCGGATACGAAATCCGTCACGGCCGGGTGTCGCGGTGCGCCGAGGAGAGCTGGTTCGGCGCGGAGGGTGGGCCCGACGGTGAACCGCACGGCCTCGTGCGCGGCGCGGTCTTCGGCACCCACTGGCACGGACTGCTCGACAACGACGCGTTCCGGCGCGCGTGGCTTACCCGCGTCGCGGTCGCGGCCGGCCGTGGCGGGTTCGTCGTCGCCGACACCAACGTCGCCGCGCGGCGCGATACCCAGCTCGACTTGATCGCCGATCTGCTGGCTTCCCATCTCGACGTCGACGCCGTCCTGGGCCTGCTCGACGGTCCGCCGCCCCACCGACCGCACATCGCAAGTCGGTTGCGGCCGTAGGACATTCACGAGTACGTGCACGCATGAAGGACGAATTGACGGCGACGCAAAACCCGGGGCGCACGCGCGGATGTTAAGAAATCGTCGCGCGCGCAGGCCGCTCCGCTGTAGCGTGCGAAGATGCCCTCCATGATGACCACTCTCGACGGATTCCCCGTCCCGGTAGGCGTGGCCGGTCCGGAACAGGGCGTCGTGGTCGTCATCCTGGGTGACGAGGAGCGCGTCCCCGCCGCGTACGACGCAGTCTGCGAGCGTCTGCACACCGCATCGCTTCGGACGGTCGTCATCGGTCTCGACCCGCGATTGACCCCCAAGTCGGTGGTCGGCATCCTCGACGCGCTGGGAATCGGGTGGGCCGTGGTGGTGGGCGATCGCGCCGGCGGCGAACTGGCCTGGGAACTGGCGGCGACGAAGCTGGGCCGGTTCGTCGGCCTAGTGGTGATCGACCGCGGCCATCCGCGGGCGGCCGATCGCGACGGCGTGGTCCGCGACGAACACTGCCCGCCGGTGGAAATCGGCACCACGGTCCTGGTCAGCTCCCCGGCCGCGCGGGCGGTGGCCCGCGCCGGCCAGCAGTATGTCTACGCCGATTACCGCGTGGTGCACCTGGGCAGGCGCACGGTGCAGGAGTCGACGGCGCAGTTGGCCGCCGAGATCGTGTTGCGCACCAGTACCTGGTAGTTCTCGGTTGGTGCACCGAACCTCAACTCGCACAAGCGGTTTGCTGGATGGTCCGCGCGTCGTCGGCCGCGGGCGGCGCTGATCGGCCCAGGGCTGTACCGTGTCGACGGAGGCCGAAGATTCCGGGTCGAGCGGTCGCTCAGCACGCTGGCGGATCCGCGGGAGTTGGTGGCGGTCATCGATCGGGAAAGGATGCGCTGTGGTGAACGCCTCTGGACGCCCGATGGTGGGGCTGACCTGTTACCTGGAGCGGGTGCAGACCGGAATTTGGGACATGCCCGCCGGTTATCTGCCGGCCGATTATTTCGAGGGTGTCGTCCTGACCGGCGGGGCCGCGGTGTTGCTACCACCGCAACCGGCGGAACCCGAGACCGTCGGCTCGATCCTCGACAGCTTGCACGCGCTGGTGATCACGGGCGGCTACGACCTGGACCCCGCCGCGTACGGCCAGCAACCGCATCCGACCACCGATCAGCCCCGCGCCGCCCGCGATGCCTGGGAGTTCGCGCTGTTGCGCGGCGCGCTGGACCGGGGCCTGCCGGTGCTGGGCATCTGCCGCGGTGCGCAGGTGCTCAACGTGGCGCTCGGCGGCACCCTGCACCAGCACCTGCCCGACGTTCTCGGGCACGACGGGCATCGCGCGGGCAATGGGGTGTTCACCAGGTTGCCGGTGCGCACCCTTGCGGGCAGCCGGCTGGCCGCGCTGGTGGGGGAGTCCACCGATGCGCCGTGCTACCACCACCAGGCGATCGACAAAGTCGGTGAGGGCCTCGTGGTCAGCGCCTGGGACCCCGACGGCGTGGTTGAGGCGCTGGAGTTGCCCGGGGACCGGTTTGTGCTTGCGGTGCAATGGCATCCGGAACAGACCCCGGACGACTTGCGCCTTTTCGCCGCGATCGTGGACGCCGCGCGGTCGTATGCCTCGCGCGCCGGCTGAGCCGGCGCTACGCGACCGTTCCGCGGCAGACGGCCATCGGCGTCGCAGCCGCCGTCCAGGTCCGTGGCACCGACAACGCCCCGACCGACGTTGCGCGGCCGACCCCCGCACTGATTGCCGCGCCGCGAACACCACGCTGGTCGGGCAGCAGGCATCGCAGCGCCGCCGCCTTGTTGAGCGAATTCAGGTAGGCGATCGCGGCGCCCGACGGCGCCGTGAGTGAGCTCAGTTTCGACAGCGGGCAGGTCGCGGGTGCGAGGGAGACGTCGAACGTGGCCAGCGGTGACAGGGACAGCGCCCGCAGCGCGGTGGGGGCGACTGAGATCAGCTGGTGTCCAGCCGATATGACCTCCGGCGCCGACTTCAGCGCCCACGTGCGCGGGGCCGGCCTGACGGCCGCGTCCTGGCCGGCGTCGGGCGGCAAGGTGAACGGCGTAAGGGCCGCGGCATCGGCCGAGGCCGCGGCGTAGGCGCACATGGCCGCGGCGTCCTGGGCCCACATCTGTTCGTAGTGGGCCTCGGTGTCGGCGATCGCCGGGCCGGCCAGCCCCAGGCGGTTCGCCAGGATCAGCGATCTGCGCTGCGTGCGGTTGGCGCCGATCGTCGAGGGCGGCACCGTCGCCGCCAACGCCGTTTCGTGGGCACTCGCCGCAGCGGCCGCCCCGGTGGCCGCGTGCTCGGCCCGTATTGCTGTCGCATTGAGCCAATCGATGTAGGGCACCGCGCCGTCCAGGGCGGGTGCGGGGCCCTCCCATCCGGCCAGCAGCTTTGAGGTCACCGCACGGTAGTCCGCGACGGCGGTGTGCAGCCATGTGGCCAGGCGGGCCCAGGCCGCCGCGGCTTCGGCCATCGACCCCGAGCCGGGGCCGTCATGCATTTGTCCGGAAATGATTTCCGGCGGGAGCGTCGTGAAATTCATTGCTATCTCTGCCTAACGCCACGGTATCGGCCGTGTGAGAACGGAACTCTTCTGTTGGGACGTAGGCCCGGGGGTTACAGGCCTACCTGCAACTGCGGCGGTGCAACCACGGCGGCTGCCGCGAGCGATTGAGCCGTCAGCAGCGCGCGACGCAAAGTTGCGTCAACAGATCTCGGTCGGGTGGAACCGCCGAGGACGCACGGGACGGTGCGCGGGCCAGCCGAAATGTCGCGGCCGCAAACGAAGTCGGTAGCGGTGACCCGATCGACGGCGGCGACGAACGGGTCCATGTCGGCGGCCGATCCCGCGTCATCCACGCATTCTTCGTGGTCTTGTGATGTGTCGGCAGGTTCGGGTTATGCGCTTGCACCGCCGCAGCATTCACGCCCGTATGCACGGCTGCCTGCGACGAGGCCGCGGGCTGCGGCATTCCGAGCCCGGCGACCGCGGTCCCGCGCGACGCCCAGCCCGCGGTGACCGCGCAGAACAAACCGAGCGCCGCAACGATCGCGATGGCTGACCGCCATCGTCGAACGCTACGGGTGTCTCCGACTCTCACAGTGGCCCGAACTTACAACACGAGGCTTGGCCGACAAGCCCAGCGAGCTGTGAGAACGATCAAAGTCCGGTGTGCGTTCGCAGGCCGCTTGCCCATCGGCCAGCCAGGCCGGAGGCGCCGACAACCCGCCGATCGAGATGCCGCGTGCGAAACCCGCCGTCACCGCGGCGCGGTGACCTCTGCCCGCCTTTGCCGCCGCACCGCCGATGGCCACGGCGATGGGGATGCTGGCCTCCCTGGCGAACCCGGTGCGCAGGGAACTCAGCTTGGACAGCGGCGACGACATCGACAGCACCGCCGTACGGAACCGACAAGAAGATGCCGAGGAGAGCCCGCAGAGCGCTGCGGGCAGCATCGAAACCAGTTCAGCGCCAGCCGATATCACCTCGTCCGCGTCGGCGGCGGGCGGCGACGTGAATGGTGTCATGGTCGAGGCTGCCACCGAGGCATTGGCATAGGCGTACATGGCGGCGGCGTTCTGCGCCCACAGCTGGTCGTAGTGGCCCTGCGAGGTTCCTTTGAAAATGCTTAAAGGTAGCGCAATTTCGGCTGCGATCGTCTCGTCAGGGGGAGACGGCAGGCGGCGCAACGACGGTTAGTGAGCCGCGGCAGGGGATTTGAACGCGATGAGCGGGATGGCCATTTCGGCGGGTGTCGCCGCGCCGTGAAAGCCTATGAGGCGAGCGGATTCCGGCGGCTCGTGCCCGGTTGCCAGCACGGCGGTGTCGCCGGTGCAGACCGCGACGACATCGCCGATTCGCGCCAGGTGCGCCGGGTTGACCGGTCCGAACATCCCGGTCGCCACGGCCTGCTCGCGGCTGTAGATGTGCGCCCTACCGCCCAGCACCTCACTCCAGGCCGCCTGCACATCTGCCGCGGCGCCGGGCTCGGTGTGCAGGTAGCGCACCCGCGGCTCCCCGGCGACCACGCGGACTCCCGCGGCCAGCCGCGGGTCGGTGTCGAGGTCGACCCGCGCGTCCGGTGGAACATTGAAACCGCCGTGGTCGGCGGTCACCAGTAGCGCCGCGGTCGGGGGCAGCGCCGCGACCAGCCGGGTCAGCAGCGTGTCGACCTGGGCCGCCGCTTCGTGCCACCGGGACGATCCGACGCCGAATGCGTGGGCCGCGGTGTCCAGGGCGGGGGTGTAGCCGTAGACCAGGCCCGGCGCCGCATGCAGCTCGTCGGCCACCTTCTGCGCGTTGTCGTCCGTCGGTTGGGTCGGGCGGAATTCGGCACCGCGATACGCCGAGTCGGTCAACCCACTACCCATGAACGCGGCCGGCAACACGGCGCGCGCGCTGACGCCGGCTTTGTTGAGCCGCCCGAACCAGGTTGGTAACGGCTGCCACTCGGCGTGCGGGGGATCGTCACGCCACAAGATGTGATTGATCACCCGATCGGTGCCGGGAACGTTGAGCGTGAAGCCCAGGATCCCGTGTTCACCCGGCTGCGCCCCCGTGCCCAGCGAAACCAGGCTGGTCGGGGTGGTCGACGGGAAGGTGCAAGTGAGCTCCGTGAGGCGCCCGGCCTGCCCGGCCAGCACCGAGGCGAGCAGCGGCGCGCTGCCGGCCAGCTCCGCAAGCAGGTGCCAGCCCAGTCCGTCCACCAGCACCACCGCGACGCGATCGATCTGATCGGTTCCGCCGATCCAGTCGGCCAAGCCCAGCTTGTCGACGGCGCCCGGCGCGCCCAGCAGAGCGGCGGCGGCGGGCAGCACGTCGCAGATGGAACCGGGCACCGGGCCAGTCTGGCACGCAATTAGACGCGCGCCAGTCGGCGGGTCGTCACTCGCAGCTGACGATCGGTTCCGTCGGCGAGCGCGCCAACCTGCCGCGGCGACAGCCGCCCACACAGCCGCCTCCAGTGCAGCGCGACCTCGTCGCCTGGGGCCGCATCCGGCACCGCGCTGTACCCGTCGGTCCATACGTCGAACACGCCGGACGACGGTTCGGACAGTGCGAGCGCCTCACCGTCGAGCACCAGCCTTCGGTGCAGCACCTCGATCCGGTTGTGGTCGCGGGAGACCACGGTGCCCCAGGTGATGCGGCAATTATCGAGCACATTCAGCGGATGTTTGACAAGGTTCTGGCGCCCGGCGCCACCCAGGAACCGCGTCCACGGGTACACGCCGAACACGTGGAAGCAGTGATTGGCGGCGGCCTCGCGGGCCAGGTCCGGCGTCAGGTGTGACCAGTAGCGGCCCGCCTGCGGGCCGATGATCGTCAGCAACGCCTCGAAGAAGTCCTGCGGGTCCAGGTCGGCTCCGACGCCGCCCCCCAGCCAGTACGACTCGACGAGCCGATAATCCAGCGGGTCGGCGATCCCGGTCAGCGTCGACAGCACCCGCAGGTACGGCCACGCCCCGGAAAACTTCGTCGCGGCCCTGTGCACCTCGTCGACCGAACCGTCGCGCAAGGTGGCTCCCAGTGGGGGACCGCAATAGCCCAGCGCGTTGGGCGCATAGGCGTAGCGCGCGAACATCTCCGCGCCCTTTTGCGATCCGCCGGTGTCGGCTTTCAAGTGCGACCCACCAGCTTCACCGCGTCACGGTGCATGCGACCGAAGTTGTAGTAGGCCGCGCACGCGCCCTCCGGGGACACCATGCACGTTCCGATCGGGGTCTCCGGGGTGCACGCGGTGCCGAAAACCTTGCATTCCCAAGGCTTGAGCACACCCTTGAGCACCTCGCCGCACTGGCACGCCTTGGGGTCGGCGACCCGCACGCCCGGCATCGCGAACCGCAGCTCCGCGTCGAATTCCGCGAAGTCGTCGTGCAGCCGCAGCGCGCTTTGGGAGATGAAGCCCAGCCCGCGCCACTCGAAGTGGGGGCGCAGCGCAAATACCTTGCCCATCAACGCCAAAGCTGCCGGATTGCCGCGCTCGGGCACCACGCGCGTGTACTGGTTCTCCACCTCGCAGCGGCCTTCGCGGATTTGCGTCAGCAGCATCGCGACCGCCGCCAGGATGTCCAGCGGCTCAAAGCCGGCCACTACCAAGGGCTTTCGGTACACCTCCGGCACGAACCGGTAGGGTCGGTTGCCCACCACCGTCGACACGTGCCCGGGCCCGATGAACCCCGAGAGCCGCAAGTCTGGCGACTCCAGGATCGCCTTGATCGGCGGCACGATCATCACGTGGTTGCAGAACACGCTGAAATTGGTCAGCCCCAGGTCGCGGGCGCGAACCAGGGTCACCGCCGTCGACGGTGCGGTGGTCTCGAAACCGATGGCGAAGAACACCACGTGCTTGTCGGGATTGTCGAGCGCGATCTTCAGCGCGTCCAGCGGGGAGTAGACGAATCGCACGTCGGCGCCGCGCGCCTTGGCGTCCAGCAGGCTGCCGTTCGATCCGGGCACCCGCATCATGTCGCCGAAGCAGGTGAAGATCACGTCGGGTTGGCCGGCCAGCCACATCGCGTCGTCGATGCGGCCCATCGGGATCACGCAGACCGGACACCCGGGGCCGTGCACCAGCTCGACGTTGTCGGGCAGCAGGTGTTCGATGCCGTGCCGGTAGATCGTGTGCGTGTGCCCGCCGCACACCTCCATGAACTTGAACTGTTCGCCGCCGGTCCCGGCCAAGCGCCCGATGGCGCCCAGCAGCTTGCGGGCCGCGGCCGGATCACGGAACTCGTCAACGAATCTCATGTGCGTCCCCTTCGTGGTCTGATTGCCCGACTCCTCCTCGGTCCGCGACCGGACCGCATCGTCGCCGGGCTAGATAATGGCCGACGAGTCGAAGGCTTCCATCTCGGTGGCATAGGCGTCGCCGAGTTTCTTGACTGCGGCCAGCGTGAGCAGCGCCTCGGTCTCGTCGATCTTGGCCATGGCGAACCCGACGTGAACCAGGACCCACTCGTCGGGTTCCGGCATGTCGTCCTCGAGCAGCCGGACACTGATGGTGCGCTGCACGCCGCTGACGTCGACCTTCGCCAAATAGTTTTCGGGATCGGTGATCTCAACGATCCGACCCGGAATTCCAAGACACATGTGCGGCCTTCCTTCCCTAGCAGATTCGCGGCAGCGGGTCGCCGACGAGCATGTCGACGATCCGTGTTCCACCGAATCCGGTTCGCAGCACCACGCTTTCGGCTGGTTCGGTGACGATTTCGCCGACCTCGGCCGCATCGGCGCCCAGCGGATGGGACCGCAGCGCGGCCAGCCCGGCCGCCGCCTCCTCCGGCGCGACCACGGCGACGAACTTGCCCTCGTTGGCGACGTACAGCGGGTCGATGCCAAGCAGCTCGCAGGCACCGTTCACCATGGGCGCCACGGGAAGTCGCTCCTCTTCGAGCAGCACCCCAAGACCACAGGCCTGGGCCAGTTCGTTGCAGACGGTGCCCACCCCGCCCCTCGTCGCGTCACGCAACCAGCGGGTGGACGGCGCGGCCGTCATCAACAGCTCCACCAGCGGGCTGAGGCACGCGGTGTCGGAGTGGATATCGGCCTCGATGGCCAGGTCGCCCCGCGCCAGCATGACCGCCATGCCGTGATCGCCCATCGACCCCGACAACAGCAGCTTGTCACCGGGCCGCACCGACGCCGCGGACAGCGCGCGTCCCGCGGGGATGACACCCGCCCCGGCGGTGGTGACGAACACGCCGTCGGCGGCGCCCTTGGGCACCACCTTGGTGTCGCCGGTGACGATCTGCACGCCCGCATTGGCGGCCGCCGCCGCCATGTCGGCGACGATCTCTTTCAATTCGGTGATGGGAAACCCCTCTTCGATCACGAACGCCGCAGAGATCCACGACGGCACGGCACCGGCCATCGCGAGGTCGTTGCAGGTGCCGTGCACGGCGAGCGCGCCGATGGAGCCGCCGGGAAAGCGCCTGGGCTGCACCACGAATGAATCCGTGGACATCGCCAGGCGTTCGCCGCCGGGTAGCGTCAGGACCGCGCTGTCGCCCAGGGACTCCAGCAGCGGATTGCGGAACGCCTCCACGAACACCGCGTCCACCAGCGCCGCCGAGGCCTTGCCGCCCGCGCCGTGCGCCAGCGTCACATGGTCGTCGAGCAAGCGGGGGCGACGCCTGCGGAACGATTCGATGCGTTCGATCACCTCGCCCTCGGCGAACCTCGGTCCTGACGACAGGTAGTCGCCCGCTGATTTGTTCATGCGGCCCCCAAACCTCGCTCACCACCGAGAAGTTGATGCACGCTCAACCACAGCTGATAGCCCAGCAGCGCTTGTGATTCCTGAATGCGGTGCACGCTTTGCGAACGAACGACGAAGCAGGCGTCCACGTTCGGATTGTTCGCGAACGCGCCGCCGTCGTAGCCGGCGAATCCGATGGTGTACAGGCCACGTTGACGCGCCTCGGCCAGCGCGGCGAGCAGGTTGGGCGAACCGCCACTGGTCGACATGGCGATCGCGATGTCACCGGCCTTGGCGCGGGCGATCAACTGCCGGGCGAACACCAACTCGAAACCTACGTCGTTGCCCAAGGCGGTGAGGATCGCCTGATCGGTGGTCAACGGCCACGCGGGTAACGGCTTGCCGATCGGCGGCCGGGCGAACAGCCTGGCCAGAGTGGTGGAATCGGTGCAGCTGCCACCGTTTCCGAAGGTGAACATGCGGCCGCCTGCCGCGAAACGGCGGGCCAGCTCGGCCGCGGCCTGACCGAGCAACGCGGAGTTGGCTTCCAGTGTCGAGCGCCGCAGCGCCAGACTCTCGGCCGCCTTCGCCTGCGCAGACGCGGCCAGGTCGGCCAGCAGCGACCCGGGGTCGTCCTCCTGGGCGTCGATGAAGGGGTACAGGAAGTTGGTGGGCTCGTCGGGGGGGCTCATCAGCCGTCCTTCTCGTTCAGTCTGCCGATCGCCATGCCGGCGTGCACCAGCATCAAGTCCCCGGCGGCGACGGGGTCGATCAGTGTGGTCACCACGTTCTCGATGCCCCGCGCGGTGCGCACCGCGGCGTGCCCGTCGGCCGACGCCGTCACCGCCTCACCCGGGCGTCCCTCATCGCCGCAGGTGACACAAACCGACTCCGAGCACTCGGGTTTGAGCAGGCCGGGATGCTCGAAACACACGTGGGTCAGCTCCCACAGCAGGTGATAGAACAGCACGAAGCCGCCCGTCGCCGGCACGCGCGGATCGGGGTCGTCGAGCCACAGCACGTGATCGGCCATGCCCGCCCTGGGTCGTTCGCCGCTGCCGATCCAGATCGTGGTGGCGCCCCATGCGGGGGCGCGCCGCATCACCGAGCGGACCTGCGCGTCGTCCGCTTCGGAGACCGCGACCACGATGTCGCCCGGCTGCACGGACACTCGCACCAGATCCACCAGGTCGGGCCCGGTCAGCGCCACCGCGGGCAGGGCCCGTTTGCCCATGATCACCGGGTGGACGAACTCGACCGCGATGTGCAGCGCATGCGGTTCCCACGACGGCGCGATGGACCACATGGTGGCGCCCGCGGCGAAGCGCTTGGCGAGTGTGAATGCGGTGGCGGCGAGGTCTTCGGCCAATTCGGCACCAAGCCCGCGATCGATGGCCGTGGTGGTCATGGCTCAGCCCTCCTCCTGCGCGGTCAGCATCGAGATCGCGGCCTGACCCAGTGCGAGCCCGCCGTCGTTCGCCGGAACGGCGCGGTGGGTCAGTACCTCGAATCCTGCCAGCCGCAACCGCTGACGACACGCGTTCAGCAACAACACGTTCTGGAAAACGCCGCCGGTGAGGCCCACCAGCCGGATGGCGCCGGCCACTTGACCGACCGCCTTGGCGACGGCGTCCGCGACAGCGTGGTGGAAAGCCGCGGCCAGCAGCGCGGGCCGCGTGCCCGCGTATAGCGCCGACACCAATGTCTGCACCATGGGGGCGGGATCGATCACCCCGTCGGCACCCACCATGAGCGGCAGCGACGGCCCGGCCACCGCACCCGCCGACTCCGCCAGCGCCTCCAGCTCGATGGCGGCCTGGCCTTCATAGTCGATGCGGTGCCGCACGCCCAGCAACGAGGCGACCGCGTCAAAGAGGCGACCCATGCTCGAACAGGGAACGCATCCGGTTCCCGTCTCCAATTGCGCATGGGTGACGCGTAATTCGTCCGGGGTTGCCGCCGCGACGGGCGCCAGGTCGGGGGTCCAGTCGATGCCGGCCGACCACAACTGCGACAGGGCCATCCGCCACGGGTTGCGGACCGCCGCATCACCGCCTGGCAGTGGCACCGGCAACAGGTGGCCGGCCCGGACAAATCGGTGGCTGTCGCTCCCGAGCCGGAGAATTTCGCCGCCCCAGATGGTCTGGTCGCATCCGTAACCCGTGCCGTCGAAGGAGACTCCGACGACGGGTTCGCCGATGCGCCCGTGCTCGGCCAGCAGCGACACCACGTGCGCGTGGTGGTGCTGAATGAGGTCAAGCGGCCGGCCGTCCGCGCGGCGCTCCGCCCAGCTTCGGGTGTGATACCCCGGATGCAGGTCGGCGGCCAAACGCGACGGAGCGCCGCGTATTTCGCTGAGCTGGCTCACCGCCCGCTCGAACGCGCGCAGCGTCTCCCAGGTGCCCATGTCGCCGATGTGCCCGGACAGGTAGGCCCGCGAGCCGTCGGTGAGGCAGAAGGTGTTCTTCAATTCCCCGCCGACGGCCAGCACCGCCGGCCCCGCGAGATTCAAGTCGACCGGCAGCGGTGCGTAGCCACGGGACCGGCGGATCGGCAGTTCGGTGCCGCTTTCCCGGTCTCTGACGATGCGCACCACCGAGTCGTCGCACGGGACGTGGATCGGGCGGTCGTGGTCGAGGACCGCATCGCACAACGCCGGAAGTCGCTGTGCTGCATCGTCATCGGTGAAGCAGATGGGCTCGTCGGATCGGTTGGCGCTGGTGAGCACCAGCGCGTCGGGCACGGGCGTGGCGGCGGCGGGCACGGGCGCCAGCAGCAGGTGATGGACGGGGGAGTACGGCAGCATCAGCCCGAGCAATGGGCTCCCGGGCGCGACGGCGTCGGCGACCGGCGCTTCGGGCCGGCGGCGCAGCAAGACGATCGGGCGGGCCGGACTCGACAGGACCGCGGCCTCGCTGTCGTCGACGTAGGCATAGCGGCGCGCGACGTCGAGGTCACGGACCAGCATGGCAAACGGCTTGGCGCCGCGGGCCTTTCGCGCTCGCAGCGCGGCGAGCGCCTCGCCGTCGCTGACCGTGCAGGCCAGGTGGTAGCCGCCGACGCCCTTGATGGCGACCACCGCCCCCGCGGCCAGCGCGCGTTGGGTGGCCGCCAGCGCGGCGTCCGAACCGTCGACGCGCCCGGTCGCCGACCGGAACCACAGGGACGGCCCGCAATCGGGGCAGGCGATCGGCTGGGCGTGGAACCGGCGATCCGCCGGGTCGTGGTATTCGGCGGAGCAGCGCTGACACATGGCGAAGCCCGACATGGTGGTGGCCGGGCGGTCGTAGGGCAGCCCGCGGATGATGGTGAATCGCGGCCCGCAGTTGGTGCAGGTGACGAAGGGGTGGCGGTAGCGCCGGTCGCCCGGGTCGAAGAGCTCGGCGACACAGTCGTCGCACACCGCGATGTCGGGCGGAATCGGCGTCGTACCGCCGGGGACCGCCCGGCTGGCCACTATCCGGAACTCCCGTCCGCAGCCGGCGGCGGCGACGAGGTCGCTGACCGTGACGTCGCTGATTCGGGCCAGCGGCGGCGTCTCGGCCCGCAAGCGCCGGCCGAATTCGGCGATGCGCGCGCGTTCGCCCTGCACCTCGAGGAAGACCGCGCCCGAATCGTTGCCGACGAACCCGGACAGCCCGAGCTCGGTCGCGATGCGGTGGACGAAGGGCCGGAAGCCAACCCCCTGCACAACACCGGTCACGGTGAAGCGCTGCCGAACGTCGTCATGCCCAAGCAGCAGGGGGGACGGGGTCATCTCAGCCGCCCTCCGGGAAGTCGAAAGGATCCGTGCGGCCCCTGCCCATCAGCTCCAGGCCGGCCAGCGCCTGCTCGGCGCCCGCCCGGTCCGTCTTCTCGACGGCGAAGCCCATATGGATGATGATCCAGTCGCCGGGGGCGAACGTCTCTTCCGGCAGCATGCCGACGTTGACCTTGCGCTGTTCGCCGGTGACGTCGACCAAGGCGAGCTGCCCTTCGTAGCCGTCCAGCATCCGGATCACTTGGCCGGGGATCCCTAAACACATGACTCAGCGGCCCTCTCGGCTGGTTGCGACCGAGTGCGCCTGCAGCGCCGCGACGATCTCCTCGACGGCCCGTGCGGCGCGCGGCACGGCTTTGGCCACGGGCTCGGTGAGGCCGATGCCCTCCTCGACGCTGCCCGCCTCGCACCCGACGACGACCGTGTAGGGCGGGTTGCCGCCCAGCGCCCGCAGGCTGGCGAACACCGCGGCCGGATCCATGCTGTGGCCGTCGAAACCCGCCGCGGCCGAATCCGATTCATGGTCGGCCTGGAAGACATGCAACGTGCCGGGGCTGCCACGGCTGGGGACGGCGTCGACGAGGACGAGCGTGTCCCATTCCTCGAGCAGGTCGTAGGCCAGGTGCATGCCGCTGATGCCGTAGTCGGTGACGCGGACACTCGAATCGTCCTGCGGGATCTCGGCGTTGCGGATCACTTCGGATCCGAAGCCGTCGTCGCCCAGGAAGATGTTACCGATGCCGGCTACCAGGATGCGCGCTGTCATCTCCGCTGCCCGAGCAAGTTACATCCGCCTCAGCTTCAGGTAGCGGCGCGCATCGGGCAGGGATACCACCCCCAGCACCAATCCGACCACGAGCACCAACGCGATGATCGCGACGAATATCCAACCCAAGACCTCCATCTCGAACTCCTTTCACGAGTTTGCCGGGCTGCGTTGAGCTTCCAGGGGCTCGATTTCGTCCGGGGAGAAGTACAGGTAACGGCCGTACCAGTCGTGCAGGTCGGCGGCCGGGTCATCGTCGACGACGACCCCGACGTGCTTGTTGCCCTCGACGTCCTCGTGCACCGAGGTGACGCGGGCGGTCTTGCCGGCGACGAAGATGTCCTGCGCGTCGGCGTTGCGCCTCGGTCGCAACCGGACCTGGCTGCCGCGCGCAACCCGGACCCCGTTCACCAGCACCGCATCGATTTCCGGACGGACCGCGTTGTCGGCCAGCGGATCCCACCAATCGACCCCCTCGGGTATCTCCGGGACCAGACCCCGGATCGCGTGGGGATCGCGCAGCACACCGTGCAGGCGCGCCATCGCCTCGGGCGACATCGCGTCACACTGGTCGATGATCCGCGCCGCTCGCGGGTCCGTGGCCCGGGCCTGCGCCTTCTCCTCGTCCGTCATGGTCATCACGCGCAGCGTGAGGATCTCGTCGATCTCCGTGCAGTCATAGAGGGCGGTGTCGCTCTGCTCGGCGACCTCGGGGTGGTCGTAGAGGATGATCGGCGAGATCAGCAGCAGTTCGTGGGTGCCGGGTGGGCCGGCCAACACCGGGAAGCAGCGGTGCTGGCTGCACCGGGACACCGCATCGGCCGCCGCCGGCGGCGGCTCGAGCAGCGAGACGAACTGCCCGCCGTCGAGTTCCGCGATGAGGTGCGTCCCGATCATGGACCGCGCGATCGAGTCGTTCTTGTCTACGGCGCTGTCGCCGCCGTTGCTGACCCGCACCGACACCCGGCACAGGTCGCCGTCCGCCTCGCCGGCGACCGTCAGCAAGCCACGCACCTCCCGTCGTTGGCGCACGAGGCGCCCGCCATCGAGGAATTCGATGTCGGTGCCCGCGTCCGCCGTCACCGACAGTGTCCACGGCCGGCCGTCCAAGGCGACAGGGCCGAAGGACCTCTCGCATTCGACCGCCTCGTCCCAGGTGAGCCACGCCCCGTCCGCGGTCGTCAGCTCGTCGACGGGTTGGTATTGGCCGTGGGCGACTTCGCGCTCGGCCCGGCGGTGCTGCAATTGCAGGAACCGCACCATCAGACTCAGCTCCCGGGCCCCATCGACCAGGAACTGCGCCGCCAGCGCGTCATCCTCACCCAGGCCCGCGTCCGCGGCCCCGGGCGGCCCCAAAACGCCGAATTGCCAGCGAGATTGGTTCTTGCTAGACGTTCCGCGGTACGGGTAGAGCAAGTAGCCCTCGTAAAGTACCGCGTCGGCGACGGCGCGGGCCCGGTCCCGATCCTCGGTCACCGCGCCGTCTCCCGGTCCGCGTCCAGCAGTGAGGTGATCGCGTGGTCGAGGTCCAGCAGGCCGTGCGCCGACTTGTAGGCGGCCAGCGCGGCGATGGTTTCGTGACTCAGCCGCAGCCAGCCGGCGTTCGGGTAGTGCTGGGCGATCAGCTGCCGCCAGACCGCGACCGGCATATCGTAGCGGTATTCACAGTCCCACGGGATTTGCTGGACGGAAAACCCGCGTTCGGACTTGACGAAAATCGTTCCGCTGAAGAGGAATTGGAGGGGCAGCGTGCCGTCGCGCAACGCGTGCAGGTATTTGGCGGCCGCGACCTCGAAGTCGTAGGTGCAATCCAGCGGCAGCGCCGCCGTCGTGTTGCCGGTGAATCCCTGCACCATCGCGGTGCAGTGCTGCCAGAGGAAGGTGCGCTGGGTGCTCGCCCAGCGTTCGCGCGGGCCGAACAGGTCCGTCAACCCGGCGGCTTCGTCGTCGGAGTAGGACCGTCGCAGCGGCTCGATGCGGACCTGGCAGCGCAGGGCGATCGCGTGCACCGGGTCCCCTCCATCAGGGCCGGCGGTGGCCACGGCGACGCGCGCGGTCAGCACCGGACTGACGGTGTACGGTTCGGGTGCTACGTCAAGGACCGCGAAGTCGACGTCCATCATGGCGGTGTTTCAGGTTCTTTTACGGCGCGGGCTTCGAGGTGGGAAAAGAAGCCGTCGATGAACTCGCGCGCCTCCTGCCCTCCGTCGAACCCACGCCACAGCATGCGCAGCCGCCCGACGAATTCGTAGCAGGCGTCGATGGGGACCAGATAGCTCTGCGGCGGACCGGATTCGGGGACCCGGACCAACAGCGCCTCCACGTCGTCGGCCAGCAGGCCCACCCGTGCGTCGGCGTCGCTGAGGGCGTCCCAAACGTCGAGCGGCAGCTCGGATTCGCATGCCCCGGCGGGGCCGGGGTAGAAGGCGACGGTGCGCCCGAGGGCGGAGTTGGTGAAGAAGAAGGCGACGCCCACCGGGATCTGCAGCGCCTCCCAGCCGCGGCGGTCCAGCGCGAAGCCGGGGAAGGACAGATACCGGTCGGGCACCGCGCGGTAGCGGAGTTCGGCCCGGGAGTCGGTGAACAGCAGATAGCAGGCGCGGCATACGCACATGAGTTGCCGGTCAACGACATTCACGACGTGCTGGTGTTCGTCGGCGATCAATTCCGAGCACATCTCGCACCGCTCGCCGGCCGGTTCGGGGGCCGGGCGGTTGCTGCGGATGCGGGTGAGGACCTCGTACGGGGTCGTCATGCGCCGGCTCCCATCGGTTCGGCCAGTGCCACCGATGGCACCCCGTCGCGAAGCAACAGGGGGAGCGGCTCGAGGTGAGTTCCGTTGGGGCCGGCACCCGCGTGCACGATGTCGAACTGGGTGCCGCAGCGCGGGCAGCCCAGCAGTGTCTCGCGCAGTTGTGCACCCGCTAGCGATTCATCACACACCGGACAGTGGTCGCGGTAGACCAGTGGCAGGTCGCCGACTCTGCACACCAGCAGCGCGGTGCCCGAAACCAGGAACCCCGCAACGTCGCCGGGCTCCAGCTCGGCCAATTCGGGCACCGGATACCAGGTCGAGCCGTTCGAATGGCTGTGGCCATTCGAACGGAGGGGCGCCAGAAGTGAATCGGCGGGAATCACAGCCGGCTCGTGCGCAGGCTGGGCGGCCACCACCTCGATCGCCGAAATCTCCGGTGCCGCAGCCCGAACCGCGTCCTCAACGGCGAGCTCCAGCGTCACCGCCGA
Organism: Mycobacterium nebraskense; assembly: GCF_002102255.1. Classification (GTDB taxonomy): domain Bacteria; phylum Actinomycetota; class Actinomycetes; order Mycobacteriales; family Mycobacteriaceae; genus Mycobacterium; species Mycobacterium nebraskense. The sequence continues at coordinate 128,506 of NZ_LQPH01000153.1, forward strand.
CGACGGACAGCTCTTGCAGCTGCCGGCAAACGCCAACCGCACGGTATCGCCGTCAACTCCGATCAGGTCGACGTCGCCACCGTGCGAGCCCAGGTACGGCCGCACCCGGTCGAGCGCGTCGGACACCCGGCGGTGCACGCCGTGCGGGTGCAGGCCGTGGACAAGGAGCAGGCTGGCCACCAGGTCGTCGGTGGCCAGCCGCTCGGCCAGGTCAGGGCCTTGGCCGCCCTGAGCCAACAGCATGATCCGTTCCAGCGCGGCCCCGTAGAGCCCCACCACCTCGCGGACCAACTGCTGGGCGCGTTCCTGCGCGGCCGCGCCACTCGCCGCGCAGGAATCCAGGAGGGTCTGGATCCGATCGCCCGCCGTGCGCCATTGCGCTTCTTCGTCTGAGGTCATCAGGGCTTCCTCCGGGCGATCCGCCATGCGTCACTCCCCGACGGGCGACTGTGTTGGCGTGTGCAGTCTCTCCAGGGTCTTGCCCTTGCCCAGGTACATGTGCACGCCGCAGGGCAGGCACGGATCGAAGCTGCGCACCGTGCGCATGACGTCGATGCCCTTGAAGTTCTCCCGGCTGTTCTCCTCGAAGATCGGCTGACCCTGCACGGCGTCCTCGTACGGCCCCGGCGTGCCGTAGCTGTCACGCGGATTGGCGTTCCACGGCGTGGGCGGGTACGGGTGATAGTTGGCGATCTTGCCGTCCCGGATCACCAAGTGGTGGCTGAGCACGCCGCGCACCGCCTCGGTGAAACCGCACCCGATGGCTTCGTCGGGCACCTCGAACTTTTCCCACGTCTTGGTGCGGCCGGCACGGATCTCCTCGAGCGCCTTCTCGGCGAAGTGCAGCGCGCACGCCGCCGCGTAGGCCTGGAAGTAGGTGCGCGCCCGGTCCCGTTCGATCGTGTTGCTGCCGTGTTTGGGGACCTTCCACTCGAACTCGACCGGACCCTTGAGCGCGGTCTTGGGCAGGTTGATCTTGACGCTGTTGCCGGTCGCCTTGACGTAGCCGATGTCGACCAGGCCGGCCAGCGCGGTCGCCCACAACCGGGCCAGCGGGCCGCCCCCGGTGTCCAGCGCAAGGTGGTCCTTGCCGTCGAACCAGCGCGGCGACATCACCCAGCTGTACTTGCCGCCGTCCATGTCCCGCTTCTGCGGGTGCGGGTTGGTGTGCTGGTTCCACGGGTGTCGTCGATCCACCGCGTTGCCCAGCGGATCGGTCTTGACGAACATCTCCTGATCGGTCCAGTCGTCGTAATACGAACTGCCCAAAAGGATCCGGATGCCAAGGTTGATGTCCACCAGCGAGTGGGTGAGGAGTTTGCCGTCGACCACCACGCCCGGGGTCACGAACATGGCGTTGCCCCAGCGCTCCATGTCCTTGTACGCGAAGTTGCACACCTCGGGGTCCTGGAAGGAGCCCCAGCAGCCGAGCAGGGTGCGACGCAGCCCGACGTTCTCGTAACCGGGCAGCGCCTCATAGAAGAAGTCGAACAGGTCGTCGTGCATCGGCACGACCTTCTTCATGAACTCCACATAGCGCATCAGCCGGGTCATGTAGTCGGTCATCAACTGAATGGTCGCGACGGTGCCGACCCCGCCTGGGTACAGCGTGGACGGGTGCACGTGGCGACCCTCCATGAGGCAGAACATCTCTCGCGTCCAGCGGCTGACCGCCAGCGCTTCGCGGTAGAACTCGCCGGTGAACGGGTTAAGCGACCGCATGATGTCGGCGATAGTCCGGTACCCGTGCGCGCCGGCCTGCGGCGCGGGCGTCTTCTCCGCCAGGGACAGCACGCTCGGATTGGTCTCGGAGACCATCTTCTCGCAGAAGTCCACGCCGACCAGGTTCTCCTGGAAGATGTTGTGGTCGAACATGTATTCCGCGGCCTCGCCCAGGTTGACGATCCACTCGCCGAGGTGCGGCGGCTTGACCCCGTACGCCATGTTCTGCGCGTAGCACGAGCAGGTGGCATGGTTGTCGCCGCAGATACCGCAGATGCGGCTGGTGATGAAGTGGGCGTCGCGAGGATCCTTGCCCTTCATGAAGATCGAGTAGCCGCGGAAGATCGACGAGGTGCTGTGGCACTCCACGACTTCGCGGTTCTCGAAGTCGATTTTCGTATAGATGCCCAGGCTGCCCACGATCCTGGTGATGGGGTCCCAGGCCATGTCGACCAGTTGGCCGGGTTCCCGCTTGGCGTGGGTGGGCTCGGGAATGATGGTTGTCATCGCAATTCTTCTTCCCGCCGTGGGCTCTTAAGCCCGAGGGCTCAGATGCTGAGAACGAAGCGCGCCGACCCGGTAGGTGACCTACCAGGTGCGGCGCGCCCCAGTGGTGAGTTGGTTACCGCTGTGGCGCCACCGCGGTTCTTTGTCGACGGTGCGCGCCGTGATACCCCTCAAGCTACGAATCACGGTGCCGTACAGACCCGACGCGGCACTGGAGAACTTGCCGCCTGGCGGTTCGTCCATGAAAGGCATGAACTTGTCGGGGAAGCCGGGCATCGTGCATCCGATGCAGATCCCACCCACGTTGGGGCAGCCGCCGACGCCGTTGATCCAGCCCCGCTTGGGCACGTTGCATTTCACCACGGGACCCCAACAGCCAAGCTTGACAATGCATTTCGGCGATCCGTATTCGGTGGCGAAGTCGCCCTGCTCGTAGTATCCGGCCCGGTCACAACCTTCGTGGACGGTGCTGCCGAACAACCACGTGGGACGCAACGCGTCGTCGAGCGGAATCATCGGCGCCTGACCGGTCGCCATGTAGAGCAGATAGGTGAGCGTCTCCGACAGGTTGTCGGGTTGGATCGGGCAACCGGGCACGCACACGATCGGGATGCCGGCCTTGCTCTTCCAGTCCCACCCCAGGTAGTCGGGCACCCCCATCGCCCCCGTCGGGTTGCCGGCCATGGCGTGGATGCCGCCGTAGGTGGCGCACGTCCCGACCGCGACGACCGCGGTGGCCTTGGGCGTCAGCCGGTCGAGCCACTCGCTGGTGGTCATCGGCTGGCCGGTGGCCGGGTCGTTGCCGAACCCGCACCAGTAGCCCTCGTCCTTGATCTTTTCGTTGGGGATGGATCCCTCGACGACGAGCACGAAGGGTTCCAGTTCGCCGCGGTCGGCTTTGAAGAACCACGAGAGGAAATCGTCCGCCCCCCCGCTGGGCCCGCACTCGAAATCGATTAGCGGCCAGTGCACGGCGACCTTCGGCAGCCCGGGCAGAGCGCCCAGGGCAATCTCCTCGACCGTGGGTTGGGTGGCGGCAGTCAACGCCACCGAATCGCCGTCACAACTGAGCCCCGCGTTAATCCATAGGACATGGATCAATGTTTCTTCTGCTTTGACTGCTGCTTCTGTTGGCATGCTGCAGCTTTCCGGAGCCGGGCTGAGGCCCCTGCGCTGCCGGAGTCGACCGTCGGCCCACTTGCACAGCGCTAATTTTTGGGTCTACTCCTCACCGCCGGGTGTGTCAACGTTTCTGCAGCATCAACTAGTTAGACAACCGTTGCATAGCCTTTCGTGCGCTGCATGAGCAATCGGTGGCGGGTAGATAGCCCGCCGTCATGCGAAGCGCTTGCAAGACGGCCGTTAATCCGGCGGTTCGCCGGCGAACCTTCGCAGCCAGCCGAACCAGGCGCCCATCCCGGCCCCGGTGCGCGCACTGAGCGGCAGGATGGTCGCCGCCGCATTGACCTTGCGCACGTGGGCGATGTACGTGTCGACGTCGACATCGAGGTACGGAACCAAGTCAATCTTGTTGAGTAACACCACATCCACCGAGCGGAACATCACCGGATACTTCAGCGGCTTGTCCTCGCCCTCGGTCACCGAGTAGACCATGGCCTTGGCGTGCTCGCCGACGTCGAACTCCGCCGGGCAGACCAAATTGCCGACGTTCTCGATGATCACCAGGTCCAGCGCGGGCAGGTCCAGCCCCGGCAGTGCGCGGTTCACCATCGGCGCATCCAGATGGCACTCGCCGCCAAAACCGTTGCTGGTGTTGAGCAGTGACACCTGGGCGCCGCGACCGCTGAGCTTGGCCGCGTCCAGATCGGTGGCGATGTCGCCTTCGATCACCCCGATGGCGAGCTCACGGGCGAGCTCGTCGAGCGTGGCCTGCAGGATGGTCGTCTTGCCCGATCCCGGCGAGCTCATCAGGTTGAGGGTGCGCACCCCGTTGCTCTCGAATGCCGCCCGGTTGGCATCGGCGAGCAGGTCGTTCTCCGCGAAGATCGCCTCCAGCACGTCGACACGCTGCTTTCCGGTCTGGTACTGGCCGTGGTCGCCGTGCCGGTGATCCGGATCGTCGTGCTCGTGGGTGTGCACGGTTCCGTCGTCATGCCGATGAAATCTACCCATGGTCAAGTCCGTTCGGAACAAGCGTGTTTCATGAGACATCCAGCGACGTCACCAAGAATTCGTTGCCGCGCAACACCTCGACGTCGGAGCTGTCGCACTGCGGGCACCAGATCGACCAGGCCGACGTGATCTCCGATCGCCGGCCGCACGCGCGGCAGCGCACCTCGGCGCGGACGCACTCGAGTTCCAGCTCGGCCTCGGGCATGTTCTCGGCGTCCCGCACGAGCGTCCAGCAGAACGACAGCGATTCGGGCACCACCTGGCGAAGCGCCCCGATCCGCACGCGCACCACGTCGACGCGCCGACCGTCGGCATGCGTCTTGACCACACCGGCGATCGCTTCGCACAGTGACAGCTCATGCACCGCCGATCACCGCCGTCCGCCCGCAGCGAGGCTCATGAGCACTGTTCTACACCCCAACGCACCGGATGCGCAGCAATCCTCCGGGTGACCCTCTCAGGACGGAGTCCACTTCTGTTCGAGGCGGCCGTAGCGCCAGACGAGCAGGGCCACCGCCCAGGTGATGACGAACGTGCCCACGACGAAACAGCCGACGGCGTTGAGGTCCAGCCCGCCGATCCAGCTCCAGAACGCGCCCCGCCAGCCGAACTGCTCGGCGAACAGGGTGAGTAGTTCCACGCTGCCGATCAGCAGCGCGACGACCACCGACAGAGCGGTGGTGGTGATGTTGTAGAAGATCTTGCGCAGCGGGTTGGAAAAGGCCCAGCCGTAGGCGAAGTTCATGAACGAGCCGTCGATGGTGTCCAGCAGGCACATGCCGGCGGTGAACAGCACGGGCAGACACAGGATGGCGTACCAGGGTAACCCGGCGGCCGCGCTGGTGCCCGCCAGAACCAACAGCGCGATCTCGGTGGCCGTATCGAAGCCGAGCCCGAACAGCAACCCGACGGGGTAGGCGTGCCACGACTTGGTGATCGACTTGGTGAAGCGGCCGAGGAATCGGTTCATCAGGCCCCGGTTGTCCAACTGCCGTTCCAGTTCGGCCCCGTCGGTTTCGGGGTCGTAGTCGCCGCGGCGCAGCCGCGCGAACACCCGCGCGATGCCCACCAGCACGACGACGTTGAGAAGGGCGATCGCATAGAGGAACACACCGGAGACGCCGGTACCGATCAGGCCCGTGAGGTGATGCAGCGCCGAGGAGTCGTCTCGGATCGGTCCGACGATCGTCTTGACGCCGGACGCCAGCAGGACCGCCAGTCCGAAGACCACCGTGGAATGGCCCAGCGAGAAGAAGAACCCGACGGCCAGGGGGCGCTGCCCGTCGTTCATCAGGTTGCGGGTGGTGTTGTCGATGGCGGCGATGTGGTCGGCGTCGAACGCATGCCGCATGCCCAGGGTGTAGGCCGTCAGCCCGATGCCGACGCCAAATGCCTTGCCGCCGAAGCTGAGTTGGGCGGGGCTCACCAAAACCACCAGGGTGAGCCAGCCGACCACGTGGAGCGCGACGATGATCGCCAGCATCGCGGCCAGGCGCCACCACTCCGCCGGCGTCAAGGCGCTGCGAAGCTTGGTGGTCCATGACGGGCGCCAGTCGAGCTCGGTACTGGCCACTGGAGTCCTCCCGGCATCGGGCAAGGGAACTACCGGCACGACTGTAAGTGCCGTCGTCGACTAGGTGCAAGTGGGTTGCAGGAATGACGGTGAACGACGCGGGGCCAGTTCGGCGGAAAGCTGGCGCGCCCAGCTGGGCGGCGCGACACTGAACGGGTGACGCCCAAGCCGTCGGCGATGGACCCGTCCGAAACCGCCCGGATCGGCGATCTGCTGCGCGCCAGGGGGCTGCGGCGGATGTCGTCGCGGATCCAGGTGCTGGCGGTCCTCGAGCCGATCGACGGGCACCTGCCGGTGGCGGAGATCCACAGACGGGTGCAGGCGTGTCTGCCGCACGGCGCCCACGCTCCCGATGTGGCAACCATCTATCGCACGGTGACCACCCTGGTCGGGCAGGGCGTGCTGCACGCGTTGACCCTCGACGGCGGTGTCACCACTTACGGGATGGCCACCGCGCCGCACCACCACGCCGTGTGTACCGAATGCGCCTCGATCATCGAGGTGCCCGCCCGGCAGCTCAGTTCGGCGCTCGAACACGCGATGGCGGGCAGCTCGTTCACACTGTCCGAGGCCGCGGGCCTGACGCTGCACGGACTGTGCCCGCAGTGCCAAGCGGACAAACGGCCGCATAAACGTTCAGGGCGCTGACCTCAGTACAGATCCAGTAGCGCGTTCTCGACCACTTCGGGCAGCGCCGGGTGAATCCAGTATTGGCCACGGGCCATCTCCGGGGCGGTCAGCCCGAAGCTCATCGCCTGGATCAGCGGCTGGATGATCGACGACGCCTGGGGGCCCATGATGTGCGCGCCCAGTAGGCAGCCGGTCTTCCGCTCGGCAATCAATTTGACTATCCCGGAGGTGTCCTCCATCGCCCAACCGTAGGCGACGTCGCCGTAGTTGTGTATCGCGACCGAGATGTCGAACCCCCTTGCAATGGCCTGGTTTTCGGTCAGGCCGACGGCCGCCAGCTGAGGGTCGGTGAACACCGCCGACGGCACGAAGCGGTGATCGGTGGTGACCATCGACTCGGTGTCGTCCCACTCGCAGAGCACATTGTGCCGCACGACTCGGGCCTCGTGGTTGGCGACGTGCTTGAGCTGGTACGGCGAGGAGACATCGCCGAGGGCGAAAACGCCACGGGCCGAGGTCCTTTGGTATTCGTCGACCACCACCCGGCCATTCTCGACATCGACACCGGCCTGTTCGGCGTCCAGCAGGTCGGCGTTGGACACCCGCCCGGTCGCGACCAGCAGCAGGTCGGCGTTCAGCGTGGACCCGTCGTCGAGCCGCAGGGCGACACCGGAGCCGTTGTTGGTGCCGCCCACGACGTTGCGATGCGTACGCAGTTCCCATTTGGCCGCGGCGATGCGGGTGAAGCGTTTGCAGATGGTGTCGTCGCAGTGCCGCAGCAGCGTGCCGCCCCGGATCACCAGCGTCACCCGCACGCCGAGCGCGGAGAAGACATGGGCGAATTCGGCTGCCACGAAGCCACTTCCGACGATGACCAGGTGCTCGGGCAACTCCGGGATCCGCATGATCGTGTCGCTGGTGTGATAGGCGACGCCGCAGTCGAGAATCGCGGGGGGGATCACCGGACGCGACCCCGCCGCGATCACCACCTGATCGGCGGTGAATTCGTCACCGGCGTCGGTGCGCAACAGGTAGCGCCCGTCGGGCTGAACGGGCCCGAACCGGGTGTGCTGGCTGTACAAGTCGACGTTGGGTGCCGCGCGGCGGTAGTCTTCGCCGCTCATCGAGATCGGGTCGATCCGCCCGAAGATGCGCGAGACGATGTCGTCCCAGCGCACCCTGTCGACGTGCGCGTCGACCCCGTAGCGCGCCGCCTCCCGGATAGTCGCGGCGACCTCGGCGGCGTAGACGAACATCTTGGTCGGGATGCACCCGACGTTCAGGCAGGTGCCGCCGAACGTGCCGTGCTCGCACAGCGCCATCCGCTTGTCAACGAAGCGATCATCGAGAATGCTGTTGCCCGAACCGGTTCCGATGATCGCGATGTCGTACGTCTCCACCTGGTCACCCCCTTCTCGAAGAGGGCTGGGTGCGATGGGTGTCGAGGTAGTCATTCAGCCAGAGGTCGAGCTGGCGATAGGCCGCCTGCCGCGGCTGCGGCAGCGACAGGAAGACGTCGTGTTTGGCGTCGCCGATCGGAACGATGGTGCTGCGATTCCCGATGCAGCCGGCCCGCCTGGCGATCTGGGTCACGTCGAGCACCGCGTCTCCGCACTGCATCGACGCCGGGTCGCTGGTCTCCCGGACGGTGTGATCCGAGCGCAGGATCAGGTTCGGCACCCCGACGTCGAGCCCGCGGTGCAACCGGGCGTGGCCGCGGCGGATGGCGTGCAGCCAGCCGAGCGTGATGGGGAAGCCACCCAACGGTTTCCACTGCAGGTCGTAGTCGAACTCGCCGTGGTAGTCGCGGTGCAGGGTGGTTCCGTAACCGCCCTCGGTGGGTGTCCGGACCACCCCCTTGGACCGCACCCGGGACAGGCCCGCGATCAGCGCCGAGGTCACCGACAGGCGCAGGACCGCCGGGCCGTGCAGGTCCAGGAAGGGGCTGTTGAGCACCAAACCCCCGATGCCGGCGTGGGCCGCGGCATCGCGCCGGCGAAGCCGATCCAGCCACAGCGACACGATGAGCCCACCGGAGGAATGGCCGTACACCAAAACCTTGGCGGGGCGGTCGTGCTCGCGGATCGCCGCCAGGGCGTGTTCGAGTTCGGCGTCGTAGTCGTCGAGGTTGGTGATGAAGTGCGGCGTCTGACCGTCGCGGCGCGACCGGCCGCATTTCTGTAGGTCCAGCGCGTAGAAGGCAAAGCCCCGATCGGCGAAGTGATCGGCCAGCGCCGTGTTGAAGAAGTAGTCGGTGTAGCCGTGCACGGCCAGCACCGCGTGGCCCGCCCCCGCGGGCTCGGACGGTCCGGCGGGTTCGCCGCGCCGGATCAGCGTCGCGACGATCTCGCCCTCGCCGACCGGGTCGGACCCGAGCGGGATGGTGCGCTGCCAATAACCGGGCAGGACATCGGGCACCCAGCCAGTCACGAGGCCAGCTTAGAGGTTTTGCTGGTCATGGGGAGGCGCATGCCGTTCGTGCCCGCTTTGCCTCGGGATAGCCTGGGATCGGCACAGTCGAGGGAAGGACCAGGAGCAGGTGTCATCACCAGCCCGAACGGCACGGACGGACGTCGTGCTGGTGGGCGCGGGCATCATGAGCGCCACGCTGGGTGCGTTGCTGCGGCGGCTGCAGCCCGACTGGTCGATGACCGTTGTCGAGCGGCTGGACGCCGTCGCCGCGGAAAGCAGCAGTCCGTGGAACAACGCCGGTACCGGGCACTCCGCGCTGTGCGAGCTCAACTACACCCCGCAGCACCCCGACGGCTCGATCGACATCACCAAAGCGGTACGCATCAACGAGCAGTTCCAGGTGAGCCGGCAATTCTGGGCCCACGCCGCCGAGAACGGGATCCTGACCGACACCGGCTTCCTCAACCCGCTCCCGCATGTCAGCTTCGTGCGCGGCGCGCAGCGCGTCGACTTTCTGCGGCGCCGGCAGCAGGCATTGGCTGCCAACCCGCTGTTCGCCGGCACGGAATTCATCGACGACCCGCAAGAGTTCACCCGCCGGCTGCCGTTCATGGCCGCCAAACGCGACTTCTCCGAACCGACCGCGCTCAACTGGGCGCCCCACGGCACCGACGTCGACTTCGGTGCACTGGCCCGGCAACTCATCGGCTTCTGCGTGCAGGGCGGCGCGACGGCGCTGTTCGGCCACGAGGTCCGCAATCTGACCCGGCAATCGGACGGCAGCTGGACGCTGCTGCTCCGTAATCGGCGCACCGGTGAAAAGCACCGGCTGAACGCAAAATTCGTTTTCGTCGGGGCCGGCGGTGACGCGCTGCCGTTGCTGCAGAAGTCCGGCATCAACGAGGTCAGGGGCTTCGCCGGATTCCCCATCGGCGGCCGGTTCCTGCGCACCGACAACCCCGCACTCACCGCCGCACACCGGGCCAAGGTGTACGGCGTTCCGGCGCCGGGAGCCCCGCCGCTCGGCGCGCTGCACTTGGACCTCCGGTTCGTCCACGGCAAGTCGTGGCTGGTGTTCGGGCCGTACGCCGGCTGGTCACCGAAGTTCCTGAAACACGGCCGCCTCAGCGACCTGCCCCGCTCGGTGAAACCGGACAACGCCCTGTCCATGCTCGGGGTCGGCCTCACCCAGCTCACGCTGGTCAACTATTTGATCGCCCAACTGCGGCTGTCCGAACCGGACCGCATCCACGCGCTGCGCGAATTCGCCCCCGGCGCAGTGGGTTCCGACTGGGAGCTGACGGTGGCAGGCCAGCGCGTGCAGGTGATCCGGCGGGACAAACGCAAGGGAGGGGTGTTGGACTTCGGCACCACCATCCTGGCCGCCGCCGACGGCAGCATCGCTGGGTTGCTGGGAGGCTCCCCGGGAGCATCCACGGCCGTGGCGGCCATGCTCGAGGTGTTGGAGCGGTGCTTTGCCGGCCGCTATCGCTCCTGGCTGCCCGCGCTCAAAGAGATGGTGCCGTCACTGGGGGTGGAGCTGTCCCGTGAGCCGGCGTTGTACGACGAGGTGTGGTCCTGGGGTACCGAGGTGCTGCGGTTGAAGTCCGATTCGGGGGTTCGGTCATGAGTGAAGCATTGCGTCGGTCCTGGGCCAAAGACCTTGGCGCCCGGACCCTTTACGAGCTGCTCAAGTTGCGGGTGGAGGTGTTCGTGGTGGAGCAGGCCTGCCCGTACCCGGAGCTGGACGGGCGCGACCTGCTCGCCGAAACCCGGCACTTCTGGCTGGAGACGCCCGTGGGCGAGGTGATCTGCACGTTGCGGTTGATGGAGGAGCACGCCGGTGGCCGGAAGACGTTCCGGATCGGCCGGTTGTGCACCAAACGCGGCGCGCGGGGGCAGGGCCACACCACCCGGCTGCTGCGCGCCGCCCTGGCCGAGGTGGGCGACTACCCGTGCCGGATCGACGCGCAGACCTATCTGGCCGACATGTACGCGCAGCACGGGTTCGTTCGCGCCGGTGAGGATTTCGTCGATGACGGCATTCCGCACGTGCCGATGCTCAAGCCCTCACGCCCGCCTCCTCCTCAGGCCGATACCCGGCCTGCATCGTCGGCGGGCGGGCCGGGTTCCGGCCTGATGGAGCTCCCGTGAAGCCGTACCCGTTCAGCGCGATCGTCGGACACGACCAGCTGCGCCTCGCGCTGCTGTTGTGCGCCGTGCGCCCGGAGATCGGCGGCGCGCTCATCCGGGGGGAGAAGGGCACGGCCAAGTCGACGGCCGTGCGTGGTCTGGCGGCGTTGCTGTCCTCGGCTACCGGCGGCGAGAGTGCCGGCCTCGTCGAAATGCCGCTCGGCGCAACCGAAGACCGGGTCATCGGCTCGCTGGACCTGCAGCGGGTGCTGCGCGACGGGGAGCACGCGTTCTCGCCGGGGCTGCTGGCCCGCGCGCACGGCGGCGTGCTGTACGTCGACGAGGTCAACCTGCTGCACGACCATCTGGTGGACGTGCTGCTCGACGCCGCGGCGATGGGCCGGGTGCACATCGAACGCGACGGCATCTCGCATTCGCATGAGGCCCGGTTCGTGCTGATCGGCACCATGAATCCGGAGGAGGGCGAACTGCGTCCGCAACTGCTGGACCGGTTCGGGCTCACCGTCGACGTGCACGCCTCGCGTGATGTCGACGTGCGGGTGGAGGTCGTCCGGCAGCGGATGGCCTACGAGGCCGACCCGGACGCGTTTGCCGAGCGCTACGCCGACGCCGAGGCCGAACTGGCCCGGCGGATCGCCGACGCGCGGGCGCTCGTCGGCGAGGTGATGTTGCCGGACAACGAGTTACGGCGCATCGCGGCGGTGTGCGCGGCGTTCGACGTCGACGGGATGCGGGCCGATCTGGTGGTGGCCCGCACCGCCGCCGCGCATGCCGCTTGGCGTGGGGTCAAGTCCGTCGAAGAGCAAGACGTCCGGGTGGCCGCCGAGCTGGCGTTGCCGCATCGGCGCCGCCGCGACCCGTTCGACGACCCGGGCATCGACCGCGACCAGCTCGACGCGGCGCTGGCGCAAGCCGGCGGCGACGACCACGAGCCCGAGCCCGAGCCCGAGCCTCCGGGTGGTGGTCAGCCCACGGAAGAACCTGCGGGGCAATCGAACTCATCGGTTCCTTCGAAGCCACACCCGCCGAACTCGATGGGCGACAACCCGCCGAAACCCAGCGCGCCGCCGTCGAAGACCTTCCGCGCCCGGGCGCTGACGGTGCCCGGGGTCGGCGCGGGCGCGCCCGGACGACGGTCGCGGGCCCGCAACGCCACCGGCAGCGTGATCGCGGCCGCGGACGGCAACGACACGAATTCCGGCGCGCACGGGCTGCACCTGTTCGCCACCCTGCTGTCCGCCGCCGAGCGCGCCGGGGCCGGTCCGTTGCGGCCGGGACCGGACGATGTGCGACGGGCGATCCGCGAGGGACGCGAAGGCAACCTCGTCATCTTCGTCGTGGATGCGTCGGGCTCGATGGCGGCGCGCGACCGCATGGCCGCGGTGAGCGGCGCTACGTTCTCGCTGCTGCGCGACGCCTACCAGCGCCGCGACAAGGTCGCCGTCATCACGTTCCGCCAGCAGGGGGCGCGGCTGTTGCTGCCGCCGACGTCGTCGGCGCACATCGCCGGCCGGCGACTGGCTCGCTTCGACACCGGCGGCAAGACTCCACTGGCCGAAGGCCTGCTCGCCGCGCGTGAACTGATCGTTCGGGAGAAGGCGCGCGATCGGGCCCGACGTTCCCTGGTGGTGGTGCTCACCGACGGGCGGGCCACCGCCGGACCGGACCCGCTGGGCCGCAGCCGGGCCGCGGCCGCCCGATTGGTGGCCGAGGGCGCCGCCGCGGTGGTCGTGGACTGCGAAACGTCTTACATACGGCTGGGGTTGGCCGAGCAGCTGGCCCGCCACCTCGGCGCACCGGCCGTGCGCCTGGAGCAGTTGCACGCGGACTCTCTGACGCGCGCCGTGCGCAACGCGGCCTGAGAAAGGTAACCGCTCATGCCACAAGGCCGACCACTTCAGCTGCCCGATGACGGACTGAGCACCAAAGCCAGGCGCAACACGCCGGTGCTCGCGGTGCACACCGGCCCCGGCAAGGGGAAGTCGACAGCCGCATTCGGAATGGCGTTGCGGGCCTGGAATGTCGGGCTCTCCGTCGCGGTGTTCCAGTTCGTCAAGAGCGCCAAATGGAAGGTGGGCGAGGAGACCGCCTTCGCTCAACTCGGCCAAGTGCACCAACAACACGACATCGGTGGGCCCGTCGAGTGGCACAAGATGGGCGCGGGCTGGTCCTGGACGCGCAAGGCGGGCAGCGAAATCGATCACGCGGCGGCCGCGGCCGACGGATGGGCGGAGATCTCACGCCGGCTGGCCGAGCAGCGCCACGACTTCTACGTGCTGGACGAGTTCACCTACCCGCTGAAATGGGGATGGGTGGACGTCGACGAGGTGGTGGACGTTCTGCTGGCGCGGCCCGGGCACCAGCACGTGGTCATCACCGGACGCGATGCCCCGCAGCGGTTGATCGACGCCGCCGACCTGGTTACCGAGATGACCAAGGTCAAGCACCCGATGGACGCGGGTCGCAAGGGGCAGAAGGGCATCGAGTGGTGAGTGTCCCCGCGGTCGTCGTCGCCGCGCCGGCGTCGGGCAGCGGAAAAACTACCGTCGCAACGGGTTTGATCGGCGCCCTGCGGCGCGCGCGTCACGCCGTGGCGCCGTTCAAGGTCGGCCCGGACTTCATCGACCCCGGTTACCACGGCCTGGCCGCCGGACGTCCCGGTCGCAATCTCGACCCGGTGCTGGTCGGCGAGAGCCTCGTCGGCCCGCTGTACGCCCACGGCGCCGCCGGCGCGGACATCGCGGTGATCGAAGGGGTGATGGGGCTCTTCGACGGGCGGATCGGGCCCGCCGCGGCCGGCCCCGCGGAAGGCTCCACCGCCCACGTGGCCGGCCTGTTGAGTGCGCCGGTGATCCTGGTGGTCGACGCGCGCGGCCAGAGCCACAGCATCGCCGCACTGCTGCACGGCTTTTCGACATTCGATGCCGCGACGCGGGTGTGCGGCGTGATCCTCAACCGGGTCGGTTCGGCCCGGCACGAACACGTGCTGCGCCAGGCCTGCGAGCAGGCGGGCGTCGCGGTGCTGGGCGCCATTCCGCGCACCGCCGAATTGGAGCTCCCGACAAGGTATTTGGGTCTCGTCACCGCGGTGGAGTACGGGCGACGGGCGCGGCTCGCGGTCGAGGCGATGACCGAACTGGTCGCTCGTCACGTCGACCTGGATGCCGTCGCGGCGGTCGCCGCGAGCCGGACCGGCCCGGCGTGGGACCCGGTGACGGCGGTGGGGGAGACGCCCGGCGGGCGGGCCACCGTGGCGATGGCGGCGGGTAAGGCGTTCAGCTTCGCCTACGCCGAGCATGCCGAGCTGCTTCGGGCCGCCGGCGCCGATGTGGTCGAATTCGACCCGCTGGCCGACCCATTGCCGAACGGCACGGACGCGGTGCTGCTGCCCGGCGGCTTTCCCGAACAGTTCACCGCGGAGCTCTCGGCCAACGACGCGGTGCGCCGGCAGATCTACGAGCTGGCCGCCGCGGGCGCGCCGATACACGCCGAGTGCGCCGGTCTCATCTATCTGGCCACCGAACTCGACGGTCACCCGATGTGCGGCGTGCTGGCCGGGTCGGCGCGGTTCACCCCGCACTTGACGTTGGCCTACCGCGACGCCGTCGCCGTGGCCGATTCACCGCTGTATTCCGCCGGGCAACGGGCGGTGGGGCATGAATTCCACCGGACCGCAGTCACTTTCACCGACAGATACCAGCCCGCGTGGATGTATCGGGGTGCCTCCGACGGTGCGGGGGACACCGTGCGGGACGGCGTCGTGCACGCCGGCGTGCATGCCTCGTACCTGCATACCCATCCGGCCGCGGCGCCGGCCGCGGTCGCGCGGTTCGTCACGCACGCCGCCGCCCGGCGCACCGGCGGCCCCAACATCCACAGCCACTAGGCTTGCCGGGTGACCGAGAACGCCTACCTCGCTGGGCTGCGGCTGGCCGGCAAGAAGGTCGTCGTGGTCGGCGGCGGCACGGTCGCCCAGCGCCGGCTGCCCTTGCTCATCGCCAGCGGCGCGGACGTCCACGTCATCTCCCGCAGCGCCACCCGGTCGGTCGAGGCGATGAGCGGAATCACCTTGTCCCTGCGCGAATACCGCGACGGCGACCTCGACGGAGCCTGGTACGCGATCGCCGCCACCGACGACCCCGAGGTGAACGCCGCGGTGGTCGCCGAGGCCGACCGCCGGCACCTCTTCTGCGTCCGCGCCGACATCGCCGTGGAAGGGACCGCGGTGACACCCGCGTCCTTCGGCTACGAGGGGTTGTCGGTCGGGGTGCTGGCCGGTGGCGAGCACCGCCGATCCGCGGCGATCCGCTCGGCCATCCGGGAGGCGCTGCAAACCGGGGTCATCAACCTGGACAGCGCGGTGAGCTCCGACGTCGTGCGCGGCGGGGTGGCACTCGTCGGCGGCGGACCCGGCGACCCCGAACTGATCACGGTGCGCGGTCGCAGGCTGCTGGCCCATGCGGACGTCGTGGTCGCCGACCGGCTCGCGCCGCCGGAGCTGCTGGCCGAGCTGCCGCCGCACGTGGAGGTCATCGACGCCGCGAAGATCCCCTACGGCCGGGCGATGGCACAGGACGCGATCAACGACGTCATGATCGAACGCGCCCGGTCCGGAAAGTTCGTCGTCCGCCTCAAGGGCGGGGACCCGTTCGTCTTCGCCCGCGGCTACGAGGAAGTGCAAGCGTGCGTCGACGCCGGGATTCCGGTCACCGTGGTGCCGGGTGTGACAAGCGCCATAGGAGTGCCTGCCCTGGCCGGCGTTCCGGTCACGCATCGCGCCATAAACCACGAATTCGTGGTGGTCAGCGGCCATCTGGCGCCCGGACACCCCGAATCGTTAGTGAATTGGAATGCGCTGGCCGCATTGTCAGGGACCATCGTTTTGCTGATGGCCGTCGAACGCATCGAGCTTTTCGTCAATGCACTCATAAACGGTGGCCGACCTGCGGATACGCCGGTGCTGGTGGTTCAACATGGGACAACGGCGGCTCAGCAAACTTTGCGGGCCACACTTGCCGACACGCCCGAAAGAATCCGCGCCGAGGGCATCCGACCTCCCGCGATCATCGTGATCGGACCGGTGGCGGCTTTCGGGCTTTAAACGGTTCTTAAGATTACTGTAAGGTAACCCTTTATGACGGCTCTCAACGACAGTGAGCGCGCGGTGCGGAATTTCACGTCCGCGCGCCCCGATCGTCCGGCCCCGGTGCGCTCCACGCGCCCGGCGGAGACCGCCTCCACTCGCACCAGCAAGTACTACCCGGCCTGGCTGCCTTCCCGTCGCTTCATCGCGGCCGTGATCGCCATCGGCGGTATGCAGTTGCTGGCGACGATGGACAGCACCGTCGCCATCGTCGCGCTTCCCAGGATCCAGAACGAGCTGAGCCTGTCCGACGCCGGGCGCAGCTGGGTGATCACCGCATACGTGCTCACCTTCGGCGGGCTGATGCTGCTGGGCGGCCGGCTCGGCGACACCATCGGGCGCAAACGCACCTTCATCGTCGGCGTCGCCCTGTTCACCATCTCCTCGGTGCTGTGCGCGGTGGCCTGGGACGAGGTGACCATGGTCATCGCGCGGCTGTCGCAGGGGGTGGGGTCCGCCATCGCCTCGCCGACGGGCCTGGCGCTGGTCGCGACCACCTTCCCGAAGGGGCCCGCGCGTAACTTCGCGACAGCGGTGTTCGCCGCGATGACCGCCATCGGTTCGGTGATGGGCCTGGTGGTCGGCGGCGCGCTGACCGAGGTGTCGTGGCGGCTGGCCTTCCTGGTGAACGTGCCGATCGGGCTGGTGATGATCTACCTGGCCCGCACCGCGCTGCGCGAGACCAACCGGGAGCGGATGAAGCTCGACGCCACCGGGGCCATGCTGGCCACGCTGGCGTGCACCGCCGCCGTTTTTGCCTTTTCGATGGGGCCGGAAAAGGGCTGGGTTTCGCTCACCACCATCGGCTCGGGCGTGGTCGCGATGGGCGCCGCTCTCGCCTTCATCATCGTGGAGCGCAGCGCCGAAAACCCCGTCGTCCCATTCGATCTGTTCCGCGACCGCAACCGGCTGGTCACCTTCGCCGCGATCTTCCTCGCCGGCGGACTCATGTTCAGCCTGACGGTGTGCATCGGCCTGTATGTGCAGGACATCCTCGGCTACAGCGCGCTGCGCGCGGGCGTCGGCTTCATCCCGTTCGTCATCGCGATGGGCATCGGCCTGGGCGTCTCCTCACAACTGGTGTCACGGTTTTCGCCCCGGGTGCTGACGATCGGCGGCGGCATTCTGCTGTTCTGGGCGATGCTCTACGGCTGGGCGTTCATGCACCGCGGCGTGCCCTACTTCCCCAACCTGATGCTGCCCATCATCGTTGGCGGAATCGGCATCGGAATCTGCGTCGTCCCGCTGACGCTGGCAGCCATCGCCGGTGTCGGTTTCGATCAGATCGGTCCGGTGTCGGCGATCGCGCTGATGCTGCAGAGCCTCGGCGGCCCGCTGGTGCTGGCCGTCATCCAGGCCGTGATCACCTCACGCACGCTGTACATGGGCGGCATCACCGGCCCGGTGAAGATCATGAACGACCTCCAGTTGCACGCGCTCGACCAGGGCTATACCTACGGCCTGCTGTGGGTGGCCGGAGTGGCCGTCTTTGTCGGCGCCGCGGCGCTGCTGATCGGCTACACGCCGGCGCAGGTGGCCCATGCGCAAGAGGTCAAGGAAGCGATCGACGCCGGCGAGTTGTAGCTCGCCGCCGGGTCGTCGACTGACGGCCGGTTCCAATCTCTTTGCGCCGGATTCGATAGCGCCGGTGATATCAGATCCGCGGAGCCTTGCATGGGTCCTCGGCTGCTCCGCGCCCACCCCCGACAGTTAGGCTGGCCCGCTGTGATCACCCGGATGTCCGAGCTGTTCTTGCGCACGTTGCGTGATGATCCCGCTGACGCCGAAGTGCCCAGCCACAAACTTCTGATCCGTGCGGGCTACATCCGGCCCGTCGCGCCCGGGCTGTACAGCTGGCTGCCGCTCGGCTTGCGGGTGCTGCGCAGGATCGAACGCATCGTCCGCGAGGAGATGAACGCGATCGGCGGGCAGGAGATTCTGTTTCCCGCCCTGCTGCCGCGCGCGCCGTACGAGACGACGAACCGGTGGACCGAATACGGCGACGGCGTGTTCCGGCTCAAGGACCGCCGCGGCAACGACTACCTACTGGGGCCAACGCACGAAGAGCTGTTCACGCTGACTGTCAAGGGTGAATACAACTCCTACAAAGACTTTCCGGTGTTGCTCTACCAGATCCAGAACAAATACCGCGACGAGGCCCGGCCGCGCGCGGGGATCCTACGGGTGCGTGAGTTCCTGATGAAGGACTCCTACTCCTTCGACATCGACGACGCCGGGCTCAAGGCCGCCTACCACGCGCATCGGGAGGCCTACCAGCGCATCTTCAATCGGCTGCAGGTGCGCTACGTGATCGTGTCCGCGGTATCGGGAGCGATGGGCGGCAGCGCCTCCGAGGAGTTCCTGGCCGAAAGCCCGGTCGGCGAAGATACCTTCGTGCGCTGCCTGGAGTCCGGGTATGCGGCCAACGTCGAGGCCGTCGTCACCGCCCGTCCGGAGGCGCCGCCCGCGGAGGTCGTGGCCGGGCTGCCCGAGGCGGTGGTCCACGACACCGGTGACACCCCGACCATCGCCACCCTGGTGGACTGGGCCAACACGGCGGACCTCGGCCGCACCGTCACCGCGGCCGACACGCTGAAGAACGTGTTGCTCAAGGTGCGCCAGCCCGGTGGGGAGTGGGAACTGCTGGCCGTCGGGCTACCGGGCGACCGCGAGGTCGACGACAAGAGGCTCGGCGCGGCGCTGGATCCGGCCGACTACGCGCTGCTCGACGACGCCGACTTCGCCAGATACCCGTTCTTGGTGAAGGGTTATATCGGTCCGAAAGCGCTGCAGGACAACGGCGTTCGCTACCTCGTCGACCCGCGGGTGGTGGACGGGACCAGCTGGATCACCGGGGCGGACCAGCCCGGCCGGCACGTCGTCGGCCTGGTGGCCGGCCGGGATTTCACCGCCGACGGCACCATCGAGGCCGCCGAGGTGCGAGACGGCGATCCGTCCCCCGACGGCGCCGGCCCGCTGGTAGCGGCGCGGGGGATCGAGGTCGCGCACATCTTCCAGCTCGGCCGCAAATACACCGACGCCTTCACGGCCGACGTGCTCGGTGAAGACGGCAAGCCGGTGCGGCTGACCATGGGGTCCTACGGCCTCGGGGTGTCGCGGATGGTGGCGGTGATCGCCGAGCAGCACCATGACGAGCTGGGCCTGCGCTGGCCGGCGTCGGTCGCGCCGTTCGACGTCCACCTGGTGATCGCCAACAAGGACGCCGACGCCCGCACCGGAGCCACCACGCTAGCCGCCGACCTGGACCGGCTGGGCGTCGAGGTGCTGCTCGACGACCGCCAGGCATCCCCGGGAGTCAAGTTCAAGGACGCCGAATTGCTGGGCGTGCCATGGATTCTGGTGGTGGGGCGCGGCTGGGGCAACGGAGTGGTCGAGCTGCGCGACCGCTTCAGCGGACAGACGCGCGAGCTGGCCATCGGCGCGTCACTCGCCACCGACGTCGCGGCCGCCCTGGCCGGGTAGCGGCGAAAGGCGTTGCGGCGTTAGTCGTTTCCGCCCGGAAAGCTCGTCGTGATGGGCCAGGCGCCCAGCACCCGGTTCCATCGGGCGGCCATCACGGCGCTCTGCGTCAGGGCCGTCGAAGCGAACGCACGGTCGTCGGCCGTCTCGGCGTGCTCGATCACCACGCGCCAGGCCGAGGCGCCGTCGTTCTCCATCCGCGCCGCCAGGCGCGCCGCATCCGCCGCGCTGCCCACCAGCATCGGCAACTGGTAGCCGGCGGCCGCGACCGGCGCGTTGACCTTGCGGGCGGTCAGCATTGCGATCACGTCGTCGCGGCGTTGGCGGTGCTGCGCCAAAGCTTCCACCACCAGGCCGTTCACGCTGGGCGGCGACAGCGCCGAGACCATGCCGTAGCCGTAGATCGTCGAGTGTTCGATGGCCAGCGCGTCGCACAGCGCCGCGTTGTCGGCGTCCTTGCCGGAGCTCATATCGACGGCCCCCCGGGTACCAGGGCGACCGTGTAGGAGGCCGTGCAGGACGCGATGATCGAGGCGAGCAACCCCGCCCGGTAGCCCGATTCGCCCGCTACCAGGCGGCTGGCGCTGTCCGCCGAAGCGCGTAGCGCGTTGATGACATCGGACACCGGCGGTGGGGGCGGCGGCGGCCCCGCTGGTTCGGCCGGGCTTGGGGCAGCGCTTGTCGTCTCGCTTGTCGACGAAGTGGTGATCTTGCCGGCGGCCCGCGAGATCTCGGTGGACAGGGCCCGGGCGTGCGCGGCGCGTTGACTCGCGACCACCGTCAGCGCGGCGGCGATCTGCGGGGGATTGCCGACGGCCGCCGCGGCGGCACCGGCCAGCGCGCTGTCCTTGCGCGCCTGGTCCAACGGACCCAGCAGTTCTTCGACGGCCGGGGGCTTGGGCGGGGACTCGCCGCAGGCGGAGGCGACCACCCCGAGCGCAGCCAGAGCCGCACCGCCGGCGAGCACACCCCGCCGGTTGACGACGGGATCTGCGCTAGACACAAACACATCCTGCCATCGCTTCGAAGGTGGACAGGAAGCCAGGACTCGATCCCGCCGTCAGACGCGATTCCTGGCGTATCGTTGATAGCTGCTCTCGCGGAACGGCAAGCGTTCGCGTTCCGCCGGGACACTGGAGCCGCCCGCAAGCCAACGGGGCGGCGACGCCCTCCAGCTGACCGGACAACTCAAGATGAGGAGCTCGCCGTGACCACCGGGCTACCTTCGCAGACGCAGGTGATCGAGCTACTCGGCGGTGAGTTCGCGCGCGCGGGATATGAAATCGAAGACGTGGTCATCGACTCCCGGACGCGCCCGCCGCGGATCATGGTGATCGCCGACGGTGACAAGGCCCTCGACCTGGACACCATAGCGACGCTGTCGCGCTCGGCGTCGGCTTTGCTGGACGGCCTCGACGACGTCCAGGATCGCTACGTGCTCGAGGTGAGTTCGCCGGGTGTGGACCGCCCGCTGACCAGTGAAAAGCATTTCCGTCGCGCCCGCGGCCGCAAGGTCGACGTCGTCCTCGCGGATGGTTCGCGGCTGACCGGTCGCGTCGGCGAGACGCACTATCACGGCGTAGCGCTGGTGGTCCGCGAAGGCCGTGACTACCGGCTGCGCGAGATCCCGCTCGCCGATATTGCCAAAGCCGTTGTCCAGGTGGAGTTTTCGCCCCCAGCCCAAGCGGAGTTGGACCTGGCTGGCCAGGCCGACAGGACGGAGGCCGGAGCATGAACATCGACATGGCCGCGCTGCACGCCATCGAGGTGGATCGGGGCATCTCGGTCAACGAGCTGCTCGAGACCATCAAGTCGGCGCTGCTCACCGCCTACCGGCACACCGAGGGCCACCAGAACGACGCGCGCATCGAGATCGACCGCAAGACCGGTGTCGTTGCCGTCGTCGCCCGCGAGACCGACGACGACGGCAATGTCATCAGTGAATGGGACGACACTCCCGAGGGTTTCGGCCGCATCGCCGCGACCACCGCGCGTCAGGTCATGCTGCAGCGGTTCCGGGACGCGGAGAACGAGCGCACCTACGGCGAGTTCTCCACCCGCGAGGGCGAGATCGTCGCGGGCGTCATCCAGCGGGACAGCCGCGCCAACGCCCGCGGCCTGGTCGTGGTCCGGATGGGCTCCGAGACCAAAGCTTCCGAAGGCGTGATCCCGGCGGCCGAACAGGTCCCCGGCGAAAGCTACGAACACGGCAACCGGGTGCGGTGCTATGTGATCGGCGTGACCCGCGGATCCCGGGAGCCGCTGATCACGCTGTCCCGTACGCATCCCAACCTGGTCCGAAAGCTGTTCTCCTTGGAAGTCCCCGAGATCGCCGACGGGTCGGTCGAAATCGTGGCGGTGGCCCGGGAGGCCGGCCATCGCTCCAAGATCGCGGTGAAATCCAACGTCCCCGGCCTGAACGCGAAAGGGGCCTGCATCGGACCGATGGGCCAGCGGGTCCGCAACGTGATGAGCGAGCTCTCCGGGGAGAAGATCGACATCATCGACTACGACGAAGACCCGTCCCGCTTCGTCGCCAACGCGTTGTCGCCGGCCAAGGTGGTCTCCGTGTCGATCATCGACCCGAACGCCCGGGCCGCCCGCGTGGTGGTGCCCGATTTCCAGCTGTCCCTGGCCATCGGCAAGGAGGGCCAGAACGCGCGGTTGGCCGCCCGGCTCACCGGGTGGCGCATCGACATCCGCGGCGATACGCCGGGTGGATCCGAGGCGCATTCGGAGGGGCACCCCGAACACGGCGCCACCCATTCGGTGGCGCACGACCGCTAGCGCGGCGACCTGGCCGGACGGCGCGGCCGCGGGGAAGAGCGGCCCGCACCGTCGGGCGGTTCTGACCATCGGGTAAGTGACGCTAGACTGAGCCGTGATCCAGCGTGAGCCTTCGGCCCCCGATACCAGAAGGGCGCACAAACGTGTGGACGGACCAGTCCGGACGTGTGTCGGGTGCCGGAAGCGAGAGTTGGCCGTCGAACTGCTTCGCGTAGTGGCTGTGTCGGACGGGAACGGCGAATATGCCGTGATCGTTGACACCAGGAGTAGCCTGCCGGGGCGGGGTGCATGGCTGCATCCCGTGCCGCGGTGCGTACAACAGGCGATTCGGCGGCGGGCTTTCACCAGAGCGCTGCGCATCGAACGTCCACCGGACACATCCGCGCTGGTCGAGCACGTGGAAGCGCTCGACTTGCCCGGCAACAGAACAGGTAGCAAAGAACATGAGCACACCGTGAAGTCCCGATGACCATGCGTCATAGCTAAACCCGAGGCGCGGCCCCACGACTGTCGCCTCTTAGACAGGAGATGTAGTGGCAGGTAAGGCCCGCGTACACGAGTTGGCTAAGGAACTCGGTGTCACCAGCAAGGAAGTTCTCGCCCGTCTGAATGATCAGGGCGAATTCGTAAAATCCGCATCGTCAACGGTGGAGGCGCCGGTCGCTCGTCGACTGCGCGAATCCTTCGGAGGCGGCAAGGCGGCTCCCGCAAAGGCCGCGGCCAAGGCGGCCGCCAAGGCCCCCGCCAAGGGGCCGGACAAATCGCTCGACCAGGCCCTCGACAAGGCCATCGGCAATGGCGAAGCCACTGGCGCGCCCGCCGGCGGAACGACGACCGCCGCCGCGCAAGCGTCCCCGGCCGCACCCGCGGAAGCGCCGGCGCACCCGGGCCCGGCGCCCAGCCGCCCGGCGCCTGGACAGCCGCAGCCGCCCGCTCCCGGGCAGCCGACCGGCCAGCCCGGACCCCAACCCGGCATGACGCCGGGTCCGCGCCCCGGTCCGGCGCCGAAGCCCGGCGTCCGCACCCCGCGCGTCGGCAACAACCCGTTCTCTTCCGCGCAACCGGTCGACCGGCCGATCCCGCGTCCGGTGCCCCGCCCCGGGGCGCCGCGGCCCGGCGGGCCGCGTCCCGGCGCTTCGCCCGGCAACATGCCGCCCCGTCCCGGCGGTGCCGCTGGTCAGGGCCGCCCGGCCCGGCCCGGCGCCCCGCGCCCCGGCGGTGGCCGACCCGGCGGACCTGGCGGCCGTGACGGCGGCGGCGGCAACTACCGCGGCGGCGCTGGCGGCGGAGTCGGCGCCCCGCCCGGTGGTGGCGGCGCTCCGGGAGGTTTTCGGGGCCGTCCCGGCGGCGGTGGTGGCGGCGGCGGCCGTCCCGGTCAGCGCGGCGGCGCGGCCGGCGCGTTCGGCCGTCCCGGCGGTGCGCCGCGGCGCGGTCGCAAGTCCAAGCGGGCAAAACGCGCCGAGTACGAGAACATGCAGGCGCCGGTCGTCGGCGGCGTGCGGTTGCCGCACGGCAACGGCGAGACGATCCGGCTGGCCCGCGGCGCATCGCTGAGCGACTTCGCGGACAAGATCAACGCGAACCCGGCCTCGCTGGTGCAGGCGCTGTTCAACCTCGGCGAGATGGTGACGGCCACCCAGTCGGTCGGCGACGAGACGCTCGAGCTGCTGGGCAGCGAGATGAACTACGTCGTCCAGGTGGTCAGCCCGGAGGACGAGGACCGCGAGCTGCTGGAATCGTTCGACCTGACCTATGGCGAGGACGAGGGCACCGAGGAAGACCTGCAGACCCGGCCGCCGGTGGTGACCGTGATGGGTCACGTCGACCACGGTAAGACCCGACTGCTGGACACCATCCGCAACGCCAGCGTGCGTGAGGCCGAGGCCGGTGGCATCACCCAGCACATCGGCGCGTACCAGGTGTCCGTCGACCTCGACGGCACCGAGCGGCCGATCACCTTCATCGACACCCCGGGTCACGAGGCGTTCACCGCCATGCGTGCCCGCGGCGCGAAGGCCACCGACATCGCGATCCTGGTGGTCGCCGCCGACGACGGCGTGATGCCGCAGACGGTGGAGGCCATCAACCACGCGCAGGCGGCCGACGTGCCGATTGTGGTGGCGGTCAACAAGATTGACAAGGAGGGCGCCGACCCGGCCAAGATTCGCGGCCAGCTCACCGAATACGGTTTGGTGGCAGAGGATTTCGGTGGCGACACGATGTTCGTCGACATCTCCGCCAAGGAAGGCACCAACATCAAGGCGCTCGAGGAGGCGGTGCTGCTGACCGCCGACGCCGCCCTGGATCTGCGGGCCAACCCCGACATGGAGGCCCAGGGCGTGGCGATCGAGGCGCACCTGGACCGCGGTCGTGGGCCGGTGGCCACCGTGCTGGTGCAGCGCGGGACCCTGCGCGTCGGTGATTCCGTGGTGGCCGGCGACGCCTACGGTCGTGTCCGCCGCATGGTCGACGAGCACGGCGACGATGTCGAGGAGGCGCTGCCGTCGCGGCCGGTGCAGGTCATCGGCTTCACGTCGGTGCCCGGCGCCGGTGACAACTTCCTTGTCGTCGACGAGGACCGCATCGCCCGCCAGATCGCCGACCGGCGCAGCGCCCGCAAGCGCAACGCGCTGGCGGCGCGGTCCCGCAAGCGGATCAGCCTCGAGGACCTGGACTCGGCGCTGAAGGAAACCAGCCAACTGAACCTGATCCTCAAGGGCGACAACGCCGGTACCGTCGAGGCGCTGGAAGAGGCCCTGATGGGGATTCAGGTCGACGACGAGGTGGAACTGCGCGTCATCGACCGCGGCGTCGGTGGCATCACCGAAACCAACGTCAACCTGGCGTCGGCGTCGGACGCGGTGATCATCGGCTTCAACGTGCGCGCCGAAGGGAAAGCGACGGAGCTGGCCAACCGCGAAGGCGTCGAGATCCGCTACTACTCGGTGATCTACCAGGCGATCGACGACATCGAGAAGGCCTTGCGCGGCATGCTCAAGCCGATCTACGAGGAGAGCCAGCTGGGCCGGGCCGAGATCCGCGCGATCTTCCGGTCCTCCAAGGTCGGCGTCATCGCCGGCTGCATGATCAGCTCGGGTGTGGTGCGCCGCAACGCGAAGGCCCGGCTGTTGCGGGACAACATCGTGGTCGTCGACAACCTCTCGATCACCTCGCTGCGCCGGGAGAAGGACGACGTGACCGAGGTCCGCGAGGGCTTCGAGTGCGGTATGACGCTTGGCTACTCCGACATCAAGGAAGGCGACATCATCGAGTCCTACGAGCTCGTCGAGAAGGAGCGCGCCTGATGGCCGACCCGGCCCGGGCGCGCCGATTGGCCAAACGCATCAACACGATCGTCGCCTCGGCGATCGAATTCGAGATCAAGGATCCGGGGCTGGACGGGGTGACCATCGTCGACACGAAGGTCACCGCCGACCTGCACGATGCGACGGTGTTCTACACCGTGATGGGCCGCACCCTGGACGACGAGCCGGACTACGCCGCCGCGGCGGCCGCACTGGAACGGGCCAAAGGTGCGCTGCGCACCATGGTGGGGGCCGGCACCGGCGTGCGCTTCACACCCACGCTGACCTTCACCCGCGACACCACGTTGGATACCGTGCAGCGGATGGACGAGTTGCTGGCGCGCGCCCGCGCCGCGGACGCCGACCTGGCGCGGGTTCGCTCGGGGGCCAAACCGGCCGGAGAGGCCGATCCCTACCGGGGGTCAAGTGACGAGGACACCGGTGACGACGACCGACGCCAAGACTGAGCTGTCCCGCGCCGCGGGAGCCGCGGCGCGCGTCGACGCCCGCGGCGCGGTCGAATTGCTTTCCGGCGCTGCGACTATCGCCGTGGTCGCCCATGTCCACCCCGACGCCGACACCATCGGCGCTGGCCTGGCGCTGGCTTTGGTGCTGGACAAGTGCGGTAAAGACGTCGAGGTCGGTTTCGCCGAGCCGGCGACGCTGCCGGAGTCGCTGGCGTCGCTGCCCGGTTGTGGGTTGCTGATCAGCCCGGATGAGATGCGGCGCGACGTCGATTTGGTTGTCACCGTCGATGTTCCCAGCGTCAAGCGGCTGGGCGCGTTGAGTGATCTGGCCGGTCCCGGCCGGGAGTTACTGGTGATCGACCACCACGCCTCCAACGATTTGTTCGGGACCGCCAACTTCGTTGACGTGTCAGCGGATTCGACCACGATGATGGTTGCCGACATCCTCGACGCGTGGGAGAAGCCGATCGACCCGGATGTCGCGCACTGCATCTACGCCGGGCTGACGACCGACACCGGGTCCTTCCGCTGGGCCACCGCCCGCGCCCTACGGCTGGCGGCCCGGCTGGTCGAGACGGGCGTCGACAACGCCGCGATCAGCCGAACGCTGATGGACAGCCATCCCTTCACCTGGCTGCCGCTGCTGTCGCGTGTGCTGGGCTCGGCGCACTTGCTGCCCGACGCGGTCGGCGGCCGCGGCCTGGTGTATGCCGTTGTCGGACACCAAGATTGGGTCAGTTCGCGCGCCGAGGAAGTGGAAAGCATCGTCGACATCGTGCGCACCACGCAGCAGGCCGAGGTGGCCGCGGTGTTCAAGGAAGTCGGTCCGCAGCAGTGGTCGGTGTCGATGCGGGCCAAGGCCGACGTGGATCTGGCGGCCGTCGCGTCCGCGTTCGGCGGGGGCGGCCACCGGTTGGCGGCCGGCTATTCGACGAGCGGCCCGATCGACGACGCGGTCGCGTCGCTGCGCGCCGCCCTCGACTGAATTCGATCGCCGGGCTAGAACGCCCAGCTGCCCGAGCGTTGCAGCACGAACCCGTGGTCCCCGCTGGTGGTGTCCAGGCAGGCGACGAGGTTGTCGGCGCCGACGGCGCACGTGACGTTCAGATAGGTCAACTTCTGGCCCGCGCCCAGCAACTTGCCGCCCGGCGGGAGGGCGGCCGGGTTGCCGCCGCACCCGCCGTACGACATGCGGCTCAACTGATAGCCGGGTCCCTTGAACTCGGCGGAACCGACCAGGCAGTCGCCCGGGTGCGGGCGTCCGCCGAGAACGGGAACGTCGTCGATCCCGGGCATGTCGCCCTTGCACTTGATGTCCTGTGACGGCTGCGGTGCCGGTGCCGGCCCGCCATAGAAGTCGCAGACCAAGGTGTAGGGAGTGGAGAAACTGATCCGGGGCGCGGTGCCCGGGCCGGAGCTGCTGACGTAGCCGTCCGCGGGGACGGGCGCGAAACCGTCCAGGTTGGGAAACCCCGGCGGCGGTAGCGCGGCGGCGAGCGGCGCCGTACCCGCGATCGTGGCCGCCGCCGCGAGCGTCACCGCGCCCGCGAGCGCTCTGATGACGTCGACGACAGCACGCATCAGCTGATCGTATGGGCTGGCCGCGGCCGAGGTGGGCCGACCGCCAATCAACGGACCTGGGCCCGCCCGCGCTGCAGCACCGCCTCGCGATTGGCGGCGATGTCGTCGCCGCTGGTCCGGAACTGGCGGGCCGCCATCGCTTCGAGCCACAGCCCGGCGCTGGTCTGCGAATCGTCGATCCGGTGATAGGACGCCAGCAGCGCGCGCACCGCGTCCTGATTGTTGCCGACGATCGACGCCGCCACCTGGCGGGCGGTGCCCAACAGCTGGTCGTGCGCCACCACCTCGGTCACCAGCCCGGCGCGCAACGCGTCGGTGGCGGACAGGTAATCCCCGGTCATGCTCATGCGCCGGGCCAGGCCGACGCCGACCTTCTGCGGTAGCCGCACGCTCAGCCCCCAGGTGGGCAGCAGGCCCACGCGCGCGTGGGTGTCGGCGAAGCGAGCGTTCTCCGAGGCGATCAGGATGTCGCAATACAGGGCCAGCTCCAGCCCGCCGGTCACGGCGGCGCCGTTGATCGCACCGATGACCGGCTTGCTCAGCGGTGGCCACCGCGGGGAGATGTCCGGAAGCGCCGACTGACCGCCCAGCTCTTTGAGATCCAGCCCCGCGCAGAACACCGGGTCGGTGCCGGTGACGATGACGACGTCGACGCCGTCATCGGTTTCCGCGTCGGCCAGCGCCCCGAAGAACCGGTCCCGCAGCGCCGAGGACAGCGCGTTGCGCGACTGCGGCCGGTTGAGGGTCAGGGTGCGCACCCGCTCGTCGGTTTCGATCAGCAGGATGTCGTCGGTCATGAGTTTCTCCTATGTCAAGCCGCTGCCGGGTGGCAAGGCTGTTGACGGTTTTGTTCGTCGGTTCGCAGGTGATGAAAGA
>NZ_LQPH01000154.1 GCF_002102255.1 Mycobacterium nebraskense
AGGTGGTGGGCGGCGGCGACGGTGGCCGCTCCCGAAATCACCGTCCCGGTCGCCGCCACCGTCGCCGCCGCCCACCACCTACGAAAGAATCACCACAACGATGCACCCTCCACAACACCCAGCCAACCCGACCCCGCACCACCGGCACACCCCGAAACCGGCTGGACACTGGGTCAACCACCAGCAGACACCAGCACCCCCGACGACACCGTCGGGCTACCCGCTGTCGCCTCACGCCACGGCAACGGCCGACCACACACCGCACCGCTCGCCTCTGACGATCCACCGCTGACGCCCGCCCGCCCACCAGAAGCCGCCAGCCCACAACCCAGCCAGGACGACCTCGACCCCCCTCTAGAATTTCCCCCAGTACCGCCCCGAACCAGCGTGAAAGGTGACCGCGCGTGAGCGCCCAAAAATCCTTCGCAGACGGCATCACCGCGCTCGGCCTCACCGGCGGCACGCCAAACCTGTCCGCCGCGCGCCAGCACTTTCAACGCGCCGCCGACACAGATCCCAGCATGTGCGACGCCTGGCTCGGGCTCGCCGTCGCCGGCAACACCACACCCCATGTCCTGTCTCGGGCTGCCAACACCACCGCAACCCTTCGCAGAGAAACACGCCGTCTCGGCCTAGCCGACTCCGCGCTGATCCCCACCATCGCCGCGCCGGCGTTCATCGAGATCTACCCCCGTACCCGCCTCGGGCTGGCAGTCGCTCACATCCTGGCCGTGCTCAACACCGGCGACTACGCCGCCACCGAAAAGCTGTTAAACGACATCAACCTCGAAAACGACCCCACCCAAACGCAAATACACCAATTCATTGGCGCCACCCTGCACTACCTCACACAGCGCTGGCCCGACGTGCTGGCCTGGACCCAGCGCAGCACGCCCGCCCCTGATCGCACCGTCGATGCCGCCAACCGACTCCTGACCGGAATCGCCCAGACCCGCTTGGGTCGCACCGACGCCGCCTACGCCACGTTGAGCGCGCTGGAGACCCCGGTGCCCGCCATCGCTGCCGAAGCCTCCCTTTACCTCGGCTTCTGCGAACGAGTACGCGGCAACGAAGACGCCGCCAGGGACCATTTCCACGCCGCCACGATCGACGGCCAACTACGCCCTGACGCCGCAGCCGCCCTCGCCGACCCCACCTTCGCCGCCATCACCACCACACCCGAAGCGATCCAAGCCCGCACCGACCGCTGGGACCCCGCCACCGGACCCACACCCGGTGAACTTGAACGCCAACACCAACGCGCCGGCGACCCCGAGATGCTCGCCAAGGCCGAAGAACACATCCAGTCCTACATCGGACTCGCGCCCGTCAAACAACGACTCCACCAACTCAAAGTCGCACGCCAATGGGACGCCGCCATGAAAGCCGCCGGGCAAGAAGTCGGCGAAATCGAAAGCCTCAACATGACTTTCGTCGGCCCACCCGGCACCGCCAAAACCTCCATCGCCCGAGACGTCGGCAAGCAATATTGCGGGCTAGGCCTGCTCAGCAGCCCCCACGTGCTAGAAGCCTCCCGCAAAGACCTCATCGGCGCCCACATCGGCGAGACCACCGCCCGCACCGAAGCCTTCCTCGAAAAGGCCCGCGGCGGTGTCGCCTTCGTCGACGAAGCCGGCGAACTCTACAAACCCCACACCGCCAGCGACTTCGGCGTCGAAGCCATCGACACCATCATGAAATTCGCCGAAGACCACCGCCACAGCACCATGATCATCATGGCCGGATACAAAACCCCCATCGACACCATGCTCGACGCCAACCCCGGTCTACGAGGCAGATTCCCCACTCAACTGGAATTCCCCTCCTACAGCGGCGACGAAATGCTCCAAATCATCGACCGGATGGCCACCACCACCACCAAAGTCATCCTCAGCGACGACAGCCGCGCCTACTGGCACCGCCTGTGCACCCACCTCGCCGTCACCTGCGAACCCACTCCCCGCAACACCGATGAACCGCCTCGACGCCTCATCGACGTCGCCGCCAACGGCCGCTTCGCCCGACTCGTCATCACCGAAGCCGCAGTCCTGATGAAAAACCGCGTCATCACCACAGGATCACTGGACACCACAACCCCCGAAGGCATTGCGCGCAGCCGCACCATCACCCTGGCCGATATCACCGACGCGGCTCGCAAAATCCTTCCCACCCAACGACTCGACCCCACACTTGCCGACATTTGAATCCTCCCGATCGTGAAGGATCGGGATTCCTGGCTCAGGCTGCTCGGTCGCTCTGTGCGCTCAGGTCTTACGCCGTTGTAAGTGAGTGATCTTTAGTGGTCACGCGACTTGCACTGCGTCTCGGGGTTGTTCGGGCGCAGCTGTCCCGGCAGCAATCCTGCCCGTCGTCGAGATACCGGGCTGGCGCCGCTTGTGGCTGGCGTTGAGGAGCCGGTTCACTGTGCTGTGATGCAAATTCATTTGTGTGGCGATATGTCCGGCCTTTTGCCCGGATCGGTGCCGCGCCAACACTTCGGCAACAACCTCCGGAGGCTGCTTGGTGACGCCCTCCTCGACCAGGGCCGCCGCCTCGGGCACCGCGGCCACCGCCGCGCCGTTGGGGTCTGCGCTCTCAACGGCCCCGGCCGCTGACGTCGACTCTTCGGCTACCTCCGCCGCGATCGCCGCACGCATCGCCACAGTCGCTGACGACACCGGCGCTGTGGACTGCTGGCGCGATAACGACAGCAGCGCCACGGTGCATTGGGCGATGCTCGCGTCCACCGCGATCGGCCACAACCACGCCAGCCGATGATCGATTCCTGCACGCGCCGCCAAGTCTTGTAGAGCGTTGAACGACAACACGAACGCGCACACCGCCAGCAGCCCGGTCATGGACAGCGCGCACCAGTACGCCGCGGAAGAGCCGCGCCGGGCACGCACCAGCATCGCCACACCCTCCGTTGAGGCCAGCAGCACCAGCGGCGGTACCGTGGCCACCGCCGCGCCCAACGCAGAAGGCACACCCATTGTCTTCAACATGGCGTGGGCGGCGTTGCCGCCGATCGACACCGCAGTCGCACACAGCAGCACCGCCCAAAAAAACCTCTTCGCCCGCATCACGGCACCCGTACCCGCGCCGCCAGTCATTCGAAACTCCTCGCTATCAGCTAGTTCAGGTAGGGCTGTTCATTGCGGATCGTCACCGCCACCAGCGGAACATCAAACCTCTTGGTGCGCAACACCATCGAATGCCCAGCGGTGTCGACATCGAGTTCAATATCGGCATCGGCGGGGCGATCGCCGTTGACGGCCGATGGCCGCGGCTGACAGACCGCGATCGACGAGCGCGCCTCGGGATAGGGGTTGACCCCGCCGTTGTGCACGACCAGAGTCGGGGCCCATGGTGGGTTCGCCGAGGAGTCCGCGGTGTTCCAGATGTAGGGCGACGCCGAGCTCATCACCCAACGGCGGGCGGCGTCATAGACCGCGACCCGTTCACCCACCGCGGCCGCACGCCGGATCAGCTGGCGCACCACGAGATCGGTGTCGGTGTGCACCACGATCCGGGTGGCCTGCGCCGGATCAGACAGCGGCATCAGCAGCAAGGCGTCCTTGCCGACCCCGCCCAGCATGACCCCCGAGGATCCCACGATGACCGCGCTGTCAAGCTCGGTGGTGACCGGCACGGCAGGAAGACCACGCAGCCGCGCGGACCCGATCATGGTGGCCTGCAGCGCATCCCACTGCCACCCCGTCGCCCGACGCAGGTGCGGGGCAGGTGGTCGCACCAACGGATGGCTAGACAGCGTCCGCACCAGCGCCGAAGCCTGCACGGTGCCCTGGTGGCGGCGCAGCCCAATCACCAGCGTGCTGTGGGTGACCGGGCGGGCCGGATCTGCCGTATACGCCCAGACCTGGTCGAGATTTTCTGCGGTGATGTCGCCCGCCCCGAAGTAGAAGCTCGTCAAGTATCCGCGGCCACGTTGACGCAACTCTTTCCAGCCCACCTCGAAACCATCCGAGAGCGCCCTGTGCCCCCCGACCGCCGCCAACGTGGCAGGCAACATCTGTTGTGCCTCCAGGATTTTCACCCTGCACCCGCAGCGTTGCAGGGCCACCGCGATCCGCCGCGTGGCGGCGATCACCGCCTCAGCGGTGCTGGCGCGCCACACCAACCCCTCAATAGTGTCCAGGCGGTGGGTGTCTAGGCGGATCACCAGGATCGCAGACCGTTGCCCGGCCGCCGCCCGCTCACCGACGTGGCGGTCATATTGGACGGCGTAGGGATCGCCGCTGACGCGCTGGCCCTCGACAATCACATCCACGTCGACGTTGAGGCCCAGGCGCTGCATGTTGTCGGCGATGACCGACAGCGGCAACATGTTCGGTGTTTCGGCGCGATGCGGATGCAGCACCGTGGGCATGTACGCGCGGCCCCACACCTCGATCATGGTGACGACCGTCGTGGCGTCGCGCAGCACCCCGACCTCGTTGCCGTCAGGGTCAGCGACGTTGACCGGGACACCGGGAATCGTAGGATGCGACCAGCCCAGAAAATCCGGTGTGCTGGTGTCGATGTCGCCGATATCGACAATGGCACCATCCACATAGAATTCTTCCTCGCCGAGTGCGAGGATATGGCGATCTGTGAAATGGCCGATGTCACCGAGCACCAACTCACCGGCAAGCACCGCGCCATCCCCGGCCGGCGGCGACACAGCCAGACCGGCCTTGGCATAGCAGCGGGGCAGGCTTGCGCCGTCCAGCACACCGGTGACCGCCGCCGCCAACGCGTGCGAACGCACCACGCGGGCAACCCCATTCGGCAACGTCACGGTGTGCTCGTCATCGGTCAACGCCCGGCCGGCCATCAGTGTGCGCGCACCGCGCCGGCCCACCAGCTGCCATGCCCGTCGAGCCCACCGCCACCCGACTACATCAGCGACCCGCACCACACAGGCCGCAACCGCGATCGCCACCCCGGCGGCCAGCGCCCACACGAACCCGACCCCCGCCCCGGTCAAAGCCGCCGCTGCCAGCGCCGCAACAACGTCGGCGCCCAGCAACGCCGTCAGACTGGTGTCCAGGGACAGCCGGCGCGCACTCAACGGGACTCCCGACGCCGCCGCGTGACCACGATCGACAAGGCCAGCCCGGCCGCGGCCGCCAATGCGGCCAGCGCGCCAACGGCGAAAGCGTGCCCGGGCCGCGGGTCAGCCCGCGGCGCCGGCGGCGGCGGGTGTAATCGACCGGTGGTGACCAACGGCGCAGGGAACGGTTCACCGGCTGGGATGTCCCAGGTCAACGCACCCACCGGGTTGATGACCCCATAGCCGACGACGTTGTCGTGGCCGGCGGCAGGAGGATGCGCGCTGGCCTGCAAGCGGTGCCTGACCTGAAATGCGGTCAGCTGCGGGAACTTCGCCCGCACCAGCGCCGCCACCGAGGACACGATGGCCGCCGAGAATGAGCTGCCCGCCAGCGGTTTGAGAGTGTTGTTCCGGGTGTCTACCGAGGCGTTGATCACCCGCCCGTCGGTGCCCAACGCTTCGATGTCGGCGCCCGGGGCGCCAAGCCCGATCCAGGGGCCGTGCATCGAGGCCGCCTCACCGGTCAACGGCACGCCCTGACTGTCGGTGGCCGACACAGTCAGCACATAATCCGAATACCATCCCGGGGTCACAATCGTGCGTACTGTGTTCCAGCCCAACGGGTCTGAGGTGTCGGCCGGTATCGGGTCGGGGTTTTGAGCGCAGCCGTCCTGGCCCTGGTTTCCTGCGGCGCTGACGATCAACACGTCACGCTCGTCGGCGGCGTAGCGCACCGCCGATCCGATTTCGGCGTCGCTGAGCAGATTGGCCACCGACTGGCAGGCCACCACCGAAATGTTCATCACCTTGACTCCCATGTTGGCTAAGTGCACGATCGCGGCCGCCAATGTGTGGACGTTTCCTGCCCGCCGGGACCGCTCAGGGTCCTGGTCGGCCTTGGGCTGAACCGGCGAGAATTTCTGCGAGCTTTGCCGCACCGACACCACTACCGCATCCGGTGCGCCACCAACAAACCCGTCCGGGCTATCCGGCGGCGCAGGCTCCTGGCGCCACGGGCCAGCCAGCGGTGCTGTCCCACCCGCCTGCGACCAGGCCGGAGCGTCACCCTCGGGTGGCGGCGGTGGCGGCGGTGGCGGCGGTGCTGTTGCGGTCACGGTCACCGTCGGAGGTGGTGGCGGCGGCGGTACCGGCTCGGGAGCCGGAGCCCCCGGCGGTGGCGCCACCGGTGCTGCACCCTCAGGGCGCGCCGGCAGCGGCGGCCCTGCCGGCGCCCCCGCGATCAGGGACGCCACGGCTGTTCCGTGTCCGTCGCAGTCGTTGATCCCGTCGCCGTAACGGCCCATCACATAGTCGCCACCGGCCACCAGATGCGGCAGCCGTGGCGAGCCGGTCACACCGGTGTCCAGCACACCCACCACCACACCGACACCGGTGGACACCCGCCACGCAGAGGCCATATCCAGTAACTGCCAGCCCGGCATCGGCTCACGCAGATCAGTGCCGGGAATGACCGTCGTTTGCGTGCAGTCCTCCACCTGATGCATCGGCTGGTCAGGTCCGGGCGCACCATCGGCCGGCGGCGGACCGGGTGCGACAACCGGCGGTTGGATCGCCCCCGCCGACGCCGGCGGACACACCACCGCAGCCACCGCAAGCACCGCCGCACACCGCTTGATCGCCAGCATCAGTGCCTCATATGACGCAGCGCAGCGAAGGCGTTCATCAGCCACAACATCCACGGCACCGTCAACACGACCGTCAAAAGAAGTTCAACACCCATCACGGCGCGCCGCAACGGCGCCTTGAGGGAGGCCGTGGGCAGCCACAGCGCACCCAGCACCACACCGACCGCCAGCACTGCCACCAGCAAGGCGCACACCGCCGTCGTCGCGATATGCGCGGGCACCGTGGCGGCGGCATACCGGCCGATGATCACCGCGACACCGAGCACCGCCGCGCACGTCAAGGCGATGGACTGGACGCGGTCGATCAGACTTTGCGACCGCAACGCCACGATCACGCAGATCCCGACCGCGAACACCACGAACCGCCAGTCCCCCGCTGTCCCCGGTTGGACCACCCACCGGCACGCCCCGACCACCAGCAGCCCAGCCGCCACAATCATGCCGGTGGCCGTCAACGTTCCGCGCCGAGCCCATCGGGCCAGCTGCTCGCCAGTGACGAACTGCTCACCCGGCACCGGGCTGACGGTGTTACGGGGTGCGCCCGGGGCACGCTCGAACGTCCCCCGCGACCGGATCGAGGGAAACGCCGGCATCGGCGCCCCCGATATCAGCCCGCCGGCGTTGGCTGCATAAGTCACCACGAACACCGACACCGTCAACACCGCCACCGAAATACGTTGCGCGCCAATATGTCCGCCGACCGATGCGATCGCTGCACCCATCGCTACCACGCCCAACGTCACGCACAGCGCCGCCGCACCCGGGAACCGCCCAGTGATCAGGTCCAGCAACGCCGCACCGATCACCACTACCAACGCCGCGGCGGCCACATGCCAGCCGCCCGGGCGGCCCGGCACAGCCATCCCCGCAGCGAACGCCGTACACAGCAGCGCTGTCCACGCCAACGGATCCGCAGTGCGCCGCCGCGCCGCCACCGGCGAGCCCGCCGCCACCCACGCCCCACCAGCTAGTGCTGCCGCCGCCACCGCCGAGGCGCCCGCCGGCATCAGCGACCCGGCCTGCGCCCACAAATTCGCCAAGATCAGTTCCATCCAGGCCGCCAGCACCGCCAGCAACCCGGTGGCCATCCGCCGGGCGATGATCGGGTCAACGACCGCGAATTGCTCGGCCGCCGAGCGCGCCACCCCGGTCGACACCCGCTCAATGACCCGCGAAAACCGCTCGGTGGCCTCCACCGGCAGCAACCACAATGCCTCACCATCGAGGACCCCGGCGGCCTCAAGGGTCCGATCGAGATCCAGTGCGCGCCCATCGGCGCGGCACAACACGTAGGTGGTTCGCGGGTTCAGCGTCGGTAAACGTCGGCGATGCAGTTCGCGGTCGATCTCGCCGCGAACCGCTTCCACCACCGCCACCAACTGCTGGCCCGAGGGAAGAGAGAAATCGAGTTCCACACCACCAGGTGCCCCGGCCGCCGCCTCGATGTCGGTGGATCCGACAAAGATCGCGACCCGAGTCACTGCCGGCAACCCCACCGCGGCGGGCACGTCGGCCGCGGTGCTCACCGGCGACCGTCCGCGCCGAAGCCGCCGGCAATGCCTGCGGCGATCTTCAACAATTCGCGGTAGGTACGCGGCGCCAAACTGGTCAGATCCAGTACGCCGTCCTCGCTGATATGAGAGTCAAAGTGCAGCTCGAAAATTCGGTCTTGGCGGATGCGGGTCCCGAACTTGTCTTTCATGGCCGCCACCAATTGCGCTGTCTCCTTACGGCCTTTGCGGCGGTCCGCGCGAATGTGGTTGATAACCAGCACCATTCGCGGAAGCAACCGCTCGTAGCCTGCGTGTTCAAGCCAATTCAACGCAGTCCACGCACCGCTGAGCCCACCAGGGACCGCCGATGCCACCAGCACCAACGCGTTGCTACGCTCAAGCACCCCAGCCATCACCGGATGATCGAGAAACACACCAGTATCGGTGAACAACAGCTTGTAGAACTGCTCAAGGCGCTGATGGGCCTGGGTGTAGGTCGCCGAATCCAACGCCGCCGATGCCCCCGTACGTCCCGGGCCGGCCAGCACATCGAGACCCGACTCGGTGTTTTGACCGACATAACCGCTCAAATCGTTGCGGCGCGCACTGTGTTCACCGAGCAGGTCCGCAAACGTCGCCGAAGCATCCGGAGCGACTCGATCGGGCAGATTGGCGGCCTGGGCGGGGTCGGTGTCGGCGGCCAGCACGAGATCCTTTTTCCGGATGTCTGCAAACACTGAGGCGACCGCACACGTCAGCGTGGTTTTCCCGGCACCGCCCTTGCCGCCCACGACGGTCACCGAGTGACTGCCCATGATCGGTTTCTTGATCGCAGCGATCAGTTGGCGCAGCTCGGTTTCATCCGCGGACTCACCGACGTTGATGGAGTGAAAACTCGCCTTGTACAACCATTTTCGCCACCCGCGTGACGACGGAATCTTGCGGTCGCGGCGCAGTTCGCTGACCCGGCTCGCCTCAACACCCCAGTGGCTTGCCGGGGCCGGCCCCGACGCATTCCACACAGGGGCTTGCGGCCCGGGCCGCGCCGCGCGCTGATGCGCCGCCGCAGCCCAACCCGGGGCGCCGTTGGTCCCCGAGACCTGCTCGATCCGATCAGGGGGGCGATAACGCCGCTGCGGCGGGGCTGGCTGGTTGGCGGCCCGATGTGCGCCACCGCCGCGCCCGATCACGATCGGCCCGGTATCGGCGGAATCGGGCGAAAACGCGACACGCTGGTCGGCGCCGGCGGGTTCGGCGGGCTCGGTGGGCACCGCGGCGGCGGCCTCCGCGGGCTCACCATCGCCGTCGCTGGCGGTCATCGCGTGCGGGGTGGACGCGCCAAGCCGATGAAGAAATTCCTCATCGGCGGAGTCGTTGGATGCGCTCACAAGCTGCCCCTGTCGTATCGATGCATCGGTCACACTCCCCCGGGATAGACGTCGAGGAAAGGTCGCAATTTTGACCCTAACAACCGCGCAAAAGCGCTGCCCACCACTAAGCGCGGGGAAAAGTGTTCAATTTCGTTTCCGACGATGCCAGACCCACTGCTCGCCCGCCGGCAGCCCGCAGCACATCGCCTGCACCGCAGCATGGACACGATCCGGCGTCGCCGGGGCCAGCGTCATCCACGCCTGCCCGTCGACACTGCTCGACTGAGAATGCAAGACCCTGCCCTGCAGCGTGTCGGCGATCGCCACCGCATACGGGCTGTGCGTGGCAGAGCCGACGCGAAACTCGGTGGCCGCCACGCTGGCTCGCCCGCAGCTCGCGTCAGCGGCAGCCGCCACGATGCGCGCTTGGGGCACACTAAGACCCAGCCCGCACAGATCGGTCAGCAGATCACAATGGGCGGGGTCGCGCTGCCAGCGCTCCAACACCGGCTCCAGCAGGCCGGCGGGCAGGTTGATCGTGTCCAGTGCAGCTGGGTCCGCCGGCCCGAGGATGTCGTCGATCGCGGTGCAGATATCGCTGTCGCCGAGGTAGCTGACAACGACCTCATCGATCTCGTCGTTGCCCAGATCGTCGTAGACCAGCACCGCCAGCTCGTCGGCCAGCGGGTCGCCCGGGCCCGTAGGCATGGCGACGGTGTCGTCGTCACGCGCGGCCAGCAGATAGGCGGCACGGGCACGAAACGCCGCCGAGAAGCCGGGGTCGGGCCACACCGCGGCAGCTAACGCGTGGTGGTGCTCGCCGGGCTCAGTGCGCCATTGCGCGCTGTTCCAGCGCTGGTTCCAGGCCAGCTGACGCCCGTCGTATCCCGGCCCGTACGGCGCAGCGTCAGTGTGGGGGTGTTGGCGTGTCTGCCAGAGCCGGGCGGCGGCCACCCAGTTGCCGTCGCGGCGGCACAACACCACCACACCGCGGCGGCCGCGGCTAGCGTTCCACCGGGTCAGCGCCTCGTAGGCGCCCACCGGGTCGAGTTCAGGGTCGACACCGGCCTCAAAAACCGGGGGTGGCCCCAGCAGGCGGTCGGCGTGGCGGCGCGGGCGATCCACGACGACGGTGATCTGGACATCGGGTAACCCCAAAACGCTCAGCCAGTGCGCCACGTCGGGATCCAGCGTGCGCCCGGTGCACACCCCGGCGGCCTGCAACACGGCCAGCCCGCCGTGTCGGGCCAACACGTTATCGACGTCGCCGACCGGGCGGATCCGCAGCTCCGGGGGCAATCGGCTCACACCAGCAAGCGCGGCTGCCAACCACAATCCTTCCGATGTGGTCGACAGCCGCGCTCCTGGCGGTGCCGCGGCGTGGGTCAAATCCCGACGAAGCCCGCGCCGACGCCGCTGTCGGTGGTCACCGAGTGATCGGCGGCGGTCTGGATCGCTGCGCCGTGGCGCATGATTGTTTGGAACACCTGGTCAAAGGCTGCCGCGATCTGCCGGTGCGCCTCGTCGCAGTTGCCGAAACCCTGGCCGGTCCACTCATCGCGGATCGACTCGATAGCCGATTGTGCCTGGGTCCGCAGATCGTTGAGATGGCCGACCAGCGCCTTTTGTGCGCTGACATGGTCGGCCATCATGACCGGGTCATACCGCTGTTGATCAGACATACGTTTCTCTCCTTTAGGGTCAGCCCACACGCCTACGGCGGCGGGCACGGGATATCAGACTTGGTGGACGCCCACGTTCGACAGCGCTGCACGGTTGGCGTCGTTGGCCGCCTCGTACTGCGCCGCGCCGGCGTTGATCTGGTCGATAACGGACTGGAATCGCTGGCTGACCTGCCGGCCGGTGGTTGCCACATCGGCGGTCGTGTGCAGCGAAGCCATCGATGCCGTGCCGATGAACCCTGTTCCGTTCAAGTTCTGGTTCATCGACTCATAGTTCGCCAATCCCGCGAGCACGTCGTTGCGGACCCGATCCAGCGTCGCCGCCACCTGCCGCATCCGCGAGGACTGCGTCTGAAACACAGCCATATCTACTCCTCAAATTGTGTCGGTACTGCTTTGATCACTGCTGCTACCTTTGTGCTGTTGCTCGCCTATCCCGCGCGGCTTCACACCCCCTGTCCGGTCGCGTACACAACCTCGCCGTCATCGGTGAACACCGGCATTGCACCCAGTCCACCGTCCAACAGCACAAGCTTGTCGGCCTCAGATGCCTCTCGGTCGCTGCGCCGGGCTTGCCGCCCAGCTGCGGCGGGGCTCATGCCATACATTCCGGGCGCACCAGCCCCCGCGGTGGCGCCACCGCCCGCACCAGCGCCGGCGCTGCGCGCACCCGCCGCAGCGGCCGGCTCCTCCTGAGCTGACCACCACGAACCGGGCAACCCCAGCGGGCCTGACATCGCGCCACCGGCAGAAGGTTTGGTCAACGCCGCGCTCACAGCCGAGCCGCCGCCGGCGAACCCGCCGTTGCCGCCACTGAGCCCGGCCGCCGATCCAGGACCACCGGTCAACGCGCCCAGGCCCGGGCCCGCGCCCAGCCCCGACGTACCCAGCCCCGGCGACATCATCGCGCTGCCCATCGATCCGAACTGCCCAGCCCCCGACAGCAATTCGCTGCCGCCCTGCGTCAACGGCGACGTCGCGGCTTGGATCGCTGAACTGGGCGCCGACAACATCGGTCCCGCCATGCTTTGCGCCGCAGACAACATGTCCGGGCTGGCCGCTGCCTGATCTGAACCCGGCGCACCCGTTCCCGCCGTGGGCTGCGCGCCCGCGCCCGAACCCGGCTGCGTCCCGGCCTGCGCGCCAACCCCGCTGTTGGCCACCGACCCGGCGGTACTGGCCGCCAACGGCGCCGCGCCCAACAGCGATTCGGTCGCCGAGGTGCCTTCGGTCAGACCCGATCCCAGGGCTTGGGCGCCAAGCTCGCCGGCGTCGATACCGATCGACGCAGCCGCCGACGCCATCCCCATCGGGTTGGCTCCCAGCGGGGCAGGCGCCAACGGAACACCCAGCGCGGAGATCAGCGGGGCAGCCGCGGTGGCATACCCGCTCGATGCGCCCGCGTTTTGCGCCCAAAACTCCGCGTATTGCGCATTGTTGACCCCGATGGGAATGGTGTTGA
Organism: Mycobacterium nebraskense; assembly: GCF_002102255.1. Taxonomy (GTDB): domain Bacteria; phylum Actinomycetota; class Actinomycetes; order Mycobacteriales; family Mycobacteriaceae; genus Mycobacterium; species Mycobacterium nebraskense. Next base: position 12,710 of record NZ_LQPH01000154.1, read on the forward strand.
CACCCATAAAGTTGCTCGACTCCAGCGCCGCCTCAAGGAGCCGGTTGGCGATAGCCACCGAGAAATGGATGGTGCTGGCCACCGTCGTGGAGTAGGCCGTCTGCATCGCGGCGATGGTGCCCGCCGCTTTCGCGGCGAACCCACTTACCGTCGAATTCCACGCTGCCAGTGGAGTGGCCGCGCCTTCCATGCCCAGCGAACCCGCGCCCTGCCAACCTGCCGCCGCGCCCGCGGTCGTCGCCATCATCAGCGACGATTGCGCCATGTGGGAGGCGGCCAAAGCCTGATATCCCGCTATTTGCGGGGCATGCGCCATCGGACCGGCACCCGCAGACAGCCGGGCGCTGTTGACCTCCGGGGGCAGCGACCAAAAGTCGACGTACATGCCCTCTGCCTGCTGCCCTTTACAGCGCTAACGCCGCCGCCGACAGCGCATTCGCCGCGGCGTAGGTGGCGCTCGACACGCCCAGCTGCGCCGCGTACAGTCCGCGCTGCCCAACGCCGAGCCCGGTCTGCGCGGTGAACTGCGCAGCATGGGCCATGATCGCCGCGCTGATCGCCATCGAGACCTCCTCGCCACCCATCGGCGGCGCGACCACCAGCGCCGGCGTCGCTCCGGTCAACACGCCAGCGGATTCAGCGGTTCCCGCCGCCTCGGTGGCAGACTGCACCGCCACCGCTTCAGGTTCGACATCCAAGATCATTCCGGTGCCCCTCTCAAGATCAATGACGCGCTAATTCGTCGAGCGTATAACCGCTGCAAACACACTGCCAACCACTGCCGACAAATTGAACAATTAGTCTCCAAATGCTTCCTTTTGCTGCCAGCGTGAGCGCGTTCCGGCCGGATCCGGCAGCGCGATCTGCACCGCCGCACACTGGTCGTCATTGACGAAATAGGTGCCACGGCCCGGCACCATCGGTTTGGGGAACACCTCGCCGACAATCTTGCCCTCGGTACGCGGACCGGACATGACCACTGTGGGTGTCCGCGACTCCTGCAGCTGGCGCATCAACGACGTGTTGATGCGTGCCCACTGATTGATCAGCCGAGACACAATCACGTGCAGGCCGACCTCGTGTCCGGATTTGATGAACCCCGCCACTCGCTCCAGCGCGAACGACTTGTTGTAAGCGGTCGGGCCCGCCACCCATGCCTCCAGGTCTTCTTCGTTGTCGACCAACAGGAAAATCTCTGGCCCGCTCCAGCGCCGCGTCCCCGCAGCAATCTCGGCTTGGCTGACATCATCAGGACGCACCCGAGTCGCCAACAGCGCGCCCAGATAGGCATCCAAATCGATGATTTGCTGCTCGCGCGACACATAACCCGCCAACACCCGCCCCGAAGGCACCCGCAAACCCTCCGGCGTGGGCTCCAACGCCTCGTAGGTGCCCAGATACGCCTCCGGCACATACTGGACCAGCGCATTGTCCGGGCTGACCACATACAGCTTGGCGTCCTCGGGTCCGTACACATCCATCACACCTTGGGCCACCGTCGCCAGACCCTTACTCGTACCGCTCTTCGTCGCCCCGGTGAACACCAGATGCGGGTAACGGGTGAAGTCGGCCACCGCGGCGCCGAACCCATCCTCAGAAATGCCGAACGGCACCACCCCGGCGCTCGGTGCGCCGGCCTTGTCCCAGACCTGCGCGCGAGAGATCTGCTCGGGCAACAGCCTCACCTGCGCTCCGGAACGGCCCATCACACGATCGATCAGCTCGCCGGCCAGCGGATCGCTAACCGGCACCTGATCTGTGCCCACCGTCAGCCAGGGCCGCCCGGTCTGGAAGTGATAACCGAACATCGACCGTCCCCGACCAGTCACCCGCACCGTGTCGCGCCGGATCTCGCCCAGCTGCTGATCGGCGTTGTCGGGGTCGAACGCTTCTTGCACCCCGAACGGAACCGCTTTGGCCACCTCATGATTCGGGTTATGCACCAGTGCATCGTCTTTGGATAGTTTCAATTCCACGTTGACCCCGAACGCGGTGGTCATCGTGGTCGTCAACTTCGCCGGAATATAGCCGTCGGTGCTGATGAGCATGTGCACGCCGTGGCTGGCTCCCCGAGACAGAATGTTCTCCACATCGCCCAACAGATCCTCGTAGCTCTCCCGAAACGAATTCCACCCGTCGATCACCAAAAAGACATCACCGAATGGGTCTGACGGCAACAAATCCTCGCCGACCGCCTCGCCGAACCGCGCCCTGCGGAAGTCCTCCAACTTGAAATCACCTTCAAGGAAGGCGTTCTCGCGCGCAGTAATCAGGGTTTTCATCTCACGGATCGAACCCACGACCCGATCCCGCTGGCTACCGCGGGCAAACGACACCACATGCGGCAGCTTGCGCACGTCGTTGAGATCCGCGCCGGAAAACCCGAGAACCACAAACTGCACGCGCCGAGGGCTGTAGGTCAACGCCGCCGACACGATCATCGTCGTCAACACCGTCGTGCGCCCAGAACCCTTGCGCCCTGGAATAATACAGCTCTGATCAGTCACATCCGGCGCATACACCAACTGGGCGTGATTAAACGGCCGATCCTCGACCCCCACAGCGAACAGCAGACGCTTGGAATCCTCCGAACCGTAGTCCTGCTGCCACGGCTTGCCCCGCAACCGCGCCACCAACTCATCAGCAGCCACCGCCTGCAACGGAGGACACCACATCGCGTGCGGCCGATACGTCATCGTGGCGAACTTGCGGTTGACCGCCTCCTGCAACGCTTGAATCTGCTTCAGCGGGCGCCCATCAGGCCCCAAAACCTCACTCGGCGCGGCCTGCTCGACAACCTGTTCACCCGCCGCGGCGACCACTGCCGCCGGCAAAGGCCTCATCTGCGACGCGGTGAACAGCTGCGGGGAGATCACAAACTCCGGCGCCTGCTCTGCGCCCGCCACGTCCAGCACAGCCGGAGGCTCGTAATCCTTAGACACATAAGCGGTTTGGAACCCCGTGATACGTGGAGTCCCGATCACCTTCAGATATCCCGCGCCCTTTTGATCCTGCGGCAGATGGTAAGCATCAGGCTGGCCGATGATCTCGCGGCTGTCGTTTTCGTTGAGAACCCGAAGTGTCAGCCGAATGGGGATATTCTTCATCGCGTCCTGCCCGCTGGCCATGTCATGACCCAGCGACTGCGACAACAAGATCAAGCTCATCCCCAACCCACGGCCCTGCCGCGACAACCAACTGGTCAGCTCCTTGGCTTCCTCCCGCCGCGTCTCAAACCACTGAGTGAACTCATCAACAATGATGAAAAGCCAAGGCAGCGGCTCCAAATCCTCCCCACGATGAATCCGCATCTCCTCATAGGCGTACACATCGCCCACCCGAGCCTGATCGAGTAGACGCTTACGGCGAACCCCCTCCCCCTTGATGCCCTCAGCCATCCGCTCCAACAAGTAGTCGCCCTGCAGATCAGTCACCGCAGCAACAACATGCGGAAAATCCTTAATCTTGTGCGCCGTCGAAGACCCCTTCAAATCGAAGAACGCCACATTGATCGCCACCGGCGAATGCGTCAAACACATCGACGACACCAACGTCGAAATGAACTCCGACTTCCCCGCCCCCGACGTCCCGATCCCAATCGCGTGCGGGCCCTGGCCCTCCTTATCGGTCTCCTTGAAGTCGACGTACACAACCTGGCCATACTCATCACGCGCGAACGGAAACCGCCCCCACGCCTTGTCCCACGGCCCCTTGTCGCGCGGCGGACTGACCGTTTTGCTCCACAACACATCCAGATCCGGATGCCGCGCGTCGGCAATACCCAACATCTCGCACAAATCCGGTGACTGCGACCCCTCGGCATCCCCCTCACCGGCCCGCGCGCTGCCCTGCACACTAAAGCGGGCCATCTTGCGCGCGATCGTGCGTGCGGTGGCCTCATCCACACAATCCGGTGTGGCGAACGGCTCTCCCCGGTAATCGACAATCGCCGAGTCGGTCACGAAAAGGGTTGTGCGGTCGCTGAACTCCAAACCCTCACCTCGCTCGGTAGCCAACCGCACAAACGTCACACCGGCCACCCCGCCCTGCTTAGCGCGGGTGATGGGATCCCAGTTCACCCCCGGGCGTGCCTGATCGCAGATCACCAACCAGTGCGGACCCTCAACAGATGCCCCGTAAGTCCCGCGTGCATGCTCGAGCTCTTCACCGACCGCCGCCGATAAATCCTCCAGCCGCGTCCACACCATCCGCCCCGACCCGCCACAATCAGCGCGGGCCGCATCGGTGTGCTGATTATGCGGCAGCCACTTGATCCAATCCCACCGCTGCGGATCATCAGTGAGGACCATGACCTGCACATGCTGCGGGGAATGAAACACCGCCGCCTGCAACACCATCGCCCGCACCAGCCCATACACCGGCTCCATCCCCTGGCTGCCCACCAGCCCAAGACCAGGATGGGCCCGCAACGAGATCGGTTTGGCGATCCCAGCCACCGCCCGCTGGGCCAACGTGAACTGGCGCTCGGCTTCAAAAGTCGCAGGCTCATAATCGGCCGGATCGCCCTGATCTTCCGGTACCAACTTGATCGCCAGCCCGGCACGCCCCACACCCATACGCACCCAACCGAAATGCACCGCAGCTAAATCCTCAGCCGAGCGTTCCCCACCCGCACCGCCGCCCACAGCCACCCCAGCGGTGCGCGTGCGCTCCCACATCCGGTCAGAACCCACCAGCCCGCACAACAACGCAGGCTCAGGATGATAAAACGCGGCCTGCTCGAACTGCGCCTGGGCGGCATCTTGAACAACATCGCCGGTCTCATCGAGAGCGTTGAAATAGTCTTTGCGCGCCACATCGAGCTGCCCGCCGGTCAACTGCCTGTTATCACCGCCCGACATGCGGCCCCCAAAGATCATGCCGCCCGTCGACACCAACAACATCACCGGGAAAAACATGCTCATAATCCCCATCGGGCCCGACCGCATCGCGGGCTGCGACACCATCAGCGCCACCATGCCCACCACGATCAACACCACAAAGACGATCAAAACCTTCTGCCAGTTCGGCCGCGGGATCGGTGCCGGGGTCACCAACCGCGCCGGCACCGGCCGCTCACCCCCAGGGGCAGACGGACCCTTCGGCGGCACCCCCGCAGAAAAACGAACCGTACCCACAGCTACCGCCCTTCTACAGCCTTCGTCGGAATCGGCGCTGCCACACCAGGACTCGCGCCGTGCATCGTCAACGCCGCCGCCCGCGACAACTCCGGGCCCGCCGGCCACACCTGCAACATCGACCACGGAGCCAACCGGGCCTGCTCCGAGGAGAGCCCCAGCGCCTGCAACGCACCACCCTCAAATCCCACCCCGTAACGAACCCCGCTGCTGTCAAACAGCCACAACGTTTGACGGGCAGGCGAATCCGGCGCAGTCCCCGTCGTCGTCACGAACGTCGCAGCACCCGGCCCGAACACAACCTGATCGGCCTGCACACCGCCATTGCCGCCACCAATCAACGGAATCACCGCCTGCCCGCCCGCACCCGGGGCGGGCACACTGCGCGCCCCGATCACCGACAGCCGGCCTTGGCGGTCATCCACCCCCCGCTCCCACGCCGCGCACGTCACACTCAGATCACCGCTATCCACCAGTTGCAGCGGCGTTTTGGGGTAGTAGTCCACGTCCAGCACATGACGGGTCGCGACTTTGGCCAGCCGATCCGGGGCCACCCGGGGCGGCGAGGCGAACCCGAACGTCTCACGCTGGCGCAGCATCCCCGCAACCACCGGCGATACCGGCTGCACACCACCAGCGACCACGACGTAAAACTGGTCGACACCGGTCGCCACATCGCGGGTCACCACCACAACCCCATTGACCACCGGCACCCCGACATCCACCAGGGCCGGTGCACCAGCCTCCGGAATAACCGGGACCACCAACTTCCCGCCAGCCGGGACTGCATCAAACAGCGACCGCGACATCGGCACCACCGGCCGGCCCGCCTCGATACCCAACGGACCCGCCGCCGCCCGATCGCCCACATCGACAGCCATCCGCACACCAGAAGTCACCACAAACGCCTGTCCGGCATACGACATCAACGCCGCCACACCCGAATCAAGCGGTCGTGCACCCTCCCCCAGAGCCAACGCGCCATCAACCCCGGTCACGACCGGCCGCCCAGCCATCGTCGCCGCAGCCGTATCACAGACCGCCCACCGAGACACCGGCGGCGAGGACACCGCCGGTCGGGCCACCGGAGCGCCCGCGATCCCAACCGTCGGCCCCTTAGGAAAGCTAGCGATATCTGAACCCGCAACGAACGCCGGCACATCCGGCCGTCCCGTGATCAGCTGCGCAGAAACAAGATTCAACGCCGGAAACAGCCGCCCACCCATATTGACGAAAATCGCGCCCGACGCACGATCAGCAACGATCGCAGTCTTGCCGACCGCACCCGCCGGCCTCCACCACCCCAGCAGAAACGAGCCACCCAAGCCGACCACACCGACCACAACCGACACGACAACCGCCAGCTTCTGCCAGCGCTCCCACTCCACATGCATACTCGGCGAACGACGCAACAACGCATGCGCCAAACGGCGACGCAGAAACCAAAACGCAGACGCCTGAGACTTCGACGCCAAATTCAACGGCATAAACGAAACCGTAACTGCCGCACCGCGCCCACGCCCACCACTAACTCCGCTGCGTCACCGCGGGCCACCACTAGCGGGAGTTTCCGCCCTTGATAGTTGATGAGCGTTGTTGGTGCTGGTCAGTGGTGATTTTTGTGGGCGGTAGGTGTATTACCCATGACTGTGTTTGTGTTGGTTAGCGGGTGGGTGCGTAGCGGTGGATGCTGAATAGGTCGGCGAGGCGGTCTTGGGTCGGGGTGGTGTCGGTGAGCATGCGGCGGGCGCGGGGGCGTCCTTTGCCGCCGTCGTGGTAGAGCAGGACGGTCTCTTCGATGCCGGCGAGTTCGTTGAGAAGTTCGCGCACCGACATGTGTAGACCGGCTTGGTCGGCGTGGCGGCGCATGAGGTGGGCGACGGTCAATGCGAGGACGCTGTAGAAGATGTGGACGCGGATTTTCTGGTCGGTCCAGTGGTGCATCGGTCCGAACGAGACGACGTGGGTGTCTTTCTGTTGGCGGAATCCGGCTTCGACCTCGGATTGGGAACGGTAGGCCGCGACGACGTCGGCGACGCTCCAGGTGTCGCGATTGGTGAACAGGATGCGTTTGCCGAAGATCCTGTCTTCCAGTTTCTTTCGCGCATTCTGTTCGGTGCGCCAGGTCAACCGGAACTTCGGGGGGTCCTCGCCGGACAAGGTGACTGAGAGGATTTCGCTCACCCAGCGTGGCTTGAGTATCGCGGCGATGTCGGCTTGCACGGCGTCGCGGCCCCGCCGGGTCTTGCCCCGAGCGAGGCGGGATTGCAGTTCGGTCAAGCGTTTTCGTGCTTTCGCGAGGGTTTGGTCGAAGCCTCGTGACTGCGCCGCGTGCAGCGTCGGGGAGTGTGTGAGCACCGCGCGCCGCGTCACCCCGAGTGCGGTCACCTCGGTGTCGAGGCAGGTCAGGCCTGGGTAGCGGTCGTCATCGACGCGGACGTAGGTTCCCCGGGGTATCGCCAGCAGAGCGGGATGGTCCGACGGTGGTAATGATCCGACGAATCCCAGCCCGGAGCCTTCGATGACGGTGTGGTTGTCGGCCGAGTTCTGCCCGGCGTCGTAGACCACCGTCAACGACTCCACCGAGGCGCTCAACTGCCGATACCGGGTGACCAGTTCCTCGATCACCGTGGGGAATTGGGTGACGTCGGGGCGGTCGCCAGGGTAGGCGTGCGACACCACCGGTATGCCGCCGTCACGGGTCACCACCAGCGCCAACCCGACCAGCCGCAGGTCCATGCGTTTCTGTTTGGCCTTGCCGCGCTGGGCGATCGGGGCACGGTCGTTGGCCGAGTCGATGTAGGTGGCGAAGTTGGTCATATCCAGCACCAGCCCCGAGAGGTCCAGGTCGAACTCGGTGACCATTCGCCGCCCCAATTCGGTCTTGAATCGCCCTGGAAATCCCGGAGACTCCTGACCTTGGAAACGAGGATGCAGGGATGCCGAAGGAACAGTTGCCGGGGAAGCCCACGGCGCGTCGATACAGCCCGGAGGAGAAGGCCGCAGCGGTGCGGATGGTTCGTGCCCTGCGAGCCGAGCTGGGCACCGAGCAGGGAACGGTGTCACGGGTGGCGCGCCAGCTCGGCTACGGCGTGGAGTCGGTGCGCTCCTGGGTGCGCCAGGCCGACATCGACGACGGGTACGCCCCTGGGGTTTCCACCGCGGAGTCGGCCCGAATCAAAGAGCTTGAGCAGGAAAACCGAGAACTCAAGCGCGCCAACGTTATCTTGCGTCGGTTCGGTCGTTCGGCAGCGTGAGCAGGGTGTTCTCGTTGTGGACGGTGTCTGCGAG
>NZ_LQPH01000155.1 GCF_002102255.1 Mycobacterium nebraskense
AGAATCTAGAGAAGTGTTGCGACCGCACCTAGAAACCACCGCGTCGACACGGGGTCAGTTTTCAGACGACGCCGACACTGTCAAGCGGCAATACGACCGAATCGAATATGGCGGGTTACCAGTGAACTACCGCATATAGCGCAATCGGTTGTACTTCAACGTAGTCGAGCGCCACTATACATTCCCGATAATCCGCCGCCATACGCATCGCACGCTCTTGCAACCGGTTTCGACGTGATGCAGCGAGTGTGGCACTAACGCATTGTGATTCACTCGATGAGTCAATTCCTAGGGCCGATAACCGGGCGAGCGGTCGAGCGGGCGGGCGTTTCCAGCAAACGCTCCTGCCTGTGGTCCTACTGCGCAGCCGCTCCCCCGCCGGGGGATTGGAGCCTGCTTTGGCCCGCCAACCCGAAGCCCAACAACGCATGTTCGTGCCCTTCCTCATCACGGTGGGCCTCGTCGAAGCAGCGACCTGGGAACGTCTCCCTACGACAAGGTGGAGACCGTAGCCACCGTCCGCCGACACCGCGGACCGCGAGGGGCGCAGCGTTGATCAATGAAATTGACCACCGCTGCGAAAATGCCGAAATGCGCCCCATGCTGCGGCGATCGCCCTATCGTTTGTGCCATGACGGGGGTAGGCATGCCGGCGTGGCCGGCAACAATGGCAGCATTCGTGCTCGAACTCGCCGGGATCGTGCCACCGCTAGATCCAAGAGTGCGAAATGAATTGGCTCAAGACGAAGAGAGTGTCGAGCTCGCGCAGCGTCTAGCGGAAGAACCCTCGCTACAAGATATCGTGTTCTCGGATGCGGATCATCCGTCGCTCCACACCCCTACCGTATTGTCTTTCACCGCAGAATCGTGGGCTCAGGCGCGCTCAGGTCTGGGCATCGTTGAGCGGGGTCAGGGCGAGCGCATCGCGGCCATCTGGCACACGGCGGTTCCGCTGGTCAACGGTGACTACCTGTTGACCCCGGATCCGGGTCACCCTGAAGCGGTGTCGTTCTATCGAGCCACGCGCAATGACGACGAGGGTGCGATCGATTTTCGCGTGGGCACTGCGTCGAGGGGCCCGTATGAGGTCGTGTGGGAGGACAACGACGACCGCTGCCATCTCAGACGATTCTTCAACGGCCTCTTGCAATGCAAGGTGGTCGGGTGCAGCGAGGTGTGTCATAGAGGCATCGAGGTGGACCCCATAACGGGCGCACAGTCATTTCCGTGCGGGTGTCCCTGATGTTCGGCATCGACTGGATTATTTGGGGCGTCATCATTGCCGCCGCCACGTTGGGGGCCGCAATCGGCGTGCCGGTCGTCCTCTACATCCGTCAGAACCGCGCCAACATCACGGTGACAAGCGAATTCGACAAGACCGGGTTCGTGGAAGTCGTCCTCGCCAAGGAGGGAAGCGGGGCCGCGCAAGTCGATTCGGTTGAACTCATGGCAGCTGGCACCAACACCAAGCTGCCATTAATCGGACGTTCCAAAACTGGTGCCGGGCCAATCAACTTCGATGGCGGCAAAGCCAAGATTCGCGTCTACTTCACACTCACCAGCGGGGCGAGTGCAACCGATGCCATCGAGGTACACGTCGAACACAAAGGCAAATCGTCGAGGGTCAAGTCCACCTGGACGACCAAGACCATATCTCCCCAGGCTGGCACCGAAATGATCGATCTGCGCGACCCGATTGAACCCGAAGCAGACACCACTACGAAAAAGGCGCCTGGCACTGCTGGTACTGGCACGACTGGGGCGAATCCGCCAGCAGCTCAATCAAATACACCCGCGCCAGGACTTTCCAACCCGCAGCGTGACACAGACGATCCCGACGTCAAGACGTAGAGCGTCCATCACGTCGAGGTCTCCCCCGGCGCCTCCAAGGAAGCCCGGTCGCGGAGGTTCGCGGCTGTGGCCCACACAACGGAAGGCCGTCGGGGACAGCCTTCGGGTGAGGATCCACCGGCGATACCGAATATCGCGATGTGGACATCCCACGTTGCCGAGACGCGGGTCGGATTGGCCATATCTGACTATTGCGGCCGCCGCCCGGCGGAGCCATTCGAGACCTGGATGCTTCGAGGCTGTGCCACGCCTCCGTAGCCCTGGCAAGTCCCCCGTCTGACGCTAATTTTGCCCGCGGCCACGGGCTACTTGACCCGTCGTGTGCGGGCGCATGGTTGGTGTGCGACGACCATCGAGACTTTGCACAGTGCACGAAACACCAAGGGGCGGTGTGTAAGTCGTGTGTTGGCACTGTGCTGGTGGAGTGGTCGTATTCGAAACCTGCGGTATTGCCGTGGTGGGCTAGCGGTTTTCGGGTCCGACGTTCTGGCTGCACTGGTCAGGTGCCCGGATCTCGCCGGCCGCGAACCTCCATCGGACGCGGGCGTTCTGGGGGTGAGCTGTTGCGGTAGGAGATGTTCAGAAATGCTCAAAGTCGTTGACTATCGAGCACACGCGTGGTCGCAGATTGGTCTGCGGGGGGAGCTAGCGTGGCCGTATGCCGGTAAACACGACGTCGTGAATTGTTCGTGCGATTAGATCTTCGTCGAGCGTATCGTCGGTGATTAGGTAGGTCAGTGCGCTGGTGGTGACTGCACCGAATAGCGCGATGGCGGCAGCTCTGGGGTTGTCGAGAGCCTCGAGTGAACGGTCGTTAGCGCCCGCGCGAAGCAAGGTCTCGACGGGTTCGAAGTAGGCAGTGCTGATCATGTTGGCGATGACGGGCATGCGGGCGGCGCGGCCCAGTTCTCCTATGAGGGCGCGACAGACAGCGGGCCGCTGGGCCATCACGCGCAGTTGGGCACTGATGACGTCGTGCAGGCGTTGGGCGGCGGCGCCGTCTGCCTCGACGATCGCGGTGACCTCGTGCGCGACGTGTTGTAGGGCGTCTTCGAGGAGGAAGGCGAGTATTTCTTCTTTGCCGGCGAAGTAGTAGTAGAGCGTGGCCTTGGCGATGCCCGTGGTCGCGGCGACGTCTTCGATCTTTGTGTCGTTGAGCCCGCGCTCGGCGAAGAGTTCGGCCGCGGCAGGCAACCGGTCGGCAATCTGAGCGGGAATCTTCCGCATAAAGTCCTCCCCTCGGTTTAAACTCTCAGTCTAAACCGACGTTCTGCAATGTGGCAGGAGACGCTATGTCGACGGTACAACTTCGCTACGATCCCTTTGACGCGGAAATTCAGGACGACCCCTACCCCGTCTACCGGCAGCTACGCGACGCGGCACCGGTCTATCACGCCGCCGATACCAACACCTGGGTACTTAGTCGCCACGCGGATGTCATCAGCGCGCTGCTTGACCATCACAGCTACTCGTCGGTCGACGGAGTATTTCCGACTCCACCGGGCTCGACTTTTCGCGAATCGCTGCTGCCGATGATGATTTTGATGGATCCCCCGCGACACGATCAGCTGCGGGCATTGGTTAGCAAGGCCTTCACCCCGCGACGAATCGCGGCGCTGACGTGCGCGATCGAGGACCTCGCTGATCAGTTGACGGCCGGCCTGATCCAGGAAGCCAGTTCGGCCGATTTCGTCGCCGACTTCGCAGCTGTACTACCAGCGATGGTGATCGCTGATTTGCTCGGTGTGCCGCGCGAGGACCGTACACAATTTCGGCGATGGTCGAACGCGTTGGTGCAGTCCAATCCCACCCACGGCGAGACCGGCGAGGCTTTGGCAGCCGCGGCCGCGATCTATGGCTACTTCACCGATTTCCTCGCCGACCGCCGCGGCCAACCGCGCGACGATTTGATGTCAGCGTTGGTGTGTGCCGAGATCGACGGAAAGCACCTTAGTGACGACGAACTGCTTGGCTTTTGCCTGCTGCTGCTGATCGCCGGTCATGAGACGACGTCGAATCTGCTGGCCAACGCCGCGGTGGTACTGGCCGACTATCGCGACACCCGCCACCGGCTGGCTGGCGATGAGAGCTTGCTCGGGGCAGCTGTTGAGGAGCTGCTGCGGTATGACTCACCGGCTCAAGGACTTTCGCGAACGTTGACCCGCGACGTGACAGTGCATGGCGTCACAATGTCGGCGGGTGATTCGGTGCTGTTGTTGTTCGGCTCGGCTAATCGTGACGAACGCGTGTTCGCTGATCCCGACGTGTTTGACATCGGGCGCAAACCCGAACACCAAGTGGCATTCGGCCGAGGCATTCACTTCTGTCTCGGTGCGTCCTTGGCCCGGATGGAGGCCCGGATCGCGTTGCGCGCCTTGCTGGCCCGCGTGCCCAACTGGGAAGTCGACTTGGGCCGCGCGCAGCGCCTGCGGTCGGGCCCGATCCGAGGCTATTTGTCGTTGCCGATCTCCTGGTCGGCGAACTAGCCGCGCTGCGGTCCAATTGGCTGTGACCGATCCAGTCGAATGGGCGGTGGGGCGCCCAACTAGCGGGAGATGGTTGGCTGGGGAGGATTCACCTTGGCGCCGCGATGAAGAAAATGTGGATCGTCCTGGTCATCGTGCTTGTGGTGGCGGTAGCGGGCTTCTGCGTACTGCGGCTTCGCACCTTTTTCGGCGTCCACGACGATCAGACGATGACCAGTGGCGTCGCCGATGAGATCAAGCCGCTCGATCCCAAGCGCGTGGTTTACCAGGTTTATGGTCCGCCGCCGACGCTAGCCAACGCCAGCTACTTGGACGCGAGTGTCCAGCGGCGGCGAGCAACCAACGCGCGGTTGCGCTGGACACCCTCCGCTCCCTCGACGCGCGTCAACATTGTTACGCGGGGCAGCGCCAGCAACCGAATTGGCTGCGCGATCATCGTGGACGAGGTGGTCAAGGACGAAAGGTCGAGTCAGGGTATGAATGCGCAAACGTTCTGCATAGTGAAGT